>NZ_CBCPLS010000002.1:0-667379 GCF_965119475.1 Peptoniphilus sp. Marseille-Q6390 | reverse complement strand
TTGATTTAATCCCGGATTTTATATTTCCAGATAAAAATAATAAAAAAGTAGGGAGCATACATATTAATACATAATATATAGGATTTAGGCTTTGAATATTTCCAATTGTCATAATAAAAGAAATAACCATCATTAAAAATAATTTTGCTCTAAAATCTATCCTTATCATATCTAATAACCCGCTCCCTAATTCTTACTTACCAATTTTTGAAAAATGTTTTTTCAAAAACACAATTCCTAAGCTACAACCTACAAAAGCACCAATAAATCCTAAAATAGCCATGACTATTAAAATCCAATCAGGCATAACTTTCATCATGGTGTCAATAAATTCTTGCTTATAACCTTGATTTAAAAGCTCTTGTACATACTCATTTCTTGAGATGATAATCGGAACATAGTTTCCTAAAGTACAAAGACTTGAAAAAGAAAATGCTAATCTAGATTTTCCTTTACTGTCATAGGAGCCTGATTTTAATATTATTTCTCCAATAAATCCTGCAATTGCTCCTGTTAAAAGTGCCCATGGACCATGACCCATGATGACATAAGCTAAAGATATTAGCATTGTTTGAATAAAAAGCATTCCTGGCTTCTTAATTTTTGTTGAAAAAAGCATGTTACTAGGTCCAACTAAAATTCCCTGTACTAAGGGAACAATTGGCATCAAAACAGGAACCATAGCTGTAAATGAGCCTATTAGCATAAAAATAAACCCAAGTACTGCAAACAAACCAACATTAATTAAATCTCTAACTTCTAATTTTTTATTCATTTCTAAAACCTCCTTAGTTATCTATTTTTTTCTAAATCTAAAATATAATTTAAAATTGTATCTTTTAGATATTTCCTATTCTCATCATATGAATCTCTTGCATTAAGAACTTGCGAGCTTAATATCATTCCATTTATATAATTTACTAAAAAACCATCTTCAAAAATCTTTGAATCAATTCCTAATTTATCAGATATTGAATCTAATTGATTTACTGTTTCTGTTTTCAAATCTTGAAACATCTTCTCTAAATCTTCATTATATTTTTTTGATTGTAATAAAAGAGAATAAACCTTAGTAATATCAGTATCTGGTAGACATTTATCCACTAAAATTTCACTCATCTGTTCATATTTATCTTGACCTATGTGAGCTTCTAAATAATTATCAATTAAATTATTTCTATACTGATTTCCATCAAGCATTAAATCTTTAAGCATTTCAGCTGTGCTTTTATAATGATGATAGACACCACCTGTACTCATGCCAACTTCTTTAATCACATCTTCCATTGTTGTATTCTGAAATCCTTTGTTCAAAAAACATCTCATTGCAGCATCTCGAATTTCTTTTTTTCTTATTTGACCAACTTTTAATTCCTTGTCCTTCAATAAAAGATCTCCTTTCATCCATTAATTTTCCCGAGGTATCCCTCGGTTTTTATTATAGCTTAATTGAAAAGTATTTTCAATATCAATCAAATTATAAATTTTGCTCTACTCTACCGTATACTTCTTAATTGATTTATTTAAATGCGGTATAATTAATAAAACTTAATAAAACGCTTAACGCTTATAACTTTAATAGCAAGCACAGTAAGTGTACGGACACTTACGAAAAAATTAATGGAGCAGACCTTTATGGCATGCTCCATTTTTTTATGCACCTAACCACACGAAAGTTTACTTGAGTATTTGGTAGGTGCTATGCAAGGACTTCCCAAGAGCTAATATATTTAGTGATTGGTAGAAGTCTACTGCTAATTTTTACCTTGTTAGGGAGAACCCTAAGACCCCGAAATATATTTTATAAAGGAGAATAAAATGGCAAATAGATTTAGAAATGAAAGAATAGAAATTAAACTGACAAAGGAAGAAAAGGAAGTTTTTAAAAGAAAATGAAACTTGCAAACTGCAAAACTATGTCCCACTTTCTTAGAAAGTGTGTATTAGAAAAAGATATTTATGTTGTAGATTTAGAACTATTTAGAAACCTACAATAGCTGCTTTCAAATGCAACAAATAATATAAACCAGATTGCAAAAGCTACTAATACAACTGGTGTTATTTACAAAAATGAAATTGAATCAATGAATAAACAGATAGAAAAATTATCAAGAAAAATATGGCAGATCCATTCCCTACTTCTTAATAAATCAAAAGAAAGTTCTGGTGATTAATATGGCAATTACAAAAATACATCCTATAAAATCAACTCTTAATTCGACAATATATTACATAACTAAGAGGGAAAAACTGATGAAAAAATATTAGTATCTATATTCAAATGTCATCCGTCTACTGCCCATATTCAATTTATGAAAACACGAAAGATCATATTCTATAGCATATTTTGAAACAAAAAAAGAAGTAGAATAATTCCACTTCACATGATTAATATTTCCTTGTCTATAATTTGCCAGACAGTGTCTGTTAAATAAATCTAATTGATCTGTTTTTTCCTTTATATAAATAGTCAACGCTTGGACTATCATCTGCATTTTTGTGATGGAATTTAACGATAAGATAATCATTAATATTTGTAGGTTGATCGTTAACACTTCCCTTGCAGTATCTTTGGTATTTTCCTCAATATCAGCAATTATGCCGAATATCTCATCTTGGTTCTCAATTTTTAAACGATCTTCTGAAGTGTTTTTCATGATTTCAATTTCTTTTACTTCCTCGGCTTTGGGTAGAATTATTTTTTTATTACTAACACATGCAGTTAATGACAAAATAGTTATTAAGACCAGTGCTATTCCAAGATGTTTCATTATCGTTTTCATCTTCCCTTTCGATTTATTATCATGCTCCCTCATACACTTTATCAATCTGTGCAATCATGCTGATACCTTTAAAATCAAATTTTCTGAAATATACTCCTTGATTTGTGCATAAGTAGATTTACTTTAGATACCTATCGAGCCAAACTCATCCACCTCAATTTCAACATTTAGATTTTTATCACATCAGGTTTGGTCAAAAGTGTAATCGCCTCAGCCGTCGAATCTTGCCAATCGAATCACCCTGGTGGGCGCTTCTCTTGGAGATTCTTGGCATGATCAAGTCCTTAGCTTTTTGTAAGAAGGGCAATCGCCTCGCCATGCTACGAGGCATGGACGAAGCAATCAAGCCCACCAACACCTGCTCCTACCGTCGTATCTTTATGCACAAAACCTATTGATTTTATAAGGTCTATCATATTTTTCTGTTTCAATCACAGTTTTTTTGATTCGGCTATTTTACATTATATTTATGGTGTAGCTGCAAAGAAGTATTTAAAAATTGTGTCCATATACTTGACTATGTTGCACCTTTCTTTCTAATTTTGAGCAAAGAAAAAACAGTAAACCGATTTGATTTACTGTTCTTATGGTATCTCTTATAAAATTATTAAATTTTTATGCAACTCTAAATATATCTTCCTAAAAAGCCAACAAACAAAGCTTGAATTGTAGCTATAATTGGTACAAGAAAAAATGGAACTAATAAAAAATGTTCTCGAATTGCCAAATGTTTCATCCAATTATTAAACTCATAATCTTTGTGTCCCTCTGTTCCCGGAATAACTATCTTTTCTTTATATTTTCCTTGAAATAAGAGACAATCCAATAACAAAAAATCTCCTATATTTAATATACTCCACTGAATGTATCCCATCCAAAATATATTCCAAAAGCCAACGATTCCTGAATGTAAAATGCTTATTGTTGAATAAATAAAACAAACTCCCACAATAATGATAGTAAGTGTCATGTTTATCTTTTTCTCTTGCTTTGTCATTTGTTTCGGAGCTATTTTTTGGATAGCCTTTGGATAAGAATCCAAAAAGAATCTTGGATTAATAAGTACCAAAGAAGCCACTGCACCGTTAAAAATAGCTGCTATAGCAATTCCGACAAGGATTGCCTGTACTAAATCCATAAAATCATCTCCCTTTTGCTTTTAAGTTCATATTACTATGTAAATAACAATTTAATATTACTTTTTATATGCAATCATCACACCAATCGGTGCAAGACCTCCATATACCAATTTCATTTCAACTACTGAAAATCCATATTCTTTAATAAAATCTTCAAATTCCTTTTTATCCCATTCTTGATACATCTTAAATCCTATAATAGACATCAACCTTTTTATCATTTTTCTTTGCTTTCCCTCTTTCCATAGAAAAGTGGGGGCGAACAAAGTTCCATTCGGTTTTAACACCCTATATATTTCTTTCATTGCCTCATCCGGTTTAGGCATAATATGAAGTGCATTAGCAATTAAAACACAATCAAATTTTTCATGCGAATAGGATAATGCTACAGCATCGGCTGTTTCAAATGAAAGATTTTCGTATTCCCCACGCTTTTTAGCCTCTAAAATCATTTGCTCGGAGAAATCTGTACCGATCCAACTTTTCGTATGCTTGGAAAGACTAAACGACAATTGTCCTGATCCACAAGCGAGTTCAAGCACCTCCATGTCTTTATTCAAATGAGGACGAATGTATTCGCATACTTTATCATATACTCCTTTGTCTTTTTTCATGAAAGGAGCATATAGCTTAGCAAATTTATCCCAAAATTTTTTATTGCTTTTATCAATCATTTCAACGCTCCTTTAAATATAAAAAGGATCCTATCAATCTTTATATTGAGCCTATTTTCTAATTCATACCTCGTAAGAGAGGAATAATAACTGTTCCTATCCCAAGTAGGAATGTCATAAATGCAGAAAGTCATATGCTGTCATTCTTTTATATTTAATCATTTTGAATTATCTCAAAGCATCCATGATGGCTTCTTCTTTTTCAGGTGTACACTGTGGAATAATTTTTTTCTCCTTTTTAGACTTGTTGTAATGTTCTCGTAATTCTATTCCACATTTCCTTTTTATCTGTGCAATATATAATGACGGAACTTTTAATTCATATTTATTTCAAACATATTCTTTGATTTGAGCATATGTTGCCTTACTTTCAGCACTTATCAAATCAAGCTCATCCAGCTCAATTTAAATATTTTTATGTTTATCGAAATCGAGTTTGGACAAAAGTGCTACTATCTCGCAGTGGCTTGAGTGGTCAGCACAGATAAAATTTAATTTTTAGGGAAGCCTCGTATGTTGGAATATATCCATAACGAATAAGTTAAGTTATACATTATAAGTCTAAACTTTCCTTGTTTAACAAAAAGTCAAATAAATTAATAGTGAGTATTCCATTTTCATCTAAAAATGGTTTTATTCGATCTTTCACGATAATTATTTTCTTAAAAGAGTCATCAATGTTTAACAAGGATGCTTTTTCTTGATTTATTTTTTCTATGGAAGGGAGGCTATATGCAGATTGAATATAATATCTTTTATTTCCAAGGTTGGCTATGAAATCAACTTCCAGCTGTTTCTTTATATCTTTATTATTAATATTTTCCCTTTTAATGACCATTCCTACATCGACCATATAGCCACGATATCTTAATTCGTTATAAATGATATTTTCCATTAGGTGGGTTGGTTCTATCTGTCTAAAGTTTAATCTTGCATTTCTCAACCCTACATCTTCAAAGTATATTTTATAAGGCGTTCCTATATATTTTCTCCCTTTAACATCATATCTATATACTCTTTTTAAGATGAAAGAATCTTCAAAATAGCCTATAAACTTATCAATTGTATTTGCAGAAATTTTAGATTTTTTTATGGACTTAAACGTTGAAGCTATTTTACTTGGATTCGTAAGACTTGAAATTCCTGATGCTAAAATATTAAGTAAGTCTTCTAGTTCAGAAGTTAAGCGTATGTCATACCTATGAACAATATCTCGCAAATATACATTTTCGAGTTGCCCCTTTAGATAATTCATCTTATCTTCATCTGTTTTCATTAAAGCTCCAGCTGGCAAACCGCCGTAAACTTGATATTCAGCAAAAGCATCTTCTTTGTCGCCATCATAAGTTTGAAGAAATTCAGAAAATACAAGGGGCATAATATGAATCTCATCACCCCTACCTGCAAATTCAGTAATGACATCCTTAGATAAGAATCTAGAATTACTCCCAGTAACATAGACATCAAAATTGTTTTGACGCAAAAATCCATTTAAGACTTGCTCAAAAGATTTAAGCAATTGAACTTCATCTAAGAGGATATAAAATTTATCGTTATCATTCGTTTTACTCATGATATAGTCTAAAAATTTTTTAGGATCTACTAATCTTTCACCGCTTAGTACATCTAAATCCATTAAATCTTCGTCAATTTTTAATAAATCTCTTCCTGAATCAAAGGCAAATTTTATAATATGTTTATTATCTACTCCACTTTCAAGCAAATGATTATAAAATAGCTTATTAAGCAAGTAAGATTTACCGCTCCTTCTTATTCCTGTAATAATCTTAATGAACCCATTGTCTTTTTTTCGTATTAATTTATCTAAATAATAATCACGCTTTATTTCCATAAACCTACACCTCTATCTATTTAGAATTATTTCCGTTTTGGAACTTAATCTAAGTATATTATAAAGTGTAAAATCATATAATTCAAATCTATTTAAAAATAATTCCATATCGGACATATTTTTAAATTAGTGTTTAACATTTTCATTCACGTATTTGTCCAGCTTGTGTTCAAGTAATTATCCACAATCCATTCAAGTAATTATCCAATTTTTATTCAAGCACTTGTTCGTGTCCTATTTTCTTATATTTAAGATATAATACTTTTGGAACAAGCCCTTGCCATATGTGGCGGGGATTTTTTGCAATCAAAAGACCCGACTTGGTTCGCATTGTTAAGAGGCGTGTCGGGTACTGTTATTTCTAATGTATATTTACTTTTTATCCCTGTCAATTTTCTATTTCAACTTCAACTGAAGATTTAAATATTACTTTAAGATTTTCATCATAAACTATGATCTTTTTAATTTGTTAATTTGTCATTGAAGCCACCGCTTACCTTCGCCATTACATTAGCATTAAGAATTGTATTTACATTTTTGTTCATACAACATTTGCATTAGCAATTAAAATTATAAGAATTAACACTGCACTCATATACTCAACATCGTCACCTTGTATTACTGGTTTATTTTTTTATTTTCAATATACATAACTTTATCTTTTTTTAATTCTTAATAGATTCTAACTATTTTCTTTTTTCGCCAAAGCATTATTAACTTTATATCCAATGATGAAGTAGAATAGCATTTGCAATACAACTATGATTGTCATAGTTGTATTAGTTAGACTATTACTAAATATTATAATAATATTTAGTAATATAAAAAATATAGTATATATGCGCAAAAGTTTGGCTGCATACTTATGGGCATAATTCCAGTTTTCTTTTGATTTCATACTTAATTCTGTTCTAAATCCACTATACTTACTGATATTTCCATTTGCTTTATACTTATAAAAGAAAGACAAAAACAATCCTGCTATAGGTAATAAACTAATTACAATTTTTTCAAAATTCATACAAAACCCTCTAAAAATCCTAAAGGCTACTACTTTCAACACTATTATAACCTATAATCTTATTTTCTTGACAAAAAACAAATCCTCCGCCGTCGAATCTTACCAATCGAAGCGCTCTGACGGCCGCTTCTCTTGGAGATTCTTGGCATGAGACCTACCTCTCTATTGCTACTTCAATTCGCTGTGCGAATCTCGTACCAATAGGGTTAGGGCTTCAACCCCTATGGTTATGGGGAACATATCCACGCTCGTAAATGGGAACATATCAAAGATTGGCTCTCGTTTGTAGGAACATATCGACTGTAATTATTTCATTTTCAAGCCTTTATCGATAGCTTCCTGAATAATCTTATGACAACAAACTCCCAACGGATTGTTTTCTTTACAATTAGGATTTTTCATTGCCCCAGTGATGGCATTTACTTCTTTTACGGATTTCGCGCCATGCTTTACAACTGCTTCAATTACCTGATTTTCTGTGACTTCGCTACAATAACAAGCATACTTAGGATCTGCATCTTTCTTAAACCAGATAGGAACTCTAACTTGGTCTTTCAAGAATTTTATTTCATTATCTAAGTTATAGTAAACAACGTCGCAGTCCTCGTTCATGCAAATCTTATATTGATCTCCGTTAACAGCATTACGATAATCATCTACCACTAGATGTTCAACAGTTACTTTACTAACGGAAATCCCTTCATTATTACATACAGGACAATTGTCTTTAATTTGATCCGGCTTTTCTGTTTTGCATCCACAACAACATTCATTATTAATCTTCATATTCTTAGCCTCCATATTTTCATTATAATTTCTTTTTTAAACTAGGTAAAACCAATTTCATATACTTGTCATTTATTAATAGCGTCAAACATTTTAGCTGGTGTTAATTTACTTAGCTCCCTGTTGTCAGCCAACGCACGTGTAGCTTTTTTGTGTATAAACACATCAGTGTCATGTTACCCATTGCTCGGCATTCTTCTAATGAACCCAAATACATGGAATGGCAACCCTTTTTTAGACAATTTATAACCGAACATTATCAAGCTTGAAAGTTTCTTTAGATTATAAAATATATTCTCAGACAATCACAGGTAAAGGCTTCGCCCAAATTTCGTTGAAATTTGCCCTTGACAGTCTGTTCATATATTTTATTTAATTTATGAAACTTCCAGAGCTTTTTATTCTGCTTTTCTATATTCTACTGGTGTTTTATATCCTAAAGATCCATGAATTCTTAGGTTATTATACCAATATACGTATTCTGCTAATTTTAGATTAAGTTCTTGGAAATTAGTAAAGTTCTCCTGATATATGAATTCTGTCTTCATTACTTTATTGACTGCTTCGCTTACTGCGTTATCATATGGGCTTCCTTTTTTACTTAGCGATCTTTTTATCCCAAATACCTTTAATATTTCTTCTATTTTTATATTTTTAAATTTTCTTCCTCTGTAAGTTGCGTCTTTTGAAAAGTCAATTTCAGATAATTCATCTTCCCCTATTTCTATATCTAAATGATGTTCTGTATTTAGTTTGGACAACAGAGCTACCGTCTCGCAGTGCGTTGTCTTTTGATTGGGAACATAATTTTTTATCCTCGTCATTTTTGTGGGAGCACAATTTATCACTGTCATTGTCTTTGGCATTTTTTCTTTTATCTTTAAAATTATTTGAATCTTGACTATCTTTAACCCCTGTTTTGAAATAGAATGTTAAGTCATATGGATGAACTGTTTCGTCTTTGTCAATTCTTCCAACCACAACTTTATCAACTATGCTTTCAAATACTGTTCTGTTAAATTCCTCTATAATTTCTTTATTTTCTAAGACTTTTTTAAATTGCTTTAATCTTTCTTTAATAGAGTCTTCATCTTTTATCGTTAGTTCCAGTGTTTTCTTTTCATCAAGTAATTCTTCTTTTTGTTTTGTAAGTTTTTTATACTTTTTAGCATAAACTTCTTCGTCTATACTATCTTCTAAATGAAGATCAACTAACTTTCTTTCTTGACTAATGATTCTGTTTAATTGGTTTTCTAACTTTTTCAAATCTTTGACTAAAGTATTATCATTTATTTCTTCTTCAACAATCTTTAAAAAGTCATCTATTATTGTTGAATCTGCATGGCATAATTGCCTATAGCTTTCAACAAATGATTTTTCTATTGCTGCTTCTTGTATTCCCTTTGAATGAGGGCAATATTTTTTACCTTTTTTAGTTGACTTTACACATTGCCAGTTAATTTTTTTATAAATTGAACTAGTGTGCCATGTTCTTCTTGAAAGTATTTCACCACAAAATCCACATTCCAGCATACTTGAAAAAGCGTATTGCCTTGATAGTTTCTCTCTTTTTCTATCCTTATTAGCAATGGTGTTTCTATTTTGTGCTCTCCTGAGTCTAATCTCCTGTGCCTTTTCAAAATCTTCTCTTGATATAATTGGCTCGTGATGATTTTCAATGTGGTATTTATCAGATTCACCAAAGTTTGCTAGTCTTCTTTTTGTTATGGGATCAACTGTGAAGGTCTTTCCCATTAGTATATCTCCAATATACTTTTCATTTTTAATTATTCCTAACACTGTAGTATCAGACCATTTTGTTTTACCTCTCGGGGTGAGATATCCTTGCTCTTCTAGTTCTCTACCAATGACTGAGCCACCATTGCCCTCTAAATATCTTTTAAAGATGTATCTGACAATTTTAGCTTCTTCTTCATTTATAGAGATACTTTTTGTTATAGGGTCATAGTCGTATCCAAGGCAACCTTGAAAACCAATAAGTTCCCCTTTTTCCATTTTCATTTTCAGTCCTTTTTTTACATGGGCTGAGGTATTTTCTACTTCTTGTTGAGCTACTGAACTTAATATTGTTAATAGTAACTCTCCATCCATTGTCAAAGTATCTATATTTTCTTCTTCAAATACTACACCAACATTGTTTTCCTTTAATAGTCTTACATATTTTAAGGTATCTAATGTATTTCTAGCAAATCTTGATATAGATTTAGTAATTATCATGTCTATATCTCCATTTTGGCAATCACTTATTAACCTCATGAAATCTGCTCTTTTAGTAGCAGTTGTTCCTGTAGTTGCTTCATCGGCGTATATACCAGCCAAAGTCCAGTTTTTATTATTTTTTATTAGATTCGTATAATAATCAACTTGCGATTTATATGATTCAAGTTGGTCTTTACTATCAGTGCTAACTCGACAATATGCTGCAACACGTTTTAAATCTAAATGTAGTGCATTTCTATTTCTAGCTCCTGTATTTGAAGCTTTTATTAATTTTACTTTAGTATTCATTTTACCTCCTTCCCATTTTGTATCTTTCTACAGTGTTATTATATCACAAGATTAACTACTTTCTATCTCTTCTTATAATCATTTTCTATTCTATTTTTTATTTTTGTATATTCCTTATCATTAATTAATTTAAGATCATAAAGTCTACATAACATAGCAACTCTCATGCTATAAACTTTTATTGCTTTCATAATAACCTCCTATGTAAATTTAAGTTTTTTGACATTGACAAGTGCTTTGGATTAGCAACATAGGAATCTCACCTCCGCCTCTGTTCAGGATGAGCCGGCTTCAACCTTAGAAGTATCATTATCCTCATTTTCTTCATAGCGAATAGGGTATCCCTCCCTATATTCAAACTCTTACTTATCGCTCCCTTTCTTTTTCCCTTGCTTTTAGCTTAGCAGTACTTGTTTTGCCGAATTATTCAGCAGAAAGATCTTGGCGGATAGGTTATTACGCTCCAAAAATGATTAACGTCTTGTCTTGGTCTATTCAGTTGTTAAGGTTCAAAATTTATCGAGAGTTATTAATCTTTTTTAAATTTGACCATCAGAAAATACTTATCTTGATGAAACAAAATTGTTTAAAATTACCCTCTTATACTTAACAGTGAAAAGAAGTCTTTCTTGGTAACCAATTTTCAAAAATAAATTTGGTTAAATAAAAAGGTCCAATTCACACTGTATAAGTAACAGTGAAAATTAGACCCTCTTGGCAACTGTCATCTAAAAGTTTTCCAACATTTCCTTTAGTTTTTCTAAGACTTTATTACGCCTTTTAATAACGGCTGGATGAGAAATATTCAATTTAGCAGCTACTTCTCTAATTGTTTCTTCTTTATAAAAAAGACTTTCTACCAAATCCCTTTCAACAGGGTTGAGTTTAGAAATAGCTCTTCTTACTTCTTCAATCATTTCCTTTGTTTCGATAATTTTTTCAACATCAAATTCCAGATCTTCTAAATTTTCTTCAAAATTACCATCATGATCATAGGAACAAAAAAAGAAACAGTTATTTAACCTGTCTCTTCTCATTTGATATTTCTCTTTATTCAATTCACTATGATAAGCAAGATATACCTCTTTGCTAACAACTACTTTCTTCCCTTCTACAAATAAATAATATTCTTTGTCCATTAATTTTTCCTCCTTGTTGACATGAATTTCTTTTGTTTGAAAATGAAATTCACACAAGGAGGACTTCTATTTCTTTGCATATATTCTCCTGGGCATAAAAAAAGACCGAAAGAAAATAAATTCTTTCAGTCAATGAATGCCAATATTAAATTTAGGTACAAATCACCCATCATGGATATTATATATGCACTTAAGTACACATAAAATTCGTATATGGTACTTTTTTCATTCGGAAATAGTACGCAATCAGTTCGTCATAAATTAATTTCTTATATATTCATTATTTCTTCAATGCTACGACCGTCTTCAAGTTGACTAATAGCAGTTGGTAAAGTATATCCCCAAATTATTACACCAACCAATGCAATTGCTTCCTTTTTTCTTTGATAATAAACAGTTCTCTCTAAAGATACAATTCTCATACAAGTTTCATCAGTAATCTTTTTTTCAGAGATGTAGTAGTTATAAATAATCTTATGATAAATTACTCCATATTCTGGATAAACTTTTAGCCTAACACAGGCATCATAAATTATTAAAAGCATAAGCTTACTATCCATTACATTGGAAACTCTATTATTAAACTTTTCTTCAACTCTTTCTGGAGCAAATGTAGAAAGATACAGGTAAGCAGATTCTGAAGTTGATCCATAGTTTTCTTTACTTTCAAACATCATAAAATTTGCCCTGCTATCTACTGCCCAGGTAACTTGTCTATATAAACTTAAAATAAGTTTTGCAGCTGAACTGATTTCTTCAAATTTCAAGTTGCTATCTGCATACATGTTCATTATATTCTTTAAAGTTTTACTTATTCTCAATCTAATCACCCCAATACAACTTATTTACAAACTTGAATGTTTGCGCTATAATGTGTATATAAGTTCAGTTTGTATTATATCTCAAACAGAAAAATAATTCAAGCACTATTGTTCGTATTAAAAGTTATAAATGCATATTAGTACAGGAGGTTAAAATTATGGCTTTGCGGATAGATTAAAGGATTTTCGTGAAAAAGAAAAGTTAAGTCAAGCAGATTTTGCAAAGATGATAGGAATAAGTACAAGAACTCTTGTACATTATGAAGACGGAGAAAGATACCCAAGAGATGTCGAGGTTTACAAAAAAATAGCTGAAGTTATGGACTGTGATTACAATTACCTTCTAGAAGAAAGTGACGAGTTTTTAAATAGAGTTTATAACATTGGTGGCAAAAGAGAATTAGAAAAAGCTAGAGCATTAACTGAAGGTCTAAGCTCTTTATTTGCTGGTGGAGAAATTTCTGACGAAGATAAAGATGCTGCTTTTGAAGCTATTACTCGTGCTTATTGGGAGGCTAAAAGAGAAAACAAGAAATACGGTCGTAAGAAAAAAGATTAGGTGATTTTATGAGCATGAATCGCTATATATATGATAAGGTTAATCGACTTATAAAAAAATATAAGACACGAGATCCTATCGAATTAATAGAAGCTTTGAATATTAACCTGGTATATCTACCTGAAACAAAAATACTTTTAGGAATGTATCATTATATTCAAAGGAACAGATTTATTTTTATCAGTAGCAACACAAATTTTAATAGAAAGACTATATTAGCACACGAATTAGGTCACGATCAACTTCACAGAGATTATTGTATGAGCGGCGGAGCTTTTCATGACCAAACAGTACTAAATCCTACAAATAAATTTGAAACTGAAGCTAATATTTTTGCAGCTCATTTATTAATAAGTGATGAAGATATCCTAGATAATATCAATGATCAAGTTTGTGATTATGAAATCGCTGGACAGTTAGGCGTAGATATAAATTTACTAAATCTAAAAATTTCTGAGTTAGCAAAAATGGGAAAGTTTAATAAACCAGTTAATGTTAATATACCTCAGGGAGATTTTCTTAAAAACTATCGCCCTGAACATGATGATTATTAGGAGACTCTATGGGAATTTTTATTGCAGGATATTTTTTATTAATCCTTTCTGGAATAGTTTTCTACTATCTCATCTCTACCTACTCTGTAAAAATCTCAGCATTTTTGATTGATTTTATAGTTGTAGGTTTAGGATTTTATATATCCATAAAAGATAAACTAGATAACAAATTAGCTATTCCCCTTTCAATTACAGTAGTAATAATTTATGGAATATTGCTAGTTTTAATAAATCAAAAGCTACCAAAGGTTAGCAGGTTTTTAAACTATATAATTGCTTTTATAGGATCATCAGTTGCTTTATGGTTGGCACTAGATTTTATAACAAACACTCTAGCCGCTTTTAAAATAATAGGTCAAACTTATCATCAATTACCAATAACAAAAAGTATGATGATAAATTCCTTTATACATTATGTAATTGTATTCTTGATTAGTATTCCAGTGTTTAAAGGTAGAATGAAATTTATACATGGAGGAAATTATGAGTAAAGAAATGGATAAAAATAAAGACGAAAATCATGATAAAAAGGAACTTCAAATTAGATCATCTGCTGCTGAATACTTGACTTTTATTGCAGCAAATGGTGATGATCAAGAAGCTATTGAAATTAGATATGAAGATGAAAATATTTGGCTTACTCAAAAGATGATGGCAGCTCTTTATGATGTCAGTACTGCAGCAATAAATCAGCACTTAAAAAAAATATTTGATGACAATGAATTACAAGAAGAAGCAACTATTAAGAATTTCTTAATAGTTCAAAAAGAAGGTTCTAGAAATGTTTCAAGAGAAACAAAACACTACAACTTACAAGCAATTATTGCAGTAGGTTTTAAAGTAAATAATGAACGTGCCGTCCAATTTAGAAAGTGGGCAAACCAAATTGTAAAAGATTTTACAATTAAAGGTTGGGCAATGGATGATGAAAGACTCAAAAATTCTGGCACAAAACTTACCAAGGATTATTTCGAAAAATTACTTGTAAAAATTCGTGAAATTAGATTATCTGAAAGAAGATTCTATCAAAAAATCACAGATATTTATGCTACATCTTTAGATTATGATCCATCTGCAAAAGCAACAAAAAGATTTTTTGCAGCTATTCAAAACAAATTGCACTATGCAATTCATGGAAAAACTGCAGCTGAATTAATTGTAGATAGAGCCAACCACAAAACTAAAAATATGGGACTTACTACTTGGGAAGGATCTCCAGATTCAAAAATTCATAAATATGATGTAGTTGTTGCAAAAAATTATCTAAATGAAGAAGAATTAAATCAAATGCAAAGAATTGTTTCATCATATTTGGACATGGCAGAACTACAAGCAGAAAGACATATCCCTATGACTATGGAAGATTGGGAAAAAAGATTAAATGGATTTTTACAATTATGGGATAAAGAAATCTTAAACGATGCAGGAAAAGTGTCTGCAGCTCTTGCTAAAAAGCACGCAGAGAGTGAGTTTGAAAAATATAGAATTATACAAGATAGACTTTACAAAAGTGATTTTGATAAGTTCTTAGAACTAGAAAATGATACTAAAAAATTAGAAGAATAACTTAATATACGCTTAATGCTTATAACTTTAATAGCAAGCACAGTAAGTGAGTACCCACTTACGAAAAATTGATGAAGCAGAACCTTTATGGACTGCTTCTTTTTTTATCAATTTTACCTTGTTAGGGAGAACCCTAAGACCCCAATATTTTATAATAAGGAGATATACTATGGATAATAGAAAAAGAAATAATCAACTAAAAATATATTTAACAGATGAAGAAAAAGAAATCTTTGAAAAGAAAATGAAACTTGCTAATTGTAAAACTATGTCCCACTTTCTTAGAAAGTGCGTATTAGAGAAAGAAATTTATGTAGTGGATTTAGAACCATTTAGAAACCTGCAATGGCTACTTTCAAATGCAACAAATAACATAAACCAGATTGCAAAAGCAACTAATACAACTGGTGTTATTTACAAAAATGAAATTGAATCAATGAATAAGCAGATAGAGAAATTATCAAGAGAAATATGGCAGATCCATTCCCTACTTCTAAATAAATCAAAAGAAAGTTATGGTGCCTAATATGGCAATTACAAAAATACATCCTATAAAATCAACCCTAAATTTGGCAATAGATTATATAACTAAGAGTGAAAAAACTGATGAAAAAATCTTGGTATCTTCATTCAAATGTCATCCATCTACTGCCCATATTCAATTTTTGAAAACTCGAGAAGACAATGATACTAAAGGTACAGTTTTGGCGAGACATTTAATCCAATCTTTTCTACCAGGAGAGGTTGATCCTATAAAAGCACACGAAATTGGAATGGAATTATGTAAGAAAATTTTAAAAGAAGATTATGAGTTTGTTCTTGCAACTCATATAGATAGAGGGCATATACACAACCATATTATTTTTAATAATGTTAATTACAAGACTGGTAAGTGCTACCAATCTAACAAAAAATCTTACCACAAAATCAGGTATCAAAGTGATGAATTATGTAAAGAAAATAAGCTTTCAGTCATTGATAAATACTATGAAGCTTACAAAAGAAAATATAAAACTGCTGGTAAGTCTTGGTACGAATATGACCAAAACAAGAAAGGAAATTCTTGGAAATCTAAACTGCAATTTGATATAGATAGAATGATTAATAGGTCTAACTCGTGGGAAGAGTTTTTAGAAAATATGAAATTTATTGATTATGAAATTAAATTTGGTAAACACATTGCTTTTCGTCATAAAGATAAACAAAGATTTACAAGATCGAAGACTATCGGAGAAGATTATACCGAAGAAAAAATCAAAGAAAGAATAGATTTAGCTATTAAAAACAAAACTAATCCTATTAAAAGACGTGTAGGAAACGTCATTGATATATCTACTAATGAAAAAGCTCAATCCTCAAAAGGTTATGAAGTTTGGGCAAGAAAACATAATATCAAAACAATGGCTGATTCAATAATCAAACTGAGAGAGCAAGGAATTAATTCAATCACTCAACTCGATGATCTGATTAAAAAATCTGCTGATGACAGACAAGACTTGTTAGATAAAATAAAGAAAATTGAAGCTAAAATGAAGAGTTTAATTCAAGATATGGAAAATATAAATACTATAAATAAATATCGTGAAATCTATAAATACTACAAGAAAAATCCTGAAGATAAGCAATTTGCAAATGAGTATTATAGTGAACTTTCCGTCTATAAAATAGCCGCAAAAGAAATCTTGGAGAACTATAATAATCTCCCTAATACAAAAGAAATACTATCAAATCTCGATAAATTGCAAGAAAAAAAGAACACCCTTATGCAAGAGTATTCTTTGAATAAAGAACAATTTTCTGACCTTGTTCAGTATAGGAAAAACTATGAAAATTATTATGGAAAGGAAGTGGAGAGATAAAAAGCTATAAGCGAACAAGCCTATAGCTTTTTTAAATTATTTATAAATTTTTATTCTAAACTTCTTATTCTATCTACAAGACTATTTTGGCTATGCTTTTCATAAAATTTGCCAGTAAATATTATCGCAATAATTATATTTACTAAATTTACAAGTATAAGTGGCATGATTACAAATTTATATGAAGTCCGCTTAGTTTGTTCCATAAAATCTATCAAGATTTATTTATATACAAGAAGCATAATGATGAAAGAATAGGTTTGAATTTTTTAATGTTTTCTCTCCTAATTTTCCTATATTCTTCAAGGCTAATTTCATCTAAAAGAAAGAGATCCTGGATAAACTTATCCGATAGATAGAAATTAAGCTCTGCTTTTAAATCCCTATCAGTGTATTCAGTTTTTATAACATCTTTTTCACCTTCAAACTTCTTTACTTTCATACTCCACCTCCTATATCACAGGCAAAGAAATCAGGTCTGTTTTTAACCTTAATTTTCTTTCCTCTATATCCCTTAGGACAAAGGGAGTATTTTTGAGTAAAGATTAAATAATAAAAGAATTTAGATAAAAAAAAGACCTATCAGTATTCCTATATGAATACCAATAGGTCTAAGTATATTATTTAGTTTTAAAGAAATCACCTCGTTCTCTAAGGTGGATACATTTCTCTTAATAAACACTATTTGACAAAGAACTGAAAAATAGTGCAAGAAAGAAATAACTTTCTAACACTATTTGTAATTCCAGAATAGATACTAAATTTATTGATACTTACTCTAAAATTTTATACCAATAGTATTTAATATTGAACCTTTTTATTTATATTTGTACGTAAACAAGGCTACAAATATGTTTATTACTAGTAATATTATAATTGGTAGGAAAAAAAACAGCAATTCATAACCATTTGTACTACCCATCGCTATACCAACAAATGATATTAATGAGCTAATTATAAATAATACTATAACAAATAGATATAAATATATTTTTTTATATAAAGCAAATACAAAAAACATAAGCGTTAGCATTATATATGGTCCTGCAACAAACGGTCCTTTAGAAAAGACTTCAAAAATAATATTTCCTGTTGGAAAAAACAAAACACCTAGAAATACAATTAAAACCATCACCATATAATATAGTTCACTCTGTTTGAATTTAAAATAAAATTTTTTTTTATTCTATCTTCTCTTTTAGATGTTTTTTTCATAGTTAATTACCATACACAACTAAATTTACCATATTTCCCAGGATTGTTTAATTTTATCCTAAGCCAAGCTTCCACAGCATTTGCTGCTTGTTTTTGTCCACCTGTCATTCTTCTTTTATTATTTATAATAAATTTTAAAAAGTCATCATCACAGGAACACTTATGGTATCCTACTTCTTTATAACACACATCATGGTCTCTACAACCATAATCTAATAGATCAATAGGTTCACCGCTTCCATACCCAGGACCACACCAATTTCCCCATATAGGTATAGGTGTAGGTTCTTTTGATCTTGTTTGAGCTTCTACATCATTGATGTAGTATTCATATTCTGCACTTGCCAATGTATTAAATATGTCTCCTGCTGCAATTATATCTTCATCTACATTATCTTCTAATGCCTTTTCCATATCAAAGCGTATAAAGTTTCCATCATCTACTATATAGCTCTGGATAATTTTTGTTCTTCATCCATTTTATATTTAATATTCTCAGAAAAGGCATTTGCAATTGTTCCTGAAGGTAGTAAAAATACTATAGATAAAAATAAATAAGCTAATCTTTTAATCATTTTTTTATTTTTCATCATTCTCTCCTTCTTTAGCTTTTTATGAATTTTTTAAATTCATTTTCGTAATCATTGCTTTCTAGCTTTTCATAGTCAAAAATTTTTATTGTATTTTTTTCAACACTTATTATACATGGAATATATTTTATATCAAACACTTCATCAATTAATGATATATCCTCCTTTGTGAGATTCTCTTTTTCGTCGATATAATAAAAAGGTATCTCTTCCCTTAAAGCAATATCTGAGACATTTTTTATATTTTTTATAAGTTTCACACAATATGGGCAAGTATCCCTTCCAAAATATATTAAAATTTTTTCTTCACCATCATTTATGTCTTGAATTGCTTCTGTTGGTTTTATTTTTGTAAAACTTTCTGTATAATATTTGTATCTGCTAAGTTTAAAAAATTGTACGATGTCTTCTGAATAATAAGCTACACCCTTTAAAAGTAATAACATTCCGAAGAATATTATTACTTGATGCTTCTTTAACATTTTCTTCATAACACTATATTTAAGTATATAATCTAATAATATACTCTTGCTCTTCCATGAAATGAAACAGGACCTTCAACGCTATAAACAGATACTGTAAAATTATGCTCTCCATAACAATGATTTCCACCAGTACAATCTTGCGTTCCATATCTTGATGAAACTTTAAATACTTTACTAGAGTTTGGTTTTATTGTGTAATATGTTATTGTATCTGAATTCCACCAGCCTTTATAAATATTCACATTAATTTCTGTGTTTCCTCTATTTTCAATGTAAACATTAACATCTCCAGCATTATACGGATAAGAATAGTTTCTTACTGTTATATTTTTCTTTACACTTCCTTCGTTGTAATAATATTCATCCCATAAATCTTTATCTGTAGCTCTTAATAAAGTTATTTCATTTGTGTCATACTCTAATTCTTCATTTGGCTCTTTCAATTCATTTGTGTCATACTCTAATTCTTCATTTGGCTCTTTCAATTCATTTGGGTTACATACTGTTATATCATATTTCTCTTCTTCGGTATTTACCTCACTATTAATTTTCGTTTCTTCAAATAACACCTCTTCTTCACTAAATGCAAAAACATTAGTTGGCATAGGTATTAATAAACCAACAACTAATAATGTACTTAATATTACTTTTTTCATTTCTATACCCCTTTCACAGACTAAAAACAAAATTGAAATAGCTTTTAATTTACTATCAAACGTTTTTCTTCCAAAAACACAATTTTTCTTTGGCCTCTTTATTTTTTAAACTTCTTATACACACCTCCCTAAACCTCCATGTTTAATAAGTGTTATTTATGCGTTAATATTAAGTTATTTTACAAACATCTCTAGAGGTATTTGATAATTTATAATTTTTCTTGACAGTGTGTTCATCCAATTCATTATTTTTATATAGTGATTTTCTCTATAGTATAGATTTTCCCTAAGGAAGAAATTTCCTGATTAAGACTACTGCGTTTTCATTGCTTCCTCTTTTTTGGGGATTATTTGGATAACAATAATAGAATTTATTCTATGTATTAAATAACTTCCCAAATCTTTTCCTGTATTGTCTCCTTTAAATAACTTATCAAAATACTCCTAAAATTCAATCAATTCTATATAATCCCTGCTTACTCTTTCTATTAGTTTAAACTATAGCATAGATATTCCACCTATGTCAACTTTTGTTGTTTTTTTGCAAAGAATAGCTTGTGTTTTATTTTACTTTTAAATACAAGCTATTCTTTAAATTATAATTAATCAATATAATAAAAAAGCCTATCTACAGTTGTACATAAAATCTTGGCACAGTCAAAAGCAATTTTTATTGTAGGAAGTTTTTTACAATTTTCCACTTCACTTATGTACTGTCTGCTTACATTTAAGCTATCTGCTAATTGTTGTTGAGTAATACCTCGTTCTTGTCTATATAATTTTATATTATTTCCCAAATAGTTTTCCTCCTTTTTTCTATCTAATTCTACTGGTAAAACAATATTTTCATATACATTTAGAACCGGAACAAGATTATAATTTTGAAAGATAAATCCAATATTCTTTCTGCGAAAAATAGTCAACTCTTCGTCCTTTAGTGTAGAAAGGTCTTTTCCATCTACCAGTACTTTTCCAAAAGTTGGTTTATCTAAACCGCCCATCATATTCAAAAGAGTGGATTTTCCACTTCCAGAAGTTCCAATGATAGCAACAAATTCACCTTCTCCTATTGAAAGAGAAATCCCATCTAATGTCTTTGTAATATTGGGCTCTTTTCCAAAATATTTTTTTAATTTATAGTTTCCAAAATACTCATATTAAAATCTCTCCCCTCTAATATACAAACCCTATAAATTAAATCTATTTAAAAGTTATTAATGACATATTGTTATAAAATAGTTATTATCATATTCTAAATAGAATTAAATCATTCCCAAACATATTTTTGTAACTTTTCTCTATATTTTATACATCTTTGTTTTCGTAAATAGGGATTCGTAAAAATATTAATATTTGTTGAATAACATTTAGAAGAACAAAAATAACATACATCACAAAACTTACATGGTGAAATTTTATCAACAATACAAGTTTGTTGTATATGATTAATACTCTTTGAAATCTTATCTAAATCGTTATAATTTCCTAAAACTATATTGTTATCTTCAGTAGATGCACTTAAAGTTACAGCTCCACTTGCAGTAATAGAAATCATAGAAAATCCTGCATTACACATTGATAACACATTTATATGCTTTAAGATATTATCTTCTCCACCTTTATTGCTTTCCGAAATTAAAAAATCATAATTTTCTATAGCACGACCTTTAATAGCTAATATTCTAGTTATCTGAACAATTTAATACTTAACTTTTTAAGACTGATTCTTAAAATTGTACACACATATTTTTGGGCAGTAAAAATATAAATTTTATTTTTTTGTACCTAATTAATTTTTCCATCTTTTATTGTTAAACAGTGTACATCATATTTTTTAATTAGATCTAAATCGTGCGTTACTATTATAACAATTTTTTCTTTAGCAATCTTATCAATAAGATCAAAAAATTTTTTCTCAATAATAGGATCCAAAGCTGATGTAGGCTCGTCCATGATAATCATATCAGCATCCCTTATTAGTGCCTTAGCTAAACCTATTCTTTGCCATTGTCCCTTGGATAATTCTTCCCCTCCAAACCATTTACCCATCTGCGTATCTAATCTAGCATCAAAAGTATCAATTTTATCTTTTAGTCCTAAAATATCCAGTAATCTAAGAATTTTTGCATCATCGTATTCATTTGACATAGATATATTCTCTCTCAATGTAAATTCATATTGATTATAATCTTGAAATAAAATTGCTATTCTATCTCTTAAAGATATCTTATCTATAACTCTTAATTCCAAGTCATTAACAAAAATTTCGCCTTCATAGTCGTTATACAAACCAGATATCAATTTTATCAATGTACTTTTACCGGAACCATTTACTCCTGTTAATATTGTTAGCTTACCTGGTTTAAATTCTGCGTTTACTCCATCTAGGATAATTTTATTTTCGTACTTAAATTTTACATTGTTCAAGCTTAATTTTTTGATTTCTTTTGTCAATTTTCTATAACCAATTAAATCTTGTTTTATATTCATGAAATCAAAATAGTTTTCTGCGTATAATCTATCTTTATAAATCTCAGATAAAGATTGGAATATAGACATAAAACTTGATTGTATACTTTCAATAGAATAGATAAATCCCATTACATTTCCTACAAGCCCATTTCTAGCCAACGATTTCATTACATATAAAACTATTAGTAATACCTTTATCACTAACTCAAATAGCAAAATACTGGTGTTTGTAATATTGTATACTAGTGATAATTTAATTGTATATTTCAATATTTTTTTTTTATATTTAATGAATTTCTTTAATAGGGTTTCGATATATTGGAAAGTCATTATTTCTTTTATCGCAATATTATTTGTAAGCAAATATTTAACATATTCACTTTTTCGTAATATTAAGACATTATTTTTTTCTACATTGTATGCATATTCACCCATTTTTTTATTTACAAAAAAAGAAAGTATCGGGACAATAAGTATGATCCACCAGTAACTATTTTTATAACTTATTAATAGTGATATTATTGATATTATTGATGTAATATCTTGAATTAATTTCAAAAAATGTATGTAAATATCTATTATTTTACCTTGTCCTAGAACTTGTGATTTACTTATTAGATTATAGGTGTTTTCTTCTTCGAAATGTCTTAATGATAATGTCTTTATTTTGTTTATAAAATTCTTTTCTAAAAAATATTCTATTTTAAGAACAAATATTTGATTTAAATATCCATTTATTTGAGAAATAATTATAATAAAAAGATTTACGCAAAAAAAAAAAAGTGATGTATACTATAATATCATTTTTACTATTAAAATTTTGTATACTATTGATTAAATGTTGTAATATATATATTTTAATCGGTTCTCCGAGCCCCATAAATACACTGAGTATAAAAATTGATATAAACAAAAATGGAGACGCAATATAACACTGTTTAATAGATTTCAACCAAATATTTCTTTTCATATATTTTTATCCTTCCAAATCATAACCAACTATCAAATTGTTAGTTTGATTACTGTCTATGCACCCAAGTGACACAAAATACTCTCTCAAGTTGCTATTTTTTAATTTATTTCAAAATTATTGTTATTTGCCTTTCTTTATCCAGCCATAAGTTGGCTTTATTTAATTTTATTTTAAAAATGTGCTCTTTGCTATTTTATACTCAAATCATCGTTTGCGATGTCTTGGTGTTCTTGTTTCCTTATATAGATATTGCTTTTGTTTGTTTTATTATAATGTATTTATACAATATCGGGTTACTCAAAAATCGTTTATTCTCAAATTTACATTTTAAAATAATATGATTAACAAGCATCTTTAGTGTACTTTTGCCTTTTAGATATACCGTGAAACTTAGTACTGATATTTTTGCTAAATGGCAAGTATTAATAAAATCCAACTCTTTATCTATGATTTTTGGTCAATAAGAGTATATTTGCATATTAGTTTTGCATATGATAACAGATCTTTTTCAAGCACTTTTTTATTTTTAGTGTATATAGCATTATTATAATGCTGAGTTGATTTTTTTGTCTCGTCTAAATTGCATACTTAACTAACTCAAGCCAAATAAAGGGGGGATAGCCTGCACTATCCCCCCTTTACCTACGTGATTCTATACGCTTGTTCTAGATGTATTACTAGCTGTTGATGCATTTGCCCCATGATTATGTGGCCAGCAATTACAACCACAATGAGAACAATTGTCAGCATCTCCCAAGGCAGATGAAAAACCTATTCCTTTCCTGCACATACATGCAAGAGGTTTTATTCCTCTTCCATCTCTTTTTAGGTCTCTTCCTAATGGATTTGTGATTTTCATAAAATTACCTCCTTCTTAAAACAACTGCATTTTATTCAAATCCTCTATTACAGAGGGATTAGAATACATCATTTCATGATATAGTCTCAAATAATTCTCTATACCAAAGCGCTCACTTGCACATTTATACTTTTTTGTCAACAAATTTAAACCATATTTATCATAACATACTGCATAACAAATGCTACATAAATTTATTGCCCAACATCTTGAACAATCATTTTCAGACTTCTTGCAATAATCAGAAACATAATATTTCTTTATCGAATCTACATCATAACCTTCTATATAATTCCCTATATTGGGTGTTTCTCCCATGCGTTCACACAAATTATATTTCCCATCGACCGTAACAAATAATTTTCTCCCACCAGGCATACAGCAACCATTCATTATGTATTCACTCATGGGTTCGCCAGAAATACGTCTACTATGGATTTTTTGAAGATTCTGCAAAATTCCATTCCATGTAAATGGATTTTCTGAATTAAAATCTTCTATAAAGTTTTCCGACCATTCTTGAACTGGATTATTATCTTTCATAAATTCTATTGATGACTTATAAGCTAGCCTATTTCTTAAATCATCAATATCTATTTTCTTTCCATAATCTACGTAACTTGTAATAATTGATGTTTTCTCGTCTATATATGGGCAATCTCTGAAAAAAGATTGTATCCTAGATAATTTATTTTCATCATATGGCGGAGTGATAACTGTACTCAATAGAATTAAATCTTCTTTTCCTTTCTTTTTTAATTCATTATATAGAATTTCAAGTCCCTTTAATGTCCTATCAAAACTACCTTTTCCATTTATGTCTACTCTATATTCATCATGGGTTAATCTGTCTCCATCTATACTACAAACTACTGAGAAATTTTCCGTATTTGCAATAAATTTAGCGATATCTTTACTCATGAGAGTTAAATTTGTTGTCATTGAAAAATTCAATTTAGTATTTAACTTTAAAGATAATACGTATTCAACAACTTCCTTTATTAACCTAAAATTTATTAATGGCTCTCCGCCATAAAAAGTTATATAAAACTCATCGTCTACTCTGTTTAAAATACTATCGATACTCTTTAAAGCAACTTCCAAAGGCATATCCTTAGTTTCGTTAAAACTTCTAAACTTATCATTTTCATCACCATATATGCAATATTTGCATCTAAGGTTGCATTTTTGAGTTACTTCCAATATAATTTGGTTCAATTTTCTATTTAAATTCTCTTCCAAGTTTAAAACCTGATCTCCAGTAAAACCTAAAAAAGGATGAGCTTGAAGTAAGTTTTCTTTCTCTATTGAATCAAGTAATTCACTCAATACATTTATATCACTGCTTTTAAACATTTTTTCGAGTTCATTATTATCTTTACTAGACAATATCTTTTCGAATATTTTATATTCTTCAAATGTGCACTCAAAGATTTTCCCAGTCCCCAAATCATAGAAAAAATATTTATCCCTGGTTTGAAAAATTTTCCCTAATCTTTCATTGCAGTTGTTTATAGATAATATAGTTTTTAACTTTTTTACTTCTTTACTACACATCTTGAACCCCCGTAAATTGCTACTATAATTGACTCTATTTATTTTACTAATTGACTCTATTTATTTTGCTAAACTATAACTTTAGTATACGTTCAAGTTTGCCCCTAATATAGTTATATATTATTTATTTTTGTTTAAAATAGTAACTATTACCATACCAACAACTCCACCTATAACATTTGTTATTATATCGGTTATGTCTGAAACTCCTATTGATAAGATATATTGTATCGTCTCAAAGGATAAACTAACCAATAAAAATATCCAAAAACCAAATTTAACATCATGATTTAATTTTTTTAATAAAATTCCAAATGGTAAAAAAGCTACGATATTAAATAATGGTTCTAACCAAAACAAATCTCCTTCTACAACATTAGTATATCGAAAAGGTATTAGGTTAATCTCCCTTATTCTCCTCATATCACTAATAGAAAATCCAAACTTAAATAAAACTAACCAACTGAGCAAAATTATATATACAACTAATAGAATTTTTATTTTTTTCTTATTTGAAATAACTCTCACTCCTATCAACTTATAATTGTTTTCTATATTTCATACTTAGAATATCATAATTGAATAATCGTGTCAACTATAGGCGTCGTCCGTTCTTAAAAAATAGAGATTTAATATAATATATTTTGCAATTAAATCTCTATTTTTTAAGGTTTGTGATTTACTTATAATAAAATAACATGTCAACTGTTGTACATAAAACCTTGGCACAGTCAAAAGCAATTTTTATTGTAGGAAGTTTTTTACAATTTTCCACTTCACTTATATACTGTCTGCTTACATTTAAGCTATCTGCTAATTGTTGTTGAGTAATACCTCGTTCTTGTCTATAAAATTTTATATTATTTCCCAAATACTTTTTCTCCTTTTCCCTTAAAGTTTAATTATAATGTTCTTTATTTTTTTTGTCAACTTTTGTTGTTATGAGATAAGAATAATTATAATAATTGATTTACTCTTCTCTGAACTTCCTTATACTCATATCCAGCATTAGTTAATCTTCTTTTTCTTTCCTCTCCATTTCCCCATTTTCCACTTATAACTTCTCTGGCTAACTCTTCGATTATCTTTCCAACTGGATGTACTATCTTACCATTAGAATCAAATACTTTTAATCCGAATCTATTGGCACATCTTTTAGCATTTTCCAAATTCTTAAATGCACCTTTCTGACTTTTTACATCAGACCAGGATTTTCTAACTCTATATAGTCCACTTGTTGGATTACTGACAATCTTATCGCCTCTGAGTCTTTTATTTACTTCACTTGCAATATATGGAAACTTGCTGCCAAGATATGGTCCTGGACAGTTAGTGTTTTTATACCATTCGTGTTTTTGAAGGACACCATCCTTACCTCCAGTGTAGGTGCAAGGATGGATTCCATTTCTTCTGCAGATGTCTGTAACTAAATCAATTAGTCTATTTAAAATATAATCAGAAACTAACCACTGAGGTCCCCTCGTAGAGTTCCCTACTTCTATTGTTACCGCTCTATTGTCACACCAGGAAGATGATGTTGTCCATGCCCTATTAGATTCATCAACCCCTAAAACAATAACTCCATCAGATCCTAAATTGTAGTAAGCAGATGCTCGTCTTGACCTTGGCACAAATACTCCAGCAATATTTCTACCATTTATAACTCCAGTTGCGTGATGGATTGCTATTTTAGTTATCTTTTGATTTCTTCTACCACTATGGTTAGGCGAGAGAATTCTTGCTTGTACTATAGATAGCCCCTCATTTGCTATATAAAAAAAGATGATGGCCGTTCTTATCATGGTTCCATCACCTTTAATTAAATTTACATCACATAGGTTTGCTATTCTTACAACTATAAAAATCATTATTTTTTTAGCTATTCCTTTAAATCCTATAGCTGAAGATAGTTTTCTTTCAACCCCTGCTCTTAAAACTCCAGTTATATAATCAGCTATTACAAAAGCAAGTAATGTGTATATATAAAAGCATCTATTTCACCTAAATAAAATCCTATATATCCACCAATTGCTACAAATACCACCTTGATTGTTTCTAGTAATTTATTCATGCTATTCCTCCTCTGTTAAGGTATATGTTATCTTCATTGTTTTATCTGCAGTTTTTAAAATTGGACTAGATAAGCTATTAATTGTTCCAAGGTATTACGTCATTATACAAGCTATATACATATAAAAAAATAAAGGCAGTCCGAAGACTGCCAATATTTACCTCTCTGTACCTTTGCTATGATCTTTCTTATTTGATTTAGTTTTATCGTCTGTCTTAAAACTTTTTATTTGCCCTAATATAGACTTTTTATCCTTGTCTTGACTCTTTACTTGTTCTTTTGCTTTTAAGAGCTTAGAAGACAAAATACGAACATTTTTATGTTCTTTCCCGTTGTTATCGATATTTATTTTTACTTGCCCGAAGATTTTAACAAAATCTCCTTGTTTTAGGTTCTCTAAATCTTTTGTCTTATCTCCATAGGCTGAACAATTGGTATAAATTTTATTCCCATCGTCATCTTTTGAAACAATTGAAAAATTACTTACTTTGAATTTTTCTCCATTAGCATTTTCTCTTTCAAGATTTTCTACTTTGCCAGCTATATTACCCACGAGATTTATGAGGTCGTCTTTTTCTTCAAGTTCATTGGTATTTTCAACAATCTTACCTTGTTCTTTCATATCATCTATCATATAGTCAAAGTCATCACTTAGTAGACCTGTTGTGTCATTGTTCATATATAAAACGTAGACTTCTTCAAGTGCCTTTTCATCATTGACACCTTTTTCTATGCTCACAAGTGCTTTTATAAAATCCTTGTAATTATCATTCATCATTTCTTCTAAGTTTTCTCTAATATCTTTGTATTCCATAATTTCCTCCTTGTACTAAATAAGGAGAGCTATTCGCCCTCTTCTATCTTTCTTGTCCTTTTTCGGTTTTTTCTTGATTTTTATCTTTTTCTTCTTCAGATTTGAATTTTGATATTTGTCCCAATATTGATGGTTTTTCTTCCTTTGCGTGAAGATTATCCTCTACATCATAAGTTGATTCAAAGTAATCACTATCTTTAAAATCATTGTCATACCTATCTGGTATTCCATCATTATCAAGATCTTTTGCTAGTGGATCATAGAAGTTTCCGTCATCATCTATTTCTAGTCCTAGTGCTTGTTTTAAATCTTCTTCATCTACTGATACCAGATCATCAAAACTTGACATCTTTATGGCTTCGGTCATATCTTTAATAGCTTGTGAGTTAGATATATCTTCCTCTACAAAAGATTCTGTTCTAATAGCTACATTATCTACATACTGAGTCCATGTTTTTTCTTCCAAATTTACCTCATATTGAATCGAGTGCTTACCATCAGGAGTTTCTGTATAGGCAAGTCCTATATGGCTTAAATCAGGGTATAGTTTGTCAAAGTCTTCATAGCTATTAGATTCTGAAAACTCATAGTTAGAATAATCAACTATCGCCCTCTTTAAATCTTCTAATAATGGTGATTGGTTTTCTAATTCTTCTACTTCTCCCATATCTAAAAGTTTATTAATCTCAGCAAGTCTTAGTGTCTTATCCCTTAACTCATCTGCTTTTTCAAATGGTTTAGTTAATTCTACTTTGGCATTTTCTAAAGATTCTTTATAGTTTTCAAGGTTTTGATTTAATCTTTCAAGTCTTGAAGGTATTTTTTCAATGGCATTATCAAGTCTTGTTATATTACCATCAGTAGAGTTTGAAAACTCTCCAGAGTATTCTGCTTTTCCTAGGAGTTTAAAAGTGTGAGTATTAGTCATAAAGTTATATGAAACTTGTAAGTCTAAATTTCTATATTTACCAATGACCTTGCTATCATTTATCTTTACCTTTTTTATTTCTTCTAATAGCTTCTCTCCAGCTTCTTTCTTATCTAAAATTTTATTTGCACCAAGAGTGATTGAAGTAAATTTGCTATCTCCCTCTCCTAATTTCTCAACATTTGCAATATCTTCTTTAACTGCTTGTATTTCCATTTCAGTTTTTAAAATACTTTGAGGATAAATTTTATTTACCTTATCTTCAAGCTTATATTTATTAGACTTGTAGTTTGCTTCCAGCATTTTTAGTTTTGTAACTTCGTTATCTAAATCCATCTTTTCTTTAATTAAAGGATTTCCAGTAGCTAAAGCCTTAATTTCTGAATAAGATAGACTTGCTTCATCAACATCTTCTGCAACTCTTACTGGAGTTTTTGAAGTCATAATTTGAGAAATGAATTTTTGCTTATTCTCTATCGTCTGCCACAAATAAGAATCAAAGGTATTTTCTGTTACATATCTAAAGATATTTACCTTATCATTTTCATTACCTTGACGAACAATTCTACCACTTCTTTGCTCTAGGTCAGACGGTCTCCAAGGGACATCTAAATCGTGTAAGGCTATTAATTTGTTCTGTACATTTGTACCTGCACCCATTTTTTGAGTAGAGCCTAATAAGACTCTTACTTCTCCTCTTCTTACTTTAGAGAACAATTCATCTTTTTGTTTGTCTGTATCTGCTTCGTGGATAAAGGCTATCTCTTCTTTAGGTATTCCCATATTAACTAGCTTATTTCTAATATCATCATAGATATTAAATTCTCCATCTCCTTTTGGTGTGGACATATCCGAAAACACTAATTGTGTCGATGATTTTTCTTTTGTTTTATCCCAGATCGAAAAGATATTTTTTACACATACATTTACCTTTGAATTAGGATCATCTGGAAGTAGTGGATTTATTAATCTTTGATCTAGAGCAAGTTTCTTACCATCATTTGTAATCTTTAGCATATTATCTTCTGTTGGCTCGACTTGGTTATTTCTAACTGCATCTGCTCTTTCTGAAATAGCTTCTAATATTTCTTTTTGTTCCTCAGTAGGTTTTGTTTTAATAACTTCAAAATTTGCTTCAGGAACCGGCAAATTTAACATATCTGAGGTCTTTATGTCTGCTACTTCTTTAAACATGCTCATCAGTTCTGGCAAGTTATAAAACTTTGAAAATCTTGTCTTTTGCCTATATCCAGTGCCTTCTGGAGATAATTCAAAGGTATTTTCTGTTTCTCCAAAAGTAGAAGCCCAGGCATCAAAATGTTCTAATCCTCTTGCCTTTAAATCGTCATACTGAAGGTATCTTTGCATGGTATAAAGCTCAGTCATTGAATTTGATATTGGTGTACCAGTAGCAAATACAACGCCCTTTCCATCTGTCATTTCGTCCATATACCTACATTTCATATACATATCCGAAGACTTAAAGGCTTCACTCTGACCGATACCCGCAACATTTCTCATCTTTGTATGCAAAAATAAGTTTTTGTAATTATGAGCTTCGTCTATAAATAACTTATCTACTCCTAGTTCTTCAAAGGTTATTACATCATCTTTTTTAAAGTCATCATTTAATTTTTCAAGTCTTACCAAGAGTTTCTTCTTTGTCTTTTCTAGTTGTTTAACTGTGAAATTTTCTCCTCTATTTCTTTTATTCTCATCAATAAAGGAAACTATATCATCTATTTGGTCTTGTATATGCCTTACCTGGTATTCCTTAGACATTGGTATTTTTTCGAATTGAGAGTGTCCTATGATAACTGCGTCATATTCTCCCGTTGCAATCCTACCAATAAATCTTTTCCTATTTTTGGGTTGAAAGTCTTTTTTATCGGCCACCATAATGTTTGCTGACGGATATAACTGCATAAACTCCCTACCAATTTGAGTGGTTAGATGGTTAGGAACTACAAATAATGATTTACTTGCAAGTCCTAACTTTTTAGATTCCATAGCAGAAGCTACCATTTCAAAAGTTTTTCCTGCTCCTACTACATGGGCAAGTAGTGTATTTCCACCATAAAGAGTCCTTGCTATAGCGTTTTTCTGATGTTCTCGAAGTCTGATTTCTGTATTCATTCCATCAAAAGTTAAGTTAGAACCATCAAATTCTCTATTCCTAATAGAATTGAATTTTTCATTATAAATCTTTTCTAGCCTATATCTTCTATCAGGATCTTCAAATATCCAATTCTTAAATTCTTCTTTAATCAATTCCTGCTTTTGACTTGCAAGCATAGTTTCTTTTTTGTTTAATACAGAGGTCTTAGAACCATCATCGTTTATTACTTGGTCAAATACCTTTGTATCTTTTAGATTAAGGACATTTTCAATTAGCTTATAGGCATTTACTCTACTTGTACCATAAGTCATGTTAGCAAGGTCATTAGTTGAGTCAACACTTTTACCTTCAATGTTCCATTCACTTGTATGTGGTGAAAACCTAACATTTATATTCCACCTATCATAGCCAGGTGTTTTTAAAAGATTAAAAGTAAAGTCTTCTATATCTTTTTGAGGTATCCAAGTTGCTCCTAATCTTACATTTATATCAGAAGCAGTTAGTTCTTCAGGCATAACTTCTTGTAATTTTTCTCTTTGATATTTGAGTTTGCCTAACTCGTTTAATAATGTGTCTTTCTTTTCAGAAGGTGCTAAATCTATTACATTTTCAATTTCTCCGATATATGAATTGAGGTAGCCAATTTTTTCTCTAATATTGCCACTTAAATACTCGTCAGCCGATACATATGAAAAATGAAAGGAATCGTCATTGTCAAAGTTCACAAAGGGCATTCTGTTATTTATTAGGTCTGTATCCTTAATATCTAAAAATATCTCGCCCTCAAGCTCACCAATTAAGGTGTTCCTATCTTTACTTGTGATAGATTCCATATATTCAAAGTCTACATATCCTTTTTGTGAAACTGATAAAACCAAAGCTTCAAGGGAAGTATCTACGTGGTCTACTACTTTTGCCTTTGTTATTGTTCTTTTTGAGAATATATCACTCTTAGCTTTGAAATTATCCTCATCATCAAGTATTTCTATTGATGATACCAAAGGAAAGTTTGAGTCTTCCTTTAAGGCTCTAGTGTTTGATAAGGAGTTAATAAAGCCATGTTTCTTTGAAAAGTTATCATAGACTTCGTTTAACTTTGCTTGTGACTCTTTTATTTCTTCATCAGAAAAATCGTCCTTTTGTTTTTCTATTACATCTTTTAAAGCATTCATTACATCAAGATAATCTTTTATCTTTTCTTTATTTTTATCTGATATATTCTGCTTGATTAAGACTGAGTTTTCTCTTAGGTAGACTTCTTCATCAATAATGGTATAGGAAAAGTTTTTAACATCATCTGTTGCTGGAAGACTTAATTCTTCATCTTCCAATAGTTCGACTTCTTCATCAATAATGGTATAGGAAAAGTTTTTAACATCATCTGTTGCTGGAAGACTTAATTCTTCATCTTCCAATAGTTCGACCTCTTCATATTTTGAATTTGAAGATATTTCCTTACTTGCAAGATCCATTAAGTCTTTTAACTTTTCATCTTCTTTTTCATCACAAGTAATAGTATTGCCAAATCTTCCAGATACTTCTTTCATATCCCCTAATACCATTTGAGGATTATCTACAAAATATTTGTTGTAAGTCAAACCCTTTTTATCAGTTGCTAAATGAATCCAATCGTCATCTCTTTCTATAACTGAATCTCTCTTCTTTAAGAAAATAATATCTGAAGTAACTTCTGTACCAGCAAGTCCTTTAAATGTTGTATTAGGTAGCCTCATAGCTCCTAAAAACTCACATCTTGCATTAATATATTTTCTAACAGATTCATCTTTTTTATCCATAGTTCCAGATGAAGTTATGAAGGCGATAATTCCTCCATTTCTTACCTTATCTATTGACTTTGCAAAAAAATAATCGTGAATCAGAAAGTTATTTCTGTTATATTCACGATCGTTAACTTTAAAATCTCCAAAGGGAACATTTCCTATTACCAAGTCAAAGAAATTGTTTGAGAAGTTTGTTTCTTCAAAACCTTTTATTTGAATATTAGCTTCAGGATAAAGTTCTCTTGCTATTCTTCCGCTTAGACTATCTTTTTCTACTCCATAGACTTTAGAGCTTTGTATTTCACTTGGCATATTACCAATAAAATTACCGACTCCTGCAGATGGTTCAAGGATATTCCCAGCCTTAAAACCCATATCTGTTAGAGTCTTATATATTCCATCCATTACCTCTCTAGGTGTATAAAAGGATGTTAGAGTAGACTCTTTAGCATTCAAATACTCTTCATTTGTTAGATTTTCTTTTAAAATATTCCTTGCTTCAAGCCATTGACCTCCCTTTTCTTCATCAAAGACATCGGCAAGACCTCCCCAACCTAGATAATCAGCAAGATAGGCTTGCTCATACTCTCTTGGACTCCTATTTTCATTTTCAAGTCTTTTTAGCATTTTAATAGCTTTGATATTTTTATCTAGTCTTTCTGATGGTGTAAGATATTCTGAGTAGATATGATTTTTCAAGTCATAATTTCTAGCAAAGCTTAGCCTTTCCTTATTAGGTTCATAGCCTAGATTTTTTAAATCTTCTTTACCCCTCAATAAGTTTTCGGCTGCTTGTCTTGGCACATTGTATCTATCCATCATGTGATCAATTTCTGGATTGAACTTATCAATAAAGCTTTCTTGTTCTACTTGTCTTTCAATTTGTTTTTCATACTCAGATAATTTGTATATCTCATAGTTTCCACTATCTAAAAGGTCATCAATCTTTCTACTTTCTTCAAATGTTTCACCCTTGTATAAGGGAAATTCTTCTCCATTAACTTCTACTTTAGTTCCTGTTTCAATTAAGTTAATTCCATCAAAGGTATTCTCATTTTCTAAAATAAATTCCTTACCAACCTTTACTGCTAGTTTTTCTGATGTTTGACTTAAATTTTCAAAGATTTCTTCAAGGTATGAATCGTTTCTATATGGAATTACTTCCGAACCCCTAATCATACCTCCCATATATTCCATATTATCTCTAATAGTTACAGTTTTAAGTCCTCCACTTAGTTCATCAAAATCTGTAATAGTAAAGTCCTTATCTTTATATCTAACCTGATTACCTATCTTAAATTTAGGCTCTATATCTTCCTTAGCTTCCTCTTGTAAAGAGTTTTCCTCACTTAGTGCAACTTGCTCTTCTAAATATGAAAATTCACGCTCATTTACTTCTTCACCATCACCAAGGTCAATCCTATAGTGCTCGATAACTTCGCCATCTACATAGTGGTCAAAATAGAATTTGAAATATCCTATATAATCATCAGTCATTTCTCCAAATTCATTTTCTCCAAGAGTTTGATTATGGTCTTTAACATCAATATCCTTTTGTCTTAGGATATTGATTAAGTCTTTAGTTACTATCTGTCCACTATAATCAGGGACTAATTCGTGGTTTTCATTAAATTCTACAATCCAATAATCTTTTCTTTTTTCAATGTTGTTGCCATCAAAAAAAGAAGCTTCATCAGCTTCCTTTTCTTGGCTTATTTCATTTTCTAAGCTTCCACGTATTCCTTGATTGCCATTTTCTTCACTGTTGCCATCAAGTTGTTCATCTGTCCTTGGTATTCCTCTGGATTCTCTTTCATCATCTTCTCTGTCAATCCTTGTGCTTTCATCATCTTGACTTTCTCTCTCTTGATATAGTCCACTACCTGATTCTGAATTTCCTTCAGGTGGTTCAAAAGTGTTTTCTCCTCGTACATTTCCTGAAGTTTCTTCCAGTTCTCCATGTCCTCGCTCCCTACCAGGTAAGACAGTCTTAGAACTGCGTATGTCGGATTCGGAAATCTCTCCATAAATTCCAGATCCTTCTCCATCATATCCAAGGTTTTCTCTTCGATCTTCATCGCTATTTCTTCTGTCGCTTCCATCTGTGAAAACTCGTCCATCTCTACTTCTTGACCTATCATCTCGTCTATATAAATCATTTTGACCTCCTCTATCTTCGTTTATATTTTCTATATCTCTATTATAGTCGGCACCGGCCCTTTCTGTCAGCAGCCTAGCACGATCCATTTCCTTAGATTTTTCTATTGTTCTATCTATAATATCTTCACTAACCCTTGATATTACAAGACCTATCTGTTCTAAAGAAATTGTATTAATCCTAGAAAAATTATTTTTTAAATTTTCCATATCCATAGGATAGAATGTATTAAACCTATTAGCTACCGCATAGGATATTGAGTCTCTCATAAACTTTTCAAAGCTAAGTCTATCCTCTATATCTATTCTCAAATCAGCAAGAGCCAAATTAATATATTCATCTCCATAAATTCGACTTAAAGAAAATATATTTTCATTAAGTGAATCACTAGCTTCAAATGAAGAAGCATTTATTATTTCTTTTAAAGCCTCATTATGGTTTTCGTGGTCAAACTGCCATAAGCTAACCTCATTAATATTCCTATCCATTGATGTGGTCTGACTAATATCAAAAATATATGAAACTTTTTTGTTTATATCACTTCCAACTAAAATTGGAATACCCTTTTGACCTCTCATAACAACTCTGCCAAAATATTTCTTCCACATATCAAAGGTTGCACAAGCTCTAGCTTCAGGTTCTTTGTTATATATACTTAATTGGCTAGAAAAATCATATTTCTGATTATTGCCTATAACTTTTAAGAGTTTTAAATATTCTTTTTCATCTTGTAAAACTTCATACTTTATTGCTTCTTGTATATTCTTAAAATCATTTACTTGCATTTCCTACCTCCATTCTATGAATTTCTTTTATAATAGCTATTAAAACATCAACCACAATAGAATTGCCGGCCTGCTTATATAGTTTACTTGAGGTGCAATTTTTTCTTCTTGGATGTACTTCCTCTAGCTTGTCAATATCACAGTCATCAAAACCCATGAGTCTTAAACATTCTCTTTCTGTTAAATACCTATACTGACCATTTCCAATATCTATTATTCCAGAATTAGGTACTCTCATTTGTTTTGTAGAAATAGTATAAGAAAAATCTTTAATCACTTTGAGTCGCCCTCTAAAACTGTTATTTATGCCTTTATTTAAAAATTTCAGCATATAAGGTTGGGTCATTGTATAAAGTTCACTTACATCCTTTTCTAAAAATTCACTTAGTGGTCTTGTTTCTTTCCTCTCCAATTTATTAAAAGAAAAGTTATTTGCTCCTAGACACGAAACAACAAATATCCTTTCCCTTTTTTGAGGTATACCAAAGTCCATTGCATTTAAGATTTCATACTTACTTTCATATCCAAGGTCTTCTAACTCCTTTAGATAAATAAAAAAGGAGTCCCTCATATTTCTATCAAGGACTCCCTTTACATTTTCCCAAATTATCCATTTAGGTTTTTCTTTCATTTCTTTAATTATTCTAATGGTTTCAAATAGTAAGCTTGATCTAGTTCCTGAGTTTTTTACTCCTCCCTGCTTTTTTCCAATTCTTGAAAAGTCTTGGCAAGGACTTCCATGCATAACTAAGTCTATCTTTTCATTAGGAGCTTTATATCCTACTACTGATTTTGGCTTATAGTCTTCTACATAAAGTGCGTTGTATGATTTAACACAAGCCTTATCTATTTCTACATAATCAACAACTTCATAAGGTATTTTCAAATTAATAAAAGCCTTTCTAATAGCACCTATGCCACCGAAAAGCTCTAATATTTTTACCTTATTCATTTAGATTATTCTTGTACCTGTCTACAAGCTCCCTTATACTATCTTCAATTTCTCTTAAAAAGTCTTCTTTATCAACTTCGCCAGAGCTAATCTTTGCAAGTTTCATTTCCCATTCAGATGTTGTTTCTGCTGATTTAAACTTATCCTCTACAATCGATACAAGTCTATTGCCTTTTTCTGTTACAAGTAAGTTTTTCTTATCTCTTCTTATAAGGTCCTTATGGATAAGATTTTCAATAATTCCTGCTCTTGTAGCTGGTGTTCCTAAACCTTTCCTTTCTACTTCTATGTCTTTATCCAAAGATTCTACTCCTGCATTCTCCATAGCCTTTAAAAGTGTATCTTCATTATAATGACTTGGAGCTTTTGTAAATTTCTCAGATATATTTTTAGAAGTTAGCTTAATTTTATCTCCAGTCTTTATATCTGGTAATTCATTTTCTTGTTTTTCTTTTCCATAGCTCTTTAGATACTTGGTATAACCTTCATCGATTACAGTCTTGCCACTTGCATTGAAGTTAAATTTATCATATTCATATTTGATTTTTCTGCTAGATTCCTTTAAGTTATCCGAACATGAAGCGAGTAATTTATCCTTAATTAGATTATAGACTTTGCTTTCTTTATCAGATAAATCTTTGGCTTTTCCAATACCTGATATAGTAGGAATAATTGCATAGTGGTCTGTAACCTTAGATGAATTAAAAATAGACTTAAAGTTTGATTTGTTGAGTTTAAAATCTTCTTCAAGTCCTTCTAATAATTCTTTCATAGTATTAACCATGTCATCGGTTAAATACCTGCTATCTGTTCTTGGATATGTGATTAGCTTTTTTTCATACAAAGCTTGTGCTAGATTTAAAGTGTCATTTGCTGAATATCCAAAATATTTATTTGCTTCTCTTTGTAAGGTAGTGAGATCATAAGGCTTATCTGGTTTTGTGCTTACCTCTTTATCTTCTACCTCTGTAATAACTATTTCATCTTCTAGTAGATTTAATAGTTGTTCTGCAACTTCAATTCTATCAATCCTATCTGATACAAGTTTCAATCCTCCATAAGATAGGTCAACTGTATAATATTTTTGCTTCTTAAATAGGTTTATTTCACTATCTCTTTTAGCAATTAAATATAGAGTTGGAGTTTGTACTCTACCAACTGAATATGTTTCCTTGTAAATGCAAGAATAAAGCCTACTTAAATTCATTCCCACCAGCCAATCAGCAATTGCTCTTGCACTTGCTGATCTATATAAGTCTTCAAAGTTTTCTCCGTCTTTAAGATTTCTAAAGCCATCTTCAATAGCTTTGTTTTCCATTGAAGATATCCAAAGTCTTTGAATTTTCTTCTTACATTTAGCTTGATTATATACAAGCCTAAAAATAAGCTCTCCTTCTCTTCCAGCATCACAAGCATTTATTACTGTGTCTATGTTCTTATCGTTTAAAAGTTTCTTTAAAACTCCATATTGTTTTTTAGTGCTTTTAGATACTTCATAAATATATTCTTCTGGGATTATAGGAAGAGTGTCTATTGTCCATTTCTTCCATTTTTCGTCTATCTTATCTGGACTTGCCATTTGAATTAAATGACCAACACACCATGAAACAATGTATTCACCTCCCTCATAATATCCGTTTTTTCTTGTTCTTGCTCCAATTACTTTTGCAATTGTAACCGCTACACTTGGCTTTTCTGCTATTACTAACTTCATTAATACCTCCATAAATAAAAAAAGAGCGAAAGATTTCTCTCTCGCTCAAAGTTTTTCTCCCGAATATTGTATTATTTTTGGGAGAATTCTATTACTTATTAATTTCTTTTTCTAGTTCTTTAAGAACTTTTATAATCTCTTCAAAGTTTGGATATTCTCCATATATCATTTCTTCCATAGCCTTATAATCTTTTTCTATTTCAGAAAATCGAAACTCTCTTGGAACTAATCTTAATCTTCCATTTAATGCATCTTCATACTTTGCCCACTTCCTAGGATAAAATTTCATTTTAAATTCAGTCACTTTCTTTAGTAATTCTTTATCCTCTAAGGCTTTGTTTTTAAAATCTGAATTTGCAATTTTATATAGGTCATAAAAGTGTCTTGCATACCTATGTGGCATAGGAGAAGATTCTGGTCTATTCGCTTCATGATGAAGTATAGTTGCTTTTTCCCAAAAGGTTCTCTCTGCTGATACTGTTCTTATATTAGTTTTTTCTTTAAATACATTTGCATATGTTTCACTAATTATTGGTAATATTTCAACATCAATTGCAGGTGTCCATGCTGCAAGGCTTCCTATTTCGAGTCTTATATTTTGTGTCAAATAATTAGATTCAAAGATTTTAGGATATTTACATAGAATTGTTTGTGGGTCTATTGTATCTATGGAAAATTCAAAATCAAAATCCTTTAAATCTTCTTCTAAAACTTTTAAAAATTCATCTTTTAAAAATATTTCTGTCTTTTCATTAACTTTTTTGTTGAATTTATCTTGCTTGGTATTTGATCTTTCTATCCATGGTTCTTTTTCTTCATATCCTAATACTCGCCAATCTAAAATTAGATCTATATCTTCAGAAAATCTTTCAATGAGTCTAAAGCATTTTGAAAGTGATGTTCCACCTTTAAAGGTAAAATATTCTTTCCATTTATTTTCATTAAATAGATAGTCTAAGATAAAAGTAACCCAATAGTCTTTTTCAATGACTGCTTCAGATATATTTTTCTTTCTGGCTGTATTTACTATTAAAACTCTTAAGTCTTCTTTGTTTTCTATATAAAACTTATTCATTTTTGCCCTCACAAATTTCCCTTATTACTTCATATACCCATGCAGGAACTGATTTTGACTCATTCATTAAGTCTGTTCTTTCTTTTTCAGTTAAGTTTTCTCTCATCTTTTGTATAACTTCGTTAGTTATATTTTCTTTACCTAAAGACTTAATTGCTTGAATAACTGTTGCAGTCTTTAAGGACATGTTGGCAATTTCTCCTGGATTTACTTTTTTAAATTCTAAAACCGTATCCCCAATTTTATATTCTTTGTATCTTCCACTAGATATATATTTATAGTGAGTTGGAACTTGTGTGGATAGTCCCAACAAATTTAAGGCTGTGCTATTATATGGTGCAATATTCCAATTGTATTTTCTTGCTATGGCAAGTGCTAATTCGTGAATTGATACTGCTTCGTACTCTCCAATTAATTCACTGTATCTTGGATTGTAATAAAAGCCATCAATAACACGCTTAATTTTTCTTTCATTAACCATTCTATTCAATGTCTTTCTAGCAGTTTCATAAGAAGCAATATCTAAAAAGTCATTAGCAAAAAATACTTTATGTGAGTCAAAATCATTTATTTTATCTGATATTTTTTCTGTATATGAACTCATTACAATCCTCCTTTGTCCCAAATATCATATCATATCTGGGACAAAAGTTCAATTGTATTTAAATTTAATATTCTTACAATAGTTCATCTTCATCGTCTTCATATAAAGATTCTTCATGACTTTCTTCATTGTCAGATTCATCTTCTGACTCACTAATATAATCCTCATCATCTTCTTCAAAGTCTTCCAACATTCTATCTTCTTTTGCTTTAACTACCTTAAAATAGTATCCTGCTCCTACTACTCCTCCAATTACAAGTGCAACAATTAGAAATGAACCTATCCCGCTTTTCTTTTCTTCTTTTACTGGAACAGTCTTAGGTTCTTCTTTTTTTACTTCTTCTTTCTTAGGTTCTTCAACCTTTACAGTGTTTTTATCTTCTGACTCAATCATGTTAAGTAGGTCTTGCTCTCCTACTTCTGTCAATAACCTTACATTGTCTTGATTTGATGAGTGATCCACTATTAGGTGCATAGTTTTTCCACTTTTAGTTTGAAATGTTAAAAATTGTCTTACATCTACTGGATTTTCTTTATCTTTTTCTGTATCTCCACTTGGTGTAATATCTTTTCCATTCCTATCGACATTTTCAATTACTGAACCTCTTGCCTTATTTTCTTGTGTCGCAAGATTATTTACTGCCTTTGTATTACCACCTTTTACAAGTGGTGTTTTCTTAGGAGGATTATTTGAAGGCTTGTTTGCTTCACTTGTATTTCCTGGTATTCTTGGAACATCTTGATAAGGAATCTCTTCTTTTGATGGTGTAAAAATATCATCTTTCAACATTTTTTCAAATTCTTCTTTTTGTGGTTCATATATTGATTCACTTTGATTTTCTATTTGCCCTTCATTTGTCATAGCAAATGTAGTTGCTGGTACTGTAAATGTAAAAAGGAGTAACGCTATGGCTACTCCTCGTTTAATGCTCTTATTCATTTTTCTATCCTTTCTTATTTTGCATTTTTAAATACATAGACTGCTTTTCTAGCATTGTCCCATTCTATTGTTTGGTTTTTACCATCTTTAATATCTCCATGACTTGCTCCAAAAGCTTTAGCAATGTTTGAAATTGAAGCATGAATTCTTCCATTTATAATCACTGGCTTAACATCTGAATTGTAGACCTTTCCATCTGAATCTTTCATAACACCAGTATCAATATTTAGTCTTAATGTCTTTTTAGCTAGGATATTATTCTCTTTATTTGAGAAAATAGCTTCACGAGTAGAGTTGTCATACTCAACATTAAAACCGAGAGTATAAGCAATATATCTTACTGGAATCATAGTTCTTCCTTGGTCTACATAAGTTTTTACATCCATATATACTGTTGTCTTACCATCTTTATTGATAATGTTATAAAAGTTTTTGTCTACTTGGAAAACTGCAAATTCTTTTTCATCTTTAACTTGTTTTTTGCCTTGTTGTTCCTCCTGTTTTTTCATCTTGTTAAGATCAAATTGATTTAGGATATTCTTGTCATCAGCTTTCAAAATTTCGTCCCACTTCTTATCTTGAGATTTCTTATCTTCTTTCTTCTCTTTGTTTTCTTTTTGAAGTTTTAGAAGTTCATCTAATTTCTTAGATAAGTCTTGGTTTGGGTTTTTGTCTTTTTCATCTTTAGCTTGTTTTTCAAGTTCTTCTTTCGATTTTTTATTTGCTTCCTCGATTAACTTCTTGGCTTCTTCAATTTTCTTATCTAAATCTTCTTTTAGCTTTTTAATTTCTTCTTCAGAAGCTTTTTGTTTTTCTTCTAGTTCTTTAATCTTCATTTCTAAGTCTTTTTTCGTATTTTCAGAAGATTCTTTTAAACTATCAATAGCCTTTTGAAGCTCTTCAATTTTCTTAAAGCATTCTGACTTAGAATTTTCTGTTTCTTTCTTTTTATTCTCTAATTCTTTTATCTTATTATCTTTTTCATCAAGATCTTTTTTCAAACCTTTAATTTTATTATCTTTATCCTCAATTTCTTTAGTCTTCTTTGCAAGTTCTCCTTCTAAAGACTCAAGCTTTTCTTGCATTTCTTTGATTTTATTTTCGTTTTTATCGGTCTTCTCTTTCTCAGCTTCTAACTCCCATTTTGTAGATGAATAATCTTCTTTTAGTTTTGCATTTTCATCTTGCAATCTTTTTAATTCATCTTTAAGCTGAGTAATTTCTGCTATTAGTTCATCATTATTGGAGTTTTTAAGATCCTCAATTTCTTTATTCAATTGAGCAATCTTATTATCTTTATCTCTAATTTCTTCTTCTAGCTTAGACTTTTCTTGTTTTAGTTTTTCTCCATTATCTTTGCAAGATTCTAACTTTTCCTTTAATTCATCTATCTTTGATTGGTCTTCTTGTTTCTTATCATTTAAGTCTTTGATCTGATTTTCTAAATCACTAATTTTACTTATTGAACTTTCTATAACTTTTTTACTACCATCTATATCATCAGCTTTAGCTAGTACATTAGTAGTTGAAGTTGATGTTAAAACTAATAAAAGAGCCATAAAAAAGGCTCTTAGTCTGTTCGTATTAAATTTCTTCATTATGAATGCTCTCCTTTTCTTTTAATTTTTCTTCTCTTTTTCTATCATTGATTCTCTCCATTAATTCTTCCAAGCTAATATTGTTCCTCCTAAGAGTTACAATTATTTCTTCATTTTCAACTTGTATTTCTTCATCGCAAATTTCCTTGTATTTTGCATTTAAATCTTTTAACTTCTCTTCTATTTTTTTCTTTTTGTTCCTAATACTTATAAGTTTTCTGTTCACATAATATCTCCCTTCTATCTTGGTCTTCCAAAACCATAAAAGTGTGATTTCCAATATTTTGAATTTATTGATGTGTATTGAATTGGATCACCTGCATGAATCATCATTCCGTTACCTGCGTATATTCCTACATGAGATATTGGAGTTCCACTGTTATATGTTGAGTGGAAAAATATAATATCTCCAGGTTGAGCTTCACTTGGACTTACTGGATTACAATAGTCTTTGTATATTCTCCATGCAGTTGTTCTTGGCATTCTCTTTACACCAGACTTTGTAAAAGACCAACATACAAAACCTGAACAGTCAAAGTTAGATGGTCCACTTGCTCCAAACACATATCTTTTTCCTATATGTTTTTCTGCTTCATTAAATAAGGCTTTGGCAGTAGCTGAATCAAAAGCAAGACCAGGATTTCCAAAGTTTGGATTGTCTACTATTTCTCCTAAGTCCCCATTACCTGATCCAAAAACATCTCCCATATTTCCCTTAGCTTCAAGAAGAGCTTCATAATGAACTACATTGTCTGGATAATCTTTAAATATTTCCCTAACAACTTCATCCATTTCTTTTTTCTTTAAAGTTACAATTAACTTTTTATATTCGTACTCTTCTTTTTCATAGCTAGTATAAGGATTGCCACGACTATCATATCTAGTTCTTGCTACTGTTCTTGTTCTAATTTCAATTTCTTCATTAAAGTCAAGCTTATACATCTTATCGAAAAGTTCTTTTAAAATTCCTTTTACTTCAGACGCTGATTTTACTTCTCCACATCTTGAAGTTATATAGGATAAAAGTTCATGGGTATTATGACCAATTTCTCCTTCTTTATTTATGATATATTCGTCATATCCAGGATGACTTGTTTTTACACTTTCGATTTGTGATTGTAGGTCATATTCCATTGATGAAAATTCTTGATTTACTTCACTTAGAACTGTGTCTTGTGATAGGTATGTTGTTGTCATTACTGAGTTTACTGAATTGCTTAGTCCACTCATACCAACACTTCCTCCACCAATCATGATTGATAGCATAAGACCTAGTCCTATTACTAGAAATAGAACCATCTTACTTTTTCTTACGATTAGCTCTTTAGAAGCCTTACCTAAACTTAAAATAGCTTTTTTAACTCTATCTACAAGTCTTGTTTCGTGCTTTTTAGCTATCATGCTCTTCATTTGCTTTCTTTGGTAAAACTTCTTAAATCTATTTTTCTTTATATAGGCATCTGACTTTTTTAAATCTTCCAATCCACTTTTAAACTCCAACTTGCTTTTTCTCTTTCTTATTTTCTTATCAAGTTTAGATAATTTTTTTAAGGACTTTTTCTTTTTGTCTAACTTATACTTCCTTATTCCATGCTGGAGTTTAGAGCTTACATTAGCGACCTTTTCTCCAGATTCTACACCAGTATTGTCAGATCCTGAACTTAGATAATCTCTCACTAACTCTGATGACTTAGCTCCAGACAATAAAACCCCAGAGGATAGACTTCCTTTAGTTTTATTCTTTAAGATATTATCCTTTAGCTTGCTTTTAGACTTTTCAAGTTCTCCAATCTTTTTATCTGAGATAAAGTCTTTAACATCTTGTGCCTTCTTAGAATCTTTTCTTGTAACTTTCTTAGATTCATTTTTTAAGTCATCGATTTTCTTACGAGTGAATTTATCACTTTCATAATTTTTTCTTTTGTAGTAGGTCTTCTTTTTATTAACTTTCTTTTGTTCTGAAGGTTTAAGGCTTGTTTCCTTTTCATCTTTTCTAAATTCAAGATTATTGTCTTTAAAATCAGGATTATCAGAAGTTTTTTCTGTGTCAGCTTCGCTTAGCTTACTTTCTTTATCTATCTCTTTAGAAATTTTTTCCTTATCTCTAAACCTCTTTTCTTGATAAAGCTTCTGCTTTTGCTTTTTATCGATATTAGTATTACTTTCGTTCTTACTTACTTCATCTTTAACAAGCTTATCTTTTCTATATATTCTCTTACTTTTCTTTGCTTCAATAGGTTTATCTTCACTTGTCTGGATTCGCTTAAACTCTCTCTCGTTAATTTTGTCTTGGAATTTATCCTTACTATGGATAAGTTTATCCTCATAATTTTTGAGAACTTGTCTTTTACTTGATGCCTTCTTATTGTTTATTGGTTGAGCCTTAGCTGAAATATCATCTGTTGTTAATTTATTAGAATTAATATTTCTACTGTTTTTACTATCAAAATTTACTTTTTTAAAGTCTAGATCTAAGTCTTCATCAAGTTTAAAGCTTTCATCTGTCCTTATTTCAAGATTAGCTTGTTTTGTTTCTTCAGCCTTATTCTTATTATCTAAAACTTCTTTTCTGATTCTTTCCTTGTTTTTAGCCTTCTGAAAATCTTTTAGTTTATCTTGTTTTTGATCTTTAGCTAATACATTCTCATGAATTAGTCTAGATTCTTTTTCTGAAATTTTATCTCCGAACCTATCCCTAGTTTTAATTATCTTATTGGTATAATCATCTGAATGAACAAGTTTACTATCCATATTTTTTTCAGGAGCGTCCCTATTTCGTATAATTTTCTTTTGAAAATCTTTTTTTAGTTTTTTATCCATGTTATACCTACTTAGCTTCTTCTGGTTTTGTTGTCATTAGCTTATATAGCATGGTGTCTTTAGGGAATTTATCAATAAATGGAACAATAGTATTTCCGAAGAATAATAGTCCCTCACCTGCATTTGAGTTAGTAATATAGTTTAACTGATAAGGCGATATTTTTAATTTCTTAGCAAGTATATCTCTATCTCCAGATGCTTGATTTAACATTAGAACAAAGTCTGTATTATCAAAGATATTTTCAATTTCCTGACTTGTTAAAAGGTCTTTTACGTTTTGAGTTATACCTGTTGGAATACCTCCCCATTTTCTAAATCTTTTCCAAATTTCTACTGAATATGAAGCAGTTTGTGGGTCTTTTAATAAAAGGTGGAACTCATCTATATAGTATCTTGTAGACTTGCTTCCTCTATTTAAGGAAACCTTGTTCCAAACCTGGTCTTGAATTACAAGCATACCTATTTTTTTAAGTTGTGTTCCTAGCTCTTTTATATCAAAACAGAGCAGTTGCCTATTTAGGTCAACATTTGACCTATTATTAAAGACATTAAGACTTCCCTTAACATAAATTTCCATTTCTGTTGCGAGTTTTCTACCAACTCCCTCTTCTTGAGATAGGAGCATATCGTATAAATCTCCTAATATAGGCATATTTTCTGGTTTGGGGTCTTCAAAATATTTTTGATATATCTTTGGCAAGCACCTATCTATAACAGATTTTTCTGCAGCAGTAAGACCAGATCCTCCTACCACAAGTTCAAGCATAGACATTATGAAGTTTGCCTTATCCTTTAAAGGTGCGTCCCCATCTCCATAGTTCATATTAATATCTAGTGGATTTAGGTAGTCCTTTGACTTTGCCGAAACTTTAATAACTTCTCCATTAAATTGTTTTACAAGGTTTGAATACTCGCCCTCAGGGTCACAAATAATTACATCATCATCTGTTACAAGAATTGCATTTGCCATCTCTCTCTTTGCTGAGAAAGATTTACCAGAACCTGGTGTACCTAATATTAATCCGTTAGGGTTCTTTAGTTTCTTCCTATCTGCCATTATCAAGTTTTGACTAAGGGCATTTAAGCCATAGTACAAAGAATTTGCCGAATCAATAAATAGCTCTTCTGTTGTAAAAGGCATAAATACTGCCGTTGATGATGAAGTTAAAAATCTTTTTATTTCGACTTGGTTAACTCCTAGAGGTAAGACAGAAACAAGTCCTTGCTCTTGCTGATGAGATAATCTTTTTACCTGACAATTATGTCTATTAGCAATTGATGAAATTTGTGCAATGGTATTTTCTAACTTTTGATTAGTTCTAGCAAAATTCATCATTACTATTGTAACTACAAAAAGCCTTTCATCTCTATTTTGTAAGTCAGATAACATGGACTTAACATCAGCCCCAAAAGTATTTATATCTGAAGGAATAATATCCATATCATATCCTGCTCGAACTGCTTTCTTTTGTTCTTCGATTTTCATTCTGTCCAGGTCTGTGTTCTTTCTCTTAATAAGTTTAATAGCTTCTGCTTGTTCAACTACATCTATATGAAAAGCTACATAAATATTATCATCAATATCTAAAAACTCAGATAACATTCTGTCTGATATCTCGCTTGCTAGTATTTGAAAATGGCTTACTGCTCCAATGAATTTCCCAAATTTAAAATTATTTGCTGGTGCAAAATTAAAGATATTGGGAGTTATATGTGACTTTGTAGACTCTTTTTTCTTCAAATCTTTATATGAAAAATCAAAGTTTTTGTCTGGATTTAACATATCGTGAACAAGTCTTAGCCTTTCTTCGCCATCAAGGCTTTCTGCTCTTACTCCCATAGATTTAAAGTTAGATAAAATATCTACTTCAAGTCTATTTAACTTTGCTCTTGCTTGCTCTAGGTTATCTGCTTCTGTGGTAAAAGTTATATACTTCATCTTTTTAAGTCCGTTATTGCCCTTTGCAAGTTGAAGCTTTAACATTTCCCTAAACTCTTTTCTTACATCGTCATAGAAGTCTCCCTTATCAGCAATTTTAATTGCATCTTGTAAGTCCTTATTTCTTCCTAATTGATTTACATATGAAAGTTCAATGTGGACACTTGGATCAAAAGAATTTAAAAAGTTGGCAAATTGGTTAAAAATTAAATCTCTATCTTCTTCCAATGCCAACTGGTAATTTATATCTTGAAATGAAATTGTCTTTGAATAATTTTTTTCATCTAACTGGCAAATGCCCTCTGGTAACATTCTTATATATGGAATAGTATCCTCAACTGTAAATCTCTTTTTCTCTTTCTTTAAAAGTACACTTAGAAGACTATTTGTTGGTTCTTTCTTTGTTTTTAGCCTTCTTACTTCCTTTCGGTCTTTTTTTAATTGTTTTTCCCTTAGATTTAAGTCGCTGATTTGCTTTTTTCTTTGCTTCAAGGTATGCCTCCTTTCTTATTCTCTTAGTTGGTTGATAAAATTTATGAAGATAGAAAAATTTAAAATATTTTTCAAAAGTTAAGGTGTCTTTTTCATATAAGGTTATAAAAAAGATTGGCAGGGTTACTATTAGCATTACAATGATTGAAACATCATTAGGTAGATATTTCTTCATAAATAAATAGGTTGGTATGCCAATTAGTCCTGCCACCGAAAAACCTATAAGTTGTCTTTTAGTTAAGTTAAAGGCAACCTTTGTTTTAATCTTGTCCAAATCTTTTGGTATTGGTACATACGCCATTTTAATCTCCCTCTACTTCTTCTTTGGAAAGTTCAAGTATATGGTCATAATTAGATGTTGTTTCTTCTTCTAGGTAGATAATTCTTTCTTCTAATTCTTCTTGTTTTTCTTCATTTCTGTCATTGTATTCTCCTTGATACATAACAAATTCATTGTGACATCTTCCGAGCCTATTTATTCTCCTCTTCAAGTTTCTAATTTCTTCATTTCTTTTTTTCTCTTTTAAGATCTCATAAATTCCTCCCAATAAAATTCCAAGTCCCAATAAAGCACAATTTTTCTTTTTTAACATTTATTCCTCCTAGTGCGTATTCATAATACTTTTTGCAACTGTTCCACTCTTAAACATCATAAGTCCAAGTAGTAGAGCATATCCTAATATACTAAACAAGCTTGCGTGAATATCTGTAATCTGTACCGTTCTTATTAAAACGGTGTAGATACCTAAACATATCATCAAAAACAAACCTTGTAGTCCCAAGGCAAAAAGTCCCTTGATATAATTTGTTCCAATCTGACCCCATTCTTTATTTCCCATAGTCGCAAATGGTATGGATGATACTGATGAGTAGACATATATTTCAAACATACGCCCATATACTATTAAGGTAATAGTTAAAGATATACATTGAATTGCAATCCTCACTAGGCTTGTTTCAACTAATATCATTATTAATGCACCAACATCTTTTTCTTTTAATGTATCAACCATTGCAACTATTTGATCTCCTGAAACAGTGGCAGAAGTAGTGATTACCCCTGCCGCTTTGTTTACAAGATTTTGTGCCACATCAAAGACTGCCATTGAAAATTCAAATGCATGGCTTGCAAGGTAGACTGCTATAAACATCTTTATAATGTATTTGAAAAACTCAAAAGTATCTGTATCATGCATATTATTCTTTTGCATAACCATATTTATGAGTTCAATACATAAAACTGCTGTTATGATAAGACCTGCTATTGGAACAATCACATTATCATTAATGTTTTTTATGAAGTTATATACTTCTCCATTCCAACCCATTGGTGTTTTACCAACATCAGTTGCAATAACTCCTACCTTGTCATTTATATCTAAGAACATGGACTCAAGATTTGCTTTGATACCTCCGAGTAGCATATCCTTAAAAAATTCAGTTAGCTTGTCAAAGATACCAAACATAGACTTTCTCCTAATTTAAAACATTTGCAAGTAGTGGAATTAATTTAATACCGATTAGTACAATTCCTCCACCAGCCATAAGCTGCTTAATACCTTGAGATTTAGCACCAGATAGTGATAGGTAATCCTTTGATGTTATCTCCGGATTTTCCCCCACTTCACACCGTGCATGCGACTTTCACCGCACACGGCGTTCCATCACAAGAAAGATTTTCACGTTTTAACTAAGACTTACACACTTCGTAACAAATTATTTTTTTCTAAATTAGTGGCAATCCTGCCATTTTTCTAAGCTTATTACATTTCTCGATCTGCTTGACCGTTAAGCCAAGCTCTTTTATATATTTTTGGATTGTATCTTCTTTTGTTGCATGGATAAGTATATGAACTGCTTCTGTAACAAGAATTAAGTTGCTATAACTGTCTGTACCGCCTTGTTCAAGCGGTATCTTGTGATGGCAATGTATATAGTTTGGTGTAAGTTTTACACCTGTTACCCCACATCTGCCATATTGAGCTGCAAAGAGCGAGATTCTGTTGTCTGCAAACTCTATACTCTTATCAAGTACAGGATGTCTCATCAACCAAACAAGTGTATCTACATCGATTTGCAGATTTTTATGAATAAAAGCTCTGCCCTTTACAGTGTATTTATTTACAACCTTTTTCTTGTGTTTTGCGTCCTTTGTCCTAATATATCCAACTGGAATTAGCGGATGTCCATTAAGGAAGCGAAGCTGTTTACTTTTTCCATATTTTTCTTTGATAAATCCTTTGTTTAGCATTCCACTGGTTTTAATATCAAGTCTGTTGTTCATCTGCTTTTTAATGTGAAAGGCTATTTTAGCAAAGTCCAAACTTACATTTGTTGCTATTTGGTAGTAATTATGCAAGCCTGAAACAGTGGCATTATACTTGGCTATTGCTTTGTACTGTTCCTTTTCGTTTGCAGGTCTTTTTATATCCGCAACACATTTAGAAATATTTTCTTTTGCATTTTTCAGTGCCTTATCACTTATATGCGACTGTACAACAAACTTTTTGCCTTTTGGTTTAACCTTAAGCTTAAATCCTAAGAACTCCGAATACCTTTGTTTTAGATTTGTTATTTTAGATTTTTCTTCACTCACATTTAGTTTTAATCTGTCTTGCAACCATTTTGTAACTGCCTGATAGGTTCTTTTTGCATCGTAGTAATTACGGCAAAATATCTTAAAATCATCAGCATACCTTACAATGTATATTTCTTTTAGGTTGCTTGTTCTTAAAGCTCTGTAAGTATGGCTTTTTATCTCTGTTCCTTGACTGTTCGTTCTCTGTTTATATGGATAATGCGTAGGCATTGTCAGCCATTGAGATGAAACCCACCAATCTAATTCGTTCAAGACTACATTAGATAGTAGCGGTGATAATATTCCGCCTTGTGGTGTTCCCTTTGTTGGTGTAATTACCTTTTTATCGGGCATAACTATGTCTGCTTTAAGCATTTCCTTAATGATACAAAGTAACTTTTTGTCTTGGATTCCTAAATTCCAAAGCTGCCTTATGAGCTTTGCATGATATACGTTATCGAAAAATCCTTGTATATCAATATCGACTACATAGTGTAAGTGCTGTATCTGCATTAGTCTTGCACATTCTGCAATAGCGTGTTCCGTACTCCTGTTAGGTCGAAACCCATAGGAACTGTCATGAAACTTGGCTTCACATATCGGCTCTAATATTTGCAAGATACATTGTTGTACAATTCTATCTACAATAGTTGGTATTCCTAAAGGTCTAATTTTCCCATTAGGCTTTCGCATTTCCACTCTCTTTACAGGGCGTGGCTTATACCAATGAAACTGTTTTTGTATGAGAGAAATGTATTCCTCTTCATTTAGCCTTGATAGATGTTTTATTGTTCTGCCATCTACCCCAGCCGTATGACTTCCTTTGTTCCCTTTTATACTACGATAGGCAAGTTTAATATTTTCTCTTGAAGTTATCAACTCCATTAAATTTGAAAATACTTTATTATTACCGCTATCTTCATATAAATCATCAAGGACTTTTTGCAAGTCATAGTATTCCGTATAACGGATTTTGCTTTGTTTCAGTGTTTGTTTCGAAGTGGACACAGTCACCATCTCCTTTCGGATTTGATTTTCTTTGTCATACTCGAAGCTGTGTTTGTCTTAATTTCAGTTCTTGTACTTTCCTGTGACTGGTGGCTATCCCTCCACGAACTTATTATTTTCGCTTCATAGGTACTGTGCCACCACTTTCACCGAGATAAAGAATGGTTATATGCTGTTTTTTTTCAGTCATTTTCCCATTCAACACTTCATTAGCATTAGACTGCTTCCATGCTCTTGGCTTACCACGTTCCGACAATCTTATCTTTGAATACGTTTAGGTTCTTCCTCTAAGCCTGTGTTTAGTTTTCACCATATCGCCTGTAACGATATATGGATTTTCATAACAACCATTCTTACTCATCCACAAACACCCCATCTTTGATGGGAATTGCCGTTAGGCAAATTCAAACGTTTAGACCCTTACATTCGGAAGTACGTCAGTGCTTTGGTATACACATTCTCACCATGCGTATTCGACACCCGACATATAGGTAGCACCGTCCACCTCTGAACAGCTTTCGTGTCTGATGTTAATATCAGTCTTACGGCTACTCTCTGCCGACTTCACCGAGCTTTTGACAATGAAATAGTCTAATATTCATTGCCAATCGGAGTATCAGTGTAGGCATTTCAGGGCGTTACCCCGTCATTCTACCTATCAGATTGCCAGTTCTCCTAAGTTTTGAACTTTCAGTCCTTCGACTTAGTGCATAAGCTTTTCACTTATGAACGTGTCGCACGGTTATCATTACCATAACCTTCCATTAAGTTAATAACTCCCCATGCTCCTAAACCTGCACCAATTGCAGTTACAAGTGTCTTTAAAACTCCAACTCCAGCTGTAAAAAATTCCATATTATTCCTCCTCGTTTTCTTTCTTATTTTCTATTTTGTTTAGTGATTTAACTATAAAGTTCTTGTAGACCTTATCTCCTTTTTTGTTTTCTTTGAAATATCCAAAGACATGGATTAGATCTCCTTTTTCAAATTCTTTTGCAATTTCTACCTTTTCTCCATATACTGAGCAATTTGTATATTCTTTGCCCTTTCCATATTTTTTAACAAGAGCAAAATTTGCTACTTGAACATTTTTTCCATCTTTTTCAAATTCTGAAAATTCAGCTTCCTTAACTAAATTTGCATTAATATTGAGCATTTCTTTTTCCATAACTTCTCCTTTTTCTATTTATTTTTCTTTTGGCAATAAAAAAGGACACCTATTTATTAGATGTCCTGATACTATAACTATTTACTTTTTTAAGGAGAGTCTCGTTCATGATATTTTTTCATTCAATCCTCCTCTTTTGGGCAAAAAAATACACCTAAAGATCTATTTTCTTTAGGTGTATTTTCACTGTTTTCAATTGCATTTATATACTCTATCTCCATATCCAAATAGCATAATGTTTTTTTATGACTTCTTCGACATATTCTTGATGCTCTGCTAACGTAAACTCATGAATAAACTTATCTAATAGTTCTGTATTAGTTTCACTATATCCTAACTCCGTCATATAATCTTTCAATGAAGTATTTTTATTTGCAACAATTACTTTAGGATATTCGCATATTTGAACATAATCTTCTTTAACTGTTACTATCTCAAATATTCCTTTTAATGGTACAAATGGATTATATACCTTAAATGTTTTATAGGAAATTATAACGGATAATATAGCTATCAATAAAATTAAAACAAATATCAGTATAATTTTCTTAATCTTTTTACTCATTTATTTTTAACTCCTCACATTAAGAAAGAGGGAAAATCCATATCTTTTCATAATAGTCAAATAAGCTTGCTAATGATTTCCCTTTTGCTTCAAATTGATCTGATGTATGCCCTGCATACAAAACGTCTCTTTATGCTCTACTATTGACAGTAGTAATAATTACAGTATGATCAGCAAGTCCATCTCCATTATAATCAAGGCTAACTGGATCTCCTACCTTAGAATCGCCTGATGATGAGCGTGTTCCTACTCTTTTACTCCAATGTTTCTGGAAGTTACTTGCACCTCCCCATGAATGTGATGGTTTACTATTTTCACACATTTTGCTTTCTCCGTAAAATCAAATGTTTAACCTATTTATTTTATAACTTGATTTTAACTTTACCTTATCTCTATTTGTTAAATACTCTTCCACATCAAACAAGTTTTTCTTATCATAATCTTCCAACAGCTTGTAATTCTTATGCTTTGTAATATCAAATTTATCAGACAAGAAATGTATTACTACTCTTAGATAAAAATATACCAATTTTAATAATCTCCGTCTAAGTAATCCTCAAGTTGATATTCTTTCCCATCAACTTCTATAAACCATGTGCTATAAGCATATATATTTAAAGGATTATCATCAACAACATGGGTTTTATAATACTTTGTATATATACTATACGCGAGATTCTTTCTTGTGTCATTCTTATCTATTTTCCCATTATAAAAAGATATATATACAGTAGATACTTTTGTATCTTTTACCCAATATTTACTTGCAATTTCATCCATGTGATTGGTATTTATGAATGGTTTTAATTTATCTATTACTTTTTTTACATCATTAATTTTAAAATTTTCAGATGTAACAAAATTAATATATAAGGATGGTCTTAAAAATTTTATTTGAATCTCACCTATTTTTTTATTTGATGACATCTCTTCTTTAAACAAATGAAACTCTTCACTTTTAACATTTTTTTCTTTAGAACAAGAAGTTATAAATATCAACCCAATCATTAAGGTCACTATTATTAAATTTTTCCGGTTTTTATTTTTCATTTCCTAACTATCTATTTTTCCTAACTATCTATTTTACAATTATGTTTTATCATCAATATAAATTTAAATCTGCTAACTTTTGTGCATACTTTTTCGATATTGCCTAAATATAAGTGTTCACCTACTCTACTATATTTATAATCATGTTTTCTTTTAACCTAACTCCATCTTTTTTTGTAAATACTTCTCTACATCAAATACATTTCTATTATCATAAACTTCAATAATCTTATAATTCTTATGCTTGGTTATATCGAATTTATATGATAAAAAAGGTCTTACTCTTCTTAGCTGGTATATACACTTACCACCATCCATTACAGTTATTTCATCTTGGCTCATAAGTTCCTTGCTAGTTTTTTGGTAATTTAGACCAAAAAATTTTGATTTGATCTTGTTTTAATGTGTTATATAAGTCTATAGTTTCTTTTCCTAAGGTTTAAGATAATTCTTCCACTATTGTTTTTTCTTTTACTCCTAAAAAGAGTGTAGAATCACAGTTTCGTACGATTGTATCTGCATTGTCTTTATAGAGTGCTTTTAATTGGAATTGTGCTTGAAGTATTATACTTGATGATTTCTCTTTTGAGAGTTTTTAATTTCTATCGCCTATTAATACCTTATTTCTAGTCTTCTAAAATAGATACTTCGAGGTCTATCGCTTTAAATGTAACAGTTATTCCTACTTCGTCTTTTACTATTTTTTCAAATAGCTCAGCTATATCATATGGTGACATATCGTAAATATCTTCATACCATTCATTACTTTCATCGTACATTGTCTCACATATTGCTTCAATATAATTTTTCTTATCCCTTGTGAGTTCTGTATCACTTTCTAGAATAAACTGCTCCCCATTTATATTTAATATAATTAAAGATAATTTTCTGTTTTCACACATTTTGCTTTCTCCATAAAATCAAATATTTAACCTATTTATTTTATAACTTGATTTTAACTTTACCTTATCTCTATTTGTTAGATACTCTTCTACATCAAATAAATTGTTCTTATCATAATCTTCAAGTAATCTATAATTCTTATGCTTTGTAATATCAAACTTATCTGATAAGAAAGGTCTTACTCCTCTTAGCTGGTATATACACTTACCGCCATCCATTACAGTTATTTCATCTTGGCTCATAAGTTCCTTACCAGTCTTTTGGTAATTTAGACCAAAAGATTTTTGATTTGATCTCGTTTCAGATGTGTTATATAGGTCTATGGTTTCTTTTCCTAAGGTTTCAGATAACTCTTTTACTGTTGTTTTTTCTTTTCCTCCTAAGAAAAGTGTTGAGTCGCAGTTACCAACTATTGTATCTGCATGGTCTTTGTAAATTGCTTTTAATTGAGATTGCGCTTGCAGTATTATACTTGCTGATATTTCTCTTGAACGAATTGTTGCAATCAATTTTTCAAATTTAGGAATCAAACCGATATTTGCAAACTCATCAAGTAGACACCTAACATGAACAGGAAGTCTTCCACCATACACATCATCTGCCTTATCACATAGTAGGTTAAATAACTGAGAATACATTATTGAAACTACAAAATTAAATGTATCATCTGTATCTGATATTATTACAAACAAGGCAGTTTTTCTATCTCCAATTTTATCGAGTTCTAATTCATCTTCGCTCATTAGCTCTCTAAGCTCTCTTATATCAAAAGGTGCAAGTCTTGCTCCACATGATATTAAAATTGACTTGGCAGTTTTTCCTGCTGCCAGCTTATATTTCTTATATTGCTTAACTGCAAAATGACTTGGGTCTTTCTTTTCAAGAGCTTCAAAGAGCCTATCAATTGGGTTCATATAGGTTTCGTCATCTTCTCTTACTTCACTTGCGTCAATCATATCCAAAAGTGTCTTAAAGTTCTTTTCCTCTTCTGGTGCTTCATAGTATATATAACCGATTAGGGCAGTGTAATATAACTTCTCAGCCTTTACCCAAAAATCTTCTCCTGCCTTTTCTCCATCTCCCTTAGTATTAGCAATTATAGTTTGGACAAGTTTTAAAATATCTTTTTCACTTCTCAAATATGCAAATGGGTTGTATTTCATAGATTTTTTAAAGTTTATTGTATTTAAAATCTTTATGTCATATCCATTTTCATATAACATTTTTCCACACTCTAACACAAGTGTACCCTTAGGGTCTGTTACTACATAGGAAGAGTGCATTTGCATTAGATTTGGCTTTACATAAAATCTTGTCTTACCTGATCCAGAACCTCCTATTACTAATACATTTTTATTTCTAGCGTATTTAGGATTTTTAGGTCTTGAGTTCATTGTAAGTCTTTCGGTATTAGTTATTAGTACATTATTTTCAAACTTTGGGTCTATATATGGAGCAATATCCTTGCTTTCTCCCCATCTTGCAGATCCATATTCCTTACCTTGCCTATATTTCTTTTTATTTTTTCCTTTGCTATAAACAACTAGCTTAACAAGACCAGCAACTGAAATACCTACTAACAAGTCTCTTGGATTAAGGCTTGGTATATAAGATAAAGTTCCTATATCAGAAATTCCCACCATTATTCTATCAATAATATCTCCTCCTACATAAGAATTGATGTGCTTAGAAAAGATATTTCCAATGTAGCAAAATGATAAATAGGGAATGTTTGATAATATAAATTTCTTTGGGTTGTCTATTTTAATTAAGTTTTTAATATCAGAAAGAATGGCTTCTAATATCTTATTCATCGCAGAAACCTTCACTATCTAATAAAATTAGTAGGTAGTGTCTTCCCTTTGGTGTTATAAATGTTTGTATTCCTACAAGTGTACCCAGTGGATCAACCCATTCCTTTACTTCAAAATATCCCTTGTTCTTATCTGCATAAGGTAAGAGTTTCTTTTTCTTATCTCTATAAATTAATCCTTTATCAATTAAAAAACTTATAAACTGATTTTGTGGTATTCCTAACTCCTTGGCAGTATTTCTAAAGTTTGTAAGTAGGTTATAATCTACTAATTTGTCATAATAATCTGCCTTTGGTCTTAATTCTTCAATTTCTTCTTCTCTCTCGGCAATAATTCTATTGGCTACAAGAATTGCATCTGCAAGTAGCTCTTCGTTAGTTTTCTTTTCTTGACCAGCTATATATCCTCCATTTTTTCTAATACTTGGTAAGACTTCTCTAGTTACCCAAGCTTTGAATATTTTTGCTTGTGGTAGTTTTGATGAAAGTATAAGCGAATACAGTCCTGATTCATTAATTATTGAAATATTCTGTATTCCTCCAGGGGTGTTCCATTTCGTTACACCCTTATCTTCTTCATCTACATGGTCATAAACAGCTTTTCTTGGATTGACATATCCTAGCATAGTTGCTACTTCATTTGCTATAAAGAAAAACTCACCGTCTTTTTCTATAACAGTGAGTTTCCCAAAATTCTTATTTTCAAATGTTTTTAAATTACTTATCATAAGCTTTGCTCCTTATGTTTATTTTTAACTTTATCTTTGCTAATAGTGTCCTTAGCCATATCTTTAAACTTATTTATAGTCTTCGTTATTGAATCTTTTCTATCGGCTTTTCTTTCGGAAGCCTTAACTGCTTTTTTAAAGGCGTGTTCCATTACTTTTATATCCTTAGATTGAAAAAACACAGAGTGGTTACCAGTTTCCTTATCTTTCATAACAGAAAACTTCACTCCGTGTTTATTTAAAATTTTCTTTAATTCTTTTAACTCAGGATCCTTTAGATTAATTTCTTCTAACTGTCCCTTTTTAACCATATCTTTTAGTTTTACTTCTTCTCCGTTATTTTTTATTACATTTTTCAAGCCTCCTTGTTCTTCTATTTGCTTGTGTACTTTCTTTAAGACATCGAGAATTGCTTTACTTGTTGCTTTTGCAAGCCTTACTTCAAGATTAAGACTTGACCTAGATACTTCTTCATTAATCATCTATTCCACCTCCATATAAAAGTAACTCTTTGTATTTTCTTAACTTCTCTTGATGGATTTTTCTTCTAAAATCTTCTCCCGTAACTTTAACTGGTATTGTCATTTCAAGTATTCTTGAATATATTCTCTGATACTCAAGATCAATATTAGGATTTTTAATAATTTCCAATGATAAGTTTGTAGTAAAAATTGTCGGCTTACCCTTTAAGTATCTTGAGTTTATAATGTTATATACCTGTTCTCTTGCATAAGATGTATCCCTTTCAATTCCAAGGTCATCTAGGATTAACAAGGGAATATTAGATAAGTTATCTATAATTTCGTTTGAATCAACCTTAAATGCAGATTTTTGTATTTGATTTATAACTTGAGATAAATTCATAATCTTAACTTTAACTTGTTTTCTTTCGATTAATTCATTTGCAATAGAACAAGCAAGATAAGTCTTTCCACTACCAACATCTCCATAAAATAAAAGTCCAACATTGTCTTCCTTCATTTGTTCAAAATTTTTAGCATAATTATAAGCAACCTTGTAAGCTTGACCTTTTTCATTTAAGAATCTTTCAAAAGTATATTGGTGTTGGTTTGGCGATGAAAAACAATCTCTTTTTAGCGATGATATTCTCGTTAATATTTCTCTTTCTGCATTTTCCTTATCTCTTTTTATTTCACATTCACATTTAATTCTTGGAATAAACTTTGTAAATCCAAGGTCAACTAATCCTCCATCTACTTTTTTACCACAGACCTTGCAATAAATATGTCCATTTCTTTCAATATCATTTTCTCTTAATACAAAATCTTTTAAGTTCTTCATAAACTTTCTCCTATATCGTAATTCATCTTTCTTGTTGAGTTTTCATTAATATTTTTTGCCTGATCATTAAGATACCAATTGATTATCGTTGCCTTATGATCTTGATACGCTCTATTATTTGCTTTCATATATGACGAGAGCCTATCAATGTATTCACTAATTCTGCTCCCCAACTCATTTGTTAAGTCCTTGTATTCTTCATCAGTCAAAAATATGTTTTTATATATTCCATAAGGTTTTTGTCCCTTACTAAAATCATTCTTTCTTAACTCATTATTATTAATATTGTTATAGTTACTTTCCGATTTTCGAAAATCTTGACTTTCGATATTCGAATCTCTTGAATTTCGATTATCGAACTTCTGGAATTTTGTTTTTCGAACTTCTTGATTTTTTGATTCCATATTATTAAATATGCTCATAAAGTCTTTAACATAAATTCTGTTAGGTTTTCCAAGTCCTTGTCTTTTCTTTTCAATCAGTCCTATCCCTGACTTAATATCAAGTTCAGCTATTAATTTATTTGCTTTTTCACTTGCACAATTAAATTGATCTTTTATACTTTCAATTGTGTAGTAAATAAAGACTTTTCCATCTTCATCTATCCATCCATTTTTATATGAAAGACCCATTCGATTAAGCATATATGAATACAAAACTTTAGCTTCAATAGAAATGCTCTTAAAAATCTCATCTTCCATTAATACCATAGGTAACCTAATGAAGTTATACATTTCAGATTGCCTATTATAAAAATAATCAAAATTCATCCTTACCTCCTTTCTGTGAAATAAAAAAAGAGCAGCCTTATTTAAGCTACTCTTGTAGAAAGTATAAAATGGGTTTTATCTTATTATATTTTTCTTTGTGTCTCCTCATACCAGTTGCAAAACTACTCTTACGTCCATATAGTTTTTTTGGGTCTTTTTGACGTATCCTTCTTCATCTTTATCGAAGACAAAATGCTTATAAAACTGCTTAAAATGCAGGATTTCTAAGTTTATATCTTTTGTATCAACGCTATAGCTTCCACGTGAGCGGTATTTGGAAATAAATTTACTACTGATATTTTTTCTACGTTATACACTTCTTTTAAAGACTTTAAATCTCTTGCTTGGGTTGCTGGGTTACAGGATATATAGACTAGTCTTTCTACTGGATTTTCTTTTAAAAAGTTTACTAGTTTTTCATCTAGTCCCTTTCTTGGTGGGTCTACTATAATTTTATTTGGTGCAATTTTTTCTTCTTCCCAAAGTTTTTCTATAGTTTCTTCTGCTGGTCCATGTACAAATCTTGCCTTGATATTATTTTTCTCTGCATTTTCTCTTGCATCATCAACTGCACTCTCAACAATTTCTATTCCTATGACTTCAGGTCCAGACTTTGCCACTGAAAGTGATATGGATCCAACTCCACAGTAGAGGTCGTAAATCTTGTCATCGTCTTTGGGTTCAAGATAGTCTATTGCCTTCTTGTATAGTTTTTCTGTTGCAGGTCCATTGATTTGGAAGAAGGATTCTGGGGAAATTTTATAATTTATACCAAGTAGTCTTTCTTCTATTGTGTCGTCCCCATAAATTTTTTCAAACTCCCGTGAGTAGTGAGTCTTATCTTCCTTGTTATAGTTTAAGTAAATTGACTTAACTCCTGCATCTATGAGGTCAGACAAGACATCTTTTATCTCAAGCCTTCCCCTCTTGCTCACAAGTATTAAAAGAATATCTCCCTTGTAATTTGTTCTAATTCCTATTCTCTTAAGGTCCTTTAATTTTTTATAATTCCACATTATTTTAAGAACTTGATTAGCTGAATCTTTTTGCATGATGCAGGTTTTTATAGAAACAATTTCTTTAGAATTCTTGGCAAAAAGTCCAATCTTTCCATCACTAACTTGAAATTGCATATTGTTTCTATAATGTGTTTTGTCTGGAGAATCAATAACTTCTTCCACTTCTAAATCAAGGCCAGCAAGTTTATTTAAATTTTTATTTACATCTGCTTCCTTCCATTTTAATTCCTTATCATCGGAATAATTTAAGAAGTCACAACCACCGCAATCTTTAAAATAAGGACAGGGGGATTCCACTCTGTCCTTAGATTTTTCTAATATTTTTAAAATTTCTCCCTTGGCGAAATTTTTCTTTTTCTTTGTAATTATATACTCTACTTCATCCCCAATGACTCCACCATTTAAAAATACCGGGCTCCCATTGAGTTTGGTCATACCAAGACCCTTGAAGTCAAAGTCTATAATTTCTCCACTAAATTTATTTTCTGCCATGTCTCAACTCTATTTTTGTATCGTAAATATTTATCTTCCTATTTTTGTAAAGATTACCTACTGCTCTTTTGTAGGCTTTTTTACTCAGACCTGTTATGTCTTTAATAAGTTCTGGATCTGACTTGTCTCCTAATTCTAGAACTCCATTATTATCTTCAAGTATTTCTAAAATTAAGTCTGCATCAGCATCAATTTGTTTATAGGCTTTTTCTCTTAAAGTCAAAGTAATAAAACCTGTTTGAAGAATTCTTTGGACTCTTGCTTCTACTTCTTCTCCAACCTTGTAGATTCCCTTGATTTCTTCTATAGGAATCATGCCGTCGTATTTATTATCAATGGCAACAAAGGCACCAGGTCTGCCTATACTATAAATAGTTCCTTTGACAATATCATTAACCTTAAAGTTCCCTTCTGTGCTTAGCTTGTCTTTTATATTCATTGTTAAAGCAAGTCTGTCGCTCTTGTCATGGTAAAGATAAAGTAGGTATTCATCGCCAACTGTTAGCCTTCCAAAGGATTCTTTAAAAGGTAAGAAAATGTCCTTGCCAATTCCATTGTCTACGAAGTAACCAACCTTGGCCTTGTCCACTACTCTTAATTTTTTTAACTCCCCTACTTGAGCAAAGGGCCTTTTCAAAGTTGCTTCAAATTCTTCGTGGATGTTATAGACAAATGCTTCAACTTCTTCGCCAACTTTTAAATCTTCCCCTTCTCCTCTTGCAAGATTAACTCTTTCTCCATCTTGGTCCTTAAGACTTACTCTTCCATCTTTTTTAGATGCAACTGTTAATTTTTGTATTTTTCCTAATTCCATGCCTTCTCCTCTATTATCTCTCTACCAATCTCTGTCATGCCTTCATACAAGTCATCTATTATACCGTAATCTATATCCTTTAAAACATCTATCCCATAATAAATAAAGGCTGGATGCTTTAATAAGTTCAAAAATATTTCATAAGCCCTTGTCACTTCTCTGAGATTGTAGTACTTGGTCATGAGCATACCAAATTTCACGCACTCTTCATTTCTCGAATCTCTCATGAGTAAAATTGAAAGGCCAATTAATTTGCTTTCGTCAAATTCTATTTTTTGAAGTAAGAAAGTCAAAAAATTTCTCTCTGCTTCAAGAGCCTTTTTATCCTTAAAAAATTCTTCAAACTCTTCAATTGCCTTATTATCTCTTAAATAATAGTCATCAAGAGCCTTGTTAAGTTCTCTTGTTTTTATGTGATTTATTTTTTCCTCTCCCTTTAGGACCCTAAGTTCATAAGATCCATCAGTTAAGTTCAAATCGTTTATCTCAGATAGATTTGTTAAATCAAAATTATTTTCTAGAAGAATTTTATAAATTGACTTTTTCTTTTTAAATATTTCAAATAGTCCCATAAACCTATTTTATCACAAATTCTTCCCTTACATTTATTAAATGAAAAATACTTGTCAATACGCTCACATTGATTAATATTAAAAAAGTTATCTTATAAACTAATTAAAAATTTCAAAAAAATAAGAGCCTAAGCCCTTATTAATTTTTATTTATTAAGATTTCTTTTTATCTTTAGATCTTTTGGAATCTTTACTGTCTTTAGACTTCTTTGAGTCTTTGCTGTCCTTTGACTTCTTACTACTCTTACTACTCTTACTACTCTTACTACTCTTACTATTATTGTCTTCATCATCGTCATTAGACTTAGAAGAGCTCCCTGTACCCACTACTAGGACCTTACTCTTTGGAACATAGTAAGATTTTGAAATTTCTTTCTTTTCTACTACTTCTCCATTTTTAACAACTTCCTTGTAAGTCTTGTAGGAGTAACCATTTTTTCCACTTTCCTTTACCACAGTTTCGCCTTCTGGTATTGAGTCAGAATATGTTGTCTTTACATCTGGGCTTACAACTCCAAGTCTTTCTGGAATTATTTTTACTTTGTAGTCCCTGTCAGCTGAATTTCCCAAAACTTTAAAATCAAGTTTTTGACCATCGGCTTCAGCCAAGATAATAATTGGATTATTTGTATTATTTTTAAATTTTAAGTCCTTATAACCTCTAGCAACTGCAGCGTCTGTTCCAAGATCAACATAATTAATTGGTCTAGAGTGGTTGTGTCTTTCAACAATTTCTAAGTCTGATAGAATTAATGAATTGTATAGGGTTGTTGAAACTTGACAAATTCCTCCGCCAATTCCAGTTTCATATTCTCCACCAACAATAACTGTTGCATTTTTAAAACCAGTAGCTTCACTTATTTCTCCAACAATATCATTAAAAGAAATTTCGTCTCCAGGATTTAATTTCATGTTGTTGAATTTCTCTGAAGCAATTTTTATGTTCTCTTTTCTATTTTTAATTGATGATGAATAATCTGTACTAAAATCACCTAAAACTTTATCAATACCTTGATAATAGTCTGATTGAATTTTGGGCTCTGTATCATAAACTGGGAGTTCTATCTTTTCTTCATTAAGCATATCTGTATTTAGAAGTCCTTTTGCTTCATTTAAGTCAAGATACCTGCCCTTTTCTGATTTTGCTATGGTTATGGTCCCATCTTCATTAAAGATTGGATGAGCGTCAAGAGGTTTTTTGTGGATTTCTCTTGCTAGGTTAGTCAATACAGCATCCTTTTTTCCTTCATCAAAGCTTGAGTCCGCTATAATATTCTTTTTAAAAATTAAGCTAGAAACAATATCTAAATAATTAGAAAAAAGTCCCTTACTTCTTCCAATACTATAAGCCTCATTTACAGCATCTTCTAAATTTAAGCTATAACCAAAGTCCTTTAGGGCAATGGGAAGATCTCTATCCCCATATGAAAAATTTATTTTTTTATTGTTAATTCTTTCTTCAGTAATTTTTGAGACTTCTTTTAGTGCTTCATCCTTAGATAAATTAGACACATCAACATCTTCAACTCTTACTCCCCTATGAATTCCTGTGTTTAAAGATTCACTTGTAAAATACATTACGGAGATAAAAATAAGCATCAAAAAGATTGCTATACCTATGAGCACTTTATTATTTATGTTAAAAAACTTATTTCTTAAATTCTTCATTTAAGTCATGTCTCCTCATAATATCTACAAAAATCTTTTATAGGGCAAGTCTGACACTTGGGACTCCTTGCAGTGCAACATCTTCTTCCGTGAAATATAAATAAGTGATGGGCCTTAGTCCACCTCTTCCTATCTATTTTATTTTCCAAAGCTTTTTCTGTCTTTTCCACATTATTTTCGCTAACAAAACCAATTCTATTTGAAACCCTAAAGACATGTGTATCAACAGCTATAGCAGGAACTCCAAAACAAGTTGATGCTACAACATTGGCAGTCTTTTTTCCCACTCCTGGTAGCTTCATTAAGTCTTTAATAGTTTCTGGTACTTTGCCATTAAATTCTTCCAATATAACATTTGAAGTTGCCTTAATGTTCTTTGCCTTATTTCTATAAAGACCACATTCTTTTACAAGTCCTTCCAAAGTTTTTATATCCATGTTGGCAAAGTCTTCTGGCTTATTGTATTTTTTAAACATCTCTTCTGTTACTTTGTTAACTCTCACATCTGTGCATTGAGCTGATAAGATAGTTGCCACTAAAAGCTCAAAGGGACTTCTGTGTTCAAGTTCACACTTAGCATCTGGATAAGTCTCTTCTAAGACGTCAAGGCACTTGTCGGCCTCTTCGTGGCTTAAAATTCCCTTCATCTTTATTCCCCTTAATTTTATAATATTTCTCTTTTAATATTTATAATTTCAATTTCGCTATAGGAATCAAAAAAATTTATCACTTTCTCAATGGTTTCTTCAACAATCTTTTGATCATTGGAGATAGTTGAGAAGGCAATAATAGATTTTTGCCATTTGTCATTTTCTCCAACTTCAGCAATTGAAATATTAAATCTATTTTTTGATTTTTCGATAATACTTTTAACAACAGACCTCTTCGACTTAAGAGAGTTTGCATTAAAAATAAAAATTTCGCAAGTACATATTCCTATTATCATAATAAATATTATAACATGAATATGAAAATATTTTCATCTTAAAAGGCTTCTTCTATGCTTAATTCTATATTCTCAATAAAAACTTTATACAAATTAAAAAGCTGCAAATAACATAAGTTACTTACAGCTTATTTTTATTTTAAGATTTCTCTTAATTCCTTGTTGCTTTGTTGTCTAATTTTATTAATTTGTTTTCTCGCTTCGTAGCCTTCGATGATTTTTTTCTCTTCAAGACTTTCTCCAATAATTTCGGGAATCATTCCCGGCTCACTTCCCTTGCACTTAAATGTTAGAAAGCAAAAGGCTGCAAGCTCAGTTTCTCCAGTCATAGGAGCTTCTTTAGTAAACTTTGTAAAGACTTCTACAGAAGTATTGCCTACTCCAGAGATAAAAGTTGTTGCTGTCAAAAAGTCTCCTTGGTTAATTGGCCTTAAAAAAGTTAAACTGTCGCAGGAGATTGTAGCAACTCTCCCCCTTGTGTGTCTTATGGCACAAGTACCAGAGCTGTGGTCTGCTATCTCGAATAGTCTTGGTCCATAAAGTGTGCCTCCAGTATTTAAGTCTGTTGGCATAACACCGTATGTGAAGACTACCTTTGATTCTGAAACTTTTTTTGAATTAGTAGAGATATTTTGCAACTTCAGCACCTAATCTTGCATTGTTCTTAACAAGTGCAATGTTAGCTTCAAGAGATTTTCCTTCAGTAACTTCAAGAACCTTAGATAATAGGAATGGAGTTGTTTCCTTTCCGTGGATTCCCTTTTCTTCAGCTTCAACTAGAGCTGCTTCAATTGCCTTGTTGATTTTATCTTCGTCCATTGAATCTGCTTCTGGAATTGGATTTGTAAGAAGAATTCCCCCTGTTAAACCAAGATTCCATTGAGTGTTTGCTGCTTCTGCTGCTTCTTGAGGTGTTTTAATGTTGTAGTCAACTTTAAATTCAGATTTTCTTGTAAAGAAAGCTGGCATGTGATCAGTTTGGTAACCAAATACTGGAACACCCTTTGTTTCAAGATATTCAAGAGTAAGTCCAATATCAAGGATTGATTTACAACCAGCACAAACTATCATAATGTCATTTGATGCAAGTTCTTCAAGGTCTCTTGAGATATCAAAAGTTGTTTCAGCGTGTCTATGAACTCCACCAAGTCCACCAGTAACGAAAATTTTGATTCCAGCAAGTCTTGATGCAATAATAGTTGATGCAACAGTTGTAGCTCCATTAAGTCCACGAGAAACAATATAAGCAAAGTCTCTTCTTGAAGCCTTGATGATGTCTTTTGAAGTTGCCATGAATTCTAGTTCTTCTTCGCTAAGACCAATTTTAATTTTTCCGCCAATTATTGCAGTTGTTGCAGGAACAGCTCCATTTTCTCTAATGATTTCTTCACAAGCCTTGGCTGTTTCAATATTTTGTGGGTAAGGCATTCCGTGAGAAATAATTGTAGATTCAAGGGCAACTACTGGTTTGCCTTCTTCCATAGCTTTTTTAACTTCGTCACTGTACTCAACATATTTTTTTAGCATTTCATTAGTAATCATAAATTTCTCCTTTTAAATTATTTTCATTCATATCCTTTGAACATGAGTCTGAGCTCATAAGTGCTATCCTAGCTGCTGCTTCTGCTGCAGCCATTCTCTCTTCTATTTCTAAATCATTATAAAGTCCATAAGCATAGCCTGCCATAAAGGCATCTCCTGCTCCACTTGCACTTAATATTTTAACTTCTCGCGGCTTTCTCATCATCTTAAAATCTTTTTCAAAATAATATGATCCTTGGCCTCCAGCAGTTATTACAAGACTTTCTAAGCCTTTATTGATTAAGTCTTCTCCAAGCCTATCTATGTTATCAGTTTCCAATCCTGAAAGAGCCTGGGCTTCATAAATATTTACTTTTAAGAAGTAAATCTTATCTAGCATGTTTTTAATCTTCATTACCTTTTTAGTTGAAACCCCATCTATCAAAAACTTGCCCTTTAAATTTTTTAGGACATAATCAAGAGTCTCTTCTTCAAGATTTGTATCCATTATTGTGAACTCAGCATTCTCAATAATTTTTCTGTTTTTCTCAACATAATCCTTGTCAATGTTCTTTATAAGTTCCATGTCTGATATGGCTACATACATATCTCTAGTTTCGTCAAGGATTGCAAGATAGTGTGGAGTGATGCCATCAGTTATTAAAACTCTTGAGCTGTCAACATTTATCCTGTTGAGCTCCGTCAAAATATTCTTGCCAGCATCGTCTCTTCCTACTACTGATAGAAGACTTGTATTAACCCCAAGCCTTGCTAGGTTCTCGCAGATGTTTCTTCCAACACCGCCACTAGAGTATTCAATTTTTCCTGGATTTGAGTCTCTCTCTTTTAAATTATCAAAGGTTGATCCACTTATATCCATATTGCAGCCACCAAGTATAGCAACATAGGTGTCCTCTCTTAAGATATAACCCCTTCCCAAGATATAACCCGAGGTCATCAAGTTATTAATATGGGCAGATACCCCTGACCTTGTGATGTTTAACTCATCAGCAATTTCTTGCTGAGACATTCCAGGATTTTTTTTCAAAAGATTTATAATTTCTTTCTCTCTTGGAGTCAAAAAAATCACCTCTAATCATTTACTTATATTCTAGTCAAATGATTAGAGGTTGTCAATATCTTATAAAAAATTTTCTTGGTTTTTTCTTATCTTATCTTCTTCTATTGCTTCCCTATAGCATCTTCTACAAAGTGGTTCATATTCTTCTACAGCTCCAAGCTCTACCCTCTTGTCACTCTTGATTTTTCTGTGAGAAACCCAGGCATCGGTTCCACACTTCTTGCAAACTGCATGGTGCTTGTTGAGGTAGTCAACCTTTGGCATAAGTTCTTTTACTATTTCAAAAGGTTGAGCCATGTAGTCCATATCAAGACCTGCTAAGACAATTGTAATTCCCATATCGAGAATTTTTTCTAAGTCTTCTAATACAAGTTCAGGAGTGTCACACAAAAATTGTACTTCATCGATTCCAATAACTTGTGGAGAGAATTTTTCTACATAATCTAAGATTTCATTTATTGATTCTACTTCAACAGCATCAAGGGAAATCTTATCATGTGTTACAATTTCATTTTTAGCATACCTCTTATCCATAAGTGGTTTAAAGGCAACCACCTTGTAATTGGCAATAGAAAATCTCTTTAGGTCCTTTTCCAGTGAGCTAGTCTTTCCAGAAAACATAGAACCTGTGTGTAATATCATTCTTCCTCTATACTGATGCATGATCTTATCCCTTATACTCTTCTACTATTGCTTCTTCTATCACTATGTCGTTAACTGGTTTATCCATAAAACCAACTCTAGTCTTGGCAATGTCATCAACTACATCCATGCCTTCAAAAACTTGTCCAAAGACAGAGTGCTTACCATCAAGCCAAAAAGCTCCGCCCTTTTCTTCGTAGGCCTTTACAATTTCTTCAGGATAACCATTTTCTTCTCCAGCATCTTTCATTTGTGAAATTATATCGTTAGAAAGTTTATCCCCTTGAACTATAAAAAATTGAGATCCATTTGTGTTTGGACCAGCGTTAGCCATGGAAAGAGCTCCCCTAAAGTTTCTAAAATTCACATCAAATTCATCCTTAAAGGCTTTCTTCCACTTACTTTCTCCTCCACGACCTGTCCCACTTGGGTCTCCCCCTTGGATCATAAAGTTTTCTATAACTCTGTGAAAAATTATTCCGTCGTAGTACTTATCTTCTATAAGTGAAATGAAGTTTTCAACAGCAAGAGGTGCTGCTTCTTCAAATAATCTAATTTTAATATCGCCTTTATTAGTTTTTAGTACTGCAATCTTTTCTCCAACTGCAGGTTTTTCAAATTGTTTTAACATTTTGTCTCCTTTCACACGTAAGTCTTCATATTAATTCTAAATCCTTGAGTCTTTTTTCGCAAATAATAATAGACTATTGTTAAAAATATTCCCTTTAAAACCGATGATAGGGTCATTGCCAACCATATTCCATTTACGTGGAAGATTGGCATCAATAAAAGAGCCATTGGAATCCTTGACACATTAAAAACCATAGAATTTATAGCAGGATACCTTGTTAGCCCAAGCCCATTTAGCATCCCTGTAGTACCAATTTCTAAAGTCATAAAGTATTGCGAAAAAGCTAAAATTTTTAAATAATCTATACCAGCTACAATTGCCTCAGGGTCCTTAGGTATAAAGAGTCTGAATAAATTTTCTGCAAAGAAAAATAATAGGACTGTAGCAAAAATTCCAATAATATTTACAATTTTCATAGCTTCTCTTCTTCCATCATGGAGTCTTTCATAATTTTTAGCTCCAAAGTTTTGACCAAAAAAGGCAGAGAAGGCAACGGCAAACCCATCGGCAGTCATCCAAGAAATTGATTCTACTTGTGAACCAATAGAATAAACTGCAATGTAAAGAGCACCAAAGCTTGCTATATATCTATTTAATATCATACTAACTGAAGCATGAATTAAAGACTGGAGTGATGCAGGTAACCCTAAGCTTAGTATTGATTTAAAGTAAGACCCTTCTGGCATCTTAAAGTAATTTGTCCTAACAAATATTTCTCTATTTGCTACTCCAATATAAAGATACAATAAGCTAGATACCATCTGAGCAAGGACAGTAGCGTAGGCCGCTCCCCTTATTCCCATCTTTGGAAAAATCCAAATTCCAAATATAAAAAAAGGATCTAAGATTAAATTTATAACCAAGGAAATAATTGAAATCTTAAAGGGTGTTATTGAATTCCCCTTGGCAAAAAAAGCCGAAGATAAAATTGGATTTAAAAAAGTAAAAATTAGTCCTCCACTGACAATTAATAAATAATCAACTGCCATGGTATGAACAGATTCTTCTAGCCTATAAAAGCCAATAATATTATTTCTCATGCTTATGTATAGGGTCATTAGTCCTATGCAAAAGATTAAATTTATTACAAATCCTGCTACCCAAACTTTTTTTGAGGACTCATCATCATTTCTTCCAAAGGCCTGAGACAGTCCTACGGAAACTCCTGTCTTGGCAACAAGGGTTATGGCCTGAGCCATCCAAACTAAAAAGGAACAGGCTCCTACAGCAGCAACAGCTTCTGTAGATAGTCGTCCCAACCACATTAAATCAACAAGAGAATAAGCCATTTGAACAAAGGCCGTTCCCATTAGCGGCAAAGCCATTTTTAATAGGGCAGAAAAAATATTTCCCCTTAGTAAATTGACTTCCCTCATTTATTAACAGTCACCTTGATCTGTAATAATTATTGGACCATCCTTTGTAATTGCAATTTGGTGTTCATATTGAGCTGAAAGAGAGCCGTCCTTGGTTCTTGCAGTCCAACCATTATCATCAATAGTGAGTTCCTTCTTGCCCATATTTATCATTGGTTCAATAGTAAATACCATTCCCTCTTGGATTCTTAGACCACGACCAGGCTTTCCATAGTGAAGAACTTGTGGGTCTTCGTGCATTTCTTGTCCAATGCCGTGGCCAACAAATTCTCTTACCACAGAGTAACCATTGTCTTCAGCGTGTTTTTGAACTGCTGCTCCAATATCGCCAAGTCTATTTCCAATTACAGCTTTTTCTATTCCCTTATACATTGCTTCGCGAGTTACTTGTAAAAGTTTTTTTGCTTCAGGAGATACATTGCCCACTTCATAAGACCAGGCTGAATCGGCAAGCCATCCATCCACATTTACAACCATATCAACTGTGATAATGTCTCCATCTTTTAGCTCATATTCAGTTGGAAAACCGTGGCAAATTTCATCATTAACAGATGCACAAACTGAATAAGGATAGCCTTCGTAACCCTTTTGTTCAGGATAGGCTCCTCTTTCCTTTAAATAATTTTCCACAAATCTGTCGATTTCAATTGTCCTAACACCAGGTTTTATAAAATCTCTAAGCTTGTGGTGAACATCTGATAAGACCTTGCCAGCAACTTGCATTTTCTTAATTTCATCTTCTGTTTTTATAATTATCATTTTAACTCCTTTACTATTTCACTTAAATCATCATCTCTTAGTGCCCAGTCATAGGCATCTGGATTTATTTCTATAGCTTTTATAATCTCTTCTTTTGCCAAGTCATCCCTCCCAAGCAAGTGGAAGGAGCAGGCCTTATTGTAATGGAGATTTACAGACTTTGGAAAATCTATAAGTCCCCTGTTTAATATATCAATAGCAGCTTCATAATCCTTTTCTTCGATATAAATTGCAGACATATTTAAAAATAAAAAGGGATCTTCAAATTTGCCAATGGCATCATAATAATATTTAAGTGCCTGCTTGTTGTCGCCCTTCTTCTTACAAAGTACACCCATATTATATAAGGCTCTACCATAATCTTCTTTAATATATAATGATTTTTTTACATAATTTTCTGCAAGTTCATTTTCATTTAGGACTTCATAGATAGACCCAAGGTCGTTGTAGGCCACAAAATCAAATTCATCCAAGTCGATAACTTTTTTGAATTCCTCTATGGCATGCTTACTCTCTCCAAGTTTGTCATAGGCATGAGCCAGATAATAGTGAGCCCTGTCATAGGTATGGTCTAGGTCAATGGCTCTTTTATAATTTTCTATAGAGTAGTTTGTGTCTCCACCCTCAAAGTCATTGGTAATGGCAAGCCCATAATAAGCTCCCGGCATCACCTTCAAAGCTAAAATCTTCTCAAAATAATTTTTTGCTTCTTCATAAGCTTCTTTCTTTAGATAAATATCAGCTAACTCAAAGTAAACTGAAATTCTTTCATCTAGGTCTTTCTCAGATGTAAAGTTAAGAGACTTTAATAAGAGGTCCTCAGCCTTATCATAGTCGCCATCTATTAAAAAGTCTTCTGCTAAAATTAAATAGTTTTTAAATTTTAAGTCCATTAAAAAACCTCAATTCCTATTCTATTATATAGTATTTTTTTCAATTTCATATACATAGAAATAATTTTTAATTAAATATATAATGAATGTGGTGATAAACGTGAGAAGATTTTTATCCTTTAATGATTTTTTTAAGGAATACTTTGGTGGCAAGACTGTCAAGCTTTCTCTTGATGGAGGATTTTCATGTCCCAATAGAGATGGCAGACTTTCAGAGACTGGTTGCATCTTCTGTTCTGATGAAGGCAGTGGAGAATTTGCTGGTTCAAAGTCCTTGAGTATTGGTGACCAAATAAATTCTCAAAAGGAATTTTTAAAAAACAAATGGAAGGCTGACAACTACATAGCCTACTTTCAAAATTTTACAAACACCTATGGAGCTTTAGATGATTTAAAAAAAATTTATGATCAAGTTGCAGACCGTGATGATATAAGAGGAATTTCTATTGCAACTAGGTGTGACTGTCTTGATGATGAGAAAATTGAGTATTTAAAAGAAATCTCTAAGAAGAAAACCCTGTGGCTTGAACTTGGAATGCAGACAGTTAATGAAGACACAATTAAACTTATTAACCGTGGCTACTCCCACAAGCTTTTCGATGAAACTATAAATAAGCTAAGGGATGCAAATATTTTATTTTTAATTCATGCTATCTTTGGACTTCCCTATGAAGATCAAGAGGACTTCGAGAAAACAATTAATTATATAAAATACCTTGCACCCTTTGGAGTAAAGTTTCACAACTTATACATCTTGAAGGATTCTCCTATCTATAGACTTTACAAAAATAAAAATTTTAAAATCCTAACAAAGGATGAATATGTGGAACTTATTCTTAGAGCCCTAGATGGGATTGACAAGAAAACTGTAGTCCATAGGATAAGTGGTGACCCACCAAAGTTAAAACTTTATGAACCTAAATGGTGTGCTGACAAGTTATCTGTGATTTCAGAAATTGACAAGGCTTTAAAGGAAAATAATAGAAAAATAATTTCTCAAGAGGAGATTATAAAAATTGTAAATTATTGGAAGGAGAAAGATAGGGCTTTTACCCAGCCTTCTTAAATTTTTCCTCCCACTAGTGTATAATGTAGAAAGATATAGCGACTAAATAAATTTATGGATAAAAGGAGAAACATGAAAAATATTTCTAGAGATATAATAAAAAAATATAATGTTAAGTTTGTAATTCTTGGTTCTGATGAAAATGCATACGGGATAGCTCGTATTTTAAATGACAACTACGGTCTAATCTCTACAGTCTTTTGTCAAAAGCCCCTTCCTGCCACAGACAATTCAAAAATCCTAGATAGGAAGGTTATAGAAAATTTTTCTGACAACGAAGTTTTTGTCAGTGAAATGATAAAATTTGCAGAAGCAAATAAGGGTGCCAGCCTAATTACAATTCCTTGTGGAGATGAATACTCTAAGCTACTTTCAAACAATAAGGAAAAAATAAAGGATTATTACAAGTTCAACACACCATCTACTGACTTAAATGACAGACTTGAAAATAAAATAGACTTTTATAATTCCTGCGAAGAACTTGGCATTCCCTATCCTAAATTTGCAATAATAAATTCTTCTAAGGAAATAGAAGGTCTTGACCTACAGTTCCCACTTATACTTAAGCCTAACGATTCTATCTCCTATGTAAAATTATCTTTTCCAAACAAGTATAAGGTCTACACAATTTATGACTATGCAGAACTTGAATCAGTTGTAAAAACAATTTACGACGACAACCACTATGAAGGTACTATGCTTGTCCAAGAATTTATTCCTGGCCCTGCATCTAACCAAGCTTCCTTTAACGTCTACTGTGACAAGAATGGAAAAGTTAGGATGATGGTTTATGGCCAAATTCTTCTTGCAGATCCACTTCCACTTAGGATTGGAAATAACGACGCAATCTACACAAGATATATGCCTGAACTTTTTAAGTTCTATAAGGAAAAGTTAGAGTCAATTCACTACACTGGTTATTCAAACATAGACTTAAAATACGATCCACGCGACAACACCTTTAAGGCCTTTGAAATGAATCTAAGACTTCCACAAAGTCACTACTTCATGGCTGCTGGTGGCGTAAATGTCCTTGATTTTTATATTCGTGACCTCTTAGACCTTGGCTTTGAAGAAGAAGTTTACTACCACAAGGAAACTTCAAAAATATGGATGAATGCCCATCCAAAACTTTTAAAAGAGTACACAAATGAAAAGTACCACAAGACTATTGATGAGCTTTTAAAGAATGGCTACGAATTTACAATTAATAACAAGAAGGACTTTAGTATAAGCAGAGAGATAACTTATCTAAAGAGAAAGTATGGATCTATAAAGCATTACAAAATGTATTATAAGTTAGAGAAATAAAAAATTACCAGCTTCTTTTAGGAGAGCTGGTTTTTCTTTGCAGTAAGTTTTATGTAAGTAATTACTAAATTTTAATTTTCCTTTCTAACACTTATTCCTTCAAAAATTTTTTATAAAAAGAAAAACCCAGGCTTTCTAAAGCTTGGGTTTCTATTTAATCTCTTGACTGAATGATAAAGGCTGAGCCGTAATTAATTTTTATAGTGGCACTATCTCCCACCATTTCATTGCTAACTCCCCTACTAGGATTTTCTGAATTAATTTCAAGGTCCTCTACCTCATAATAAAGTCCCTTTGTTGTAAAGTTCATCCTATCTCCAGCATTTATTAAAGAAAAATATTTTTTATTGGTTCTCACAAAGTCATAAGAACCTTCTTCTACATAAATAACTTCATTGTAGTCGTCTTCTATTTTTGCAATTATGCCCTTTTTATATAATTTTTTAAGGTTCAATAAATTGGCAAGTTCGTGGTCAAGTCTAGTACCTAAAGCTCCAAGAATTACAATATCCTTATAGCCCTCATCAACTAAATAAGATAATGCGAGTTCTGTATCGGTGAAGTCTTTTTTGGCAGGAAATTTTTTTACATCTATCTTGTGTTCCTTAATATAATCTAAAGCATCATCACCAATTGAATCAAGGTCTCCCAAGAGTATGTCAGCTCCTAGGTCATACTTCATAAGAAGTCTTGCACCACCATCTGCTACAATTATAAACCTATCTGGATACTTTTCTATTAATTCTTTAGAAACTTGCCTGCCAGCAGAAATTAAAAGTGCTTTTTTCATAAGAGTTCCTTAAAGGACTTTATATTTTCTCTGGTTTTGTCTTTTTGAAAAATTGCAGAGCCAGCAACAAGTATGTCTGCTCCAGCAGCTAGAACTTCCTTTGCGTTGTCTAGCTTGACACCGCCGTCAACTTCTATTAAGGTATTGATATTTCTTTCTTCAATCATTTTCTTTACTTCAGAAATTTTTCTAAGTGCAGATGGAATAAATTTTTGTCCCCCAAAACCTGGGTTAACGCTCATGATTAAAACTAGGTCTAGCTTGTCCAAAGTATAGTCTAAGACCTCAAGACTATCTGATGGATTAAGGGCAAGTCCTGCTTTCATACCATGAGACTTAATAAGTGAAAGAGTCCTATCAAGGTGCTTTGTTGTGCTTGGATGGATAGTTATAATGTCAGAGCCTGCATTTTTAAAATCCTCAATAAAATTTTCTGGTCTTTCAATCATTAGGTGGGTGTCAAAGGGAATATCTGTTAAGGGTCTCAAGGATTTTACAATACCTGGACCATAGGAAATATTTGGCACGTAGTTGCCATCCATGATATCAAGGTGAAGAAAGTCAACTTTTTCTTCCTTTAGTATCTTTATTTCTTTTTCTAAATTTGTAAAATCTGCTGAGAGTAGTGATGGTGAAATCATTAATATTCTCCTTTGCTTTTTAATTCTTCAAAAATGTATAAGTAGTTTTCGTATCTTTCTTTTTCAATTTTTCCAGCTTCAAGAGCTTCCTTTACTCCACACTGTGGTTCTCTTATGTGGTTGCAGTTGTTAAACTTGCAAGATGAATATTTTTCAAATTCTCTAAAATAATTTTTTAATTCGTCTCTATTAATATTTAAGCTCAAGGAAGAAAAACCTGGCGTATCAAAAATATAAAGGTCATCCTTGAATAAAATTTCTGTGTGTCTTGTTGTGTGCTTTCCTCTTCTAGTCTTGTCAGAAACTTTTCCAACTTCAACGTCCTTGTCTAATATCCTAGAAGTAATAGTTGACTTTCCTGCACCACTGACTCCACATAGGGCAACAGTCTTTCCCCTTATATAATCTCTTAAGTCCTCTATGGAGTTATCCTTATTTGAAATCATAAAAGTTTTAAATCCAGAGTTTTTGTATATGTTTGCTAGTTTCTCACTTTCTTCCTTATCGAGGTCACACTTATTTATGACAATTGCCACATCTATGTCTTGGTCCTCTGCCTGGATAATAGTCTTGTCTATTGTCATTAAATTATATTTTGGATCCATAACAGGAACAACAACTAGAGCCATGTCAACATTGGCAACCTTTGGCCTTGTGAGCATTTTTTTTCTGGGATATACTTTTTCAATATATCCCAGAGTCTTTTCTTCAAACTTAAATTCTACATTGTCACCAACTATAGGATCTACCTTGGAATGTCTAAAATTTCCTCTCGCTCTTGTTTCATAAACTTGTCCCTCAGCAAGAATGTAGTAGAAGCCACCAGTTAGTTTAATTATTTTTCCAATCATTATCTTATCTTCTCAGTTTTTACAAGGTTGCCATCAACATAAATGTTGTATTCGCCAGGTCCAATAAGTTCAACGCTAGCAACATCTCCAGCTTCAACATTGTAGTTCCAAACAGTTTGACCACCAGTTTTATTTCCACTTCCATCTTTTACCCTGTCTGCAGAAACCTTATGGCTTTCGCCGTCATCAGGTACCTTAACCTTTATGTGGTTTACCTTGTTAAAATTATCTTCTTTGTTGCTTTCATCGCTATTCTTATCATCATTTCGATCTTCATCTTCAACTTTTGGTCCCTTGGAAATATAAAGTGTAACAGTTGAACCCTTTTCTACACTTGTTTTTGCCTTTGGATCCATGTCATAAACTTGACCTTCAGAAACCTTGTTACTATGTCCATTTTCTATAACTACAGTAAGTCCAAAACTCTTTAATTGATTTACAACAACATCTTGGTCCATTCCCTTGTAGTCGCTTAGGACAACAGGAGTCTTATCTTGTCCCTTAGAGACAATAAGTTTAACCGCTGTTCCTCTTTTTACAGAGTAACCTCCATCAGGGTTTGAATAAATTACCTTGCCTTCTTCAACAGAGTCATTAAATTCTTCTTCTACAGAACCTAGTTTTAATGAATTTTCTTCGAGTAGGTTTTTAGCTTCTTCTTCTGACAATCCCTTAAGTGGTGGAACTGGTACAGAATCTGGAAGTTCATTAATCTCAAGGGTAATTGTTGTTCCCTTCTCAACTGAAGTTCCTTCTTCTGGATTTTGTCCTAATACCACACCGTCAGGTTCTTTTTCATTTTCCACTGTATTTACATCCAAGACTAGACCCTGAGCCTCTATGAGTTCTTTAGCCTCTTCTCTTGTCTTTCCAATGTAATTTTCAACAGCAATTTTTTCAACAACATCGCCTGACTTCATTCCCTTTATTGCCTTTGGTACTACATAGATTAAAAGAGCAATGATTACGATAGCTGAGAATATTCCAAGAAGGGCTGGTGCCACAGATTTTTTCTTTTTAACAAGCTTCTTAGGTTTATTTGGTCTTTTAGCATCAAGATTATTTGAATGATTCCTATTAGGTCTTCTGTTAATAGAAGGTGTGACAAAGGCAGTATTGTCATCTTCCTCGTAAACCCTATTTACTGAAAAAGTCCTTGCTCCCATTGTGTAATCTTTAATGTCTTTAATGAGTTCAAAGACATCCTTATACCTGTGATCTGGATCCTTTTCTGTCATCTTTAGAACTAGGGCATCAACAGATGGGTCAAGACTCTTTATAAATTCAGAAGGCCTTGGCATCTGAGATTGTACTTGCATTAGGGCAACTGATACTGGATTGTCTGCATCAAAAGGCAGCCTTCCTGTTAACATTTCAAAGAGTACTATGCCCAGAGAATAAATGTCAGACCTATTGTCTACTTTTGCACCCCTCGCTTGTTCAGGTGAAAAATAGTGGACAGATCCCATAACAGCATTTGTTGCTGTAACAGTTGTGTTGTCTGCCACTCTAGCTATTCCAAAGTCTGTAACCTTTATCCTGTCGTCTCTTGTTACCATAATATTTTGAGATTTTATATCTCTATGGACTATGTGCTTAGAGTGAGCAACCTTTAGGGCTTCCGCAATTTGTATGCAGTAGTTTAATGCTCTCTTTTCAGAAAGTCTTCCCTCGTCGTTAATCAAGTCCTTAAGAGTTTTCCCATCAATATATTCCATTACAATGTAGTGAACTTCCTTATCTTGGATTTTTTCAGTTCCAACATCATAAATGCTAACTATATTTGGATGAGAGATGCTTGCTGCCGCAAGGGACTCCCTCTTAAATTTTCTTATAAAGTTGTTATCTTCGTTATATTCTAATTTTAGAACCTTAATGGCAACTATCCTATCTAGTTTGCTGTCATGAGCCTTAAAAACATTGCCCATACCGCCAGTACCAATTTTTTCTAATATTTCGTATCTATTTCCTAAAATTTTATTAATCATTGCCCACCTACTCATTAAATACTAAAATAAATGTAATATTATCCATGCCACCATTTTTTAGGGCTAAGTCAAGAAGCATATCCCTAGCTTCTTCAGGGCTGTTCTCTTTTACAATCTTAAATATTTCCTCATCAGGAACCATATTTGTAAGCCCGTCTGAACAAAATAAAAATACATCCTTATCCTTAATGTTAAGAGTGTTAACTATAACCTCTATATCAGATGTGGTCCCCATAGCCTTAGTTAAGACATTTTTCTTGGGGTGATTTTTTGCTTCTTCTTCCGTAATTTCTCCAATTTCAATTAGATAATTTACAAAGGAATCATCTTGAGTTATTTGCTCCATCTCTTCATTTATCCTGTAGATCCTAGAGTCTCCAATATTTGAATAAATAAGAACATCATCTAAGATAAGTCCACTTGATAAAGTAGTTCCCATTCCCCTGTAATCTTCATTTTCTTGGGAGCTTTCATAGATTTTTTTATTGGCATCTCTAATTGAAGAAGAGAGAATTTCTATTGCATCATCAATGCTTGTAACTTCCCTTTCTCCTGCAAAGTCTTCACCAATTATTTCAGTTGCCATCTTAGATGCTCTTTCACCTGCAAGATGGCCTCCCATTCCATCAGCCAATACATATAAGTTTTTTGATTCATTTACATAATATGAATCTTCATTGTTTTTTCTGTAGTTACCTACATTTGTTGCTGATACTACTTTCATTCATTTCACCTCGATCTTACGCCTAAGTTGTCCACATGAGGCACTGATGTCGCTACCTAGTTCTCTTCTTATTGTTACATTAAATCCCTTTTTCTCAAGTTTATTTTTGAAGTCATTGATCTCAGCCTTAGAAGGCCTTTTCTCATCAAATTCTTCTATGGGATTTAAGGGAATTAAGTTTATGTGACACTTTAAGTTTTTTGCAAAGCTATAAAGTTCATCAATGTTTTCAATTCCATCATTTTGATTTTTTATCATTGTATATTCAAAGGTAATCCTATTATTTGTCTTCTTGACATAATATTCCAAGGATTTTTTTAGTTCAGCCAGATTAAAACGCCTATTAATTGGCATTAGTGCTGACCTATCTTTGTCATTAGTTTGATGTAGACTAACTGCTAGGTTAATTGGAAGATTTAAATCCGCCAGATCATAAATCTTATCAGCTACTCCACAAGTTGAAATTGTAATATTTCTATAGGAGGTGTTGTGGCCCTTCTCGTCGTGAAGAAGTTTTATAAACCTAATTACTTCATCAAAGTTATCAAGAGGCTCTCCACTTCCCATCAATATAAAGTTTGAAATTTTTATATTGTATTTATTTTCGATTTCATAAACCTGTCCTAGCATTTCGCCAGCACTTAGGTTCCTAACAAGACCAGACTTTGTTGAAGCACAAAAATCACAACCCATCCTGCATCCAACTTGAGTTGACACACATTGAGAATAACCATGCTTGTATTCCATTAAGACGCCTTCAATTAGGTTTCCATCTTTTAATTTAAAGAGCATCTTTCTAGTTTCATCTAAGTCTGAGTCGAAACTTTTAAAAATTTCAATCTTATTTATTTCTTCATCTTTTATAAGGGAGATGGCCTTTGCCGAAAGATTTGAGTTCTCCACATCATATCTCTTTTTGTCGTGGAAAAAAGTAAAAAGTTGCGTGCCCCTAAAGGCTTTCTCTTTTCTATCTTCAAAAAATTGGCGTAGTTCATCTTCATACATAGAATTTAATTCCATTAAAACCACCTATTCATCTAATCATTATACCATTAGACATCTACAAATAAAAATAGATTTAAAGAAATTAATCAAATACAAAAAAAGACTGTGAAAAAATTTCACAGCCTTCAATAATTATTAATTTTTTTCTAAGAGACAAATAGAAAAACCATCTGAGCCATCCACTGATGGAAAAAGTTTTAATACATCCTTGTCTCTTAATTTTTTTATTTTAAAGTTTTCGTTCTCTTTTAAAAAGTTCTCGATAACATCTTCGTTCTCAATCTTTGAAAGAGAACAAGTTGAGTAAAGCAAAAGTCCCTTTTCTCTTACATATTCCTTAGCCTTGTTTAAAATTTCTAATTGAATTACTCCAAGTTCTTTTAAGTCATCAATCCCCTTATTCCACTTTATGTCAGGCTTCTTCCTATAGAGTCCTGTCCCAGAGCAAGGTGCATCGACTAAGACATAGTCAAATTTATTAATAAACTCTTCATTCAAAACTCTAGCATCATTAACCCTTGGAGATATGTTTGTGCATCCAAGTCTCTCGGCATTTTCCTTTATTAATTTAATTTTTCCCTTGGACTTATCACAGGAAATTATTTCTCCTGTGTTATCCATGAGCTCTGATAAGTGAGTAGTTTTTCCACCAGGTGCTGCACAAAGATCAAGTACTTTTGAATCTTTGCTTGGATTTAAAAATGTAGAAACCAAAATTGATCCTAGGTCTTGTACATAGAAGTGACCTTTTTCAAAAAATTCTGTGTCTATAATTCCATTGGGATTTAAAACATTTAGGGCATTCACGTAAGTTGTTTCTTCGATGTCAAATCCAGACTCAGTTAAGTTTTTAATAAGTTCATCCCTATTAATTTTCAAAGTGTTAACCCTAATAGTAAAGGGTGGTTTTTCATTATTTGCCTTAAGAAGTTTTTTAGTAAATTCCTCTCCATACTTGTCATAGAAGTACTCTGTATAAAATCTTGGATGAGAATAGTAAGTTGAGAGATTATCTATTGAGTTCTTTAAGGTAACTTGAAGGGGTTTCTCTTTCGAAATACTTCTAAGAATTCCATTTGTAAAAGATATTGATCCCTTGTTGCCATAAATTTTTGCAAGATTAACAGATTCATCAACTATAGAATAATCAGGAACCTTGTCGAGAAAATACATTTGATAAATTGCCATCTCCAAGATGCTAAGTATAATTTTGTGAATCCTATTAAATCTAACTTTAGAATTCTCTCTTATAACATAGTCTAAGTAAGTTTTGTTTCTAACAACGCCTGTTGTTATTTCTTTAATGAAGGCAAAGTCTCTTTCATCAATATTTGATGCTTTTAAAATTTCTAAACTTTCCTCTAAAAATGTCCCCTTATAGAGGACATCGTTAATTATTTGTAGTGCTTTTTCTCTTGTGTTCTTCATTAATCTCTTCTTCCAAATATACTAAGTAGTCTCAAAAATTGTCCAATTGCAACTAAAGTTGATGCAACGTAAGTTAGTGCCGCTGCACTTAGAACTTCTCTTGTGCCTTTTAAATCTTCATCAGATATAATCCCCATAGCAAGCTCTTCTTTTGCCCTGTTTGATGCATTAAATTCAACAGGCAAAGTCACAATTTGAAATAAAACTGCAAAGAAGAAGAGAGCAATACCTAACTTAGTAAAAAATACAGAGAAGAAAAATCCTAGTATTATTAAAAAGAAGGAGACTTGTGTCCCAAGATTTGCAAGTGGAACTAAGGCTGCCCTAAGCTTTAGCGGAGCATAGTCAACTGAGTCTTGGATAGCATGACCAACTTCATGAGCTGCAATAGAAACTGATGCAATAGAATTTCTATAATAGACATCTCTTGATAGGTTTAGAGTCTTATCTCTAGGATCATAGTGGTCCGAAAGTTTTCCATCAACCATCCTAATGCTTACATTTGAAAGTCCATTTCTATCTAAAATTTCTCTAGCAACTTCTGCACCACTTAGATTTGTTGATGCGGGAATTTTTTTATATTTTTCATAAGCAGAGCTAATTTTTGCCTGTGCATACATAGCAAGAATTAAGCCTGGTAGTATATAAATTAAATAAGAGAAATCATAAGTGTAAAAATATGGTCCAAACATTATTTTCCTCCAATCACATAATTTTCTTGTAATTTATTTCCTCGTAAAAAGTCATCTATTCCCATGGCCCTTTTGCCTGGCGCTTGTATTTCTTTAACAGAGATGGCTCCATCACTTGTTTTAATAATTAATTCATTGTCGGATTTTATTATCCTTCCTACTTCTTTATCACAATTATCATCAAACTCTTCTGCCTTGTAAATTTTATAGAACTTGTCATCATATTTGAACCTTACCCCATAGTGTGGGCTAAGTCCTCTTATTTTATTTACTATATTTGCAGAAGTGTCATTAAAATCTAAATCTAAATCATTTTTTAAAATCTTATTAGCGTAAGTTTTTTTGTCTTCATCTTGTTCTATAAATTCTACTGGTCCCTTTGAAGCATCAAGTACAAACTCTTCTAGTAAATCCGCGCCCATATGTGAAAGCTTATCTTCAAGTTCTCCTGCATTCATTTCTCCAATTTCAATTTCTTTTACAGCAGAAACTGGACCGGCGTCAAGACCTTCTTCAACCTTCATTAGGCTGACACCAGTCTTAGAATGGCCCTCCATAATAGCCCTGTTAATTGGAGCTGCCCCTCTTAGATATGGTAAAAGAGAAGCGTGAACATTCACTATATATTTTTTTGGCAAGTCTATAATTTCTTGACTCAAGATTTGACCATAGGCAACTACAACTATAATGTCAGCTTGAACTTGTCTTAATTTATCAATTGCTTCAGGAGAATTTACATCTGCTGGCTGGTAAACTTCAAGCCCAAGTTCTTCTGCCTTAACTTTTACAGGAGTTTTAGTAAATTTCTTTCCCCTGCCCTTTCTCTTATCTTCTTGAGATACTACAAGAGCTACTTCTCCTAATTTATTTAATCTTTCCAAAATTGGAACAGAAAAATCAGGAGTTCCCATAAAGATAAACTTCATTATTCTTCACTCTCCGCTTCATACATATCTATTGCCTTATCTGTATAAAGTATTCCGTCAAGATGGTCTGTCTCATGTTGGATAATTCTAGCCAAAAAGTCTTCAGCCTCCATAAGTTTTTCTATACCCTCTAGGTCATTATACTTAACCTTAATGTGCTTTGCCCTCTTAACTGTTCCTTGTTTCCCAGGAACTGAAAGACATCCTTCCATTGAGACTTCTTCCCCATCTTTTTCTATAATCTCAGGGTTAATCATGTAAAATCTCATTGGCTTTTCGCCCTCATCATTATCTTCCTCCCTGTTATCAACAACAATCACTCTTTTTAGGATTCCAATTTGAGGAGCTGCAAGTCCAACTCCAGGAGCAAGGTCCATAGTTTCGTACATATCATCTATTAAAAGTTTTAATCTATCATTATAATTAGTAACTACTTTTGATTTTTTCCTAAGAATAGGATCTCCATCTGTTCTAATTTTTCTTATTGCCATTAAATCACCTAAAATTCTATATTTAAAATAATTTTTCTTTCATCTTCTATCTTACTCTTATTTATTACCCTATTAAGACCTTCAATTAACAATCCAAGATCCTTAGGCTTGACTTTGAGGGAAAATTTAGTCTTGTTAATATTTTTTATCCTTGGCATCTTAATAAATTTTGTAACCATAATATCCATTCCCTTTAAGTCAATAGACATTTGTTGTAAAAACTTTTCTGCCCAAACTTGAGTTAGGTTTTCATCATAGGATGAAAATTCGAGTTCAATTAATTTTGTGTAAGGGGGATACAAGAAAGTCTTTCTCTCTTCAATTTCATACTGGTAGAAGTCTTCATAATCTCCCTTAGCAGAGTAATTTATGATTTCACTGTCAGGACTGTAGGTTTGAATTATCACTTTCCCCTTCTTTGATGCACGACCAGCCCTTCCAGAAACTTGAGTAATAAGTTGGAAGGTTCTCTCTCTTGCCTTGTAATCAGAAATGTATAAAGACATGTCTGCTGCTACTATACCCACAAGAGTTACATCTTCAAAGTCAAATCCCTTAGACACCATTTGAGTGCCTATAATTACATCAGCTTCCTTATTCTTTATCTTTTCATAAAATTCATTAAAGGAGTCTTTTTTCCCAGTTGTATCTCTGTCCATCCTTAGGACTCTAGCCTTTGGAAAATATTTTTTGACTTCTTCCTCAACTCTTTGGGTTCCAACTCCAAATTGTTTTATAAATTTCGATCCACATGAAGGACATAACTTAGGTAGAGCTTTTGTCTTACCACAATAGTGACAAATAAGCCTATTCTTTGCCTTGTGATAGGTCATGGATATGTCACAGTCGTCACACTTTATAACTTCTCCACAAGACCTACAAGAAATAAAATTAGAAAAGCCCCTTCTATTTAAAAATAGGATAATTTGCTCCTTATTGTTTAGCTTTTCTTCTATATCTTTTTTTAGTTCTCTACTAAATATTGAGACGTTACCCATAGTTAGTTCATCTCTCATGTCAACTATCTCTGTATCGGGTAGAAAGGCTCCCTTCTTTGCCCTATTTTTTAATTGGCAAAGATTATAAAATCCCTTCTTGGCATAGAAATAAGATTCCACTGAAGGAGTTGCAGATCCAAGGACTACTTTACCCCTATCCTTCATCCTATTTATAGCAACCTCTATAGTGTCGTACTTTAAATTGTCGTGAAAGTCATAGGAAGAGTCGTGAGCCTCGTCAACAATAATCATTTTTAAATTTTTAAAAGGAACGAATACGGCAGACCTCACTCCAACTACGACCTTTACCTGGTCATTTAAGACTTTCCTATATTCATCATATCTTTCACCTGCTGAGAGCTTAGAGTGGATTATTGCCACTTCATTTCCAAACCAAGATTTAAATCTCTCAATCATTTGTGGCGTCAAACCAATTTCTGGTACAAGAACAATAACTTGGCCACCATCTTCTATGACCTTTGAGGTTAAATTTAAATAAACTTCAGTCTTGCCCGATCCAGTGAGACCATGAAGAAGAGACACAACCTTATCAGTCCCTTGTATGCTTGTTAAAGCTTCCTGCTGCTCATCATTTAATGCCAACTTATTTGTTTTATAAGTTTTTTCCACAGGTTCTCGATTTACTTCTTTTTTATATTCTTCAATTAAGTTTCTTTTTATTAAGCTCTTAATTGGGGAATAAGAAATACCTAAATCCTTCATGACGTCCATTCTAGATATATCTTTCTTATCTTTTATAAAATTAAAAACCTGAGCTTGCTTTTCGCTTATGCCCTCAAGATTTTTTGGATCAAAATTCTTTGAAATTTTTAAATAGTTCACAAGCTTTGGTTTTATAGTCACAAGTGAATCGTAAATATATTTTATATATCCCTTTGTCCTTAATCTCTTAATAAGAATTTTTTCATCATCACTTAAGTCTTCAAAGTATTTTGATAAGTCAACAGAATTTAAATCTTCCAGGTCTTTGCCATAGGGATACTTCTCCACAAGAATTTTCTTTTTAATTCTTTGAAGGTTTCCTGGAGGTAAAATTGGAGAGAAGGCCTTTGAAAAACCGATTAAATATCTCTCTTCCATCCAGAGTCCAAGTTTTATTAAGTCCTCAGATATTATTGGTTCATCGTCTAGGACTGAATGAATTTCCTTTAACTTTTCTAGGTGATTTCCAGAGTAATTTTCATGTAAAAAAAGGACGATACCAACTCGGTAAGATTTACCAAAATTTACGAGTACTCGCATACCAGGTTGAACATCATCTTTTACTATATATGTATAAAGTTTATCAATCTTTTGAAAATTATTTTCTATAAAAATATCTGCAAACATGTCTTCACCCACAAAAGAGCTAGATTTCTCTAGCTCATAAGTTTTTTTGCCCTATCTAAAATTTCTCTTGCAAGTTCAGTCTTACTCATAATTTCTAAATCATCAGTCTTGTCTCTTGAAATAATAGAAACTATGTTAGTGTCGCTACCAAAACCTGCGCCTTCTTTCTTTATATTGTTAACAACTATAATATCAAAATTCTTTTTTATTAGTTTTTCTTTTGCATACTCATAGATGTTAGTCGACTCAGCTGCAAATCCAACTATAACTTGGTTTTTCTTTAGACTGCCATAGTGTGCGGCAATGTCAGGATTTTTTTCCATCTCAATAAGATTCATCTGACTGTCACTACCCTTTTTAATCTTTTCTTCACTATAAGTCTTTGGCCTATAATCACTTGGAGCCGCCGCCTTAATTAATATGTCGCAGTCATCAAAGTATTTTCCAACAGCATCAAACATTTGACGAGTTGAGTCAACTCTAACAAAGTTGTCAACCTTCGGAACTTCTATTTTTGTTGGTCCAGAAATAAGAGTTACCTTTGCTCCTCTTTTTTTTGCATTGTCAGCAAGAGCATAACCCATTTTACCTGAAGAGTAATTGGAAATAAACCTAACTGGATCAAGTGCCTCTCTTGTAGGTCCAGCTGTTATCACAACGTGTTTACCTTCAAGATCTTTCACTGTAAGAGCCCTATCAATTTCATCAACTATTTCGCTTGGCTCCAGCATCTTACCACTACCATAGTCGTTACATGCAAGAAGGTCCTCTTTGGCGTCTAAGATTATAACCCCCCTGTCTCTAAGGGTTTGCATATTTTTTTGATTAGCTTCTGAGTTTAACATTACCGTATTCATTCCAGGAGCCAACATTACCTTAGACCTTGATGCCATTAGGACTGTAGATAACATATCATCAGCAATTCCATTGGCAAATTTTCCAATAATATTTGCAGTTGCAGGTGCTATTATAATTATATCTGCCCACTTAGCAAGAGATATGTGTTCAACATCCATGTTAAATAGTTGGTTAAACATCTCACCATGTACCACATTGTTAGACATAGTTTGAAAAGTAAGAGGGGTTACAAATTCAGTGGCATTTTTTGTCATTACGACCTTTACTTCTGCTCCTAATTTTCTCAAAAGGCTACAAATACCTGGTGACTTATAAGCCGCAATCCCACCTGTTACTCCAAGTAGAATTTTTTTACCTTTTAGCATCTTATTCCTCTTCTACTTCCTCTTTATTTAAATCTTCAATCTTTTTTTGTTTTATTTCTTGGATAAGATTTTCTTTTTCTTCAGCGATTTTTTCTTCGTATTCTGAGTCGCTTAATTTTTCTCCTAATTTTATTTTACCAGCCATGATTTCTTCAATAGCTATTGTAACTGGCTTATCGCTATCTGTATCAACAAGAGCTGGGTTTCCATCTATAAGCTTTCTTGCTCTCTTTGATACTAAGATTGCAAGTTCATATCTTGAATCTGCAACTTCTTTTAATTCTTTAAAAGATGGTATAATCATTTGCTTCTCTCCTCTTCTGCTTGAACTTCCTTCTTAATATTTTTGTGCCTTTTAACCCTAAGTTTTTCAGCTGCTATAATAGTTTCAATATCTTTTACAGCATTATCAATCACATCGTTAATAACAAAGTAGTCATATTCTCCTACGAAATCAAGTTCTCTAAAGGCATTTCTATATCTTGTTTCAATTTCATCTTCAGTTTCTGTATCTCTCTTAACTAGACGAGATCTTAATTCATCCATAGTAGGGGGAATTAAAAATATGAAGACTGCTTCCTTATACTTTTCTTTGATTTGAAGGGCGCCTTGTACATCTATTTCAAGAAGGACAATTTCTCCCTTTTCTATTTCATCAAAAACAAACTTCTTTGGTGTTCCGTAGTAGTTAGTGTGAACAAAGGCATGCTCCAAAAGCTCATCCTTTTCTACCATTTCTTCAAATTCTTCTCTTGTGGCAAAAAAGTAGTTTTCGCCATTAACTTCTCCTGGTCTAGGAGTCCTAGTAGTAACAGAAGTTGAGAAAATTATATCGTCATTATTTTTCATTAAAGCTTCACTTACTGTTCCCTTTCCGGAACCAGAAGGACCTGATAAAACTAATAAAAATCCGCCGTCCAAATAATCACCATCCTAATTTTTATTATTCAACATTTTGCGCTTGTTCACGCAATTTTTCTATTTCTGATTTTAGCATTACAACAGCACTTGTAATTTCTATATCATTGGATTTTGAACCTATGGTGTTAGCTTCCCTATTCAATTCTTGAATTAGGAAGTCTAATTTTCTTCCAATTGGTCCCTCTTCATTTATTATATCATTAAAATTTTGAATATGGATCTTAAGCCTTGTAATTTCTTCATCAATTGAAAGTTTATCAAGCATTATTGCTATTTCTGTCAAAATCCTATCTTCATTTACTTCACTTGATTGTAGAAATTCAGCTACTCTTTCTCTTAATCTGTTTTCATTTTCTTTTAAGCTTATTGGAGCTCTCTCTTCAATAAAATAAGTAAGTCTTTCAACTTCATCCAGCTTCACTTTAAAATCTTCCCTAATCTTTTCGCCTTCGAAGGCTCTTGATTTGAGAAAATCTTTGGCAGCTTCGTCAAGAACCTTTAAAAGTTCTTCCTTAATATAGTCGCCATCAAAATCAGCTTTTTGAGCTTTTACTATATTCGAGTCCTTCATAATCTTAGAGAAAGATAAGTCTGAGCTTAATCCATAATTTTCCTCTAATTCTTTACTTATACTAATATACTTATTTAAAAGCTCATAGTCAATATCTATTTCAACCTGGCTTGAGTCCAAGTATTCAAAGTTTATGAATACATCAACCTTGCCTCTTTTGATTTTTGACTTAATAAAAGATCTTACAGCTTCTTCTGCATACATAATTGAGCCAGGCATCCTGACATTCATGTCGAGATATCTGTTGTTAACAGATTTCATCTCCACTTTTATATAAAAATCTTCACACTTTCTTTCAAAAAGGCCGTAGCCAGTCATGCTATTCATAGATTACTCCTCATAAAGAACAAAAAGCACTAAAAAGTGCTTTTCATTTTATTTTACAACTATATTTACAATCTTATTTGGAATATAAATTTTCTTAACAACATTTTTTCCATCAGTATTCTTAGCGAAAAGTTCATCCTTTTCTGCAATTTCAAATACTGTATCTTGTGAAGCATCTCTTTCAATATTAATTGTATATCTAACTTTTCCATTAAATTGAACTGGAATTTCTATTTCATTATCAATAGTTAATTCTTCTTCAAATGTTGGCCAAGTTTGTTCTGACAATACTCCACCTAGGTTGCAAACTTCCCATAATTCTTCTGTAATGTGAGGTGCAACTGGATTTAATAAAATTAAGAAAGTTCTAAAGTCTTCCTTAGTAATCCTGCCAAGATCACTAAATTCATTTGAAAGAGTCATAAGTTGTGCAATTGCAGTGTTGGCTTTTAAGTTAGCATAATCTTCTGTAACTTTTTTAATAGTCTTGTGGATTTCAGTAACTAATTCTTTACTATATTCATCGCCATCAAGAACAATCTCTTGTAGATTCCAAACTCTTTCTAAGAATCTTCTACAACCCTTAACTCCATTTTCTGACCATGGTACAGGCTTTTCAAAGTCACCAATAAACATTTCATAACATCTTAATGTATCTGCACCATAATCTCTAACAATATCATCTGGGTTTACAACATTTCCCCTAGATTTTGACATTTTTTCATTATTTCCACCAAGAATCATTCCGTGAGAAGTTCTTTTTTGGTATGGTTCCTTAGTTGGAACAACACCAATATCGTATAGGAACTTGTGCCAGAATCTTGAGTATAGTAAGTGAAGAGTTGTGTGCTCCATACCACCATTGTACCAGTCTACTGGAGTCCAATATTCAAGAGCTCCCTTACTAGCAAGTGCTTCATCATTGTGAGGATCAGTATATCTTAAGAAGTACCATGATGATCCAGCCCATTGTGGCATTGTATCAGTTTCTCTCTTTGCTGGTCCACCACATTTTGGACAAGTAGTGTTAACCCAATCAGTCATCTTAGCAAGTGGAGATTCGCCAGAGTCAGTTGGTTCATAGTTTTCAACTTCTGGAAGTAGAAGTGGAAGTTCTTCTTCAGGAAGAGCTACATAACCACACTTTTCACAGTGAACTATAGGAATTGGTTCTCCCCAGTATCTTTGTCTTGAGAATACCCAGTCTCTCAATTTATAGTTAATTTTTCTATCTCCAAGTTTGTGTTCTTCAAGATAGTCGATCATTTTAGCTATTGCATCTTTAACTTCAAGTCCATCTAAGATACCTGAGTTAATCATTTTGCCAGTGGCAGTTTCTGTATTTGCATGCTCTGATACATCTGAACCTTCAATTACTGGAACAATATTAAGACCAAACTTCTTTGCAAAGTCATAGTCACGATCATCATGGGCAGGTACAGCCATGATAGCCCCTGTTCCATAAGTCATAAGAACATAGTCTGAAATCCAAATTGGAATTTCTTTGTTAGTTAAAGGATTAATTGCCTTAATTCCTTTTATTTCTACACCTGTCTTATCTTTTTCAAGTTCAGTTCTTTCGAAGTCACTCTTCTTAGCACATTCTGCCTTATAGGCATTTATTTCCTCTAAGTTTTCAATCTTGTCAGCGTGATTTTCAATTAATGGATGTTCCGGTGCAATTACCATGTAAGTTGCTCCGTAAATTGTATCTGGCCTTGTTGTAAAAACTTCTAGTTTTTCATCGTAGTCCTTAAGTGAGAAGTTTATACTAGCTCCTTCACTTCTACCAATCCAGTTCTTTTGTTGTGTTACAACCCTATCAATAAAATCAAGATCATCTAAGTCTTCAATAAGTCTATCTGCGTACTCAGTAATCTTAAGCATCCATTGACTCTTAACACGTCTTACAACTTCTTCGCCACATCTTTCGCACTTTCCACCAACAACTTCTTCGTTGGAAAGTCCTACTTTACATGATGGACACCAGTTAATTGGCATTTCTTTCTTGTAAGCAAGTCCTTTTTTATAAAGTTGTAAGAAAATCCATTGTGTCCACTTATAGTATTCTGGATCAGTTGTGTTTATTTCCCTAGACCAGTCAAAGGAAAAACCTATTGACTTTAATTGTTTCTTAAAATGAGCAATGTTGTTTTTAGTAACAAGTGCTGGATGAATTTTATTTTTTATTGCATAGTTTTCTGTTGGTAGTCCAAAGGCATCCCATCCCATTGGATAAAGTACGTTATATCCTTGCATTCTCTTCATTCTGGAAACTATATCAAGAGCAGTATAAGGTCTTGGGTGACCTACGTGAAGTCCTTGTCCAGATGGATAAGGGAATTCAACTAGAGCATAAAATTTTTCCTTGTCTGAATTGTTTTCACATACAAAGGATTCATGCTCATCCCAAAAGTCTTGCCACTTTTTTTCTATTTCACTTGGTGTATATTTATTCATAATAACTCCTAAAATTTCAAAAATTAAAATTCAGCATTTCCAACAGTTCTTGGGAATGGAATTACGTCTCTTATGTTTTTCATTCCAGTAATATACATTACTGCTCTTTCAAATCCTAGACCAAATCCTGAGTGAACTACAGATCCGTATCTTCTTAAATCTAAATACCAATTGTAATTATCCATATCCATTCCAATATTTTTCATTTTTTCTTCAAGAACATCAAATCTGTGTTCCCTTTGGCTTCCTCCAATGATTTCACCAACTCCTGGTACTAAGAGGTCCATAGCTGCAACAGTTTTTTTATCTTCATTTTCATACATATAGAAGGCTTTGATTTCCTTTGGATAGTCAGTTACAAAAACTGGTTTCTTGTAAACTTCTTCTGTAATGTATCTTTCGTGTTCTGTTTGTAGGTCAATTCCCCAGCTTACTGGATAGTTAAATTCCTTATCAGCCTTTTCAAGAATTTCAATAGCTTCTGTATAAGTTATTCTAGCAAATTCATTTTCTACAACATTGTGGAGTCTTTCAAGTAGACCTTTGTCAATGAAGTTGTTGAAAAATTCCATTTCTTGTGGTGCATTTTCAAGTACATAAGAAATGATGTATTTTAACATTTCTTCTGACACGTCCATGTTTACATTTAAGTCAGCAAAGGCCATTTCTGGTTCAATCATCCAGAATTCAGCTGCGTGTCTTTGTGTATTTGAATTTTCTGCCCTAAAAGTTGGTCCAAATGTATAAATATCTCTAAAAGCTTCAGCAAAAGCTTCTGCTTCTAATTGTCCAGATACTGTCAAATGTGTCTTTTTGTTGAAAAAGTCTTTAGAATAATCAACTTCTGTTGGTTCAGATTTTGCAATCTTATCTATATCAAGAGTTGTCACTTGGAACATTTCTCCTGCTCCTTCAGCATCTGATGTTGTTATAATTGGAGCATGAACGTAAACGAATCCCTTTTCTTGGAAGAACTTGTGAATTGCATAGGCAATTAGTGATCTAACTCTAAAAACAGCATTAAATGTGTTTGCTCTTGGACGTAGATGAGCTATTGTTCTCAGAAATTCCATTGTGTGTCTCTTCTTTTGAAGCGGATAAGATGGTTCTGATGAACAGATTGCTTCTATCTTATTTGCTTGTAATTCAAAAGATTGGTTTTTTCCAGGTGATTTAACAATTTTTCCGCTTATTTCAAGTGAAGAGCTTATTGGAAATTTTTCAACTTCGTCGAAGTTTTCTAAATCTTTACCATAAACAACTTGAATTGGTTTGAAAACTGTTCCATCAGTGAGTTCAATAAAACCAAAGTTTTTTGAAGCCCTAGATGTTTTCACCCAACCACTTAATACTATTTCTTTATCTAAAAAATCTTCTGGATTTTTAAATATATCTCTAATGCTAATTGACATAATTCCTCCTAATTTTCAATTTCTTACTTAATTGTTAAGTATATAATTAATTGCCATGTTTGTCAATTTTACTCACTTTAAACTATCTAAATAATCTTTTATTTTTCTTTCATAACCAATTTCTTTTGGCTCGTAATATTTTTTTCCCTTAAAATTATCTGGCATGTATTTTTGATCTACGTAGGCATTTTCATAATCATGGGGATATAAGTATTTTTCATCAGTTTCATTTTGCGGGTTTCTCTTATCCCTTATATACTTTGGTATATCAATGTTATTTGATTTTTTTACATCTTCCAAAGCCTTATTTATTCCACGATAGGCTGCGTTAGATTTTTCTGAAGTTGCGAGATAAGTAGCTGTTTGTGCCAAAATTATTCTTGCTTCAGGCATCCCCACAGCATTTATGTTATTAAAGCAAGCTGCAGTCACTTGTATAGCTTCTGGATTTGCATTTCCCACATCTTCTGATGCAAAAATTATAAGTCTCCTTGCAATAAATTTTATATCTTCGCCGCCTTCTAGCATCTTTGCAAGATATATCAAAGCAGCGTCAGGATCAGAACCCCTCATAGACTTAATAAAGGCCGAGATTGTGTCATAGTGCTCGTTGTTATTCTTATCATACTTTACGTTTTTAATAAGTAGTGAGTTTTCAATAACATCTCCATCAATTAAAATTTTTCCATCAACTTGATCTGTGGAAAGAACTGCAATCTCTAAGCTATTTAATAAATATCTTCCATCTCCATTAGAGTTTTTTATTAAAATATGCTTTGCTTCTTCAGATATTTCTATGTTTTTCTTTCCAAGTCCACGTTCTTTGTCACTTAAGGCCTTACCCATCATATCTTCAAGGTCTTTATCTTCAAGTGGATATAAGTTTATTATTTGCATTCTTGATAAAAGAGCCCTATTTACTTCAAAGTAAGGATTTTCAGTTGTAGCACCTATTAGACTTATTACTCCCCTCTCTACAAAGGGCAAAAGAGCATCCTGCTGACTCTTGTTGAATCTGTGAATTTCATCTATAAAAACTATAGTTGATACGTTGTCAAACTTCATAGAGTCTTCAGCTTTTGCCAAAACTTCACGCAATTCTTTTAAATTTGAAGTTACAGCAGAGAGTTTTACAAAGTTTTTGTTTGTGGTCCTAGCAATAATTTCTGCTAGAGTTGTCTTCCCAACACCAGGAGGACCGTAAAATAAAACTGAAGTTAGCCTATCACTTTTTATTAATCTTGAAAGGTATTTCCCTTCTCCAATAATATGGTCTTGACCAAAAAATTCTTCTAGAGTCCTTGGCCTCATCCTATCAGCTAGTGGTGCCTTGGTCTCCAAATTTTTTTGCATACTAAGTTCGAATAAATCCATATTAATTCTTCTTTTTTACAAAGTTTTCTAACTCATCAATAAAGGATTGAAGATCTTTAAATTCCCTATATACAGATGCAAATCTAACATAAGAAACTTCATCAAGATCCTTTAACTCATCCATTACCATTTCTCCAACTTCTAGAGAACTAATCTCCTTCTTCATAGAGTTTTCGATTTTCTTTTCTATATTATTGACTGCTTCTTCAATATCAGCAGCAGAAACAGGTCTCTTTTCACAAGACTTTATCATTCCTCTAATAATTTTTTCCCTATCAAAGGCCTGTCTATTTCCATCTTTTTTTATTACCATAATTGGTGACTGTTCAATCTTTTCATAAGTTGTGAATCTCTTTTGACAATTTAAACATTCACGTCTTCTTCTAATTGTATTACCTTCATCAGTTGGTCTTGTATCTAAAACTTTGGAGTCATCGTATCCACAAAAAGGACATTTCATACTATTCACCTCATTCAAATAAGGTCCAAAAGGACCATTTAACTAATAATATCACTTAAAAATTTATTAATCAATTACAAGACAATATAAAAAAGCTGAGCCCTAAGGCCCAGCTAATTAATTTTGATTTAATCAAAAATCTTATGAAATACTTTGTGCAATATTTAAGAATATTGTAATAAATACTGAGTTTGTGATATCAATGGCAAAAGCTCCAACCATTGGAAGGATGAAGTATGCCTTTGGAGATGGACCAAATCTTTCAGTGATTGAGTCCATGTTAGCAAGGGCGTTGTAAGTAGCACCCATACCAAATCCACACATGCCGCCAGATAGTACTGCAGCATCGTAATTTCTTCCCATAGCCCAGAATGTTACAAAGTAAGAAAAGAAAATCATAAATGCTGTTTGTGCAAATAATATAACAAGCATTGGTCCTGCAACTTCTTTAAGGTCAATTAAGTTAATGTCAATTAAAGCCATTACTAGGAATACATTTAGTCCAACGTCTCCACAAATAGAGTTTGCTCTTTGGTTAACCATAAGAGGTCCTTGTTTACCAATTGTGTTAACAAAGATACCTGCAATAATCATTGAAGTTACATAAGCTGGTAAGTTTAATTCTTTGCCCATAATTGACACGTGAGTTCTTATAAACTCTTGAAGAATTGAACCAAATCCAATTGATACGAAGATTAGTCCAAGAACTTTAATGAAATCTCCAGCTTGAAGAGGTATTACTCTTTCATAGCCTTCACCAGCGTTATTTTCTTCTAAGTGTTCAAGAACATCATCGTAGTTTGAAGATTTACTCTTGTTTCCAGAAAGGTTTTTTCTGTTAATAAGTGTTGATCCTACTGGACCTCCAATTAAAGATCCCATGATAACACCAAATGTTGCTGCTGCAAGTCCAAAAGTCTTTGCATTGTCAAGACCTAATTGAGCAAAGGTAGTTCCCCAAGCTCCTGCTGATCCGTGACCACCAACCATAGTAACTGAACCACAAATAAGTCCAAGTAGAGGATTTTGATTTAATACCTTAGCAAGAACAAGTCCTATTGTATCTTGTCCTAAAACTAATATTGCTGAAATTAGCCAGAATATTAAGAATCCTTTTCCACCCTTTTTTAATGTGTCAAGGTCAGCCCCAACACCAATTGCAGTAAAGAATACCATCATAAATGGATTTTGTAGCGCTTGATCAAATTCAAAAGTTGCTATACCACCAACTTGCAATAAGAATCTAATAATTGCAAATAAAAATCCCCCAATTACTGGTGCTGGGACGCAAAACTTTTGAAAGAAGTTAATCTTACTTCTTAAAAATTTACCTATGTAGTAAACCATAATTGCAAATCCTACCGTTTGCATTAAGTTAAATGAAAAATTCATTTTTACCTCCTTTAAATATTTCTCAGAAAATATATTATAACAAATAATATTTTAAAAATAAAAAATTTTCTTAAATTTTATCTATTGTTTAATTCTATTAGCTTTTTTTGTTAATATGATAAATTAATTTTTATTTTTCTACCGATTCGTAATCATAAATTTTTGATTTTTTAAATTTCCAATTTGATTTGACGATTTTATTATTGAATAAAATTTTTGATTTTTATTTTTATCGTAAAAACATTTTTACAGGATGTAATTATGTATCTACTCTTTATGATTTTGTATTAAAAAATTTCTAAATTATTTATACTATTATAATAACTAAATATATAAGTTTGTAATTGAAAAGATAATTCTATTTTTTTGTTTAGACACTGCTGATAAAATATTTTCTAAACAATTTAATAAATTTTTCAATAAAAAAAGGACATTGTCTCCAATGTCCTAAATCTTTATTAAATTATTTTCTATTAATTCTTAAGAAAGAAGGGATTTTAAGTTCTCCATTATCTTCATCATCATTGTCTTCAAGAGATTCGATGGGAGATTTTTGACCTAAATCTACTTTTTTATCCTTTTTGTCTTTCTTGTCATCCTTGTATTGATCAAATTCAGTAGCTATAACTGTAATCTTAACTTCATCCTTAAGTGATTCGTCGATTCCTGCACCAAAGATAATATTAGCATCTTCAGATACACAATCTCTAATAAGATCAGCTGCTTCATTAACTTCAAAAATACCAAGGTCTGAACCTGCTGTAATGTTAAGAAGAACAGATTTTGCTCCTTCGATTGAAGTTTCTAGTAGAGGAGAGTTTATTGCAAGTTTAGCTGCTTCTGTTGCTCTGTCATCACCAGATGCACGTCCAATACCCATGTGAGCAATGCCCTTGTCATACATAATTGTCTTAACGTCTGCAAAGTCAAGGTTGATAAGGTTAGGAACAGATATTAGATCTGAGATACCTTGAATACCTTGTTTTAATATATCGTCTGCCATTTCAAAGGCTTGTGAGAAGCTAGTCTTTTTATCTGCAATACTTAGAAGTCTGTCGTTTGGAATTATAACTAATGTGTCAACTTTTCCCTTAAGAGCATTAATACCTAATTCAGCTGATTTTGCTCTCTTTCTACCTTCAAAAGTAAAAGGTTTTGTAACAACACCAACAGTAAGTAGGCCTAATTCTTTTGCTACATCTGCAATAACAGGAGCAGCACCAGTACCAGTACCTCCACCCATTCCTGCAGTGATAAATACCATATCAGCACCATCTAGTGCTTCTCTAATTTCATCTAAAGATTCTTCAGCAGCTTGTTCACCAATTTCTGGGTTAGCACCTGCTCCAAGTCCCTTAGTAATTTTTTCTCCAAGTTGAATTTTAGTTTCAGCATTTGAATTCTTAAGTGCTTGTCTATCAGTGTTGAATACTAAAAACTCAACGCCCTTTACACCAGCGTCAATCATTCTATTAACAGCGTTATTTCCGCCGCCGCCAACGCCAACTACTTTAATTTTGGCAAAATCGTCTTGGTCCATATCGAATTCCAACATAAACATCCTCCTCGTATACTAAATAATTATTTTTATATTCATTACTACCATTTTATAGAAATAGTGTGGAATAGTCAATATATAAAGGTTAAAAGTGTCCTTTAAATTGTATTTTATCTAATCCTGATTTATTTCTCTATAAGATTTATCTTTGTTTTCTTCTTTTTTTAATTTTTTGTTTTCTTCTTGGTCTGATTTAGAATCTTTTTCTCCATCAGTAATAAGAATTGGGCTGTCTCCCTTTTCCATTTGAATTAAAATTGCATTTTTATTTGTAGTGCTAATATCCTTTAAAATTAAGGAAAGCATCTTTAGTTTGTAGTCAATATTAGAATATGATCCAAATTCAATTTTAACTCCATCAACTGTAGTAAAGGTTGAAATAGAATCAAGAAGTTCTATGTCTCTAATATTCCCACGAAGTGAGTACTCGTCATTTCTAAGTTCTAATAAGAGATCTCTCTTCTCTCGGTCTTCTTTGTTTGTAAGTATATAGTTCCCAGCTTGTGGGTTTTCTACATTAAATCCAGATAAATTAACTAAGTTGTCTCTTTTTTTATCTGAGTTTTCAAGAATTCTAAAGTTATCATCAACTAATAAGTAGTCATTTACATCTAATTGGTAATAAGGAACTCTTTCCTTTACCCTAATTGACACTCTTCCCCTTAAGTTGTAAGAAATCTTAGCATCTTCTATATAGGGAACGCTTTTTAGTTTTTTAACTCTGTCTTTTTTTGACACTACAAAAAATTTACTTCCCTTATGTAAGCCAGAAACTTTTTTTATTTTAGCAGCACTTACATTTTTGTTACCCTCTATGCTGATACTTGTCACATTAAAAAAATTTGAGTTTTTTAGTGCAAAGATTATCAAAAAAATGAAGGAAAAGAATATAAAAAACCTGCTAAAAATTCTAAAATATCTTTTCTTTTTATTCAGTTTTCTTTTTTTCTTTTCCATCTTTTTCATAAAATCACTTTAAAATAATATCTACTATTTTTGAAACAGCATGAGGACTAGCGAGTTTTTTTGAATTTTTCGCTATCTCATTTCTTTTCTTATCATCATCAAGAATTTTATTTATTTCATCTAAAAGTGTCTTACCACTTAAGTCCTTCTCTTCAATAACTGTAGAAGCACCCATGTTTTTATAACTCATGGCATTGTAATATTGATGATTGCCTGCAGTGTAAGCCTTTGGAATTAAAATAGATGCAAGACCTAGCGCAGAAATTTCTGCAAGAGTCATAGCAGATGATGATGCTATAACAAGATCAGCACTTGATAGATAATCATAAACCTTATGTGTGTAATCTAATATTTCTACATTATCAGGAAGTTCATCTAGCTTTTCCATAAAAGCCTTATAATGTTCCCTACCAGTAACATGAGTTAACTTGAAGGGAAGTTCCTTATTTTCTTTTAGAATTTCTAAAATTGCATCATTTGTTGATTCTTGTCCACCGGAACCTCCAAAGGAAAATACAAATTTTTCTTGGGCTTTAATATTTAATCCTTCTCTAGATTTAGCTCTATCTAAATGAGAGAATACATCTCTTACCGGATTACCTGTGAAGATGATGTTGTCATTGTCCAAATACTTTTTAGCTTCCTCAAAGTTAATAAAGACATAGTCAGCCTTTTTGGCAAGAATTTTATTAGTCTTGCCTGGGTAGGCATTTTGTTCTTGTACTACTGTCTTTATCTTTTTTTGTTGAGCCTTAAAAACTATTGGAGCACAAACATAGCCACCAGTTCCAATTACATAATCTGGTTTAAAGTCATTAAGTATCTTGTTACACTCCCTCAATCCCTTCATGAGATTAAAGAAAGTTATAACTGTATCTTTGTTTAATTTTTTTCTTGGAAGACCAGAAATATCAATTCCCTTAAAGTCAAAATTATACTTCTTAGCTAATTCTTCTTCTAAGGAATTTTTCTTTCCAACATAAAGAATATCTGCTTCCTTATCCTTTTTTTTAATTTCTTCTCCAATTGCTAGGGCAGGATATATATGTCCCCCAGTACCGCCACCGGATAAAATGTATTTCATAGTGTGCCTTCTTTCGAAATTTTTAATAATATTGCTGTTGATACAAGTGCCATTACAAGAGCTGTACCCCCATAAGAAATAAAGGGTAAAGTTATACCAGTTACTGGTAGGATCTTGGCACAAACCCCCATATTAAAAAAGGCTTGAATACCAATGTAAGTTGTCATACCAATAGCTGTAAACTTGTCAAAATAATTAGTTGCCTTAAAAGCAATCATGTATCCCCTGTAAATATATATTATAAATAATAATATTACTATAAAAGTTCCAATAAAACCAAATTCTTCTGCAATTACAGAAAAAATAAAGTCAGTATAAGCTTCTGGTAGGTTTGTGTACTTTTGTCTAGACCTAAATAGACCTACACCAGAATAGCCTCCTAGGGCAAAGGCATATAAGGACTGCCTTGATTGATAAAGGGCTGCTGATTGGTAGTCTGTGGAATCAGATACAAAGCCTAGAATTCTCATAATTCTAAACTTATTCTCAGGGTCCTTTAAGATTACATAGATCAAACCTATACCAAGAATCACCAAAAATAAAAATTGCTTCTTTGTAATTCCACTTGCAAGTAAAATTGCAAAAAGTGCAACACCAATAACAACTGCTGTTGAGAAGTCCTTAATCATAATTGGTCCAACAGAAATACCCATTATCCCTACTGCCATTAAAAAAGTCTTCCTATCTCTTAAAGAGTAAATATTCTTAGCCAAGTACTTTGCTAAATATATTATTGAAGACAATTTCAAAATATCTGAAGGTTGAAACCTAATTATTTTTAAATCTAGCCATCTTACCTGTCCCTTTGACTTGTCCCCAAGTGGTGACCATAAAAGAAGTATTAAAATGATACTCATAGGAAATATCCATTCAATATTTTTATAAATCACTGCTCTTGGCATCTTTATTATCATAAAAAGGGCGATAATACCTATCACTAAAAAACCCGATTGTCTTGCCAAATAATGGAAACTGTTAAGGTTGTATTTTTTTGCCGTTGGAAAGGAAGCTGATGTAACTGCTACAAGACCAATTATAATAAGAAATATTGTAGCCAGAAGCAGCATCAAGTCAATATCTTTTATTTCCTTTTTTAACTTCATCTACATCAACTCTTTTACAAGGTCTTTAAAGTGTTGGCCCCTCACTTCGTAACTCTTATACATATCCCATGAAGCGCATGCTGGTGAAAGCAAAACATCATCACCCTTAATGGCAAGTTTTTTTGCAAGCTCTACTGCTTTTTTTAGGTCCTCTGTAATATAAAACTCTACTCCATGATTTTTACATGAATTGGAAATTTTTTCTGCTGTTTGACCAAATAAAATTGCTGTCTTTAATTTATCCTTAGATTTTTCTATTAAATTATCAAAATCTGCGCCCTTGTCATAACCGCCAGCGATTAAAACTACGTTGCCATCCATGGCAGCCACAGCAACTTCAGTAGAGTCTGGGTTAGTTCCCTTTGAGTCGTTATAATATTTTATTCCATCAACTTCTCTTACAAATTCAATCCTGTGTTCTACTCCAGTAAAAGATACAATTGATTTTTTTATTACGTCTAAATCAATCTTTAAAAGTTTGCATGCAATTACTGCAGCCATAATATTTCTTATGTTATGGTCTCCAGGAATTTTTATGTCTTTAACATCTAAAATTTCTTCAGTTTTATCTCCATTGGTAAAATAAATTTTACCTTGTTCAAGGTAGGCTCCCTTTTCAGAGATTTTTCCCATAGAGAAATAATATTTTTCTGCCTTTAAATTAAATTTTTCTGCAAGTTCTTTGTCTTCATAATTTAAAATTGCAAAGTCGTTTTCATCTTGGTTTTTGAAAATCTTAAACTTTGCATCCACATAGTTTTGTCTAGTCTTGTGCCAGTCCAAGTGGTCACTAGTAACATAAGTAAGCACTGCAATGTGTGGTTTGAAATCTACGGTATTCTCTAATTGGAAGGAAGATGCTTCTATTACAACATAATCTTCAGGCTTGGCTTCTCTAGTTATTTCAAGAATTCCTCTGCCAATATTTCCAACAACATAAGTCTTTGCTACCCTTCTTAGGATATCCCCAAGAATTGTTGTTGTTGTAGTCTTTCCATTAGTACCAGTAACTGCAAGTACATTTTTTGTTTGTAAGTTTCTATAGCTAAGCTCAATATCAGAAATAATTTCAATATTCTTTTCCCTAGCTTTTTCTAAAAGTTCATGGAAGGGATAAATTCCTGGACTTTTTACTATTAAATCAATATTATCAAGATCTTCATCTTTGAAAATAATAAAATCTTCTTCAACATTTAATTTTTGTAGGTCTTGATTGCTATCATAGACATAAATTTTGCATGGAAATTCTTTTAAAAACTTTAGGGCTGTTTTTCCAGTAACACCAAAACCCATTATTAATATATTTTTGTTTTCTAACATCTTAAATCACCTAAAATAAAATTAAGTAGGAAATCACACAAAGTATAACTTCTACTAATGAAAATACTGCAACTATTTTTTTCTCATGCCATCCCTTGTGTTCAAAATGATGGTGAAGCGGTGACATAAGGAAAACTCTCTTTCCCCTAGTTTTAAAACTAACTACCTGAATTATAACTGAAAGTGTTTCTATAAAATAAATTCCACCAGCAATAGGTAAAATTAAGGGCACGTTTAAAAGAAGTGCAATTGCAGATATTGCTCCACCTAGGGCAAGGGATCCTGTATCTCCCATAAATACCTTAGCTGGAAACTTGTTGTAATGTAAGAAGCCCATTAGAGCTCCAGCAAGTGCCAGGCAAAATCCTGCAATTTCATATCTTTGAAATTTAATTGCTACAAAATTGAAAAATATAAGACAGATAATTGTCACACTAGATGAAAGACCATCTAGTCCGTCAGTTAAGTTTACTGAATTTACTGTTCCAACAATTACAAAAATCACAAAAGGAATATAAAGGAATCCTACTGACCTATAATCTTTTAAGAAGGGAATATAAAGGTCTGTCCCTATTTCCTTGGAATTGTATTGATAAATTATTAAAATTACCGCAACTAAAATTTGAAGTAGTAGTTTTTGGTAAGCACGAAGGCCAAGATTCCTCTTCATAACAACCTTGATGTAGTCATCAATAAATCCAACTGCCCCAAAGGCAAGAGTTGAAAATAGTATCATTAAAACTGACAACTTGAAATTTGCAGTTACAAGGCTAGTTATGATTACTGATGCCAAAAATATTAAACCACCAATTGTTGGAGTCCCACTTTTTACCAAGTGAGACTGAGGTCCATCTTCTCTTATGCTTTGTCCTGCGTGTAATCTCTTTAATATTGGAATTATAAGTCTTCCCAAGACTATGGAGAGAACAAATCCCAAACCTATATTAATTAAATAATTCATTATACTTTAACCTAATCCCTTTTATTTTTATTACTTTCTCTATTATTATTTTCTAAATTTTCTTTAGATTTTTTCTTTTTACTTTTAGATTTCTTAATTTCTTTATTGTTTTCCTTATTGTTTTCTTTATTCTTCTTATTTACTTCAGACTTTTTTTCACTATTATAATCTTTTCCCTCATCATAAGAATTATTGTTAGAATTTTCTTCACTAGGCTTATCAAAATCCTCATCTCTTTTTGAGTAATTAAGTGTGATGCTTTCGCTGCCACTTAATTTTTGTCCAGGTCTTGGACTTTGTGATATAAAGTCGCCATTTCCCTTGATATTATACTCTAAATTCATAGAATTTAAAATAGATTGGCTTTCTTTTCTGGTCTTCTTACTAAGGTCAGGCATTATTAATAGACCACTGTCCTTATCATTAACTGCAAGATCAACTATGGTATCTTTTAGTACATAGGATCCTGCCGATGGACTTTGGTTAGTAACAACAGAATAAGGCAATACAGTTTCTGAGTTGTTATTGAACTTAAGGCCTGCATCTATCATTATCTTGCCTGCATCTTCAAGAAGGAGTCCTCCTACATTTGGAACAGAAATAAACTCATCTTTTTCATCAACTTCTTCAGTTTTTTGAATTTTCATATAGTTAAGAGACTTTTCCAATACATCTTGAACTACTGGAGCTGCAACTACACTACCAAGTATCCCTCCCTTAGAATTGTTAATAACTACAAGAACTGTTAGCCTTGGATCATTAAGTGGTGCTACGCCAACAAAGGATGAGTTATAAGCTTCAAGATATCCTGTGGGTGTAGCGATATTTGCAGTACCAGACTTACCACCAACTATATAACCTGGAACCTGAGCGCGTTTACCTGTACCATTTTCCACTACCCTTCTCATCATCATCTTCATCTTGTCAGAAGTTTCCTCAGATATTACCCTTCTCCTAAGCTCAGGTCTTTTTCTTTCGATTACATTGCCATTGGCATCTACTATTTCCTTTATAAGAGTTGGTTTATTTAAGAAACCTCCATTGGAGATTGCACTTACTGCATTTATAAGTTGTATAGGAGACACAGCAATTGAGTGTCCATAGGACATTGTTGCTAGATTAACCTTACTTATATCCTTATAGGACCTTGGAACAATACCAATGGATTCACCATAAAGCTCTATTCCAGTTTTTTTACCAAAACCAAAGGCCTTGATATACTTTAAGAACTTTTCAGCTCCTAGTTCTTGACCGACTTGAATCATAGTCATGTTACAGGATTCTTCTATGGCCTTGGCAAGAGTCTTTTTCCCCCTAGTGTGGCTTGTACAAGTTAACCTACTATTGCCCATAACCATTGCTCCGTTACAAACATATTGTGAATCAGGTTGGGCTGTGTTTTCTTCTATTGCAGCAGCTGCTGTTATAAGTTTAAAAGTTGAACCGGGCTCATACTGGTCATTGACATTAAAGTCTCTCCAGTTGTCGTAGAGGATGTCCATCTTTTCTTCTTCACTTAATTTATCCCACTCCTCTTCTTGCTTTTCATTAAGAGGTGCCCTTGGATCATTTAGGTTGTAGTCATCCTTAGTTGTCATCGCCAAGATTTCTCCAGTCATAGTATCTTGAACTATGATAGAAACCTTGTCTGCCATATTTTCCTTTTTTGCATGTAAGGCTGCAGTTTCTGCAAACTGTTGGATGTTGGAATCAATAGATAAGACTACAGAATAACCTTCTTTTGGTGCATAGGTTTCCTCATCTGTTAAAGGAATTTTGTTTGAAGCGTTGTCCTTTAAAGATACATTCTTTCCAGAGATTCCTGATAATTCTTCGTCAAAGGATGCCTCAATCCCATATTGGCCCACATTTTCATCATTAGTAAAACCAATAACATAAGATGCCAAGTTGTTAAAGGGATATAGTCTTCTTGTTACATCATCTATAGACATAGGAATGAGGTTGGATTTTTTATTATCTTTTTTTTCTTTATTTTCTTTTATAATTTGTAATCTTAAGTCCTTTAATTCTTGGGCCTTGCCCCTTTCAATGTTAGTAGCAAGTCTTACAACCTTGTCCCCTTCCATCTTGGACCTGATTTCATCATAGTCTATACCAGTTACATCAGAAATTGTTTTTGCATCTTCGTCATATAACTTTTCTTTCCTATTTTTGAAATCACTTTCGCTTTCGTCCTTTCTTTGCTTCAAATAATCCATGTTGTAAAAGACATTGCACTTAGTTATATTGATTGCCATTTCTTTCTTGTTTCTATCATAGATTATTCCACGATTAGAGTTTATGACCTCAGTCTTTGTTAATTGATTTAGGGCTGCGATTGTTAATTCTTCTGACTGGACTATTTGTATCCAGAGAAGTTTTGCGATTAATATTACAAACAAAAAAGCTAGAAAGATAAAAAATACAAATATGAATCTATTGGCATTGTTAGTCTTGCCCTTAAATCCATTTTTCATTTTTTTATCTCTAGCTTTCACTTTATTAGTTTTCAATTATATCCTCCTAATCTCTTGTAAAAGACCTGAGGACAGAGACAATTGGACTCAAAAATACGTTGTAGTTAATGTCTCCCACTTTTTCTTCTTCCCCTGAATCAATGTAAACTATTTGGTCTTCAGAAGGATAAACCATTCCAAGTTTATACATTGCTTCTTCTGCTATTTGTGCAGATGACTTTACAGCTTTAATATCGCCTACAAGAGTTGTTTTTGTTTTATTTAATTCTTCAATTTCAGCCTTTTGTCTCAAGATTTCCCTGTCGAGACCTGCAACTTGTGAATAAAGAAAAATTACAGCTGCAAATATTATAATAACAATTGCTATTGTAAAAATAAAAGGCCTATTATTTAAAAGTCGATTTCTATATATATTATAACTTTTATTTGAAATTTTAGTTAATCTTTTTGCCATTTTACACCTCTAATTTTTCGGCAATTCTTAGTTTCGCTGAGTGAGATCTATTATTTTCTTTTAATTCTTCTTCACTTGCAGTTATTGGCTTTCTAGTTAAAATTTTTATTTCTTTTTTCTTGTCACATGTACAAATTGGTGATGATGGAGGACAAATACAATCCTTTTCTAAATATTTGAAGGCATTTTTCACTATCCTATCTTCTAAGGAGTGAAAAGTTATTATTGCAATCCTACCACCTGGGTTAAGTCTATGGACAAATCTCTCAATTGAGTCCTCAAGAACATCAAGTTCCCTATTAACTTCAATTCTCAAGGCTTGAAAAGTTCTCTTTGCTGGATGAGGTCCATTTCTTCTTGCAGACGCTGGAATAGCATTTTTTATAATTTCAACAAGTTCAAAAGTTGTTTCTATGCTTTTCGTTTTTCTCTCATCTACAATGAACTTGGCAATTCTTGCTGCCCACTTTTCTTCCCCATATTCTTTTATGATTCTTGTAATTTCACTTTCACTATAAGTATTTACAATGTCTCTTGCTGATATATCAAGTTCTTGATCCATCCTCATATCAAGTGGTGCATCAAACCTATATGAAAACCCTCTCTCAGGATTGTCAAATTGATAGGATGAAACTCCAATATCAAGGAGGACACCGTCGATTTTATCAATACCTAGTTCATCAAGAGCTTTTTCAAAATTTATATAATTTAAGTTAAAAAATTCTACATTTTTATAGTTGGAAAGTCTTTCTTTTGCAACTTCAAGGGCTTCTATATCTTGATCAATTCCAATTAAAAGTCCAGTCCCCTTTAGTTTTTTTAGGATTTCACGGCTGTGACCTGCTCCACCAAGAGTTCCGTCCAGATAGATTTTTCCTTCTCTTATGTTTAATCCTTCAATTGTTTCATCTAAAAGAACACTTTTGTGTGCAAATTCCATTATATTCCCAACTCCGACATTTTTTCAGCAAGCTCTTCATAGGATAGAGCTTCTGCTTCATTGTACTTATTCCAATTTTCCTCTGACCAAATTTCTGCCCTGTTTGAAAGTCCTATGATTACGCACTTGTCAATTAAGTCTGCATATTCTCTTAGGTGTTCACCAATTAGGACTCTTCCCTGTTTGTCTAATTCGCAGTCAACTGCTCCAGAGAAAAATGTTCTCACAAAGGACCTTACGGCCTTGTTAGTCATTGGGAGTTCCTTTAATTTGTTTTCGATTTTCTCCCACTGGTCGCTTGGATATAAAAATAGACAGTCGTCTAAACCCTTCGTCATTACAAATGATGAAAGGTCTTCTCTAAACTTTGATGGAATTGTAACTCTTCCCTTTGGATCGAGGTTGTGTCTAAATTCACCTATTAACATAAAATTCTCCACTTTATTCCATTTTGACTATTTTTTACTCCACTTTGCTCCACCTAAGTTAATTTTACTACACAAAGTCCCTATTTTCTAGTGTTTTAATTAGTTTTCAAAAAATAGGACTATAGGCCCTAAAATTTTACTCCGAATAAAAAATGTTTTCATAAAATACAATTTTTATTTATGTGGTAAAGAGATTTTGAACAATGAAAAAATAATTCTGTCTTAGTAAGTCTTTAATTATGAATTAATAAGTTTCTACGTTTTTTCAAATCTTCACAAGTCTATAAACTTTTATAACTTCTTAAATTCTCACAAGTCTATAAACTTCTATAACTTCTTAAAATTTCACAAGCCTATAAACTCCTACGACTTCCTTGATCATCACTTCTCAATAAATTTTTACAAATTATTTTATCTTCACGAGTTAATAAATTTTTATAACTTCGTTGATTGTCATAAGCTCAATAATTTTTTAATAAGCAAATAAATTTTTCCACAAAAAAAATCGACTATCTCTAGTCGATTTAATCTTTTATTATTTTATTTCTTTCCTATAAAGTAGAAATCGGAACCCTGACCTAGCTTTGAGTTGACTCCGTAGTCAAAACCATGAAGATCCATTATTGTCTTGACAATATAGAGTCCCAGTCCAGTTCCTATCTCAGGTCTAGTGTGGTTGTCGCGAACCCTATAAAATCTGTCCCAAATCCCCCTTATATCCTTTTCACTTATTCCTATTCCCTTGTCTATGCAGTGGAATTCAGTTTTCTGTTCATCACCCTTTATTACTAATTTTATTTCCTTGTTAACTGGCGAATAATTAATGGCATTGTTGACCAAATTATAAATTACTCGATTTATCTTAGACTTGTCTGCAAAAATTCTTGTATCACCAGAGGCTTCAATGTCAAACTTGTATGCTGTAAAATCTTTATTTATTTTGAACCTATCTAAGACTTCCTCCACAGAATCTTTAAGGTCATACTCTTCCTTCTTAATTTCTTCTAAGTTGGACTCCATCTTTGAGAGATCTAAAAGATCATTTACAAGATCTGTCAGCTTATCAGCTTCGCTAATAATTGTTTCCAAGTGCTTATTTCGCAAAACTTCATTAGGACCAGATATGTCCCTTATCATCTCTCCATAAGATTTTATAACTGTCAGTGGAGTCTTCAAGTCGTGACTTACATTGGCGACAAGGTCCTTCCTCATTTCAATTGTCTTTGTGAGTTCATTCTTTGCATAGTTAAGAGTGTTGGATAGATCATCTATTTCAGTGTACTCTCCCTTCCTAAAGGTAACCTTGTAGTCCCCCTTAGCAAGCTCCTTTGCAGTGTTTGACATCCTAACAAGAGGTCTTGAAAGTCTCTTAGAAACAAAGTAGGCAGTGATAGATGCAAATATAAGTGACAAGAAGGAAATTATTATAAGTATTCTTCTAATGACATCAACTGTTGCATCTACGGGCTTTAAAACTGAGTTGATATAGAGATAATAGTCTTCTCCATCAGTTTTACCAAGATAACCTGCATATATAATGGAAGGGTCCTTTAGGTTTTCATACCTAACTGTATAAATTTTATAAGTCCTGTTGTCCCTGCTTAAGGATCCAAAAAACTTGTCGAAATTTTCCCAAATCATCCTTGGTCTTTCTACAAATTCATCGAATAATCTTAGAGGAAAGACCCAAGCTCCATTTTGATCCAAAACTTTTATCTCAAGTCCCTTAGTGTTTGCATAGTTTGAAAGTTTAGTTTCAAAATCTTGTGACTTGTATTCACTTCTAAGTTCATTGCCAACCTTTGTTACTTCACGAATTTTCATAGTTTCGTAAAAACTAGAAAGGAAAACTGTTTGAAAGAGCCAAATAGAAATTAAGATAAGTCCAGCGAAAAAGACAAAATACTTCCACAGCTTAAAGAGAATGCTGTTTTTGTCTATTTTTATCCTCCTCACTTCTTTAATTTCTCGTATCAAACTTATATCCCACTCCTCTTACTGTAATAATAAATTTTCTGTACTCTTTAATAGAATTTCTAAGCATCTTTATGTGCGTGTCTACTGTCCTGTCTTCCCCGTAGAAATCATAACCCCAAACTTGGTTTAGGAGCTTGTCACGAGAAAGAGCAATATTTTTATTTTTCACCATGTAGACTAAGAGGTCATATTCCTTAGGAGTTAGGTCAATCATTTCATTGTCAACAAATACAACACGACCATCTAAATCAATTTTAAGTCCTTCAAACTCCATAGTCTTATTTTCTTCAACCTTGTTGTTACGATTTACAATTACATTGAGTCTTGCCATGAGTTCCTTTGGAGAGAAGGGTTTAGTAACATAATCATCTATTCCAATTTCAAACCCAAATAATTTGTCATATTCCTCACTTCTTGCCGACAGCATTAAGACGGGAATATTTTTTATTTTCTTTATTTCCTTGTAGGATGAAAAACCATCAAGCCTTGGCATCATAATATCCATTACAATTACATCGAAGTCTTCTTCTTTTACCTTATCAATAGCGTCAAGACCATCGACAGCTTCAACAACTTCGTGGCCTTCAAACTCTGCGTAGGTTCTTATAACTTCTCTAATGCTTTTTTCATCATCTACTACTAAAATTTTAAACATTTAATCACCAACTTAATTATAATAAGAATTTGTGAATTTTTGATGAAAGCTTTGTTAAGCCTCTTCTTATAAATTCTCTTTGCATTTGATTTTATTATATCAATAAGATAAGTTTTTTGTTAGAATCTTTTCTTTTGAATCGAGTAACAATCTAAGCAAAATAAAAAAAAGCCTGTAAGAAATTTCTTACAGACTAAAAGTTTTTATTAAATTATACTTTGAATAATCTTTGACCCCGCAATAATTGTTCCAATTGATGAACCTAAGTTAGCAAGTATTACTACTAAGAGGGCTTTCAAAAACTTATTGTGAATCCATGACTTAAGATTAAATATGTCATCAGGAATATTATTTACGTCTTCAACTGTTGGCTTCTTTAAACTTGCTTCAACTAAACCTGCAAACCATCCACAAGCAAGGACTGGATTGATTGAAGTAAAAGGTGCTGCCACGAAAGCAGTTAATACACTTAATGGATGTGGAAGACATAAAGCTGTAAAGACAGCAGCTAAGACTGAATTAAATATAAACCAGGATTTGATTTGAGATAGGCCCGTATTCATACTTTGCTTAAAGCCTAAGACTATTAAGATTACAATTAGGGCTGGTATTATCCAAGGCAAGAGCTTCCCAATTAAGGATTTAGGTGGAATCTTATTAAGCTCTTCAATGTCTTGGTCCTTAAAGACTTCTTCTTCAACACCTGGTGTATGTGCTGCTCCAAGAATAGCGACAACTTTTTTGCCTGGCGCATTCTTAATGTTATAAGCAAGGAATTTATCTCTCTCGTGCAAAAGTGTTGCGGCAATTTGAGGATAGTCCTTACCCATATCTTCAATAGCAAGTTCAAGATTATCTCTTTCAATTAATCTCTGAAGATCTTCCTCAGATACGTCTTCATCGTCATCAATGGACATTAAAGAGAAAAATAATTTTATTTTTTCAAAAAATCCCATTTTTCTCCAAATCCTCATGAAAGTTGTTTGAATACTTCTGTCAGCTAGGACTAAGTTGATTCCCATTTCTTCAGAAGCCTTAATACCTTCCATCATCTCTTGACCAGGTTTTGTTTTTAGTTTTTTTGCAATATTTTTTTGATATGATGAAAGAATTAGGTTTGCTATTAAAAGGGTAACCTTCTTCTCCTTTATAATATCAATAATATTTGTGTTCTTCCAAGCCTCAGGATTTTTTAAATTTTTATACCTTTGGTCATCAAGCTCAATACATATTGAGTCAGGATTCTCTTCTTTTATAGTTTCCCTAACCAAATTAACACTTTCTTGTGAAACGTGAGCCGTTGGTATTAAAATAATTTCCTTTCCTTGGTAATCTATTCTAATTAATTGATCCTTCATTTTTCTCCTACGTAGAAGTTTTATTCTTTTTCTTCACTAATGGTGTAGGCTTTTTCATCTACACCCCTATAATAATTTGTAATCAGCTTCTTGCCTTCTATCTTCTCTGTCATAAGTATCTCGTCTTTGGATTTAAACTTATTAAGACCATCTTCATTTTTTATCTCATAACCCTTTAGATAATTAATTGAAGAGTTTAAAATATCAAGACAAAGAGCATTTAAGATTTCTTCTTCATTGTCTTCTTTTTCTTTGTCTTTAACAACCTTAAGGTCTTTTAGATTTTTATTTTTTGAATTCTTATTTAATCCATAAATATTCTCATAAACTTCTAAAAGATTATCTTCTTTTTCTAAGATTGCCTCTTTTTCATCCTTTAACTTAGATATTTTAGAGGAATCATTTAGAAGAATGGACTTAAGCAAATAATTGTCTCCCTTTAATAAGTATTCTACAAGACCAAGATTTTCAAATCCCTTGATGTTGTGCTTTCCTATGGACCTATTCAAGTCATAAGCATAATGGGAGTCTATAAAAAAAGGAAGAAGTCTTAAGTTGTCTTCCATATCCTCCCTAATCAAATCCTTGTCAATAAAATTGCCTCTAAGAGGTGTAAAAGAATTTATTTTTTCTTTTGAAATTTCAAAAAATTTTAATTCTCTATTCTCTTCAAAGGGAATTAAAGAATCTCCCAGCTCCCTATTGAGGTTTTCTATCTCAGTAGACTTGTTTTGTAAAACATCAAATTTTTCAATTTCACTTGATATTACATCAAGCTTTGAGTTTTTTAAGTTTATATCTTGGCTGAGATTTTTTATTTTTTCCTCTGTCTTATTTTTCTTTTCTAAGAGGGAAGAATTTTCTCTTGTTAAGTTAAAGTAAGAAGACTCCATGTATCTTAAGTTGGAAAAACCGAGATAAGATAGTATGAGACTTAAAATTATAAAGACGAAAGACAAAAAAGTTTTTTTATTTTTATTCATTTTTATCACTCTTTTCCAAAGCCCTTATAATTCCATAGTTCCTATAATACTCAGAAACTTTTTCATCTAAGAAGTTTTTTAAATAATCTAACTTTTCTGATGATAGGTCGCCAGTTTTAATTGATTTCTTTTCCATTTCCTTATAGATATTCAATAAGTTGTTAAAATCAACGTAAACTTCAGAAAAGGGTGCCTTATCATCTTCTATAAAATTAGAAATACTTGCAGAATATATTGAAGCATAGAATACAAATAAGTTTACTTCCTTTGATGGCCTATTTACTTTTATCAAATAAGAAGCAAATCCATCTAGGTCTTTAAATAGGCTTTCAATTTCTAGATCCTTATAAAGATTCTTGTGCTTTTCAAGGTTTTCTTCTCTACTTATACTTAAGAAGTCGTCTACAATTCTATCGTAATTTTCTTTTTCATAAATATTTGAATTAAAGAAAGCACCGTAAGCTCTTAGTATTTCTCTAACTTCAGATTTGATGGCCTTGTTCTTTTCTTCATAATCTGCTTTTATTTTTTTAATTTCCTCAGATTTATTGGCTTCAAATTGGTATCCATATTTTTCATAAAATTCTTGAGACTTTAAATTAAATTCAATGTCCAAGTCATCTATTTCTTTGTCAAAAGTCTTAGACTTATCTTCCAAAGACTTTATCTCTTGAGCCAAAGCCCTGTTTTCGGAAATCAGTCTTGTCGAAAATTTTTTATTTGCAATAGAATACACAAAAAATAATAAAGACAAGACTAGGATGCAAAGAGAAAAAATATAGAGAACCTTGTGCCAGTTGTTACTACTCATCTTTCACCTACATTTTTTCAAGAAGAATACTGGCTCCACTTGTCTTTCCATAGTTTTTATCAATACTTCTAAGGATAACAAAAGAAATGATAAAGGATAAGACCCCTGCTATGAGAGACATTAAGTCCTTGTTAGCAAGTCCCATCTTATTAAAAATATAATAAGAAAAGGAAATTGCTGACATAAATAGGACTAGTGGCAAGCCATAAACTAAAAATTTATAGAAAAGCACTGACTTGTCATTGGTTTTTAACTTGACTAAATCTCCAACTTTTGCCGAAATTGTGTTTTTAAACTCAAAGAGCTCTTGTTCTGATTCAGCGCACTTTGCATTACAAGACTCGCAAGATTCTCCGCAAGCACTTTCTCTAGTAAATTCCACAAATATTTTGTTGTCCTTTTGAGCTCTTACAATGCCAATACTTTCCATAAAATCACCTATTCTTAATCTTCAATTACCTTAATGTGGACTTCTTCTAATTGTTTTTCTGTAAGTTCTGTTGGCGCACCTGTTAATAAACAAGTTGCAGCTTGAGTTTTAGGGAAGGCTATTACGTCCCTGATACTCTTAGCTCCTGTAAATAACATTACAAGTCTGTCTAAACCATAAGCAAGTCCTCCATGTGGTGGAGCTCCATACTTAAAGGCTTCAAGAAGGAAACCAAATTTTTCCTTAGCTTCTTCTTCTGATAAGCCAAGTGCTTCAAACATTTTTTCTTGGACTTCTGGGTCGTTAATTCTAATGCTTCCTCCACCCATTTCGTCACCATTTATAACAATATCGTAAGCCTTTGCTCTTGCATTTTCCTTGTCACTTACTAATTTATCAACGTCTTCATCAAGTGGACTTGTGAAAGGATGGTGCATAGCAACGTATCTTCCTTCCTCTTCATCGTATTCAAATAGAGGGAATTCTGTAATCCATACAAGTTTGTAATCATCTTCGTCAATTAGGTCCATGTCCCTTGCAATCTTGTTACGAAGGTTACCTAGACCACTAAATACAACAGAATTTTTATCAGCAAGTATTAAAATTAAATCGCCTTGTTTTGCATCAAAAGCAGAGATGATCTCTTGCATTGTTTCTTCAGAGATAAATTTAGCAATTGGTGAATCAATTTCTTCATCAACTCTTATCCAAGAAAGTCCCATTGCCTTATAGTCTTTTACAAAGGATTCTAGTTTTTTAACTTGCTTCTTGGAATAGAATTCACTTCCGCCATCAACCTTAATACCTCTAACACTCTTGCCCTTTTCAGTATTTCCTTCAAATACCTTGAAGCCGCAAGTTTTTACTATTTCAGAAATATCTTTTAATTCCATACCAAATCTAAGGTCTGGCTTATCTACCCCAAACCTATCCATGGCTTCAGAGTATTTCATTCTCTTAATAGGAAGTTCAATATCTTTATTAATTACTTCTTTAAACAATTTTTGAAGGAATCTTTCATTTATTCCCATTACATCTTCTTCGTCAACAAAGCTAAGTTCCATGTCAATTTGTGTAAATTCAGGTTGCCTATTTGCTCTTAAATCTTCATCTCTAAAGCACTTAGTAATTTGAATGTATCTATCCATTCCTGCAACCATTAATAATTGCTTCATTAACTGTGGTGATTGAGGAAGAGCATAGAACTCGCCTGGGTTAACCCTACTTGGGACTAAGTAGTCTCTAGCTCCTTCAGGAGTTGGCTTAGTTAACATAGGAGTTTCGACTTCTATAAATCCATTTTCATAGAAAAAGTCACGAGTAATCTTATAAATCTTTGAACGAATCATAAGATTTCTTTGCATACTTGGTTTTCTTAAATCAAGAGTCCTGTACTTAAGTCTCATGTTTTCAGCAACATTGTCATTGTCCTTGACATAAATTGGTGGAACTTCAGACTCATTTAAAATTTTAAGTTCACTAGCTAGGACTTCAACCCTACCAGTTTCTAATTCTTCATTGATTGAAGATCTCATACGAACTGCACCCTTGACAGCAATTACAAATTCTCCACGAAGGTGTGATGCCTTTTCTAAAAGCTCTTCTGATGAAGTATCGTCAAAAACAATTTGTGCAATTCCACTTCTATCTCTTAAGTCGACAAAAACTATGGATCCCAGTGACCTTTGCTTTGCCACCCAACCCATTAGGACAACTTCTTTTGAAATCATATCTTCTGAAATCTCATTACAATAATTTGTTCTCTTGAGATTTCCCATTTTTTCAGCCATATTTCCTCCTAAAAATTAAACTCCAAGCCTCAAATGGTTTGGAGCTTATTCGTTAACATTTTTTATAATCGATTAGCCATTTATATTGTTTTTATTCCATAAAAATCTATTTTAATTATAAAGCAAGGCCTGTCAAAATTCAACTTTAACAGATTCTCTTGTCTATTCGATGAGAAAAACCTTGAATATCTTTCACCTTATTTTCTCTCAAAAGTTTTCCCTTTACAAAGCCTGCTCCCTTATCCATACCTTGACAGCCTGCAAGGAGTAATACATCATCTTGATCAAGTAAGTCAATAGCATCGTTGATGGACTCTTCTAGGCTGTCATATACTTTGCAATCAATTTTATTCTTTTCTAAAATATCTTTAAAAACTTTTAGTTCTTCATCAGTTACCCTGTCCTTTTCCTTGACAGTATCTCTTGATAGGGTTGCAGAAAGTGATTTAGGTTTTAAAATTTTTATCCACTTAACTAATCTTTCTGTAATCTCACGATTTACTTCAACTCCTCTTTTGCCTCTTATGGCATAGAGAATATTTAGATTTTTATAATCCATTTCCTTTAAAGTTTCCATTGTTGCGTCAATATTTTTTTCATTGGCAAAGTGGTCGTCTAAAATTTTAAAATCTTCATCAAATATTAGTTCAAATCTTCTCTCTACTCCCTTAAAATTCTTTAGGGCTCTCTTTATTGTTTCTATATCAATTTCAAGACAGAGACCTATTATTATGGCAACAAGAGAATTCATTACTGATGAATAACCAACTGAACCAAGTTCAATATTAAATTCAGATTTTTCTAAAATAAAATTTTTTATTTTTATATCTCTGTTTATTTTAAAAGTAAATTTTCCCTTACCAGTTGAAAGGTCAAGATTTTGAATTCCAAAGTCAGCGTCATTGTTTTCTAAAGAGAAGCTAAGAACTTGTGCCTTTGTCTTATCCCTAAGAGAATAAATTTTTTTATCATCTGCATTTAATATTGCAAGGGCATCTTCTTTTGCGTGCCTAATAAGTCTTGATTTAAATCTAAAATAATTTTCAAAACTTCCATGTTGGTCAATATGTTCTCTGCCAAGATTATTAAAAGTTACAATATCAAAATCAATGTTTTTATTTCTATATAATTCTTGAGCAGATGAAGAAACTTCCATAGTCACATCAGTTACTCCCTTGTCCTTCATATCCCTAAAATAGGATTGAAGAGTTAAGGACTCTGGCGTTGTAAGTACAGATGGAATCATTACATCGGCATATCTTGTTAACACAGTTCCAATAATCCCTGTATTTCTTTTATCTTCTTCTAAAATAGAATTTACCATAAAGGCAGTAGTTGTCTTGCCATTAGTTGCAGTAATCCCTATTACATTCATATCTCTTGAAGGATCTTCATAGAAATTTCTTGCCACGTCTGCAAGGGCAATTCTTGAATTTTCAACTCTTATTTGTTTAATATCTTCCTCAGAGTAGTCTTCGACTACAGCAATTTCTGCTCCAAGTTCTCTTGCTTTCTTTATAAACTTGTGACCATCTGTGACGTATCCTTTTATGGCAACAAAAATACCGCCCTCAACTACATCGTCTGTGTGAAAGGCGATATTTTTTATTTCTATTTCTTTATCAATTTCAAAATTTGCATCAATAATATCTAAATTATTTAAAATTTTTTCTAATTTCAAGCTTATCTTCTCCTTAGAAAGTCTTCAAGATTTTTAGAATTTAAATTCCTCTCAAACTTTCCCTTTTCATTTAATATCTTTGTGCTTGCGCCTAGGCCAAAGCCAATAATGTTTTCAAGTTCTTCCATCATAACAATATTATAAACTGAAGCATGACCCTTCTTTGCATATCCAATATTCTCTGATGAAATTACAGATTTTTTCTGCCTATAAAGATAATAGGGCTCATAATTATTTTCCATTAAAAGTCTCTTCGATTCTTCCAAAAGATTTCCAAAGTCTTCATTATTGTGGTAGGAATTTTCAAAAAGTTTTGATCCATTCTTTAAGGCTAGAGTGTGCAGCGTAATATTTTCTGGAGAAAAGTCTATTGCTTTTTTTATAGAATCAAGAATACTAGCCTTATCTTCTCCAGGAAGTCCCATGATTAAATCCATATTTATAGTTTCAAAACCAAACTCTCTTGCCTTATCAAACCAAAAACAAAAATCTTTGTTTGAAACCCTATTTAATTTGTTAATGACCTCTTCATTAAAAGTCTGTGGATTAAGAGAAATTCTATTAACTCCCTTGTCCTTAAGCATCTTTAAAATATCAAGACTCAAGCTATCGATTCGACCACATTCAACAGTAAACTCTCTAGTCTTACCAAACTTATTAATAAGTGCATCAATAATTTTTTCCAAGTTGTCCAAGCCAATTGATGTGGGAGTTCCCCCTCCTATATAAATTGAATTAGGCTCTTTAGAAAATTCAAGCTCATAGGAATTTATATCGTAGGTTAAATTTTTTGTGTATAAATCCATTTTCCCCTTGTTCTCTATTGTCGTGTCAAAGGAACAATAAAGGCACCTTGATGGGCAAAAGGGTATGTGCACATAGACATTATAATTTTTTAAATTGGAATTAAGCCTTAGATCTTCTTGATTTTTATAAATTTTATATAAAAAATCTACCTCCTCATTTCCAATCCTATACTTGTCCCATAAAATTTTAAGGGACTCATCATAGGAAGAGCCCTCAAAAACTTTTGATATAAGTTTTAAGGGCCTCACTCCAGTCAGAATTCCAAAGCTTGGATTAAAATTTTCTTCCTTAGAAAACAAGTCAAATAAATATCTCTTAATAGCGAAGTGAGCTTTTTCATCCCTAAGCCTAAGCCTTTCACTAGCCTTTATCTTGTATCCAAAGATGCTAATAAAAACATTTTGGTCTTCAATTTTTATTTTGATGTCAAAGTTTAAATCTTCATAATCTTTAGGAAGCTTCATCCTAAAAAATTCGAAAATTGATTTCTTTAAGCCTTCGCTTTCGTTTTCTATTTTTATCATAATTGTCTAAGATAAGGATTTGTCATTTTCTCATAGGATATTTGTGACTCAGGACCGTGACCTGATAGGACATAAATCTCATCGTCAAGTTTTTTTAATTTTTTTAAAGATTCAATCATAAGTGAATGATCTGATTCTGGAAAGTCAGTCCTTCCTATGGATCCATTAAAAAGAGTGTCTCCTGCAAACAAATAATTTTCAAATAAATAGCAAACTGATCCTAGAGTATGGCCTGGCGTTTCAATAACTTTTATAGTTCCTTCTGAAAAAGGAATTTCATCCCCCTCTTTTACAAAGACATCTACATCAGCTGCTTCAATTTGCATACCAAAGGCAGAAGCTCTGACTTCCTTTGGACTCTCTAAGAAGGCCCTGTCATCTTTTGACATGTAAACTGGCGCCTTGTATTTTTTCACTAGAGCAGCAACTGCCCCTACGTGATCAAAGTGACCATGAGTTAGCAAAATATATTTGATATTTAGTGAGTTCTTATCAATAGCCTCAATTATATTTTCACTTGATCCACCTGGGTCAACTACAAAAGCATCCTTGTTTTCATCAAAAAGGATGAAGCAATTTTCTTGTAACTCTCCAACAACTAACTTCATAATTTTATATTCCATTATTTCACCTAAAATTCCTTGCTTGAATCCAATAAAATAGTAACCGGCCCATCATTAATAAGTTCCACATCCATATCTGCACCATATTCGCCAACAGAAACCTTAATTCCTAAATTTTTCATCTCTTCAATGAATTTTTCATAAAGAATTATTCCATCATCAAACTTTGCCGACCTAATGTAGGATGGTCTGTTGCCCTTTCTGGCATCCCCATAGAGGGTAAATTGACTTACAACTAAAATTTCAAGACCATAATCAAGAAGAGACTTATTCATAACCCCTTCTTCGTCATCAAAAATTCTCAGTTTGCTTACTTTTTTTATAATATATTCTAAATCTTTTTCGTCGTCATTAGCTTCTATGCCGAGTAAAAGCATAATCCCCTTGTCGATTTTAGAAATCACTTTGCCATCAACAGATACACTTGCTCTTTTTACTCTTTGAACTACTCCACGCATTTTATCACGCCTTTATCCTGTAAACTTCAAGGACATTGTTTATCCTCTTAAGTTTTTCCATTAGTCTTTCAAGTTCTTCACTGTCAGTTATTTCAACAGTAATATCTATTACAGCATCACCATTTTTTACAACTTTTGCATTTAAGTAGGACATGCTAAGTTTAGATTCATTTACCCTACTTGCAATATCAGCTATAACATTTGGCTTGTCAAAGGCCCTTATTTCAATAGAAGCACTGTAGCTTGTTGAATTTGAATTTTCCCATTTTACTTCAACAAGTCTTTCTGGATCAACATTGTTTTGTAGGTTTTTACAGTCCTTTCTGTGAACTGAAATTCCTCTTCCAATAGTTATATAACCAACAATTTCATCTCCAGGGACTGGTGTACAACATTTTGCAATTCTAACATTTACACCGTCAACACCCTTGACTTCAATTCCTTGGTTATTGTATCTCCTCTTAGATTCAACAATTTCTTCAATGGCTTTGTCGTCTTTCTTGTAATGCTTGTTATAAATGTCTTGTAATTTTGCAGTTACCTGAGCAGTAGTTATAGTTCCAAAGCCAACTGCTGCATACATTTCATCAAGACTAAGCATATTTAATTTTTCTTTTACTTCTTCTAGCCAATCATCACGTAAGATTTTGTGAGTTTCGTAGCCAAGTTTCTTAACTTCTCTTTCAATGGAATCTCGTCCTCTTTCAATATTCTTTTCCTTATCTTTAACCTTAAAATATTGCAAGATTTTTTTACGAGCTTGAGGACTCTTGACAATTTTTAACCAATCAAGAGATGGGCTTGTGTTTGGATTTGTAATAACATCAACAATGTTTCCACTTTGTAGGGTGTAATTAAGTGGTACAATCCTTCCATTAACCTTAGCACCTACGCAAGTGTTACCAACTTGGGAGTGAATCCTATAGGCAAAGTCAATTGGAGTTGAACCTTCTGGTAGATTTATAACATCTCCCCTTGGAGTGAATACAAATACTTCATCAGCAAAGAAGTCAATCTTTAAGGTATCCATGAAGTCGCCTGGATCATTTAAGTCCTTTTGCCATTCAAGCAATTGTCTAAGCCAAGTTAAGTTTTCATCAAAGGCAGTTTCCTTAGAAACTCCTGCCTTGTATTTCCAATGGGCAGCAATACCATATTCAGCAGTTTGATGCATTTCATAAGTCCTAATTTGAACTTCAAAAGTCTCACCATTGTTGTCTATAACAGTTGTGTGAAGAGATTGATACTTATTAGGCTTAGGCATGGCTATATAGTCCTTAAACCTGCCTGGTATTGGTTTAAAAAGTGTATGAACAACACCTAGGGCACCATAACAGTCTTTTATTGAATGCGTTAAGATTCTAACTGCAGAAAGGTCATAAATTTCATCAAAGACCTTGCCCTTCTTCTTCATCTTCTTATAAATTGAGTAGAAGTTCTTTGGTCTTCCCTTAATTTCACATTCAATTCCAACATTTTTTAGGTTTTCTTCAAGAAGTCCTATTATGTGGTTGATTAAATCTTCTCTTTCATTCCTTCTCTTGTTGACCATGTCTACTAATTCATAATAGCCTTCTTCATCAAGATACCTAAGTGAAAGGTCTTCAAGTTCCCACTTAATCCTGCTCATACCAAGCCTATCAGCTATTGGTGCATAGATTTCAACAGTTTCTGTTGCCTTTTCAATCTTCTTGGCATCAGTCATGTACTCAAGAGTTCTCATGTTATGAAGCCTATCGGCTAATTTAACAATAATAACCCTAATGTCCTTGGCCATGGCAAGAACCATTTTTCTTATATTTTCGGCTTGTTTTTCTTCCTTGTTTTTATAATTTAATTGTTTTAACTTTGTAACGCCGTCAACTAGGTCAGCAATTTCTTGACCAAATTCATTTTTAACATCTTCAAGAGTTACATCTGTATCTTCAACTACATCATGAAGAAGACCAGCAACTATAGTTGCTGTATCCATATTCATGTCTGCCAAAATCAAGCTGACATTAAGTGGATGAATAATATAATCTTCACCAGAATTTCTCTTTTGTCCCCTGTGGTGTTCATCAGCCATCTTATAGGCACGTTTAATCATGTCTATATCAGCATTTTCATTATAGGATTTTACTTTTTCAATTAATTCATCTATTAATAACATTCTTCTCACCTGTGATTCTATAGCTTTTTATCTTTAGCTGAATAGTAACATTTCCATTAAATTTATTTAAGTCAAGATTAAAAACTATATCTATAAATATATTTGAAGGCCTTCCATTTAAAAGACCCATAACTTCTTCCCTGACATAGGAACTAGCAAGCTTATTTAAAAATATTTTTGAATCTTCAAATAATATTCCTGTGTAATTTATATTATCTTGGGATAAAGTCATCTTTAAAAAGTTTTTATTTTTACCCAAGATATTAAGGGATTTTATCTGTAAGTTTTTAGCACCAAACTTCGGCGCAGAGTTTCCATTTCCAAAGGGAGCCAGAGCCTCTATGTCCTGGACAAGCTTCATGCTAATGTATTTGAGCTCTAAATTTCCATCAATATAAATCTTTCTTATTAAGTCGTTCCTTGTTAAGCTCTCTTTTTGGTCTACATCCCTAATAAAGTCATCTAGGTTTTCTAGGGGAAGAGCTAGTCCGCAGGCCATCTTGTGACCGCCAAAACTCCTCAGGTATTCCTTTGATTTAGAAAATTCTTGGAACATATTATATTCTTCAATACTTCTTCCAGATCCCTTAATTAAGTCCTTGGAATCACTTAGAACTACGCTTGGTCTGTAATACTTTTCTTTGATTTTTCCAGCAACAATACCAAGAATGGATTCATTTAAGCCTTCTTCATAAACTATTAAAACCTTATGCTTATCTAGCAATCCTTCTTTCTGTATCTTCTCATCTATTACTTCAAAGGCATCACTAGTTAGCTTTTGTCTTTCATAATTTAGGTCTCTTAATTCTTTGGCCTTTTCAAGAGCAATAGAATAGTCCTTTTCCAAAAATAATTCTAGGGCTTCTTTAGCAGATTCAAGCCTTCCACTGGAATTAATAGTTGGTCCAAGGATAAAACCAAGATGGTAAACATCAATATCATCTTTTTTTATATCGGCTGCCTCTATTAAGGCATTAAGGCCCAAATCTTTGCTTTCCCTTAAGATCTTAATTCCCTCAGAAACTATAACCCTGTTTTCATTTGTAAGTGGCATTACATCGCAAACAGTTGCTATGGCAGCATAGGGCAAGAATTTTTCATAAAACTCTTCCTTGTCTACTCCTTTGATCAAGAATAGATACTCTATGAGTTTAAAGGCAACGACTCCTCCGCAAATTTCCTTAAAGGGATAAGAGCAAGCAGACTGTTTTGGATCTATAACTGCACTTGCCTCTGGTATAATCTCAACTTCATTTCCATCTTTAATAATCTTCGGCACCTCATGATGGTCAGTTACAACTACATCAATATCTAAAGACATGGCATAATCAACTGCATCTCTTGCAGCTATTCCATTGTCACAAGTTATAATGCACTTGACACCATCTTCATTAGCCTTGTCAATTAAATTTTTGTTGATTCCATAGCCATCTTTAACTCTATGAGGTATGTCATAAGAGACATCTCCACCAATAGTCCTTAAGCCTTCATACAATATATAAGTTGATGTTACACCGTCAACATCATAGTCTCCAATAATTCTAATTTTATTTTTCTTAGCCAAGTGACTTAAAATTATATTTGAAGCCTTGACCATGTCCTTTAACAAAATAGGCGAATTTAAATTTGAAAGACTTGGCTCTAAAAACTCTCGAATGTCTTCTTCAGTATTTATTTCCCTATTGAGTAAAATTTTATATATGACATTGTTTATCCCTAATTTTTTATAGTCGATTCCAGGATCACTTTTGTTTTTTATAAACCATCTTTCCATTTAATCACCACTTTATATATACGATTAATTATATCAAAAATTATCATTTAGGTAAAACAATTAGGCTATCAAGCAACAAAAAAAGAACCCTCATGGGGGTTCTTCAAAAGATTTTATTATTCTTCATTAGCTAGAACTGAAATTGCACATTCAATTCTTTTCTTTTCCATTTCACATCCAACCTTGTAAGGTTTGCTTAAGTCATTGTTGCTGTAATAAGCGTTGGCGTGACAACCACCTGAGCAGTAGTATCTTGCCCAACAAGTAGGACAGTCTTCATTAGTATAAACGTTGGAATTTTTAAAAGTGTCTCTAAGGTCAGTGTTTTTTATTCCTTCATCAACATTACCAAGCAAGAAGTCTTCTTCACCAACAAATTGGTGACAAGGATAAATTTCTCCTTGTGGAGTTATAGCAACATATTCCGATCCAGCACCACAACCAACAGTCCTCTTAACTATACAAGGTCCTTGAGATAGGTCAATAATAAAGTGGAAGAAGGAAAAGTCCTTATCTTTCTTTCTTATTTCAATATAATCCTTGGACATTTTTTCATATTCATTAAGAATTTTATCAAGATGTTCTTCTCTTATTGCGTAAGGCTCTCTCTCATCAGTAACTACTGGTTCAATAGAAGTCTTTTTAAATCCATGAGAGTAGAAGTCCTTTAAGTCTTCTGAAAAGTCTAAATTTTCATTTGTGAAAGTTCCCCTTATAAAGTAGTCTTTGTCTCCTCTCTTATCAATAAGTTCTTTGAACTTTGGAACTATAATGTCATAAGACCCCTTACCATTTGTAGTAGGACGCATTTCATCATTAATTTCTTTTCTTCCATCAATTGATAGAACTACATTGTCCATGTTCTCATTAATAAATTCTTCTATTTCGTCATTTAGTAGGACGCCATTAGTTGTAATTGTGAATCTAAAGTGTTTGTCATATTTCTTTTCTTCTTCTCTACCATAAGCTACAAGTTTTTTTACTAAGTCAAAATTCATTAGAGGTTCGCCACCGAAGAAATCCACTTCAAGATTTCTCCTGTTACCAGAATTTTGTAGAAGAAAGTCTAAGGCCTTCTTACCTGTTTCAAAAGTCATAAGACTTCTATCTCCCTTGAAGTCACCTTGAGATGCAAAGCAATACTTACATCTTAGGTTACAGTCGTGAGCAACATGAAGGCAAAGTGCCTTTACTACATTTTGAGGATTGAATCGAGGAAGTTTAAAGTGTTCATCTTCAGAAAATAATAAATCTTCCTTAGCCAAGTAGTCTATTTCTTCATAGGCTTCTTTAGCATCTTCTTCATTATATAGTTTTGAATATTTTTCTATGATTTCATCTTTAGATAATTTTTCATAGTCATCAATCATTTCGTATACAATTTTTTCTACAACATGAACTGAGCCACTTGCTATATCAAGGACAATGTATCTATTATTTAAATAAAATTTATGAATTCTTTCTTCCATCTTTTCTCCTTTACTTAACCCCTAACAAAATAAAAGCAAGGTTTCCCTTGCCTTAGTTTTCAGAATTTTCACATTTTTGATTTCCAACTGTACAGCTAGTTTTGCAAGCTGATTGACAAGATGTTTGACATTCGCCACATCCGCCTTTTTCATAAGTTTTCTTAAGATTTTTTTGTGTAAGTGTTTTAATGTGTTTCATAATATCTCCTATTCTTCTTCAGCATCTTTTAGATCAGCATTCTTTTTATAAGTACCATTAATTCCCCACTTCATGACTTCAATTTTTGTGTTGTCAGATGAAGTTTCGATAACTAAGTAATCTTCCTTTACAAGGATAATTTTTCCAATAATACCGCCGATTGTTATTATTTTATCTCCAACCTTTAAGTTTTCACGCATTTCATTTATTTCATTTGCTTTTTTCTTTTGCGGTCTTATTACGAAGAAATAAAAAACAACAAACATCAATATTAAGGGAATAAAGTTTAACATTGCGTTTTGATTCATTATTAACCCCTTTCTTATTTATGATTTATAATTATATTATACATTTTATCTTATAACTTAACAAGAATATCTTTAAGACTTTACTTGTAACCGTATTTTTTATAAAAATCTTTTTTATATTCTAAGAAGTAGTCTCCTTTAATAGACTCTCTAATATTTTTCATCATGTCGATTAAGAAATAAAGATTGTGAATAGTTGCAAGCCTCATTCCAAGTATCTCGTCTACATTAAATAAGTGTCTAAGATATGCCTTAGAATAGTTTCTACAAGTGTAGCAATCGCATTCATCATCTAATCTTGAGAAGTCATCCTTATAAATTGCATTTTTAATTGGAATTCTTCCCAGATGAGTTAAGACAGTCCCATTTCTTGCAATTCTTGTAGGAAGAACACAGTCTGCCATGTCCACTCCTCTTTCTACTGCTTCGAATAAGTAGTCTGGACTACCTACTCCCATTAAGTATCTAGGTTTATTTTCAGGCATGAAGTCTGTTGTGTAATCTAAGATTTCAGTCATTAAATCAATAGGTTCACCAACTGAAAGTCCTCCAATAGAATAACCCTTAAAGTCCATATCCACCATTTCTTTTGCAGAAATTTCTCTTAGGTCCTTATACATACCACCTTGAATAATTCCAAAAATAGTTTGATTATCTACGTTCTTATGGTGGTTCTTACATCTTTCAGCCCATCTAAGAGTTCTTCTCATTGAATGATCTATATATTCATGGCTTGCTGGATAGGGTGCACATTCGTCAAAGGCCATAATTATATCTGATCCCAAAATGTTTTGGATATCAATTGATTTTTCAGGAGAGATAAACATCTTGCTCCCGTCAATATGACTCCTAAAATGAACGCCTTCTTCAGTAATTTTTCTATTATCTGATAAAGAAAAAACCTGAAATCCTCCTGAATCTGTTAAAATTGGTTTGTCCCAATTCATAAACTTGTGAAGACCTCCAGCTTTTTCTATTATCTCAGTCCCTGGTCTTAAAAATAAATGATAGGTATTAGATAAAATTATTTGTGCTCCAATATCTTTTAACTCTTCAGGAGTCATAGTCTTTACTGTTGCTCTTGTTCCAACTGGCATGAAAATTGGAGTTTCAATTTCTCCATGATTAGTTGTTATTTTTCCAAGTCTTGCCTTTGAATCCTTAGAAGTCTTTAATAATTCAAATTTAAACATAAAACCTACCTTATAAACATGGCATCACCAAAACTGAAAAATCTATATCTTTCTTTAACAGCTTCTTCATATGCCTTTAAAATAATCTCTCTACTTGATAAGGATGAAACAAGCATTAGAAGAGTGGATTCTGGCAAGTGAAAGTTAGTTATCAGTGCATCAACACACTTAAACTTATAGGGTGGATAAATAAATATATTTGTAAATCCACTTTTTTCACAAACTCTTCCATCTTCATTTGCAATTGACTCAACTGTTCTCACACTTGTAGTGCCAACTGCTATTACCCTGCTTCCCCTGTCCTTGGCTGCATTTATTTTATCTGCAACTTCCTTTGTCATTACATAAAATTCAGAGTGCATTTCATGTTCATCAACATTTTCCACCTTCACTGGTCTAAAGGTTCCTAGCCCAACGTGAAGGGTAATGTAACAAATTTCTACACCCTTATCTTTTAATTTTTCTAATAATTCCTTTGTGAAATGAAGTCCTGCAGTTGGTGCTGCAGCTGATCCTTCTTCCCTTGCGTAAACTGTTTGATACCTATTTTTATCCTCTAATTTTTCTGTTATATAGGGTGGAAGTGGCATTTCTCCAAGTTCATCTAAGATTTCTTCAAATATTCCGTCATATTCAAACTTTAAAAATCTAGATCCGTCTTCAGAAATATCTACAACTTCAGCAGAAAGTTTATCACTAAAAATAATTTTACTTCCTATTTTTGCTTTTTTACCAGGTTTAGATAGACATTCCCAAATGTCATCTTTTCTATTTAAAAGAAGAAATTCAATTTTTTCTTCTTTTCCTTCCCTGTGTCCATAAATTCTTGCAGGCATTACCTTGGTGTCGTTTAATACCAACAAATCACCCTTCTTGAGATAATCTATAATGTCATAAAAGTGTTTGTGTTCCATTTCTCCACTTTCTTTATCTAAAACAAGAAGTCTTGAATGATCTCTTTTTTCTTCAGGATGCTGTGCTATTAATTCCTTTGGTAAGTCGTAATAAAAATCTTTTGTTTTCATTTTCGCCTTTCTATTATTTTATTTTTTCAATATTTGTTCCTGGAAAATAAAATTCAATAATATCCTTGTAATTGCTTCCTTTTTTTGCCATTTCAACAGCACCGTATTGACTCATGCCAACACCATGTCCATATCCCTTTCCACTTACAAATATTTTATTTCCTATTACATTTACATCAAATAAGGTTGATTTGATAATTGTATTGCCAATTTTTTTTCTAAAATCAGTAGCCTTTATTTTTACATCTCCCTTTGATGTAGAAAAAGTTAAGTTGTTAACTCTATTCGAATTATTGTAGTCAAGACTAACGCTAAATGCATCAGATAAATTTAACTTCTTTAAGTCACTATCTTTAAGCTCATACTTCCATGGATGAACTGAATAAGGATCTTCTTGTGCAATAAGGTAAGGAACACTATTTCCACCCCAAGCTTCAGAAGAAGCGACAGTATAACCACCAGAAGAAGCACAGAAAATTGTCTCTGCAACTTCACCCTTATATTTAATAACTTGGCCAAGAGTATCTTCTACAGCCTTATTTGTAGATTTGTTCTCAACATCTTTTCCATAATAAACTTGTGAGCTTGTAGTGTCGTCAAGGTTATAACCTTTTTTTATAAATTTGTTGTAATTATTTATAGCAAAGGACCTTGAGCACAAGGCTTGAGCTTTTAGAGATTCCATTGGAAAACTTGGGCTCATTTCTTTTGGGAGAACTCCCTTTAAGTACTCGTCTATATCCACCCTATTTACTACATCAAGTTTTTTGTTATTAACTCTAAAGGAAATTGCTCCCCCATAGTTTCTCTTGATTTTGTCTACGTAAATAGGAGAATCAGAGGATATTAAAAAGGCTCCATTTTGTGGAAAGTTATTTAATTTAAAATTCTTTCCATCTAAATTAATTTTATTTCCATCAAATATAATATTAATTTCATTGTTGTTTGTATTGTTTATTACTTGTTCATCAGAAGTCACAACTTTTAAATTAGATTTAGATTTTAATTTTAAAGTTTCACCAGCTGAAATAGATTTTCCAACCTTAATGTCAATCTTGTCATAGTCTTCCTTAGCAAAGATATTTAATGGCAGTAAAACCAAAAATAAAGCTAACAATAATATTTTTTTCATTTTATTCATCCTTATACTCCAAACCAAAATGGTCATAGGCCCTTTTAGTGGCCATTCTTCCTCTAGGCGTTCTAATAATAAAGCCTATTTGCATTAAATAAGGCTCATAAACATCTTCTACTGTTCCCTTATCTTCACCAATAGCAGCTGAAATCGCATCAATTCCAACTGGCCTACCGTTGAATTTCTCAATCATTGTAAGTATAATTCTTCTGTCAATATTGTCTAAGCCAAACTTGTCGATTTCAAGAAGGTTAAGTCCCTTTATGGCAACCTTAGTTGTTATAACTCCACCTTCCTTTACTTCAGCATAGTCTCTTACTCTTTTTAAAAGCCTATTGGCAATTCTAGGTGTTCCCCTTGATCTTCTTGCAATTTCTAAAGCTCCCTCTTCTTCTATGGGAACATTTAAAATTTTAGCTGACCTCATTATAATCTCAACTAAAGACTTTGTATCATAAAGGTCTAGCTTTAACATTACCCCAAACCTATCCCTAAGAGGTGACGTAAGCATACCTGCCCTTGTTGTGGCACCAATAAGTGTAAAAGGTGCAAGGTCAAGTCTAATTGATCTTGCAGAAGGTCCCTTGCCTATTATTATATCTAATGCATGGTCCTCCATAGCAGGATATAAGATTTCCTCCACAGACTTATTTAGCCTGTGAATTTCATCAATAAATAGAACATCGTCATTATTTAAATTTGTAAGAATACTTGCTAGGTCTCCCTGCTTTTCAATTGCAGGACCAGATGTAACCTTTAGATTAACCCCCATCTCATTGGCAATTATGCCAGCAAGTGTGGTTTTCCCAAGTCCTGGTGGTCCACTTAAAAGTGTGTGATCCAAGGGTTCTGACCTGTTTTTTGCAGCTTCGATAAAAATTTTTAAATTCTTAACTACCTTTTCTTGGCCAATATACTCTTCTAACCACTTAGGTCTAAGACTTACCTCCCTAGCATCGCCATCAATAAGTTCTGGCTCAACTAATCTATTTTTTTCCATTATATCAACCCATTAATTTTAAAGCTTCTCTTATTCTCTCAGAAATATCAAGAGAAGGATCTACCTTTTCTAGTGCTTTTTTAGCATCATATACATTATAACCTAAGGAAATTAGGGCCTCAACTGCTGAATCGTCCTTTTCTTCGATAATTTCTACATTATCAGTCATAGAAGTTAAGTCTAGGTCTAACTTCTCAACCTTATCCTTTAATTCAAGAATTATTCTTTGAGCAGTTTTCTTCCCTATACCAGGTAATTTTGTAAGAGATTTTTCATCCTTGGATAAAATATATTTTGCAATATTAAAGACATCATCGCCATCAAGAATTCCCATGGCTAACTTAGGACCAATTCCTGTTACACTTGTAAGAAGATCGAAAGCATCTCTTGTTTCTATATGTCTAAATCCATATAAAATTGCCGCATCTTCCCTTAAAACCAGCCTAATGTTGATGAAAACTTCTTCATTTTCATAAAATGTGTGAAGTTCTCTTTCCACCATATTAACTATATAGCCTATTCCATTGGATTCAAGTACTAGGTATCCCCTGTCAGTAGAGTGAACTCTTCCCCTTAAAAATTCTATCATTATATCATCCTAAAACTTTCTTTAAACTTAATCGAGCTTCCATGAGTTATTGCAACTGCCAAGGCATCTGCAACGTCGTCAGGTTTTGGAACCTTTTCTAAGTTTAAAATAATTCTTACCATCTCTTGAACTTGATTTTTTGTAGCCCTTCCATAACCAACTATGGCTTGTTTTACTTGAAGAGGCGTGTATTCATAAAGTCCTGCTCCAGATTCTTTGGCAGCAAGGACTTCAACTCCACGAGCTTGGGCAACTGTAATTGCCGTCTTAACATTCTTATTAAAAAACAATTCTTCAAAGGCTATGTCGTCAGGCTTGTATCTTTCTATAAGTTCATTCATTTCTTCATAGATAGTATTTAGTCTTTCTGGAAGAGGAACCTTCGCCTCTGTTGTTATTGCCCCATAATCTAAAACTTTATAAGAATTTCCTTTAAGTTCTAGAAATCCATATCCAACAATAGCTATCCCTGGGTCAATTCCCAAAATTATCAATTTATCACCACTTTAAAAAGGATAGTATAAAACTATCCTTACTTGTATCTCTTTAAAACTCTATCATTAACTCCATCCCAAAAAGCATTTCTAAAAACTCTGAAGCAATCTATGTAGAGAAATTTAGAAATCTTATTATTTAAATTTTCAATTTCAGAATCAGTTAAGTAGGAGTCAACTTCTTTTATTTCAACGTCGTCATCTTGACTTCTAAAAATAAGCTGCAAGTCTAGGTGGTCGTTTATACTTTGGATCTTACTATTGAGAAGTCTTTTTCTAACATCAGTAAGAGTGTTTTTTATAAAAATCCTTATTTGCCTATCTTTTCTTATTTCTTTAAAAACTAACTTCTTAAAAGATAAAACTTCTTCGTTTTTAAATTCATATTGAAAAAGTTTTTTTCTATTGTAAAGTTCATCTATTGTAAGGTGCTTCAAGGTTATTATCTCAAGCATATTTATGTGCTTTTTTGAGTTAAACCCAAGTCTATAGCCCTCTAAATATAAGTAAAGTTCAAGCCTATTTATGTCATCATGAATAAGGTTGGAGAGGTTTCTAGCTATAAGTTCAATTCCCTCTTTTTGCCTATAAACTTTTACAATATCCTTTCTCAAATTTTCAAGAGTTACATACCTTGGATAAATATTTTCAATGGATTCATAAACATTGTAAAGATTGAGTAAAATATTTATGCTATCCAAGTCGCCCTTGTACAAAAAGTTTGCGATTAGGTATTTTTTTATATCTTTAAAGGCAAGCCTTTTATAAGGTGTCTGATTTAATTTTTCTGCCAATTCCATAAAAAAATCCTCCGTTACTTCGTATAAAATAATTATACTATAAGTCACGAAGGATTGAAATCCAAATTGTAAATGTAATGTAATTATAATAATTTAATTTTATTGTCTTTGCAGAAGTCTAAACTCTTTTCATCCCAAACACCTACTTGGACTTCTCCAATGTGTTGCTTTTCTAAAAAGAACATACAAATTCTTGATTGGCCAATACCACCACCAACAGTGTAAGGTAGGTCTGCATTTAAAATATTTTGGTGATAAGGAAGTTTAAATCTTTCAGTTGTATTTGTAAGTTCGCATTGACTCTTTAGAGATTTTTCATCAACACGGATACCCATGCTTGAAACTTCAAGAGAGTTATCTAGGACTTCATCCCAGAACAAGATGTCTCCATTTAAGTCCCAATCATCATAGTCAGGTGATCTGTGATCGTGTGGCTCACCAGACTTTAATTTATGTCCAATGCCCATGATAAACACAGCACCCTTTTCCTTACAGATTAATTTTTCTCTTTCCTTAGAAGTTTTTCCAGGATACATATCTTCTAGTTCTTGGGAAGTTATAAAGAAGATTTCTTCTGGAAGCTTCTTTGAAAGAATGTATGGATAAGTTTGGTTAATATATTCTTCAGTTCTTTTAAATACAGAATAAATTTCTCTTACAATTAAGAAAAGATATTCCTTATTTCTATCAGACTTATTTATAATTTTTTCCCAGTCCCATTGGTCTACATAAGAAGAGTGAATTTCATCAAGTTCTTCTTCTGCTCTAATGGCATTCATATCTGCGTAGATTCCTTCATACATATTAAAATTGTAGTCCTTAAGAGCATTCCTCTTCCACTTAGCAAGAGATTGAACAATTTCAACATTAATCCCATATTGTCTAAGATTAAAGTCTACAGCTTTTTCTCCATTTAAGTTGTCATTAAGTCCAGTTTCAGGTCTTACAAAAAGAGGTGCAGAAACCCTTTGTAGATTTAAAGTGTTTGCCAAATCTCTTTGAAAGTAATCCTTAACTGACTTGATTGCAATTTGTGTCTCTCTAAGATCTAATTTTGTAGCACTAGAGTTGTTCCTCATCTTTTCCTCCCTAATTATAAAAATCTTCCACCCACATTGAGTGAAAGATTTCTTTTAAATATATTGTATATCAAAATCTCCTTGAAATTGGAGACTTGATTCAATAACTAAAATAGAAATATTTGTACAAAGATTTAAAGCAAAATTCAAATCATTATCAAAGGAATGATTTGACTCCTTGTATTGGTCTATTACATCTATTAAATACTTCTTAACTCTTTCTTCAAGCCTCATGTCAGAATCTTCTAAAAAATTAATATCATTTATACTAATTACAGAAGAAAAATCTTTTTCTAGATATTTATTTTCCCTTGCATAAAGAGCTAAGTCTTGTTCGTACTTAACGTGTTTTCTCAAATTTTCTACGAAAGTCATTCTGTAGGCGTGAGGAAAGCAAACAAAATCACATAGATAGTGCATTATTATGCCAAGCCTCCTGCTTACATAGTTAATTAATAATTTGCTTTCATTTCCTTCAGAATAAGAAAACCTTGAAAAGAAAATTAATTTTGTAATTTCCTTTGCTATATAGTCTCCAGATTCATCAAAATAATGTCTCTTCAACTTATAATAAGGAAGGACATCGGGAGCAACTGATCCCCAAAGCATTTTTTCTAAATTTAAATTGACATTGTATTTATCTTTTATTCTATCGTGGACAATTTTTGCCACGATTTTATGTGTATCTGGTAAAATTTTTAAACACATCCTAATTAAAATTTTTCAACATCTTTACAAAATGATTTTATACTTTAATAGTGAAATTGTCAATTTTTAGTTTGTTTTGTCAAGTTCCTTTGATATTACATCCCATATATTTGGAGTTTCAAAGCCCAGTCTCCAGCTTCCAACGCCTGCTAGGTTGTATTTGTTAACAAGAGATACCTTTTTCTCAAGTGAGTTTGCATCTTCAATCCAAATTTTATAGTCTGCATTGTTTTCTTGGTATTCAATATAATTTTGTTGTGATTCTTTGTCCCAAACTGGTTTTAAACCTTTAGCTGCAATTATTCTTGCAACTTCATCCATAGAAATTGTCTTAGAAGTTACCTTGCCGCCAGCTTCCTTCCACAATCTTGTGTAAAGTGGAACACCAAGAATCATTTTTTTATTTGGAATGCTTCTAAATAATACGTTGACAGATCCTTCTACCCATTTATATTGGGCAACAGATCCTGCTTTATCAGAAGATCCCCAGTGTTGGTCGTAGGCCATTACTACCATGTAGTCAGCTATCTCAGCAAGAGCCTTTCTGTCATAAGGTTCCTTTGTAACATCTGCTGATATTTGCGGTGTAACGTCAACAGTTATTATGAAGTCATCGCCTGCTGCTTGTCTAAATTCTCTTACAAAGTCTGTTATATAATCTCTATCGTCAATCTTTGTATGTTCGAAGTCAATGTTTATTCCCTTCATGCCATACTTTTTGCATAGCTCAAGAGTCTTATTTATAACTTTTTTACGAGTGTTTTCATTTGATAGGGCCTCATGAGTTATATTTGGATCAAAGGAGTTATCAAGATATGCCCAGACATCTATTCCTAAGTCCTTATATTTTTTAATATAATTTTGATTTCCCCTGTCAATCATATCTCCATTTCCATTTCTAATGGAGAACCATGTTGGAATTATTACATCAAGTCCCTTTATGTCCTTAATTTGGTTTATCTTGTCTTCGGAATGTTCTGCATAAGTGTAATCCCAAGTTAAATTAATTGGACCATCAGATGTGTTTTTTGAAGTTGACTTTAAAGATACTTTTTCAAAATTTTCGTCAAGGTCCTTCTTTAAAACATATCCGGCATATCCTTCTGGCATCCTAACTTTGTAGAACTTACCCTTTTCTTCATAGACATAAAGTTCTTCTCCCTTTGGAAGCTTCTTTATAATTGGGCTCCTCTTAGAAGCAGATTCTCTTAATAGAGTTTCTGATGTAGTCTTAGTTAGGTCATACTCCTTGTCCCTGTAGTCAAGAAGCAATAGTCTTATGTCCTTGTTGTATCTTAATCTAACATCATAGTCATAGATAAAGGCTTCAATTGGAAGCATAATCTTTCCACTTTTTTCAATAACAGGAGCTCTTAAATCAATTGTCCCGCTGTTAAACTTTGCTTCATATTCATTTAATTTTAAAATTTTATTAGCATGATTGTTATTGATTTTTACTTCACCTGTTGACTCATCATATTCGATTCCCTTATCAAGGTATTCTTTTATGTAGTCTAGCGAAAGGTAAATCATTCCATCTTCAATACAAAAATCGTCTTTATCAATGTCTTTGTCTTCTGTCAAAAAGTTAAACTTATCGTACTTAGTTGAGATTTTGCTAGTTCCTCTATTTTCAACAAATAAAAATGCACCAGCTGCTAGGACTACTATTAACAAGAGTCCCATAAAAAGTTTTTTCAAAATTATCACCCTTTATTAAATTATTTGCTCAAAATAAAAGATACTAAAAATAGGACTTAAAGTCCCATTCTCAGTAATTTGTCTTTTCTCTAACTTTTGCAGCCTTACCTTGTCTATCTCTAAGATAGTAAAGTTTAGCACGTCTAACTCTACCCTTTCTTGTAACTACAAGATCAGCAATTCTTGGTGAGTTAAGTAGGAAAGTTCTTTCAACTCCAATACCGTAAGAAATTCTTCTTACTGTGAAAGTCTTTCTAGCGCCTTTTCCTTGAATTTTTAAAACAGTACCATCGAATACTTGGATTCTTTGTCTTTCGCCTTCGATAATTCTGTAGTGAACGCTAACTGTATCTCCAACATTAAATTTAGGTAAGTTTTCATTTATTTGTTCAGCTTCAATAGCTCTAATATAATCCATTGTTTTTACCTCCTTCCAGTAAATCTTTCAAAATATCTTTTTCTTCATCATTTAAAATTTTATCTTTTAATAAGTCTGGCCTTTTCTGTAAAGTATTTTTAATAGACTCTCTAAGTCTATACTTCCTTATTTTTTTATGATCTCCACTTAAAAGAATATCTGGAACTTCAAGTCCTCTAAATTCTCTTGGCCTTGTGTATTGGGGATGTTCTAAAAGTCCATTGTAGTGTGATTCATCCTCAAAGGACTCCTCACTTGCAAGTACACCATCAAGTAGTCTTGACACGCCATCAATGATAACCATGGACGCCAACTCTCCACCAGTTAAAACATAATCGCCAATGGAAATTTCTTCATCTACATAATTTTCAATGACCCTATTGTCAATACCTTCATAATGACCGTTGAGAAGAATTATGTGTTCTTCCTCTTTTAGTTCTTTTAGCTTATCCTGTGTAAGAACCTTGCCCTGTGGGGACATATAATAAACTTTGGAATTTTCTGTCTTTACAGATTCTATTGCCTCTACTATTGGTTTAATTTGCATCAGCATACCAGGTCCACCGCCATAGGGATAATCATCAACTTGTAAATATTTATTGATGGCAAAATCTCTAATATCTACAGTTTCTAATTCTAATTTTCCTTGGCCAATAGATCTTCCAACAATAGAAAAATCTCTAATATTATTTATGAAATCGGGAAATAATGTTAAAACACTAATTTTCACAAAATCATTCCTTCTATTAACTTAATAGTTATTGTTGAATCTATTTTTTTTATAAATTCTTTTACTCCTGGCACTTGATAAGTTTCCTTATCCTTGCCTTCTATGACAAAAATATCATTAGCAGGATATTCCAATACTTCCTTTAAGACTCCAAGGTAATTACCATCAGTGTCATAAACTTCTTTTCCAATTAAATCGGAAACATAATACTGGTCTTCCTCAAGTTCTAACCTGTCTTCATCTTTAATATAAATGTTAGATCCCTTTAAGTTAAGAACATCATTTATATTTTCATAACCTTCAAAGCTTAAATAGACAAAATCATTAACTCGAACTCTTTTAATAAAAAATTCTTTTAAATCTTCGCCTACAAAGACACTTTCAAGTTTAGAAAACCTCTTTTTGTCAAAGGTATAAGGATCAACCTTAAGTTCTCCCTTAATACCATGAGTATTAATTATTTTACCAATGCAAGTAATTGAATCTTTAATATTCTTCAATTTCCAAATTAACCTTTACATCTTCTTTTAGTGAAACAGCTTTTAAAATTGCTCTTATTGCCTTAGCAATTCTGCCTTGTTTGCCAATAACTTTTCCCATATCATTTGATGCAACTTTAAGAGTAATATCAATTGAATTATCATTCTTAGTCATTGCCACATCAACTGAAGAAGGATCGTCAACTAAAGATTTAGCAATATATTCAATTAATTCAACCATTTGGTCCTCCAAACATACTGTTATTCAGTAGCTTCTGATTCACTTGCTTCTGCTGTATTATTTGAGTTTGCACCAGCGCTGTACACTGAGTTTTCTCTGAAAAGTCTGTCAACTGTATCAGTAGGTTTTGCACCATTCTTAATCCAGTTGTTAGCTTTTTCTGCATCTACAACAACTTCCTTAGGAGTTGTAAGTGGGTTATAATAACCAATCTCCTCGATGAATTTTCCATCTCTAGGACTTCTAGAGTCTGCTACAACTATTCTATAAAAGGGTTTTTTCTTAGCACCCATTCTTCTAAGTCTAATTTTAACTGCCAAATTATTCACCTCCACAAAAAAATTTATATATTAAAATATATAAGCTAACTTAAAAGGAAAAAGGTAATTTAAACTTTCTCTTTCCCATTGTCTTGGACATGTTTCCAAATTGTTTCATCATCTTTCTCATGTCCTTAAACTGTTTAATCAGTTTGTTTACATCGGCTGGACTAGTTCCAGATCCCTTTGCTATTCTCTTCCTTCTGGAAGAATCTATAATTTCTGGCTTTTGTCTTTCCTTCTTTGTCATGGAAAGAATAATAGCCTCTACCTTAGCAAATTCGTTGTCAGGTAAGCTAATACCCTTTAGAGCCTTGCTGTTCATACCAGGAATCATTCCTATTATGTCTTCAAGTGGCCCCATATTTTTCATTTGTTGCATTTGGTCTAGGAAATCTTCAAAAGTGAAAGTTGACTTCCTAAGTTTTTCTTCAAGTTCCTTTGCCTTTTTATCATCAACAGCTGATTGTGCCTTTTCGATTAAGGAGAGCACATCTCCCATTCCAAGTATTCTTGAAGCCATTCTATCTGGGTGGAAGACTTCAATGTTGTCCATTTTTTCGCCACTGGCGATAAACTTAATAGGAACATCTGTAACTGACCTAATTGAAAGGGCAGCTCCACCTCTTGCATCACCATCAAGCTTAGTTAAGATAACACCTGTTAACTTCAACATGTCATCAAAGGTATCAGCAACGTTTACTGCATCTTGACCTGTCATTGCATCAAGGACAAGAAGAACTTCAGATGGTTCAAGTGCCTCGTGAATATCTTGAAGCTCCTTCATAAGGGCTTCATCTATGTGAAGTCTACCTGCAGTATCTATGATGACAACATCATTTCCATTTTTCTTGGCATGCTCAAGAGCTGCCTTGGAAATATCAACTGGAGAAATCTTATCTCCCATAGTAAATACTGGAGTATCAACAGACTCACCTACAACTTGAAGTTGTTTTATAGCTGCGGGTCTGTAAACGTCACAAGCAACTAAAAGAGGTCTCTTTCCATCTTTTTTTAATTTATTGGCAAGCTTACCACTTGTAGTAGTTTTACCTGCACCTTGAAGACCACACATCATTATAACAGTTGGTTTCTTTGAGAAGTCAATTTTAACCTCGCTAGTACCCATTAAACTTGTGAGTTCTTCATTAACAATTTTTATTACTTGCTGGCCGGGAGTTAGGGATTCTAAAACTTCTTTTCCCAAAGCCCTTTCTTTTACTGTCTTAACAAAGTCTTTTACAACTCTGAAGTTTACGTCAGCTTCAAGAAGTGCAAGTTTTACCTCACGCATTGCTGCGTCAATATCTTTTTCAGATAATTTACCTTTGCCTCTTAAGTTTTGCAAAGTATTTTGCAATTTATCGGATAAACTTTCGAATACCAAAAATCCACCTCCTAGTCAAAAAGTATTTCTCTAAGCTCTTTAATTTTTAAATTATTGTTTTCACTTAGACTTTCTTTTTCTATACTTTCTAAAATTCTTTCTATTTTTTCATTTTTTATTTCTTTATTAGCTTCTTCTTTTTTTGCATTTTTTATTAACTCAAGTTTTGCTTCAAACTCCTCTAAGTTGTTCTCTGCTCTCTTTAAGTTGTCGAATACTGCTTGCTTAGATATATTAAGTTCAGAGGAAATCTCGTTGATTGTGCAATCATAAACATAATACATTAGGGCAGCCTTCATCTGCTTTTCAGTAAGAAGCTTTCCATAAAAATCAAGTAAGCTGTTCATCCTGAAAAATTTCTCATTCATTATATCACCATTTTTCTTGATAGGTCAACCTCTTTACTTGACCTATCTAATTCTAACTAAAAGCCCATTTAATGTCAACAATTTTTTTAAAGTTTTTTAGTTTTTTTATTGTTTTTTAGGATTTTTTTCTATTATATCTAGGCTTTGAATTAAATAACTTTAAAACTTTTAAAAATTTTAGAAACTATCAAAATAATATGACATCATAAGACTTTATGACTTCCTAATTTCCTATTAGTTTATAAATTTTTATGACTTAATAAGTTTTTATAACTCAGTAATTCTTTATAACTTAGTCAGTTTTTATGACTTAATAGATCTTTATGACTTTTTAAAATTTTATTTTTGAAATTTTCAAACTCTTTAAAATAATTTTTCCACAAGAAATCCTTCAAATAATTTTACAAAAACCATCACTTAAAAGTTAGCAATAAAAAAGTAGGCCCTAAGACCTACTAAATATTTTTATGAATTTTAACCAAAAATTGTTTCCAAGAAGTTATCGATGTTGAAGTCTTGAAGGTCATCTATGCCTTCCCCTACTCCAATTAGCTTAATAGGAATTCCAAGTTCTGATTGAAGGGCAACGACAACGCCACCCTTGGCTGTTCCGTCAAGCTTTGTTAATGCAATTCCTGTTATGTCAGTTGCTTCTCTAAAGGTCTTTGCTTGGTTAATTGCATTTTGACCTGTTGTTGAGTCAAGTACCAATAAGTTTTCACGATTTGCTTCTGGAAACTTGTTAGAAATAATCCTATTAATTTTTTCAAGTTCTTTCATTAGATTAGACTTGTTGTGAAGTCTTCCTGCTGTGTCAACTATTAAGACGTCAGTTTTTCTAGCCTTAGCTGCTTCAATTGCATCGAAAACAACTGCTGCCGGATCTGAGCCTTCAGCGTGACTAATTATATCAACGTGAGCCCTATTGCCCCATTCTTTTAATTGATCAATAGCTGCTGCCCTAAAGGTATCTGCTGCACAAACAAGAACTGACTTGCCCTCTCTTTTGAATCTTGATGAAAGCTTACCAATAGTTGTTGTCTTACCAACTCCATTTACTCCAACTACTAAAATGATTACAGGCGGCTCTGTATTAATTGGAGTGTTTAATTCAGGATTCATAAGTTTTTTTGCTTCTGCCATTAAAAGAGGCTTAACTTCTTGTGGGTCATTTATCTTTTCCCTGATTATTGTTTCACGCAAGTTGTCAATTAGCTTCATTGTGGTTTCCATTCCAATGTCTGCTGAGATTAAAATATCTTCTAGGTCTTCAAGCATTTCGTCATCAATCTTGACATAAGCACCTAGGACAGTGTTGATTTTAATTCCAACTTCTTTTCTAGTCTTGTCTAGACCTTCCTTTAGCCTTTGGAAAAGTGAAACTTTTTTTGGCTCTTCTTCTACTACTTCTTCAGTATTTTCAACTTCCTTTATTTCTTCTTGAGCTTCTTCTTTTTGTTCTAGAGCATCTTCAATAACTTCCTTGTCCTTGAAGGCTTCGTCTGTATCTTCTATTTTTTCTGAAGTTTCCACATCTTCTTCAGAAAGTTTTCCTTCCTCAGAAACTTCTTCTAGTTTTTCATGAATTTCTTCTATTTCTTCTGCTTGAGCTTCTTCTCTTGCTGCTTCCTTTTTCTCTAAGGCATCTTCAATAACACTCTTGTCCTTGAAGACTTCATTTGTGTCTTGGATTTTTTCTGAAGTATTTACATCTTCTTTAGAAAGATTTCCTCCTTCAGATACTTCTTCTAGCTTTTCATCAATTTCTTCTATCTCTTGAGCTTCTTCTTCACGAATCTCTTCATTAGTTAAAATATTTTCTTCAATTAACTCTTCCTTGTTTTCCTTGTCATCTTTTTTCTTAAATTTATCCTTAAACCAATTAAACATATCTATCTCCTAATCCTTTAATTTTACAGAGAACAATTTACTAATTCCCTTCTCTTCCATTGTAACACCATACATAGTCTTTGCAATCTCCATTGTGAGCTTCCTGTGAGTTATGATTATAAACTGAATACCTTCAAGAGTTAAAAGGTAATCAGCATACCTCTTGATGTTTGCATCATCAAGGGCTGCATCGATCTCGTCTAGGATGCAAAAAGATGCTGGCCTGTACTTAAGTAGGGCAAACAATAGAGCAACTGCAGTAAGGGACCTTTCGCCACCTGATAATAGAGAAAGGGATTGTAACCTCTTGCCAGGAGGCGATGCCTTGATCTCAATTCCTGATTCTAATACATCTCCCTCTATGCTTATCTCTGCACGGCCGCCATTAAATAAAATTTTGAAAATTTCAGTAAAGTTTCCAGAAATTTCTTCCATGGCTTCGTTAAATAATTTTTTCATCTCATGGTCGAGCTTACTTAGAATAGATTTAATTTCTTCTTTAGACTTAATCAAATCATCTCTTTGTGAAGTGTAAAAATCGCATCTTTCTTTTACAAGTTTATATTCTTCAATAGAAGAAATATTTACTTCTCCATAGTCGCGAACTTTTTTCTTTAGCCTTCTAAGAGTCCCCTCTTTTAAGTCCACAAGATTATCATCAATAAAGTTGTGATAATCCTGGATGTCGTAATCTTCCTTTAGTCTATCCACTTCGCTAGAAATTTTATTTCTGTTCATTTCAATTTTTAGTTCAGTTTTTTCTATCTCGGAACTTATTATAAGGGACTTCTCCTTAAGATTTGAAAGCTCCTCCCTCTTATCTAAGTAAGCCCTATTTTTCTCATCTAAATCTCTTTTAACTTCTTCTAATTTGAGATTTAAGTTTTCTATTGATTCCCTTATCTCTTCAAGAGATTTTTTATTTTCTTCATTAGACTTGGTCTTCTCTTCAATATTAGCTTGAGACTCTTCTAATATTTTCTTATTATTCTCAAGTTTTTCTTCAATTGAAGATATTTCAGACTTAATTCTTTCAACTTCTCTGGACTTGTAGAGGATTTTTTCTCTATTTTCTCTTTCAAGTAATTGAATTTCTATTTTTTCATTCTTTAGACCTTCGATTTCCTTTGAAAGTTCTTCTAGCCTATCCCCGCTATCAACTTCAGCCAAGAGTTCTTCTAAAAGTTTCTTCTTGCTTTCAATTTGTAGCTTGTTGTCTTCTAAACTACTTATATCAGCTTTTATATTTTCTTCAAGCTCTTCTCTTTCTCTAACATACTTGTCTAAGTATTGGGAGTTAAGCTCATTGTCATTTTTATTTTTGTAAATGTTCGATTCTATTTCATTTATCTTGATGCTTAGAGAATTTCTTTTTTCCATGTAAGATCCTGCAAAATCATTGAGGTTTGAAATCTTTTTTTCAACTTCTTCCTTTTCTACTTCAAGTTTTTTAAGCTGGCTTTGAAGAGTCTTAAATTTGTTTTGGAAGTCAGTAATTTCATTCTTACGCAAGATAAAAGAGCTGTTGTAGTTGTTAAGTGAACCACCTGTGATGGCACCCGATGGATTAAAGACTTCTCCTTTGAGAGTTACCACCTTAAGCTTATGTCTTTTTGAAATCCTTGAAGCATTTTTAAAGTTGTCAGCTATTATAACTCTTCCCAACAAGTTATAAAAAATCCCCTTAAATACTTCATCAAATTTTATTAAATCACAAGCTAGGCCAACCATACCTTCTTCTTTGGAGCTAACACTTACTCTGCTTCCAGAAACCCTATCTAGTGGAAGAAAAGTCGCTCTTCCCATCTTATTATTCTCCAAAATTTTTAACATCTCTGATGTGTCCTTAGTAGAGGATACGATGATGTTTTGGGACATTGAGCCAAGGGCAACAGAAATTGCCCTTTCAAAATCTTTTTCCACATAAAATTTTTCTGCAACTGGGCCATAGAGGGAGTCCTTGAAAATATTATTTTTTGAAGAGAAGTTCATAAAGGATTTTACAGTCCTGTTGTAGCCTTCATAGTTAGATTCCATATTTTCAAGAATCTTTAGCCTTGCGAGGATTTCATTTCCTTCATTTCTTCTTTCTATTAGATTGGATTCAAGTTTTTTATTTTCATCATCAAGTCTTATTAGATCTTCCTTGGTCTTTTCAAAGTCTTGGTCATCTTTTTCGAGTTTCTCCCTTAGATTTTTTAATTCTAAAGTATCTCTATTAATAATTTTTTCAAATTCAGTTTGATTTTCTCTAAGATTTTCTATGGACTTATCAAGATTAGACTTTCTATTATTTTTTTCTTCTATTATATCTTCAAGAGTTTCGCTCTTAAATTTTATATTTTCAATTTCATTTTTTACTTTGTTTTTATTTTCAAAATTTAAGTTGCCAAGATTTTCTAGGTTCTTAAAGTCAGCTTCTAAATTTTTTATTAAGTCTTCTTTTGCATTTAGTTTTTCAAGAATTTCTTCTTTAGAGGAATTTAATACTTCCCTATCTTTTTCAATTTCTCCTATCGATTCCCTAGCACTAAGTAAATCTTTATCTAAGCTTTCATTTTCAAAGCCTATTCTTTCAATATCCCTCTTGAGAGAATTTATTTTTTCATCATCCAGATTTATTTCTAAATTTAACTTGTCAAAATTTTCCTTGTGGCTATTTAATTTTTCATTAGAAGACTCGCTTTCTTCTTTTAGGTCTTCAAGTTTCTCTTGAATTTCTTCAAGATTTCTAGACAATTCTTCTCTCTTACTTAAGATTTTATCAGAATCAGATTTTAAAACTTCAAGTTCCTTGACCTTGTTAAGTAAGTCTTCTTCACGCTTTTTCATATCCTTGCAAGAAAAGTTTATGTCGTAAATCTTTAATTCTTCATAATCTTTTAAGTAGGCTTCAGCTTTTTCTGCTTGGGCTTTTAAGTTTTGTTCTTGAACTTCTATTTCTGAAAGAATGTCTTCAATCCTAATTAGGTTCTCCTCTGTCTTTAGAAGTTTATTCTTAGATTGAATTTTCTTATACTTGTACTTTGAAATCCCTGCAGCCTCTTCAAATATATTTCTCCTGTCCTCAGGTTTTGAACTTAGGACAGATTCAATCTTACCTTGCCCTATAACAGAATAGCCGTCTTTACCAATTCCTGTATCCATAAAGAGTTCCTTTATGTCTTTGAGCCTGCACTTCTTGTTGTTAATTAAGAATTCACTCTCAAGGGACCTGTACATCCTCCTAGTTACAGAAACTTCACTATAATCTACGTTAAGGGACTTGTCCGAGTTGTCAAATACAATAGTTACCTCAGCCATGCCTAGGGGTTTTTTGGAATCAGTTCCAGAAAAAATTACATCTTCCATCTTGCTTCCACGAAGATTTTTGGCGGAAGATTCACCCAATACCCAGGTTATTGCATCTGTAATATTACTTTTCCCACTACCATTTGGTCCAACTATTGCCGTAGTGGTTTCATCTAATTCAATTTTTGTTCTATTTGCAAAGGACTTAAATCCCTGCATAGTAACGGATTTTAAAAACATTTGCTCACCTGTAGTAGTTTCTCACATCAATAACTTCGTCTTTCTTTGACAAAATCTCCACTTCAAAATCAGAAAGATCCTTTTGTCTAAGATTTAATTTATCTATTCCTAATTTATTTATAATTTCGTATTTATTCTCTGCCCCTTGTCCACTTATGTTAGAAATATTTTTCCCCTTGGCAAGTAGGGTAATTTCATCAGCAATATTATTTGAATCCACAAAATAATTTATAAGTGCATTTTTAAAATAATAGGATTCAACTAATTGCCTATAAGCTGGATGAAAGGCTCCTGCCACAATATCTCCGCCATAATTTATATTGTCTGTTGGCTGAAGACCAACTCTTATGACATTTATATCATGTCTATAATAAATATTTATAATATCAGCAACATATTTAATTGAGTCTTCTAATTCAAGAGCCTTATAAGATCCTTTTTCAAGATTTTTACAAAGGGCTGTCTCTTTTATAACAAGTGTTGGGTATATTCTAACGCAGTAGGGTTTTAATTTTACAAACTCCCTTGCAGTATAAAGAGACTTTTCCAAAGTATCTCCAGGTAGTCCCACCATTTGCTGAAGTCCTAACTTAAATCCATAGGACTTGATCAAATTTGCAGCCTCATAGACACAAGAAGCATTGTGCCCCCTGTTAGATAAGATTAAAACTTCAGGGTCAAGACTTTGGACCCCAAGTTCAATTATATCTACTCCATAATTTTTTAAATTTTCTAGAATTCTATCATCTATGGCATCGGGCCTTGTTGAAAGTCTAATATACTTTACTAGACCCTTTTCTTTATAGCTATGAGCTACTTTTAAAAATTCACTTTGCTCTTCAAGAGAGATAGCTGTGAAGCTTCCGCCATAAAAGGCAACTTCAACATTATCCTTCCTCTTAAAATAAGAAAGATATTCCAAAATAGTATCTTCAACATCACTATTTGAAATATCTGTAGACATCCCTGTAATTTTTCTCTGATTACAAAAAACACAATCATTAGGGCAGCCGTAGTGAGGAATGAAAATAGGTATTATATTTCTCTTAGCCATTCCTTCTCCTTTCAAGAGCCTCTCTTGCAGCTTCTTGCTGAGATTCCTTCTTTGTCTTGCCAGATCCTTTTCCAGCCAAAACTTCATCTAAGTATAATTCTGTAAAAAAGGTTTTGTCGTTATCTGGTCCTTCTTCCCTCACAAGTTTATACTCAGCCTTTTGCCCAGACCTTTGGACCTCTTCTTGAAGCATGGTTTTAAAGTCAACATTAAAGAGTTTATAAGCATCTTCTTTTAAGAATTCATCAAATAAATTCAGAACTATTTTCTTTGCATTATTGAAGTTCGAATCCAAAAAAATAGCACCAATCAAGGCTTCTAAAGCATCAGCAGAGGTTGACTCCCTCTTGCTACCACCATTTTTCTTTTCCCCTTTACCAAATCTTATAAAGTCTCCCAGTTCAAGACCCTTGGCAATGAAAAATAAGACTTTCTCATTGACAGACTCTGCCCTCATCTTAGTCAAAGACCCTTCAAGATCTTTTGGAAAGTTCTTATAAAAATACTCCCCAATAACTAGACCAAGGACAGCATCTCCAAGAAATTCAAGCCTTTCATTACTTTCATATTGTTTCATCTTGTTTTCATTAACATAGGATGAGTGAGTTAGGGCTGTTTCTAAAAGACCTTTATCCTTAAAATCATAATTTAATTTTCTTTCAAGATTTTTTAAATTGGAAAAGGTCATGTGATTATTGTTCCAAATCTTCTACGTATTCTATTACATCGCCAATAGTCTTTAGCTTTTCAAGGTCTTCTTCAGAAACCTCTGTCTCAAATTCTTCTTCTATTGTCATTACAAGTTCAACAAGCTCAATAGAATCAGCATTTAAGTCATCTTGAAAGTTCATATCTTCTGTAAGATCATCTTCATCAATGTTGAATTGTTCAGCAATAATTTGTAAAATTCTATCCTTCATTATTTTTCCACCTTATCCTTTATTTTATCTACAATATTAGATTCTACTATATCTATGGCATATTTTGCAGCATTTTTTATGGCTCTAGCATCAGAATTTCCATGGGCCTTAATAATGTTGCCATCAATTCCCAATAAGATTGTTCCCCCAACTTCTTTAGCATCTAGATTTTTAAACTTCTTCATTAAGAAATCAGTAAAAGCTTTTTTACTCCTATCATCAAGGTCTGAAGTTGCAATACTGTGGAAGACATTTTTTGTTGCAAATTCCACTACACCCTCAATGGATTTAAGAAGAACATTTCCATCGAATCCATCACAAACTAGAAGGTCCACATCGTTGTCCATAATTTCTCTAGCTTCAACATTTCCCACAAAGTTGAGAACAGATTCTTTTAATCTTTGGTGGGCTTCCTTATAAAGTGCATTGCCCTTGCCCTCTTCTACTCCTACATTTAATAGCCCAATTTTTGGGTTTTCTATCTTATAATATTCTCTTAAGAATACATCACCAAGGATTGCAAATTCTTCTAAAAGTTCTGGGCTTGTGTCCATGTTGGCGCCAGAATCTATTACAAGTGTATTTGACTTAAGACCTGGGATTAGAGTTGGAAGAACTCCTCTTTTTATTCCCTTAATTCTTCCTACAATAAAGATTCCACCACCTAAAAGGGCACCAGTACTTCCTGCAGAAATAAGTGCTTGGGCCTTCTTTTCTTTTAATAGGGTCATGGCCTTTACAATAGAAGAATCTTTCTTTTTCCTTAAAGCGAGAACAGGTTCTTCATTGTTCTCAATGTTTTCACTTGCATCTACTATCTCTACTTTATCTTTATCATAATCTAGCCCTTGAAGGTTTTCTTTTATAAAATTTTCTCTTCCCACTAGGATTATTTCTTTATTAAATTCATTGGAAGCATCAATAGCTCCCTTAATGATTTCAGCCTTATTGTCGCCACCATTTATATCAAAAATTAGTTTCATTTCGACCTCCATTAATAAATTTAATATTATATTAAATGACTAAAAAAATCAATCTTTTGCCTATATTTAATAAGATTTCTTGACTTCTCTTAAGTCAATCAAATTTATAAAATTTTTTTATAATGTATAAAAACTTTTTATTTTATAACACAAATATTTTAAATGTTATAATAAGAGTTTTTTATTTTGTGTTAATCTTTTCATTATTTTAAGTCAGAAGTCTTTATGTTTAAAATTACAAAGTCATTTAAACTGAAATATTATTTACTACAAGTTAGTAAAAATTTATGAAACAGGATTTATGTATGACTTAGTAAAGGTTGATGACTTAGTAAAGGTTGATGACTTAGTAAAGGTTGATGACTTAGTAAAGGTTAATGACTTTTTAAAGGTTAATGACTTTTTAAAAGTTAATGACTTAGTAAAGGTTGATGACTTAGTAAAGGTTGATGACTTAGTAAAGGTTAATGACTTAGTAAAGGTTGATGACTTAGTAAAGGTTAATGACTTTTTAAAAGTTAATGACTTAGTAAAGGTTGATGACTTAGTAAAGGTTGATGACTTAGTAAAGGTTAATGACTTTTTAAAAGTTAATGACTTAGTGAGAGTTAACAACTCCGCATTAATCTATAACTTCTTACTTATTTACTAAGTTATAAGCGAATATTAGTCTATAAAGTTTTACAAACTAATAACTTCCTACTTAATAGAAAATTATAGCTAAGTATTCTTGTTTAACTTCAAGATTAATTTGTCTCAAGAAATTATAGGTTAGCAAAATAAAGGCAATAAAAAAACTCGCTCAAGTTTCCTCAAGCGAGTTTAATTTATTTATTTAGAAATTATATTATTTGGCAAAAATTATTCTTCACCGTTTGCTAGTGCAATATAGCCAGCGTATCTTGCCTTAGCATTTTCTTCAGCAACTTCGTAAAGTTTTTCTGCTCTTTCAGGGAATAACTTCTTAAGAGATGTATATCTTACTTCTCCGTCAAGGAAGTCTCTGAATGGTTTAGTAGGTTCTTTAGAGTCTAAGATGAATGGATTCTTTCCTTCTTCTTTAAGTTCAGGGTTGAATCTGTATAGGTGCCAGTAACCTGTTTCAACAGCTTTCTTTTCTTCTTCAATTGAGAAGCCCATACCTACTCTAATACCGTGGTTAATACATGGAGCGTAAGCAATGATTAGTGATGGACCATCATAAGCTTCAGCTTCTTTAATTGCCTTGTAAGCTTGGTTCTTGTCAGCACCAAGAGCAATTTGAGCTACATATACATAACCATAAGTTGTTGCCATTAGACCAAGGTCTTTCTTCTTAGTTAACTTACCAGCTGCTGCGAATTGTGCAATTGCTGCTGTTGGAGTTGCCTTAGAAGCTTGACCACCAGTGTTTGAATAAACTTCAGTATCAAGAACAAGAATGTTGATGTTTTCACCAGATGCTAGAACGTGGTCAACTCCACCGAATCCGATGTCGTAAGCCCAACCGTCTCCACCGATGATCCATTGACTCTTCTTGATTAAGAATCTTTCGAGACCCTTAAGATCATCAATGATTTCATCTGCCTTATCGTTGCCAAATTTCTTATCAAGAACTTTTAGTACATTTGCACCTGCTGCCTTAGAAGTCTTGTAGTCATCCATTCCTTCAATCCAAGCCTTGAATGCTTCGTTAGCTTCTGCGTCAACGTTAAGTTCAACGAATTCTTCCATAAGGTTTTTAATTCTATTTCTTGTTTGAGTTTGAGAAACAGCCATACCATATCCATATTCAGCATTGTCTTCGAATAGGGAGTTAGCCCATGATGGTCCATTTCCGCATTCGTCAGTACAATATGGCATTGATGGTGCTGATCCACCCCAGATTGATGAACAACCTGTAGCGTTAGCAATACTCATTCTATCTCCAAATAATTGTGTAACAAGTTTTACATATGGAGTTTCTCCACAACCTGCACAAGCTCCTGAGAATTCAAGATATGGAGTTTGGAATTGAGTGTTCTTGAAGTTGTTAGGTTCAATGTTTTCTTGTTTAGATTTTACATGTTCAAATGCATATTCCCAGTTAGCTGCTTGTACGTCTAATTCGCCTTCGAATGGTGACATAACAAGTGCTTTTTCTTTTGCTGGACAAACTTGAGCACAGTTTCCACAACCTGTACAGTCTAGTGGAGAAATTTGCATTCTGTATTCGTAACTTTCAAGTCCCTTACCTCTAGCCTTAATTGTTTCAAAGCCTTCTGGTGCGTTAGCCTTTTCTTCTTCGTCAGCAAGGAAAGGTCTAATTACTGCGTGAGGACAAACTAGTGAACATTGGTTACATTGGATACAGTTTTCGCTCTTCCAGTGAGGAACATTAACTGCAATACCTCTCTTTTCGTAACGGCTTGTTCCTGATGGGAATGTTCCGTCAACCATGTTGCTGAAAGTTGATACAGGAAGATCGTTACCTTCTTGTCTGTTCATTGGAATTAGGATGTTGTTGATAAATTCAGGAGCTCCCTTAATCTTGAAGTCCTTAGTTGTATCAGAATCTTTCCAAGAATCCTTAACTTCTACTTTGTGAAGAGCTCCAATACCTTGATCTACTGCAGCGTAGTTCATGTTAACAATATCGTCACCCTTAGCACCGTAATCTTTTACGATAGCTTGTTTTAGAAGTTTAACAGCTTCATCTAGTGGAAGTACTTGAGAAAGGTTGAAGAATGCAGCTTGCATTACCATGTTAGTTCTTCCGCCAAGTCCAACTTCTGCAGCTATTTTAGTAGCGTTAATTGTATAGAATTCAATTTCATTTTCAGCAATATATTTCTTCATATATCCTGGTAGGTGTTCGTCAAGTTCTTCGTCATTCCAAATAGTATTTAGAAGGAACTTTCCACCCTTCTTAAGTCCTCTTAATAGGTCATAAGAGTAAACATAAGATTGTTTTGAACATGAAATGAAGTCAGTTTCTGTTAGTAGGTAAGTTGATGTAATTCTGTTGTGACCAAATCTTAAGTGAGACATTGTAACTCCACCAGATTTTTTAGAGTCATAATCAAAGTAACCTTGTGCGTACATGTCAGTGTTGTCACCGATAATCTTGATTGCAGATTTGTTTGCACCTACAGTACCGTCAGATCCGAATCCCCAGAACTTACATCTAATAGTTCCTTCAGGTTCAGTTGTGATGTGTTCTTTAATTTCAAGTGATTTGTGAGTTACATCATCAACGATACCAATTGTAAAGTCATTCTTAGGTTGGTCAGCCTTAAGGTTTTCGTAAACTGTTAGGATATCTGTTGGGTTAGTGTCCTTTGAACCTAGACCATAGATACCACCAACGATAAGTGGTTTCTTATCTGATTCATAGAAAGCATCTCTAACATCAAGGTAAAGTGGTTGTCCAACTGCACCCTTTTCCTTAGTTCTATCAAGAACTGCAATTCTTTCAACAGTTTCTGGAATTGCTGCCATTAAGTGTTTAATTGAGAAAGGTCTATAAAGGTGAACTTTAACAAGTCCAGTCTTTTGTCCCTTTGCGTTTAGGTAGTCAACAACTTCTTCAATTGTTTCAGTTACTGATCCCATTGCTACGATAATGTCAGTAGCATCTTTTGCACCGTAGTAGTTGAATAGGTTGTATTCTCTACCAGTTAATTTAGAAATGTCCTTCATATAACCTTCAGTGATATCAATGATATCAGTGTAATAGTGGTTTGAAGCTTCAATTTCTTGGAAGTAGATATCAGGGTTTTGTGCAGTACCTCTAATTTCAGGTCCATTAGGGTTAAGAGCTCTTTGTTTGAAAGCCTTAACTGCTTCTTTATCTACTAGTTTTGCTAAATCATCGTAATTAAGTACTTCAATTTTTTGAACTTCGTGAGATGTTCTAAAGCCATCAAAGAAGTGAATGAAAGGTAAACTTCCTTTGATAGCAGCTAAGTGAGCAACGCCAGCTAAGTCCATTGCTTCTTGAACTGAACCAGATGCTAACATAGCAAGTCCTGCAGCTCTTGCTGCCATAACGTCTTGGTGGTCTCCAAAGATTGAAAGCGCGTGTGATGCTAGTGCTCTAGCAGCAACGTGGAATACACCTGGAAGTAGTTCCCCTGCTATCTTGTACATGTTAGGTAGCATAAGTAATAGACCTTGAGATGCTGTGTATGTTGATGTTAGTGATCCAGCTTGTAGTGAACCGTGAACAGCTCCAGCAGCTCCTCCTTCAGATTGTAACTCCTTAACCAAAACTTCTTGACCGAAGATGTTCTTTCTTCCGTGAGAAGCCCAAGCATCAATGTGCTCAGCCATTGGTGAAGAAGGTGTGATTGGGTAAATACAAGCAACGTCAGAGAACGCATAGGCTACGTGAGCGGCTGCTTCATTACCGTCCATTGTTTTAAATGTTTTAGACATATTTGCCTCCTAATTATTAATAATATAAATATTAACTAACCATACTGTTTATATTATAGAACTTAATTTAATAAATTTCAATAATATTATTAATAAAAGTCTTAGAAAGATTTAAAAATAGCGAATTGTGAAAGACGTTCCATTATATGGAATCTACTTTTTATTTTTAAATATTTTCCTACTATTAATAATAATAAATAAAAGCTTATTATTAAGTTCCCATAAATTATCTTTTATTTCTTTTTTCCACCCATAAGTCTATTATTTAAAGCTTCTGCAGGATTGTAGCCCAATTCTTTTTGCTTGTAGTTTTTAGTAGCAACTTCAATTATAAGGGCAGTGTGTCTTCCCGGCTTAACTGGTATGTCAAACCTAACAACATCTATCCCTAGAATGCTTTGGTATTTGTTGTCTAATCCCAGTCTTTCATATTCCTTTGACTCGTCCCAATCTTCTAAGTTTACAACGACTTCGATTTCTTTTTCTTCCATGACAAAACCAACACCAAACATTTTTTGAATGTCGATGATGCCAACTCCCCTTATCTCCATAAAATATTTTGTTATTTCTGGTGACTTCCCAATTAATCTCTTATCTAAATTTTTTATAATAACTGAGTCGTCAGAAATTAATCTTGCTCCATTAGAAATAAGATCAAGGGCAGTTTCACTTTTACCAATCCCACTTCTTCCTGTTATTAAAACTCCAATACCAGAAATATCTAAAAGAACACCATGCATCCTCATAGTTGGCGCAAGTTCATCTTCTACAAGTGAAATAATCTTGCTGAATACCTTTGAAGTTGAGTCAGGACTCCTTAAGATTGTTACATTATATTTTTTTGCAAGTTCTATGGCTTGGGGAAAAATTTCAGCATTCCTAGAAAAAATTACTGCAGGAATGTCATAGATAAATAATTTTTCTAGGGTTTCATACCTCATCTTATCTTCCATAGAATTTATATAGTGCCACTCTTGAGTTCCTATTAGTTGGATCCTGTCCTTAACAAAGTTTGAGTAATAACCATTAAGTTGTAGGCCTGGTCTATTGATGTCACTACTTTCTATTTCTATGTCCTTGTAGTCTATGGATGCATGAACAAGTTCAAATTTTAATTCATCGACTATATATTTTATTTTAACGCCCATTATTTCCTCCCCTAAAGTGCTGGTAAATGGAATTAGCACTTGCTTCATTCATGGATTCAACTTCCATTAATTCTTCTAGACTTGCATTTTTTATCTTATCAATGGATTTAAAGTGTTTTAAGAGATTTTCCTTTCTCTTTGGTCCTATTAATTTTATATCGTCTAGCTCTGATTTAAACATAGTCTTGGTCCTTAAATTTCTGTGATAATTTATGGCAAATCTGTGGGCCTCTTCTTGAATTTTATAAATCATCTTGTAGGCACGAGAGTTTAAATCAATTTTAAATTCTTCATTATTGTAAATAATTCCACGAGTCTTGTGGAAGTCATCCTTTACAAGTCCACAAATTTCTAAATTTAAATTCAACTTGTCTAAGATTTCTTTGGCAGCATTGACTTGTCCCTTGCCTCCGTCCATCATTATGAGGTCTGGAAAATTTGAAAAAGAAGATGACTTAGAAGTTTTTTTCTCTTCCACTCCCCTTGTAAATCTCCTCTCGATAACTTCCTTTAAACTAGAATAGTCATCTGGTCCCACAACACTTTTAATCCTAAATTTTCTGTAGTCACTTTTCTTAGAGTCGCCATCTTCAAAAACTACCATTGAGCCCACTGACTCAACTCCAGAAATATTTGAAATATCGTAGGCCTCAATCCTCCTAGGAGTTTCGCTCAGACCAAGTAGGTCCCTAATATCTTCAAGGGCCTTTTTATTTGTTTCAGCTCGCTTCTTGAACTTGTCGCCGTACTTTTCAATCATATCCAGGGCATTCCTCTTTACCATTTTAACAAGTTCTTTCTTGTTGCCCTTTATTGGAACTACAATGTTTACCTTATTGCCCCTCTTTTCTGTTAGCCAATCTTCTAATAATTTTATATCGAGAGGTTTTTCTTCTATTATAATTTCTTTTGGAATGTAAGATGCTCCAATGTAAAATTGCTTGATAAAAGATGAAAATATTTCTTCATAAGAATCATTGTAATAGTCTCTAATCATGTAGTGCTCTCTACCAATAATTTTTCCATTCCTAAAAAAGAAAATCTGAATCAAGACTTCGTCAATTCCCTTGGCAAGGGCAATAATATCCTTGTCGTCGTTAGCCTCTGGATCAGAGATAAGTTGCCTTTCCTTTAAGTATTCCAGATTTTTAATCCTGTCCCTAATATCAGCTGCATTTTCATAATCAAGATTTCTCGAGTAGTCCATCATCTTCTCATGAAGCTTATCCACTAGCTTGCTGTTGGAAGAAGATAAAAAACTTAAGACTTCATCTACCATTAAATTATAATCCTCATCCTTTACTTCTCCAGTGCAAGGCCCCAGGCACTTGCCAATGTAGTAGTTTAAGCAGGGCCTATAGGGCTTTTCTTCCACATTTTCAAGATTCAAATTGCAGGTCCTAAGGGGATAAATCCTCTCAAAGGTTTCAATAGAACCATTTACTGCAAAGACATCAGGATAGGGTCCAAAGTATTTTGCTCCGTCCTTGGCAACTCTTCTTGTCTTCATAACCCTCGGAAACCTCTCGTTCACCTTGACTTTGATGTAGGGATACTGCTTGTCATCACGGAGTAGGATGTTGTATTTTGGTAGATTGTCCTTTATCAAGTTGGACTCAAGTACTAGGGACTCAACTTCATTTTCTACTATTATATATTCGAAGTCGTGAATCTTTGACACCATGCTGGCAACTTTTTTTGAGGACTTCCCATAGGATCCAAAGTATTGTCTAACTCTTTTTCTAAGAGATTTAGCTTTTCCAACATAGATTATCTCGTCTAATTCATTTTTCATTATATAAACTCCTGGTTTGTCAGGAAGTTTATCAAGCCTTTCTCTTAAATCTAACAATTATTTATACCTCTCTCGTTGCTTCTTTCAAGTATTCTAAAATTTCTCCTTCAAGATAGGGACTTAATTTTTCAAAAACTTCCTTGTGGTAGGAATTTAAAACTTCCACTTGTCTCTTTGTCAAAAGACTTACATCAATTGCATCAAGTTCAAAGGGACAGAAGGAAATTGTCTTAAACTTATTAAAGATTGAGTCCACAGTTTGGCAGTCATAGACAACCCTCATGATGTTTTCAATCCTAATTCCATGCTTGCCTTCCTTATAAACTCCAGGTTCATTGGATACAATCATGCCTTCTTCCATTCTCACTGCAGGGTCTCTTGGTGAAATTCTGTGTGGTCCTTCGTGAACTGAAAGGACAAAACCAATTCCATGACCAGTGCCACACTTGTAATCCATTCTCTCTTGCCAAAGGGCATATCTTGCTATCCCATCTAATGCTAAGTCATAAGTTCCCTTTAAGAAAACTGCGTCCATTAGGTTTATATGGCTCTTAAGAGTCAAAGTATAATCTCTTATCTCTTCCTCACTTAAGTCTCCCATGGCAATAGTCCTTGTAATATCAGTTGTCCCTGAATAGTATTGACCACCTGAGTCCACAAGATATAATCCCTTGTCCCCTATTATTGATTCATTTTCCTTTGTGGCATGATAGTGCATCATGGCAGCATTGGGTCCATAGGCAGAAATTGTATCAAAGGAATTAGATATATAAAGAGGGTCCTCCCCACGAAGTCCATCAAGCTTCATAGCAGCTTGGTATTCTCCAATTTTATTTTTAGCATTTTGTTTCAACCAGTAGATAAACTTAAAGAGTGCCACACCGTCTCTAACATAAGTTTCTTCAAGGTTTTTTATCTCAACATCGTTCTTTATAGCCTTTAAGTCCTCTGAAATATTTCTTCCAAAGAAAATTTCATTCTTGTCGCAGAGTTCCTTATAAATTCTTTCGTTAATAGAGGCTGGGTCAAGATAAATTTTCTCGCCATTATAAGTTTTTAAATATTCATAAAAATCTGAGTAATCTTTTATTTCTAGGACTTTAGACAGTTCTTCTTCAATATTTTTTGTCTTAGACCTATCTGTAAACAAGATTACCTTATCATCTTCAATTATCATAAAGGAAATTAAAACTGGCGTGTCCTTTATGTCCATGCCACGAAGGTTTAGGGTCCATCCAATATCCACAAGAGATGAAACCACAGTCATCTTGGCATTTTTATTTTTTAAAATTTCTCTGATTTCAGAAATTTTATCTTGGCAAGACTTGCCGGCAAACTTTACATCCAACAAGAAGGCATCATCAGATGGAAAGTCATACCTATCTTCCCAAAGGTCCTTTATCAAATCTATATCAAGAATTTTAATATTTTTATTTTGCAATTTCTTTGAAATAGAAGAAAACTCTTGATGAGAAAAATATTCTGCATTAAGACCAAGGGTCATTCCCTCTTTAATGTTTTCTGCAATCCACTCATCATAATTTAAGACTCCAGCTTGTCCTTGTTTTTTAAGTTCAAAGCCAAAATCTTTTATCTCTCTTGCAGCTTGAATGTAATATCTTCCATCAGTCCAAAGGAAAGCCTCATCTCTTGTCACTACAGCAGTCCCTTGTGAACCAGTAAAGCCTGTTAAGAATTCTCTTTCCTTGTAATAATCTGGCAGGTACTCAGACCCATGTGGGTCCTTTGATGGCACAAGATAAAAATCTATTTTATTTTCTTTCATTAAGTTTCGTATTTTATTTAAAATCACATTATCACTTCCTAAATCCTATCTTATCACAAGAGGAAATTAGGGCAAAGAAAAAAGTCCGGTCTCCCGAACTTTCTCCTTTTATATTAAATTTTTCTCATTATCGCCTTTGCTCAAAATTTAAATTTCTCATTAAAATAAGAAGTAATATACAATTTCCCACCATGTGTAACTAAGATATGCTAATAAGAATAGTAGTATTATCAATATACTTTTAATTATTAAAGCTTGATTTTTCTTAGAAATTTTCTTATTAACATAAAAATTAACATAAAAATTTATAGTTTCATACCCTCCATACAATATAGGAATGTTAATTATAATACACATTAAATTTAAGTAAGAGTTTATAAATTTATCAGAACCTAAATAATATATATTATATTTATTACCTAAGAATTTAAGACTAATAAATAACATTAAACTTAGTATTGAAATTCCATACATAATTCTTTTTTTATTTGTATGCCTATTTAATAAATAAACTAAGATTAAGTATATCATTATACTTATAATGTATATTAAAAGTTGTTTTGTCCTCAACTTATCTCTCCTTTTAATATTTATTAATCAGTCCACATTCTTCCGTCACTAACATATAAGGAAACTTTGTAGCCACTATGATAAGCCGTATATTGAGTTGGTGAAGTTGTGGTAAAATAACCCCCTCTTTTCCTATTCAAAGTAATATCATATCCCCTCAAAATTCTGCTTGTATTTCCACATATTGGATTTACTAAAGCGACATCCGCTGTGAATTGTATTCTGTTGCCATCAATCTCTTTGTACACATAAAGACCTCTTACATTAGAATAGCATGTCCCAGAATCCCAGCTGCCTCCACTGTAATCATAAAGTTGTATTTTAGGGATTAGAATAGCGCCTGACTCAACTATTGTTCCATCTTTTAATATATCTTGTCTAATAAATTTATTTTCATTTTCCTCTACTATTATAGTATCTACCACTTCAAGATTATCATAATTTTGAATAGTTTGAACATCTTTTGCTAATGTTACGCTTGGAATTAATATTAAAACTAATAATAAGCTAATAATTTTTTTCACAAAAATCACTCCTACATTTAAAAATTCCTATTTTATATTTACTTTTATTAATATTACCTGCAAAAAATTAACTTAGCAGCCCTTGCATAATTAATCTTTGCAGTTCCACTTCCATAATTAATTATTTCATCTAATGCATTACAAAACCTTTTATTGCAAATAGTGTTATCTCCTCCCCAGACATAACATCTATCATGGTTTTGGCATGCTGCATCTAACTCATCAATTGGAGTTTTATCCCAGCCATCATTACCTTTACCGCAATAATGACCATATCTACCTAATCTACTTAAATTCTTAGAAGAATATTCTCTTAACACTTCTCTATTATAGCTAAGATCATTGTTTTTATAGCTTTCGGTAATTTCGTTTACTATTTTCCCAACTTCTATTACATCTTTAGAAACCCTATCTTTTTGAGCTTTTTGTATATCAAAGTATACATATCCTTCCTTATCCTTTAAAATATAGTCCTTAGCCTGCTTAATAATTAAATCCTCTTGCTTATAAAATTCAGCATCTGTAGAAGATGCAAATACCATGGTATTAAAAATAAGTGTAAAACTGATTAAGAACATCAAGTTTATTAATAATATTAATTTTCTCTTATTTGATAAAATATATTTAATTTCATATAGCATAACTTTAACTCCTTATAATTATTTTATTTTCAAACATCATCAAAAAACATCGAATTATTAAAAAATCCTAAAATATCATCACTTCCTACTATGATATCTTCAATATCATTATTGGAAATTACATACGCAGTAGGTACATATTTTCCATTAAATGCTTTGAAAGTTTCTTTTTTTGGATCGTTCATAACTATAAAATGATTGGATTTTTGAGGGATACTATCAATACTAATTGTAATTATATTTGTATTACTCGTATCTCTAATATTATGATTTTCTAAATAATTTATTACTTCATCACAGTTTGGACACCAAGAAGCCCAAAATATTAGTATTATTTTTTTATTTTTATCCAATATATTGTAAAAATCATGGATTTCATTATCTTTTACATATATAAAATTTGGCACTATACTACCTTTTTTTAAATTTAAAAATCTATTATCTTTATAAGCTATTTGAATCTCCCTATTAAGATCCATATTACTAATAAATTTACTTTTTTTTAAATCTTTCGAATTAAAGTATGATTTGTTATCTAATAAAACAAAATTATTTTTAGAATTTTCTTTTCCAAAAACAAAAATTACATTTTCTTTTTCATCTAAGATATAAACATCTTTTGCTTTAGCATTCCATCTAACTTCATAACCACTTTTTTCAAAAAAATCTCTAATTGGTACTAATACATCTTTATTGTTAATATTATCATTTGCAAAAACATTAGCACCAATAAAAAGACAACAAAATACAGTTATAATAAATGAGCATATTTTTTTAATAAAATCTCCTCCTTAAAATTAAATATCAATTGTATGACCATTTTTTTGTTTTTATATATCATCATAATAATGATCTTTCTAATCTCCATTCTTATACCTCTGTGGATTAAAATACCTCATATACTCCTCCTACCTTACATAACTACTTATGTTTATTTTATAAGTCAAAGGACTTACAGACTGATTAATTATAATAACTTTATACCTACTTACATTATTAGCTTTAATTTTTAAATTTGTACTTTTATCGAATCTAGACTCATATATTAAATTTCCATTTTCTTGTATGATAACTGTGTAATCGACTCCACTTTTACAATACATCTCACTCATTCTCACAGTAAATCCATTGTGGTCTTTTCCAAAAATTGAATTCATGTTAAATGTATAGGTCTCATGACCTAATCCTTCAATTGTAATTTTTTCATCTATATTTGCTGATCTTAAATCATTAGTTGGGATTTCGTATAAATCTAACTTCTCATACTCTTCATCCGTTATTTCTCTAACTCTATTTTCCACATTTACATAAACTTCTTTTATTTCTTTTGTATCAGACATAACTTCGCTTTCATCTACAACTACGGCATTTGTAAAAACTGGTATGTACAAGAATAACAAAAATACAAAAGTAAATGTACCTGACATTGTTTTTTTCCAATTTTTCATGGTCAACATCCTTTCCTTGGTTGGGCTTAAGTTTAAGACGAATTTATTATCTTCCCTTTGCCTTTCTACTAATTTAAGCAGTGACTGACAATAATTTTTTCTGTTTTCTAGGTTATCTCCTATTTTTTCTATAACTATTTTGTCGCAGTTTATCTCTATATCTTCTTCAAAATATTTTAAACTTAGTATTAAAAATGGATTATACCAGTAAAAACATATTATTAAATTTTTTAAGTGACTTAATGCAATATGATATTTTTCTATATGAACTAGCTCATGAGTTAATACATGGTCTAATAAATCCCGATCTTTCAAAATACTTTTTTGTAAAATTATTTTTGGTTTCACTATCCCATAGGTTATAGGCGTATCTATTTCATCATTAATATAAACTTTAACTTCCCTTTTTATATTAAATTTTTTTAGACATTTATTTAAATGAATTCTATCTTTTAATTCATAAGAATTACTTATAGTTTTTTTAAATTTTATAAATTGGTATAGTGTATAAATAACAAGTAAAATTGATCCAACTATCCTATTAATCCTTGATAGTGACGGAAATTTGTATGTAATATTTATTACCGCTTGATTTATCAAAATTGATGGTGCAAAAATTGCTCTTATAAATTTTGATCCTTGATAAGCTTCTAAACTAAATAGCATATCTTTTGGAAATATTAAATATATTAAAAGAAGAGTCCATAATATAGTATTGGCACCTTTAATGCTTTTTAAATTTAATTTCTTTCTAAAAATTAAAATTATAAATATTATTAAAATAGACTTTAAACTTTTATATAGAAGTGCTGAACTTACTAGACCTATTCTCATTTTTCTAAATTTTCAAAATCTTTAATTATATTTTTCATCTCTTGAATTTCTTCTTTACTTATTTTTTTATCCTTTAAAAATGTTTTACAAAAACTTATAAAAGAACCTTGAAAGAATTTATCTATGGCTTCTTCTCTTTGTTCCTGCAAAGCTTCTTCTCTTGTAACTATAGGTTTTATTGTGTACTTTGGATATCTCCTTGTTATTGCTCCCTTCTCTAAAAGCCTTCCAAAAAATGTGTAGCAAGATGTTTTACCCAAGTCATATTTTTCTTTTAATACTTTGGATAATTCTAGAGCTTGGATTTCTCCGTTTTCATCTAAGCATTCACCTTCCCACAAAACTTCCATTACCATTAGTTCTCCATTTGATAGTTCCATTTTTATCACCTCTAAATAACTTTATTTTTGTCGACATTAATATTTTCATCTTGAGTATATGTTATTACTTTACTTTTGTCAAGTTTTAATAAAAGAAAAAGTCCGGTCTCCCGAACTTTCTCCTCTTTATTAAATTTATTTTTAAAATTCAATTGTAACCTTGAATAAGTCTCCGTCAATGTCAATGTCAAAGCTTGCTCCGTGGGCTCTCACAAAGGAGGATGCTATTGATAGACCAAGACCTGATCCTGAAGTTGTCCTTGATTTTTCTCCACGAGTGAATCTTTCCATAAGTTCCTCTGCAGAAATATTTAGTGGATACTTAGAAATATTTTTTATTGTAAGCTTTACTCCACCTTCATCTCTTAGGTCTACATAAACTCTTGAGTTTTCTAGGGCATACTTAGAAATATTTGAGAATAAGTTGTCTAAGACTCTTGAGAATTTTTGTCCGTCAAGATTAAGCATTACTTTTTCTTCAGGAAGATTGGAAATTATCTCAATATTGTTCTCTTTAATTTTATCTTCCCACTCGCCTATTGATTGGGCAACGAGAGAATTAAAGTCAATCTCTTGCCTATCAAGTTCAATGTTATTAGATGTTGCCTTTGAAACCTCAAACAAGTCTTCGATTAAGACTCTTAACTTGTTGGACTTTTCGTTAATTATCTTTGCGTACTCTTTAGCTTCCTCTTGTGAATTATCCTCCTTTGAAAGCAAGTCAGAATAATTGAGTATGGAAGTAAGAGGTGTCTTTAGATCGTGACTGACATTGGTTATAAGTTCTGTCTTTAACCTTTCAGACTTTACTGCATCTTCAATAGCATTGTCTAAGTTAGATCCAATGTTGTTAAAGTTATCAACTATGCCGTCATAAAGTCCACCAGTTTTTTCAATCTTCTTCTTATAATTTCCTCCAACTATTTCGCTTGCTTCTTTATTAATTCTCGCAACTTGGTTAATGTTTTTAAGAATTATAAAGTAGATGAAGCCTGCAAAAATAATCATTGGTATCACAATAGCTTCAGGTGATGCTGCAAACATGCCTGCAAAGAATAGGAAGAGTAGAAATACTACAATGCACAAGACAAGATAAACAAGAGTGAATTTCATCTTTGCATTATTTATTTCCTTGTCCTCAATTTTATCCACTTTTGAGAATTCTGCAATGCTTGCCTTAAAGGCCCTGTAGATCAAAGCATTTTCTATTAAATAATTATCTGTATTCTTATTAAAGATAGACTTTAAAAGAATTACAAAATAGTTTACTGTTAGAGAAACTATCATAAGGCCTGCTAGATACAAGACATAGAAGATATATAGATTTGTATAAACTTGCCCTCCACTAGAAATCATTAATCCAACCATTGAAAAAATGAAAAATAAAACTAAGACAACTTCAATTGGAAACTTGAAGACTTTTTTAAGTTCTTGGCTTTCGTCGACTTTTTCCATATTCATAAATAGTCCAAGTATTGCTGAAAGGACAGCTGCAATTAAGACGCTAAGACCAATTTGGACTTGGACTTGGTCCCTAAAGACATCCATTTCAATTTCTTTAAAGACTTCATCATCTAAAGATGTATAATAAGCAAACTTTAGGCTTTTAATATTGTTTTTGCTGTTTAAATCTCTAAAACAGTCATTAATTTTAGATTTAAAAGACTTGTCTATAAAATTGTAGTCGCTATCTATAAGTCTTTGAGTCTTTTGAACCTTGTCGATTACTATACTATCATTAATTACTGAACCCGTGATTAAGAAGTCATTGTCCCTCATTTCAATCTCTAGGGGGTCAAATTCATTTTTTTCATATTCATTAGTTAGATAAAAAGTTTTGTACTCAGATTTTAATTCTGCTTGGTCTAGCATCCAATCTTCAAGATAGTCCTTTGGATCAAGTCCCTTGGCCTTTAGGTCATCCTTCTTCTTTTGAGCTTCAATAGCTCCTGGATCTGTAACGACATTTCCATTTTGGTCAAAATATTTTAGTTTATAGGACTTAACCGCAAAATTAAATCTATTATTGGAGCTATAATCTTCACCAGTAAGAGACATGTCTAGTGTACCATTTATTCTACCATCTGTCAGAATTCTCCTATAAGAAGAGTCAGGATCCCTTGAAAATAAAAAACTACCTGCCAAAAGTGAAATAAGTGATATTGCTAAAATTATTAAAGCATAAGTGGATAATTTGTAAGAATTTTTTTTCATTATTTTCGCCTCAAATCTTCAAACTTATATCCAAGACCCCACTGAACCTTTAAGTACATTGGCTTCTTTGGATTTACTTCGATTTTCTCTCTAATTCGTCTAATGTGAACTGTCACAGTCTTTGCCTCCATGGCTGGTTCATTCCAGACACTTTCATAAATTTCTTCAATGGAAAAAACCCTGTTGGGATTCTTCATCAAGAGTTCCAAAATTTTAAACTCAATAGAAGTAAGTGCAACTGGCTTGTCCTCTACATAGGCAATTTTTTGTGACAAGTCTAACTTGATGCTGCCTATCTCAATAAAGTTCCTGTCCTTTTTTAAATCATAGGCATAAAATCTTCTCAGGTTGCTCTTCACTCGAGCAATGAGTTCCATTGGATTGAAGGGCTTTTGAACATAATCATCAGCACCAATGTTGAGTCCAAAAATTTTGTCTGTGTCCTCTGATTTTGCAGATAGGATAATTATTGGGACAAAGGAAACTTCTCTTAGTTTAATTATTGCTTCCTCGCCAGAAAGTTTTGGCATCATGAGGTCCATTATAATTAAGTCAATTTTTTCATTTTTAAAAATTTCTAGAGCTTCAAGTCCATCTTCAGCGTAAAAAATTTCAAAGTTTTCATTTTTAAGATAAATTCCAATGGACCTTGCGATCTCCTTGTCGTCCTCGGCAATTAAAATATTGTACTTATCCATTACATCCCTCCTTCTGACTTTATAATAGCAAATAATAATTACAAAACTTCTTACAAATTCTTACAAAAATCTTAAATCGTACTTTAAAATGCTTTTATTGCAATTTCTCTTGCAAGATAGATGGCAAAGAGAGACAAAACTATGCTAAGAAAGGCATAAAAAATTCCTGTACCAAACTTTTGATTGTCTCCCAAGTTAAAAATTTCAAAGGCAAAAGTTGAAAAAGTTGTAAAGCCTCCACAAAAACCAACTTTTAAAAATAAAACAAGTCTGGAGTCTAAATTATTTTTCTCTGCGTAAAAGGCAATGAGACCAATCAAAAATGATCCAACTACATTAATTATAAAAGTTCCAAGAGGAAAGTCTCCATGACTTTTTATTGTAGTGGACAAAAAATATCTTAGTAGAGAGCCCAAAGCTCCACCAAGTCCAACAAATATGTACATTTTTTCTTCCTTTCTATCCTACAAATATTGTTACTTAAAAGTGAATGTGTTAAAATTTACTCAACATTATTATATGAGAAATGGGGTTTATTGTGAAGAAATATTATGGTATGAAACTTGAATATGAAGTTGACGACAAGCCAGATTTTTTGAAATCATCTCTACTTGGTTTTCAAAATATTTTAACTGCCTTTAGTGGAATTATTGCAGTGCCACTTAGTATTGCTGCCATCGCTGGTACAAATGTTGCTGAGACTTCTGTACTTATCTCTGCTGCCCTTCTTGCTTCGGGCATATGTTCCTTTATCCAAACAAGAGGGATCTTTAAGGGCAAGGCCAAGGTTGGTATAGGTCTACCGACAATTATGGGGACAGACTTTGGATTTGTTCCACCAGCCAACGCTGTTATCAACACCATGGGCGGTGGTCTTGCTGGTTACTTTGGCGCCACTATAATGGGAGCATTTTTAGAATTAATCTTAAGCTTTTTTATAAAGCCACTTCTTAAATTCTTCCCAGAAGTTGTAACTGGAACTGTAATCACTCTTATTGGTATTACTATGATGCCTGTTGCCTTTGACTGGGTGGGTGGAGGCTATGGAGCAGAAAATTATGGGGACCCACTCTTTATTGGGATAGCCGTCTTTACCTTCTTACTTATAATTTTTATAAATCATTATGGAAGGGGCTTTGCAACAACAGCTTCAGTTGTCATTGCCATGACTATTTCCTACTTAATTTGTATTCCACTAAAACTTGTTGACTTCTCACAAGTTGCAGCTGCTCCATGGTTAAGGCTTCCAAGTTTATTTCCCTTTGGACTTAAGTTTGATGTGAGATTTGTCATCCCCTTCATAGCAGGTTATCTTGTTACAATTATAGAAACTGTTGGTGTTATGAAAACTCTTGGCGAAGTTTGTGAAGTCGATCCTGATGACAACGACATTGCATCTGGTGTAAGAGCAGACGCTATTGGATCAATGTTATCTCCTATTTTTGGATCTGGTGCAATTCAAACCTTTAGTCAAAACGTAGGACTTATTCCACTTACAAAGTGTGCATCAAAAAAAGTTGCAATTTATTCCTCCTTTATTTTGATTATAATGAGTTTTTGCCCTAAGTTTGCAACTCTTGTTTCAATAATGCCAACACCAATACTTGGTGGAGCAGGAATCCTTATGTTTGGAACAATTTTAGGTTCAGGTATGCAGGCCCTATCAAGAGCAAAGTTCTCATCAAAGAACCTAATGATTATTGCCGGCGGCATAGGAGTTGGTATTGGAATCACAATGAGGCCAGACATTGTTGCAAAACTTCCTACTGTAATTGCAGCTCTCTTCTCTTCAGGTATTTCTGGAGGAACTATTGTGGCTGTGGTTTTAAATATTTTGTTAATAGACAAGGAATATTAATTAAACTGCCTCAGGGCAGTTTTTTTATTTTCAAAAGTATTTTATTTATTTCCTGTGATATAATAAAAAAAGCAACTTTTAAACTCTTAATCGAAAGGATAATAGGATGAAAGATTTTTTAACAAGACCTGCTTGGATTGAGATAGATCTTGATAAATTTGAAAATAATATGAAGATAATAAAGGACAAGGTTGGAGAAAAAACTGAAGTCATGAGTGTCGTGAAAAGCGATGCCTATAGACTAGGTGCTCTTCCCCTATCACAAGTTTCCCTTGACCTTGGAATAAATTACTATGCAGTGGCAACTTTATCAGAGGCCCTAAGCTTGAGAAAAAAATTCGGTGAAGTTAATATTTTGATCTTGGGCTACACTCCTCGTCATCTATACGAAGATGCCATAAGAAATCACATTACTCTTACAATTTATTCTCTTAATGATGCCCTAGTTCTAAATGAGCTTGCAGGTAATTTGAAAGAAGAAGCTAAGATACATATTGCCTTTGACTCTGGCATGTCAAGAATTGGCTTCATGCCTTCAGATGAAGCAAAAAAAGAAATTTGCGAAATCTTTAAACTTGAAAATATAAATGTTGAAGGAATCTTCTCTCACTTTGCAGCTTGCGAAACTGATCCAGAGTTTACTGAGAGACAGTTTAAGACCTTCACTAATTTTATTGACGAACTAAGTGAACTTGGATGCAAATTTAAATTTAGACACATTGCAAATTCACACTCCGTTCTCTTCCACGATGAGTACGACCTGGACATGGTGAGACCTGGCATAATTCAATTTGGTTACACTGACAGTGATCATCTTCCTGAGGAATTTGGCTTAGAGGAAATTTTATCCTTGAAGGCACAAATTTCTTCTATAAGAGAAGTAAAAAAAGGCGAGACTGTTGGATACGAAAGGTTTTATAAGTGCCCAAGGGACACAAAAGTTGTTACTCTTCCCCTTGGCTATGCAGATGCCTTCCCTCGTATCCTCTCCGAAAAAATTGAGGTTTTAATAAATGGCAAGAGGTGTAAACAAATTGGTCTTATCTGCATGGATCAAATGATGGTCGATGCAACAGATGTGGACTGCAAGATTGGCGACGACGTTGTCTTAATTGGTAGACAAGGCGACGAAGAGATAAAAGTTCGTGATATTTGCATCCATTCTGGCGATTGTGAAACATCTTTTATCACCCACTTCAACAGGAGACTTCCAAAATATTATTACAAAAATAAAGAACTTGTCCACGTAAGCAAGATGGACTAATAGAGGCTATGACTTTCATAGTCTTTTTTTATTTTTGTTTTTTTGCATCGCAAGTACTTTATAAGTCTACATAAAAAAAGAGAGCCTAAGCCCTCTTAATCTTTAAATTTTATTCTTCGATTATTTCTTCTGCTTCAACTTCAATAACTTCACCATCATTATCTTCTTGGTCAAGTTGTTCCTTCACAGAATAATATTCTTTAAATACAACATCTTCAAGTTCTTTTCTTGCTTCAGCACTAATAGGATGAGCAATGTCTCTGTATTCACCATTAGGAAGTCTTCTGCTTGGCATTGCTAAAAATAATGATTCTTTGCCTTCTATTATTTTTATGTCGTGAAGCACGAATTCGTTATCAAAGGTTACAGATACTATTGCTTTAAGCTTTCCTTCAGTTGGCAATTTACGTAGTCTTACATCAGTTATGTTCATAGAAGTATCCCTCTCTTTCTTTATCACATTATAACATAATCAAGTTATATATTGAATATGTTAATTAAATATTTTCCCTGATTTTACATAAAAAGAAAAGTTAAAAAATTTTCTCACTTTAGAAAATATGTTATAATTAAAAAGAATTGGAGGAAGTAAATTGTTTGAAATTAATATAGATAAAAGTGATTACAAAAATATATTTTTTATTGGCATTGGTGGCATTTCTATGTCTGCTCTTGCAGAATTAATGTTGGCTAAGGGTTATAAGGTTTACGGAAGCGACAGAAGTCCTTCTATTAATACAGATAAATTAGAAAAGAATGGTGCAAAAATTTATTACGAACACAAGAAAGAGCACATTCATGGTATGGACCTTGTTATCTTTACAGATGCAATCTCCTTTGACAACGAAGAATATGTTGAAGCTGTAAAACAAAAAATTGACCTTGTTGATCGTGCAAGTTTCCTTGGAGCAGTGATGAAGAACTACGACAAATCAATTGCCGTTTCAGGAACTCATGGTAAAACTTCTACTACATCAATGCTTACAGAAATTATTAAGGACCTCGATGTCAATCCAACAATTATGCTTGGTGGTCAACTAAAGGATATTGATGGAAATATAAAAATCGGTGATGAAAAATTATTTTTAACAGAAGCCTGCGAGTACAAGGCAAACATCCTAAAGTATTTCCCAACAACAGAAATTATTTTAAATATTGACGAAGACCACCTAGATTACTTTGACAACATTGACCACATAATAAGAACCTTTAAGGGCTACGTTGATAACCTCACTGAAAGTGACTATGTAATACTTAATATTGATGATGAAAATGCAAAGACCCTCTTACCTATTGAAAACTGCAAGTTCTTCACTTTTGGAATAAAAAATCATGCTGACCTAATGGCAAAGAATATTGAATTTAATGAAGAGGGCTTCCCTACTTACGACCTCTACCTTAAAGACGAAAAAGTAGCTCACGTTGAACTTTCAGTTCTCGGAAGACACAATATTTTAAATTCTCTTGCTGCTATTGGGACAGCATATGTTAATGGAATCTCCATCGAGGATTCTATTGCTGGCTTAAAATCTTATAAGGGTGTTGAGAGAAGGCTAGAAGTAAAAGGATTTTACAAAGGTGCTAAGGTCATGGACGACTACGCCCACCACCCAACTGAAATAAAATCATCTATTCATGCAATTAAAAATGCCTGCAAGGGTAAACTCTACACAGTTTTCCAACCTCATACTTTTACTAGGACAAAGCTCCTTCTTGATGCCTTTGCAAACTCCTTTGATGAATCTGATGTAATTATCATCACTGATATTTATGCAGCTCGAGAAAAGGACTACGGCGATATCCACTCAAAAACTCTTAGAAATGCAATTGCCGATCATAGGGACAATGCCTTTTATATATCTGGCTTCGAAGACATAGTTAAGTTTGTAAAAGAAAATATTTCAAAAGACGACATCTTCGTAACTATGGGTGCTGGCGACGTTTATAAAATTGGCGAGATGCTATTAGCTGAAGATGACAATAAATAAAAGATTAGGAACTCTCTTGAGTTCCTTTTTTTGTCCTTATAATTTAACTCTCCATTAAAAAATCTCCCCTCAGGGAGATCTTTTAATTTAATATGCTTTTATTCTTTTGATCCATATTTTTATTATTTTGATTTGTATTTGAAGCCTTATTATTTGTTTCTAAGTTCTTATTGTTAACAGCCCTATTATCCTTTGATTTATTCTTAGAATTATTATTGGCATTCTTGTTAGAATTATTAGCTTCTCCATTGACTTCAATATTTTTGCTATCTAGGTCTTTCTTGTCTTCAAAGTATGAGATTTCAATTTCACGACTTTCATTGATGTAGTTTACATTCATACCTAAGTTCTCTGCAACAAACCTAATTGGCACATAAGTCCTGTCGCCTTTAATTATTGCAGCTTGGTCAATAGCAATTTCTTTTCCATCAACTGTAATTTTTTTAGAATCAATTGGAAGAATTATATTTTTACCCTTACTATTTACTGTGACTATCCTAGTATCTCCATCCCAAGCAACATCTCCACCTATTGCCTCAATTATAAATCTAAGTGGAACAAGGGTCCTTGAGTTAGAGATAAATGGTTTTGCATCCATTTTCTTTGCTTGACCATTAACTGTGTAGTTAAGGTCATTTATCTTCATCTTTATAAGTCTTGTGTTTTCATCATAAAGTGAAAGGCTTGCAGTTTTGCCTCCAAATTTTACGAGAATCTTTGGACTTTTCCCATAGTCATTAATTTTTATATTAAAATTATTTGGATTTACTTCTGCATTCAAATCTTCAAAGGAGTAGTTTAAAACTCTAGGAGAAATATTTATCTTCCTTCCCTTGTACTCTCCTATAGCTTCAACTTTAATTTCGCTGCCCTTCTTAACAATATTGTTCTTTGTTGAAAGCTTTAAGTTGCTATAGCTTGATGAATCAGCAACATTTACTTCTTTGCTAAAGCCGTCTCCCTTGTCAGCTTGAAGATTAATAGTAAACTTGCCTGGAGTTAATGGAAGATAAGTTTGACCATTTAAGATATTTGCTCCATTAGAAGAGTCTGAAATAGTGTAAGTTCTTGTCTTAATATCAATTGGATTTAAAAATTCATCCCAAGCTGATTTTAATTTTAGGTTAACTTGTTCGCCAACGATAGTGTCAACATCACTTTCAAATTTTCCATCAGCAATTAAGCCAGTATTTTTACTTGTGTTAAAAACTCCAAGACCATTTACAACTCTTCTCTCAGCTCCATTTCTCTCTGGATTTGTTGCCCTAGTCCTGTTAAGGTCTCCAAGATTTCTAACAGCCATGGCAGTTGATCCACCACCATCTAGGTTCATAGCTTTATAAACTCCTATTTCTTGCATAAATTTTGCAAGTTCAGCAATTGTTAGACCTGAAGATCTTTTTGTCCTTCCTTCAGCAGTTACTACATATACTGTTTTACCGTCTTGGCTAATTCCAACAGCAGTCCTTGCCCTTACACCGTCAATAAATTTAATATCTCTTGTGTAGGGTTTTACAGCTCCATTGTCAACTAAAACTGCATGACCACCAATCATCATCTTCCAGTTTCTATTCGGTTCAATGTTGTATTTTATGCCTAACTTGTCTCCAACTTTTACATTATCTTGGATAAATTTGATAGCAGAACCAGAAAATTGTAGGATTTTCTTTCCATTAGGTATAGACATATCAAGTCCCTTATTGTAAGAAATTTGTTCAACTACATTGTTTTCATTTAATAGAACTTCTCCACCATTTTTATCTCCCCTAGTCTTAGCAGTCCAGAAAGAATCATATAATTGGATTTTATTTTGGTGGGAATACTCCATAGATGGTTGGTACCAATACTTAGTTTTGTTTAAACCATCAATAGGAAAAGATCTACCATTAGAAGCAGTAACGCTTCCAACAAACTTTGTAAGTTCTATAAATGCCTTATCGTTACTGTCAATCCCAAAAGACCAGATGTCATTTAAAACTGCTGGCGAAGATTTAGTCTCTCCATTAATAACTGATGGTCCTTGCGGAGCACCTTCTAACTGCATAGTGAAGAAGTCACCATTGACAAGGGCAACTGCATTAGTCCTGTTTGCCATTTGTGAAACTGTTGCCTTATTAGTATAAGTTCCTCCACCAGCTACAGTGTTAATCTTTGCATGGGGGTTGTTCAAATCCACCTTTATAACATTTGCCTCTGCATTTCCTTTACTTCTCTTAACTTGGTATTTGTATCTCACAACTCCAGGAGCAATTGGCTCTTGGAATAGCAATTTGTTCTCTGCAAATACATTTGAACTTATTAAGAGAAAAAATAAAATCAATGCAATACTAATTTTTTTCTTATTCATTTAATCTACCTCACTTAATTAAAAATTATAAATCATAGCTAGGCCATTCTCAAAGAATATTAAGACTTGTAACAAAAACTTAATTATAAAAAGAAAAACCTAGACAAGAAATTTTAAATCCTCAACTAGGTCCTTAGTAAATAAATTTTTTCAATAAAAAATATCCTGTCATCCAGGATATTCTTCATTTTATTTTTTAGAATTTTTATTTTTTTAGAATTTCTTCAAAAGTTTTTGTGAATTCTTTTATATTTTCTAATTTTGTATCGCCCATGTGGCCAACCCTAAAAGTTTTGCCAGCAAGTTTTCCATAACCATTAGAAATTAAAAATCCTTTGTTCATAAATTCTTGGCTTACTTTATCAAACTCCAAGTTCTTTGTATTCTTTACACAAGTTATTGTTGGAGAAAGATACTTCTTGTTGCCAAAGATTTCAAAGTTCTCATTGGCCCATTTTTTAAAGTATTGGGACATTTCTTCATGTCTTTTATATCTGTTTTCAAGTCCTTCTTCATTAACAATATAGTTTAGTTGATATTCAGCAGCAACCATATTAGAAATAGCTGGAGTTGATGGATATTGGTAGTTGTGTTCTTTTACATACTTGTATAAAAGAAGTAAGTCAAAGTAGTGGCCTCTGTTTTCAACAGTCTTTGCCTTTTCTACTGCCTTTTGTGAAAAAGATGCAAAGCTAAGACCTGGTACAAGGCTTAGACATTTTTGTGAAGAAGTAATTGCAATATCAATTCCATACTTATCTTGATCAATTGGAGTTCCGCCAGCTGAACTTACAGTATCAAGTGCCCAAACAATGTCAGGATACTTGTCAATAACAGGCTTTAATTCATCTAGGTTATTTAAGATACCTGAAGATGTTTCGTTGTGAGTTATACCAACAAAATCATATTCCTTTGCCTTTAAAGCTTCTTCTAACTTATTTGGATCAGTTACTTCTCCATCCTCTGCTCTTAAGATATCAGTCTCTATTCCATTTTCAAGTCCAAGTCTTTGCCATAGGTCTCCAAAAGATCCTATAGAACAAATAAGAGCCCTCTTCTTAGTACAAGACCTAATGGCACCTTCCATAAGGCCAGTACCTGATGATGTTGAAACAAGGATTTCTTCCTTTGTTCCAAATATCTCTTGCATATTTATTGTAATTGATTTTTGAACTTCTGATGCTTCCTTAGTTCTATGTCCAATAACAGGTTTTTCAAATTGCTTCAAAACTTCGCTGCGGACAGACACAGGACCGGGTAAAAATAATTTCATTTTTGTTCCCCCTTATCTAGTAACAAATAATAATACAAATAAAATTTACCGTCAAATAAAAATCTTTGTAAGATTATCTATAATAATTTTGTTCGATCTCCTTAGGTTACATTTATACCACAGAATTTGAAGCTTCAATCAAACTATGACTTATTACTAAAATTCTATTAATTAAAATTCACTAATTTGTTTAATAAAATAAGACAATAAAAAACTCTGTCCTGAGACAGAGCTAAAATCAAATTATTTTAATTTTGCAAAAATCATCTTGCCTGCTGAAGTTTGAAGAGCTGATGTGACAACAACATTTACCTTTTCTCCAATTAAGTCCTTGCCATTTTCAACAACAATCATAGTGCCGTCATCTAAATAAGCAAGACCTTGGTTGTGCTCCTTGCCTTCTCTTACAATTAAGATGTCCATCTCTTCGCCAGGAAGATACAGAGGCTTAACTGCATTAGCAAGCTCGTTAATATTTAAAACTTCAAGGTTTTGAACCCTAGCTACCTTGTTCAAATTATAATCATTTGTGACGATTTTTCCATTTAAATCAATTGCAAGCTTTAGAAGTTTTGAATCCACTTCAGGAATTTCTTCAATCTTTCCTTTATAGATTATGACTTCAACATTTTTTAGTTCTTGAATTTCTGCAACAGTGTCAAGACCTCTCCTGCCACGATTTCTTTTAAGTCCATCAGCAGAGTCAGCTATGTGTTGTAATTCTTCAAGAACAAAAACTGGAACAACAAGAGGCCCTTCAATAAATCCTGCCCTTGCTATGTCGAGGATTCTCCCGTCAATAATAACAGAAGTATCCAAGACCTTGGGAATGCCTGTGTGATCCTTTACAACATCCTTAGGCTTTAAACTTCTTTTAGCAGCCAATGATGTGAGATCTCTAACTTTTTCTGATATAGTGTCCTTATTTGACATCCCAATATTAAGACCTAAATAACCAAGTATACCATAAAGTAAAATTGAAACTACTGAACCCACATAAGGGATTGGAATCTTGTAGATAGGTTGTGAAATTAAGAATGCTATTATGAGACCAAGAATTAGTCCCACAGCGCCTAGTATTACTTCTGTAAAAGATTTTCTTTGGATTTGTCTTTCCCATATAGCCAACAAATCTTCCAAGGCTCTAAAAGCCTTAGGAGAAAGCATATAAAATATAAGTGCAAATAAAAGTACAACAACAACAGAAATACCTGTTGTGATTTTTTGGCTACCAATAGCTTTTACAAAATTTATATCCGATAAAACAGATACAATAAAAATACCTACTAATGCGCCTATTACAGTAAATAGAAACTTAAATATTTTGGACACAATTTTTCGGTTTTTGCTAATAAAAATCCCTCCTTATCCAAAAATGGCATCATCAATTAATTTTGTCACTTCTTCAACATTTTTTTCAAAAACAAGAACCATCTCTGATACAATAATCTGCTTTGCCTCGTTCAAGATCTTCCTCTCACCTGTTGACAGGGACTTTTCTCTATCAAGACTTTCAAGAGATCTTACAACATCAGCAATTTCCATTAAATCACCAGATTTTATCTTGTCAAGATTGTATCTATATCTTCTATTCCAATTTTTGGGCATAGAAACTTCCTCTTCAGAAGATAGGGCTTTTAAAACCTTCTCCATAGTATCAGCATCAGAAATATCTCTAACACCAATTTCTTTCGCATTTTTTACAGGCACCATGACCTTAAGATCATTTATAGGTAGCCTCATTATGTAGTACTTGTGCACATCTCCAAGAATTTCTCTCTCTTCAATTGCTACAATTTCACCGGCACCATGCATAGGATATACAATCTTATCACCAATATTAAACATTTTTTACCTCCTATTGTCCCTTATACTAGTATAACAGAGCTTTTTAGAAAAGTAAACGTAATACTATATCATAATACCTTACATTATGCAAAGTTTTTTTTGGTGATTTTTTATTTTTATTTATTATAAATTTTATTTGTGAAAGATATAGATGGTCATTGTGAAAATTTATTGAAGTAAATTAAAAAACTATTAAATACTTTATTAATTTTTATAAGAACTTTGTAAGAAAATTTTAACTTTGTAAGACTTTATAACTTTTCTTTTTATTCTAATTTAGTTAAAACTTAGGACTTTGTTGTTATCTCCTACTCAATAAGGACTTATAAATTAGCAATTATTTTTAATCTGATAACATTTTATGACTTCATAATTATTTTCTACTTAGTAACATCTTAGGACTTTGTAACTAATTTTCACTTAATAAAAAGTTACAGGCTCTTATCTATCTGTTTCTTACACTTCTATTAACTTAAATTTTCTTGTCTTCAAAACAGTTAATGGCATAAAAAATACCAGAGAAAATATAAATTCTCTCTGGTACTTGGTCCAACTTTATGGAATTGACTTTTTTTAATTCTTTACTTTGATTTATAGTTTTTCTTCACCTAACAAGTACAAAGCTATCTCCACGTTTCTCTTTGATTCTTGTTTCATCTCTTCTGTCCTTTGACTTAAAACTTTTCTTCTATCCTCCAAGTTTTCAAGAGCTAATTTTGTTTTGTCAAAAAGTTCTTCTGGAGTGAAGTTCTCTACGTCAACTGCTTCTTCGATGCCAAGTTCTTTTACCATGGCTTCTACCTTTGGGTCGTAAATTATTCCCACCATTGGAAGGTCAACGCTAGCTGCATAGACAAGTGAGTGAAGTCTCATGGCTGCAAGGAGTTTTAATTTTTTAAAAATCCCCATTAAGTCTCCAGCAGAGTAGGTATTTTCTATTAGCATTACCTTATCCTTATGACGGCACCTTTCAGCAACTTCACTTGAGTATATGTTGTCTCTTGGATTGTGGAAGGGAACAAGTAGAATGTCGTATCCAGCCTCTATGAGTTTGTCAATTGTTGCTGCAAATTTATCCTTTATCTCGTCAATATTTTTCTGATCCCTTATACAAAATCCTATGGTCTTGTCTGTGATCTTAATCTTTTCACTTTTTAAGATTTCTTCAACCCTATCTTCTCCTGCTGCTTCAAGGGTAAAGACTGGGTCAGCTGTTACTTCTATGTTTTTGTTTGTGACTCCCAAGTCTCTCACAAACTTATAGGACAAGTCATCTCTTAGGGTGATGTAGTTTGCCCTGTTAAGGACCCACCTTGTCAATATCCTATTTGATTTCTTATCTATTGGCCCTATACCGTTGGCATAGATGTAAACTTTTTTTCTTAAAAATTTCGCCAAGATAATAACTGAAAGATAATAAATAATGGACCTCGTTGATGTTATGTCTTGTAGAAGTGATCCTCCACCTGACAAGAGCAAATCGGCATCTTTTAAGGCTCTGCGAACTTCACTAAAAGAAAATCTATTTACTGCTCCTATTTCATAAACCTGTCTCGTCTTCTCAGGATTGTTTGAGAGTGCTGTCATCTCTAAATCAATATTTAATTTTTTAAAATCATCTACCATGGCTTTTAAGATGGCATCATCGCCAGAATTATCAAAGCCAAAGTATCCTGATACTACAATTCTTTTCATAAGATCACTCTGTTTTATTATTTTCTTGGGGATTTGTCTTCTTTAAAATATCCTTGTAAATTTCAAATTGTTTTTCTCCCATGGCCTTGTGTGAATAGTCTGATTTCACAAAATTATTTATGTTTTCGCCAAGATCTTCTAAAAGTTTTCTATCATTATAGATTTTTAAAATGCTTTCAGATAGTTTTTTTGAATCTCCAACTTCAAATAAAAATCCTGTCTTTTCATCTACAACTATTTTTGGTATACCCCCGACTCTTGTCGCAAGGGTTGGAACTTTTAATAGGGCTGCCTCTAAGATTACATAAGGGAAGGATTCTGAAATACTTGTAAGGACATTTACATCCATGGCATTGAAGAGGCTGTACTTATCCTTTACAAAGCCAAGTAAGTGGACCTTGTCCTCTATTCCATATTCTTTTAAAAGTTCTTCAATCCTTGTTTTTTCTGGTCCACCACCAGCTATTAAGAAGATTATGTCTGTATTCTTATTTAGGGTTTCCTTGCAGGCTCTTACAAAAGTTTCATGATCTTTAACCTTGTCAAGTCTAGCAACAATTCCAACAACTAGCTCGCCATTGTAATTTATTTTGTACTTTTCAAAAAAGCTTGCCTTTGGAAGGTAGTCGATCTTTTCTTCAGTATCAATCCCGTTGTAGAGAACATAAATATTTCTTCTTTTAAAGCCTCTCTTTATAAGCATCCTCTTAAAGGTATCACTTACACAGATGTAGTAATCAAACTTTTTTAAGGCAAGCTTGTTAAGGCTTGTAAAAATTAAGTTTTTGTAAAAGCTGTCCTTGAAGTCCAGCTTGTAGTCTGAATGGATAGTAGTTAACATTGGTATGTCAATTTTATTTTTGAGAAACATACAAATAAAATTGGCGCGAGCACCATGGGCATGAACTAAATCATAATTTTCATTTATGATTAGGTCTCTTATTTTTGAAACAACAGAAAGGTCTGATCTTTTTTCTTGGTAAAAGACTTCTATGTCAATTCCTCTTTCCACTGCCTCATCATAAAATTCAGTTTTTGTAAAGCAGATGATTTTGGCATCTACCTTGCCCTCAAGTCCCTTCATCAAGTTAAAGATATGGGTCTTGGCACCACCATTATCTCCACCAGATATTAAATGGAGAACCTTAATCATTATTCTTCCCCCTTTTTATAAAGAGTTCTATCTTACTTTTATTATTATTCAAATTATTTCCTTTCTTCATCCTGCATTTTATATAAATATGATATAAGGTTAAATAGCTGACTTACAACTATTTAACCCTACAAAAAATTAATTTTCTATATTTAATGAAGCCTTTAAAATTGCAAGATTTATAAAGAATAAGCTCACAATTCTTAGGTAGAACCATGTATAGTCTGCAAAGCTCATTACCATAAATCCACATATTGCTGCTATGCCTCCATATTGAACAAGGCTAATAGCAGGATTTTTTTCTCTAAATTCTTTAAAACTAATTAAGATTTTTAAAAATAACTTAATAATATGTCCTATTAGGAAGAAGAGTCCAAAGGCTCCAATTTCTATCAAGAGTTGAAGATAGAGGTTATGACAGTGGGCTACCTTAGTTAGTTGTGGTGCCTTGTAGTTTTCAAAAGCAGCCTGGAAGACTTCATTGCCCAGTCCTACCCCTCCTAGCTTTGCAAAATTCTTCTTCATTATATTTGCACTTTCATAAATATACTTTCTGTAGTTAATGGAAGAGTCACTCTTATTAAAAATTGACATAAGCCTTATTTGTATATTTCCTGGCAAGAAGAAAAATAAAATCAAGCCCAGCATAAAAAATACAGGCAATAGCCTTGGATTATAAAGCAAGGTAAATACAAAAACACAAATGGCAAAGGATGCCCAAGCAGACCTTGATCCAGTTGTCAAAAGGACAAACATGGAAATTAAAATTGTAAAGACTGAAAGAATTTTTATATACTTGTTTTCATTTTTTAAAAAGTTAGCAACTATTAGAGGTACTGTCAAGAGATAGTATTCTCCCAAGACATTTGGGTTACCCATAGTTGAATAAATTCTTCCACTTAGTTCTTGGCTTATGGAGGTATCTGTTTGTGAAAGGTCAACAGAAACTCCAATTACAAATTTTTGTAGGAGTCCAAAAAAACTTACAAGTAGAGTGGCCACTGTTAGGGCAGTCAATATTTGAAATAAATCCTTGCGAGTCCTAATGTTGTTAATAAAAATTGCATAAAATAAAAATATTGAAAAATAATTTACTGCATACTTAAGACTTAATCTTGGATAAATTGAAAAGACTGTAGAAAGACCTATTGTAAGTATAAATAAAACTAAGAAGTCATCAAAGGCAAGTCTTTTTTTATCATCCTTTCTATATAAATTTAAGATCCACAAGATAAAAACAATTAGGTATAAGTAAAGGTTGGACCACAAATTAAAAGGAACTATACTTATAAATATAAGACTAAGGGCAATTATTATATTTATGTGCCCTGATAGGCGCTCTAAAAGTCCAAATAAAAAACTTTTTTCCTTTAAAAATTCTAAGATTTTAACAAAAATATTTTCAAAGAATAAGCGAATCCTAAGTAGAAGCTTTCTTATTAGAGACTCGTCCCAGGCATTGTAATCTAAATTAAATCTAAGCAAGTCAAAAAATTTTGTCATTTTACTCACCAAGATACTTTATGCCAGAAATCCTTATGTTAAAAAGCTTTACTAGTCCAGCTCCAAAGGTATTAGTTTGTCCTGTGAAATAATTCGTTTGTCCTATTAGGATTCCCTTGTCAGTTTTCTTGCCATTGGCTTCAATAGTGATAGTGGCTTTCTTATAAAGATGATCGTCAAATTTAAGAACCTTCCCTTCAAAACTAAAGTCCCTAGGATCAATTTCACTTACTTCAATATTTTTTACCTTTCCAATAGGATTATTTGCCATAACATCCTTAACTGGGTCCCCAACCTTTAAGTGGTCAATTATTTCACTTTCAATAAAGGGAACCGCCATAGTTATCTCTGCCTTTTCATCATTTTGTAGGACTTGGCTACGTCCATCTGCTAGGTTCATCCTATTAACAAAAAGAATTCCAGCCCCAATGCAGGCAAGTATTATAAATAAATCTATAAATTTAAATTTTAATTTCATTTATTCACCTCAAGGTTCTTAATCTTTGCATAAATTTGTAAATCGCCAATAGTAAGAGTTAACTCATCACCAAGAAGATAATTAAATCCATCTATATAAATACCATCATCCTTGATATTAGCCTTAGAATTTACTAAAAATCTCATTGAAATAAAGGCAGAATCCTTTTCTCTACCATTTTCTATTCCAGTGTATTCAGACATGGGGTTGTCTATTGCTTCTTTTACTTGAATATCTTTTACAACTCCAATTTCAGTGTTTCTTCTCTTGTCAATAACCTTGTCACCTATCTTTGGTACATCCTTGTTAAAGACCTCAGTTTCATCTGCTTCTATGGCCAAGACTACTTTTGTGTCAGCTACATCTATATCTTTAGAAGATTTTTGTTTGAATACAATTACTAAAAAAATTGCTAACAAAATTACAAAAATAATATCTAAAATTTTAATTTTTCCTGCTTTCACTTATTACTCCTTCATATAAACTTTCTATGTTTTTAATAACTTGTCCTTGATTTAGGTCTCCATCCAAAATTTTTTTGGCATTGACCTTAAGACTATTTGCAAGATCATCCTTTGTTAAAATCTCAAGGGCTTTTTCTTTAAATTCTTCAAGATCCCCATATTGAAAAGTCTTGGCAGATCCATTTTCTTCATTGAAATAATCTCTTGCTCCACAATTACTTGTTATAAGTAGAGGAGCCCCACAATATCCTGCCTCAACAATGGATAGGCCAAAGGCCTCTTCCTTAGAGTGATTGACATATAGGTCAGCTGCAGCTAAATAATCAAAGGGTCTAGGCCTGTAACCAACAATCTCAATTTTATCCTGGAGCTTGTAGTTTTGAATTTTCTTTTTCATCTGATCTTCAAGGTCTCCATAACCAATTATCAATGCCCTTACATTATCAATTTCTTTAAATAATTCATTGAGTCCATCAATAAAAAAAAGAATTCCCTTTTCTTCAGAAAATCTTCCAAGAGAAAGTATCCACTTTTCATCTTTTTCCTTCTTAAGAGGCTCAACTTGATTGATCAGTGGGATTGGTGGTGGAAGGACTAGGATTTTATCTTCCTTAGCACCTTCTTCTATTAGTCTTTCCTTTACGAGAGAAGAAACTCCAATAATTTTTTCATTCTTTGTGAAAAATATTTTATTTAAGAAGGCAGATTTTTTTGAAATCTGTGATACCATGTGCCTTGTATTTATCACAGGGACCTTCATGCCAAGGATCTTGGATAGAAAAGCAATTCCATTTTCTCTCATAAAATGTGTGTGAACAAGGTCTATGTCATTTCTCTTCACATAATTTTTTAAAAATTTTGATGCCCTTAAATCCAAGGGAGACTTCATAGGGCATTGGATAGTTTTTACTCCCAAGTCTTGGAAGTCTTTGACTCCACCTCCATCAATATTGTAAAGAAGCTGGTGGTCAAAGTCTGACCCAGTATTTATTAAATTTTTAATGTAGCTTTCGCTACCTCCCCTACCAACATAATTTAATAGGTGTAAAATTTTCATAATCATCATCTTTCATTTGATAAAAACTTAATCATTGAATAAAATCTAAATAATTATATCAATAGGAGATTTGCTTGTCAATTTAATGGCTAGAGGCCATTTCTAACCCTATGGGACTTTACAAAGTCTTACTACTTTTTAACTTTTATTACTTCATAAAGTCCTACTACTTTTTCATCCTTTGCGACTTTATAAATTTTTGTTGCTTTGTAAACTTTTACGACTTTATAGATTTTTGAGACTTCATAAATTTTTACAAATCTATAAATATTGATTAGCTCATATTTTATTATGACCCTAAGGTCTTCTTCTCCTTTATAAGTTTTTGTAAGCTTATATTTCTTAATTAAATAATATAAATTCACAAATAAAATTTTATTACGTCCTCAAAGCTAGTTAATAAAAATATTTTTTAATTTATAAAAAGTTCTTGCAATTGAATCTAAAAAGTGATTTAATGTTAAAGATAAAAAAATAAAAAATCAGTCCAAGGACTGACGTTAATCATGTCCTTGTGCATGATTTTTTTTTGAGCAAATTTAATAAGATAAATTTTTTTTGCCCATTTTTAAGAATGTTTGATCTTTTATTTGGAAAAAGGAGAAAAAAATGCCAAGAGATAATTCAATTAAGAAGACGCTAGTAATAGGATCTGGACCCATTGTCATAGGTCAGGCTGCTGAGTTTGACTACTCAGGTACACAAGCTTGCGAAACTCTAAAGAAGAATGGAGTTGAAACTGTTCTTGTAAACTCAAATCCTGCTACTATTATGACAGACAAGGGTGTTGCCGATAAAATTTACATCGAACCAATTACCATTTCCTTTATTGAAAAAATTATAGAAAAGGAAAGACCTGACTCATTAATAGCTGGTATGGGTGGACAAACTGGTCTTAACATGACCCTTGAACTAGACAAACGTGGAATCCTTGACAAGTATGGAATTAAAATTATTGGTACTGATATTGATGCCATAAAGAAGGGCGAAGACAGAGATATTTTTAGAAAGACAATGCAAGAGATTGGAGAACCGATTATTGAATCTGAAATTGCAACAAGCCTTGATGAAGGTAAGGAACTTGCAAAGAAAATTGGTTACCCTCTTGTTGTTAGACCTGCCTACACTCTAGGAGGAACTGGCGGTGGCTTTGCCTATGACGAAGAAGAACTTGTTGAAGTTTTATCTCACGGCCTTAGCCTTAGCCCAGTAAATGAATGTCTTCTTGAAAAATCTATTCGTGGCTGGATGGAAATTGAGTTTGAGGTAATAAGAGACTCTGCCGGCGAAAAAATTATTGTCTGCGATATGGAAAATGTAGACCCAGTTGGAGTTCACACAGGAGACTCCATAGTTGTTGCCCCTTGCCAAAGTCTTGATAAGGATGTTCTACAAAAGTTAAAGAATTCTGCCTTAAATATAGTAGAAAATGTAAATGTTGTTGGCGCTTGTAATGTCCAACTTGCTCTTAACCCTGAAACTCTTGATTATGCAGTCATAGAAATTAACCCAAGGGTTTCTCGTTCATCTGCCCTTGCATCAAAGGCAACAGGCTATCCAATAGCAAGAATTGCAACAAAGATTGCTCTTGGCTTAAATCTAAATGAAATCCAAAATGAAACTACTGGCGAAACAATAGAAAATTACGAACCTTCTTGTAACTATGTAGTTGTTAAAATTCCTAAATGGCCTTTCGACAAGTTCAAGTTTGCCAATAGAAAGCTTGGCACAAAGATGATGGCAACTGGCGAAGTTATGTCAATTGGCTCATCTTTTGAAGAAGCCCTCTTAAAGGGTATAAGATCTCTTGAAATTTCCAAATTCTCTCTTGAATCAAAGTTTTCTGAAGAAAGAACTACTGAAGAATTAAAGAAGAGAATAAAATTCCCTGATGATGAAAGACTATTTGATGTTGCAGAAATCATTAGACGTGGTCTTTCAATCGAAATGATTCACGACATAACAGGCATTGACCTCTACTTCTTAGAAAAAATCGAAAATATTGTTCACGAAGAAGAAAATCTTAAGAAGTTAAGCCTTGACACAATGACTCCTGAAGAATTATCTAAGCTTAAGAAGCTAGGCTTCTCAGACAAGACTATTGCTTCTGCTCTTGGCGTAGACATTGATAAAGTAGTAGATCTTCGTATTAAGAACAAGATCCTTCCTAACTATAGAAGAGTAGACACATCTCCTTTTAGAAAAAACGGTGCCTACTATTACTCAACTTATGAAAAGACAGACGAAAATATAATTTCTAACAAGAAAAAAATAATTGTAATAGGATCTGGCCCAATAAGAATTGGTCAAGGTATTGAGTTCGACTACTGCAGTGTTCACGCAATCAAGGCCTTAATCAAAATGGGAATCGAAACAATTACAATAAACAACAATCCAGAAACTGTTTCAACTGACTTCGACACATCTGACAAGCTTTACTTCGAACCCCTTACTGAAGAAGAAGTTAAATCAATAATTGATACAGAAAAACCAATGGGAGTTATCTTGGCGTTTGGTGGTCAAACTGCAATTAAACTTGCAAAATATCTCCACGAACAAAAGGTAAATATCTTTGGAACAGACTTCGAAGACATTGACAGGGCTGAAGACAGAGAAAAGTTTGATGAAATGCTTGAAGAATTAAAGATCAACAGACCTAAGGGCCATGGAGTATTCACTATAAAAGAGGGACTTGAAACTGCAAAGGAACTTGGCTACCCACTACTTGTTAGACCATCCTATGTACTTGGTGGTCAAGGTATGCAAATAACTTATGACGAAAACAGCCTTATGACTTACCTAAAGAGTGCCTTCGAAAGAGATGCAATTAACCCAGTCCTAATTGACAAGTACCTAGTAGGTCGTGAAATCGAAGTTGATGCAATTTCTGATGGCGAAGATGTATTAATACCAGGAATCATGGAACACCTTGAAAGAGCTGGAGTCCACTCTGGCGACTCAATAACAATTTATCCAAGCATTAACATCTCAAGTGAGATTAAAGACAAGATCTTAGATTATACAAAGAAAATTGCCAAGGCACTTCACGTTAAGGGCATGATAAACATCCAATTCATTGAATACAAAAATGACCTTTACATCATAGAAGTAAATCCTCGTGCATCAAGAACAGTTCCTTATATCTCAAAGGTTTCTGGAGTTCCAATAGTTGACCTTGCAACAAAGACAATGCTTGGTGAAAAGTTAAAAGATCTTGGTTACGGTACAGAAATTTACAAAGAACCAAAGCTAATGGCTGTTAAGGTTCCAGTATTCTCTATGTCAAAACTCAACAGGGTAGAAATTTCTCTTGGACCTGAAATGAAATCCACTGGCGAAGTTCTTGGAGTTGGAAAAGACATTGACGAAGCACTTTTCAAGGGCTTCTTGGCAGGAGGCTCTGCAATAGAAGACAAGGCTTCTCGTGTACTTGCAACAGTAAATGACAACGACAAGGAAGAATTCTTAGGAATCGCTAAGACAATGAATGAAATGGGCTACAAGATTGTGGCAACAAAGGGAACTTGCAAATTCTTAAAAGAAGCAGGAATTGATGCAAAAGAAGTTGGCAAGATTAACGATCCAAGACCAAACATCCTTGACGTAATAAGAAATGGCGAAATCGACCTAGTAGTTAACACTCCAACAAAGGGTGGCGACTCAACAAGAGACGGATTCAAAATTAGAAGAATGGCTACAGAGTACGGCATAGACATAGTGACATCACTTGATACCCTAGCAGCAAGAGTAGCCGTTAAAAATAAAAAATTCCATGAAGAAAACATGGACATCTACGACATAACAGAATTTTAATATAAAAATCTTATAAGACATAAAAATAACCTCGGTGTAAATAAAACATCGAGGTTTTATTTTTTTATGTTTTATTTTCTAAATATAAATAGGTGCTCATGAGCTATCAATAAAAAATTGTATTTTATACTATTCGTTTTCCAAAATCCGGTAGCTTTACAATTATGTTGTTCTTTAATTATCATTTCTTTCATTTTAAATCCTGCTTCTTCAAAAACTTGCATTACATAAAACGAAAGTGGTATCATGTGTCCTTTTTGTCTAGTATCTCCAATTAAGACTGCACAAAATTTATCTTTCTTTAAAACTCTATAACTTTCAGATGCAACTTTTTTCATTTCTTCCAAAAAGTCTTTAATTTTTAAACGAGATAAGTCTTCTTCGATATCCTCACTGTACTCTATTATATTTGCATATGGTGGATGAGTGCAAATCAAATCTATGCTATTTTCTGGTATAAAGTCTAAATTTCTTGCATCTCCCTTTCTCAGAAAAACTTCTCCATCAGCACCTTCATGCTCAAAATTAATTTTTTCTTTACAACGATTAAGAGCAACATCATTAACATCTATTCCTATTATATTTCTATTTAATAACTTCGCTTCAACAAGGGTTGTTCCTCCACCTACAAATTGGTCTAAAATCAGATCTTTTTCCTCAGAATATCTCAAAATTATATTCCTGGGTATGTAGGGTGACCAATTACCTCTCCACTTTGCATCATGCGTTGCCCAGTTGCCTCGATTAGGGAAAGACCAATGAGTGGTCATTTCAAGTTCGAAGTCATCTGGCTCCCATTTTATTATTTTATTTGCCATTACTTAAAAACCTCATTAATAATGCCATCTTCTAGTTCTTTTATATTGTAAATATTTTCCATAATATCAAAAGTTTCTTCAAGATTATTTTTTGCACTAAACCAGCCTTTTCCATCAGTAATCCATACGAAAGTAAAACCATCAATACCTTGTGACTCTACTGCCAATGTCTTGTAACTTCTAGCTGTTTCATTAAGTTTACTTCCACCTCCAGAATAAAAATTTGTTTCAATTGCATATATCATGCTTGAAGTTTTTATAACGAAATCAAATCTTTTCTCCATTTTTCCTTTGTTAGAAAGATTTGATAGATTTATGTCCCATTTAGCAGAAATTTCACTAATATACATCTCTTTAAAATAGTTTTCATTTTTTCTAAAACCAGCTTTTTTAATGTAGCTTTCTACTAAATTTTCCATTAAATGGCCACCACGATTTTTTCGACCATTAGAGTCAAGCCCTGTCTCAACACCAGTTACATAATCTATTAAATTATTAACTATATGATTTTTTAATAAATCAAAAAGACCTGTTTCTTGCATAAAATACACATAATTATTATAATGCATTGATTCATCTTCTATATTCTGCAATGAATTAAATTTATATAAAAATCCACCATTATCGTCTTGGCAATAAATTTCATTAAGTCTTACTGCCAATAGAATTGGAATACATTTAATAATTTCTGGATAATTTTTTATTAATTTTATAAACTCATTTTCTATATCTTTAGAACCAATAAGAGAATTTAGAATATTAAGCTCAACTTTTATTTTATCTATATTTTTATAAATCTTTTCAAAATTGATGTAATATTTGTAATCAGATATGCTATTTCTAAAATTACCTAGCCATTCTGTAAAATTCTTTTTTTCCATTAATAACTCCTTTAATTAATTCTTTTAAAAATTTGAAATCAATAACTCCTTCACATTTCCTCTTTTTTTGCTATCAGAATTTATCATCCTTTTAGCTTCTACTCTTCTTATTTTAAATTCAGAATATAAATTATCAAAAAAATTATCCTCTTCATCTGTGTTTTTTGGGTCGGAATTACTTAATACAAATTTTGCCCCTTTCTTATCAATTTTTTTTACAAAATTTGCTAATTCTATTTGATTATTATCATTAAATTCATTAGATGTATATGCTGTAAAGTTAGCAGTCTTAGTTATTGGTCTATATGGAGGATCAAAATATACAAATGTATTTTCATCTATAAAATCTTCAGAGTCCTTAAAATCAGCACATTTTATTTCAACTCTTTTTAATTTATTTGAAATCGCAATAATTTTTTTCATCACAAATTTGTGGATTTTTATAAGAGCCCATAGGAACATTAAACAAACCTTTGCTATTTACTCGGTATAATCCATTAAAACATGTTCTGTTTAAAAATATTAAATAAGAGGCCTTTAAAATATTAAACTCATTACTTTTCTTTATTTTTAGGTCATTAAATATTTGTCTTTTTTCTAAATAATATTGTTTTCTCTGTACTTTATCCTTGTCCAAGTATTCATTTTCCATAATTTTTAATAACTCAATTAATTCTAGGCTATTATATTTTATAGTTCTATAAGCATTTATTAAGTCATCATTGGTATCACTGATATAAATAGACTCTAAGTCATATTTATTTAAAATATCAAAAAAAACTGCGCCTCCACCAACAAAAGGTTCAACATACTTTTTTATATTGTTATCATAAAACGGATACTGTTTTTCTATTTCTTTAAGAAGTTGACCCTTTCCTCCTGCCCATTTTAAGAATGGTTTAACTTTATAATCACTAATTCTTTGATTCAAATTTTGAACTTTATAAGAAAAGTCTTCATCTTTAATAAATTGTTGTGTTTTTGAATTAAGTATTGCCTTGGATATCAAGTCCACTATTCCTTTCTTTTGAATAAAAATATTATATTAGAGAATTCTTCTTATTACAAACTTTCAACTATCGAAAAACATAAAAAGATATTTTTTCTTATATTCTATTTCTAGATTATTTTTATTTTATATTTAATTTTTCTCTTAAGTCCCTTATGTCCTTGTCGATTTTTTCTTCGTCAAGTTCTCTGTCCCTATTTTCCATAGCCCTATCAACTAGATCCTTTAGGTCTTGGTCTATTTCTTTTTCGAGTTTTTCAATGGCAAGTTTAACAAGTCCACCAAGTTCTCTAAATTTAGTTACCACCCTGTGCTCATCTGCAATGTGTCCCATTAAAAATCCAAAGGTCCACTCTGCATTAGTCTTTGTTAAGACACACTTATGGTCCACCATAACTCCTCTGTCTTTAAGACTCAGTAAGAAGTCACGTAACTCTTCCCTATCCATGTCTGGAAAAACCATAAGCTTTTCTTCTGCTTCAAGGCTTTCATTTTTGCTTAGGTCTTCCTGGAAAAGTTCTCCAACCTTCTCTTCTAGGTTTTCTTTATTTATCTTATTTAATTCAATTCCAAAGTCATTTGCAACTTCTTCAGTGATTTTTGTTTTTTCAATATCTAACCCATATAATAAAATTTTCTTCATTTAAACACCTCTGTATTAGTTTACCCAATTTTAATTTATTTATTGCCTTTATTATCTTTGTAATTTTTATGAAATGAATTTAGAAACTCTTTTATTTTTCCACTTACATTAAATTTTCGACCACTTAGATAAGTTTTATTTACTTTTCTTCACAATGATTTATATTATAAGTAAAGGAGGTCGGAAATGGATTTTGAAATTAAAATAGATGAAAATTTTAAGTTACCCAAGGCTGTGGTTTATACTGATAAACTTACAGAAGAAGTTTTAAGGCTTAAGTCCTTTGTCCTAGAAAATTCTGATAACATTTTGCTTGCCTATCTTGGCGAGAAGATTAAAATTTTAAATCCCAGCAAGATTTATAGGATTTATACAGAGGATTCAAAAGTTTTTGCTGAGTCTATAGATGAAAAATTTCAGATAAAGAAAAGAATTTATCAACTTGAAGATGACTTAAAGCTAAAAAAATTTGTGCGAATTTCAAATTCTGAACTAATTAACCTAAACTTAGTCGATAGCTTTGATTTATCTTATTCGGGAACTATTTCTGTCATTATGAAAAATAATTCCAGAACCTTTGTCTCTCGAAGATATGTGAAAAAAATTAAGGAAACTCTTGGTATATGAGGTGATTTTATGAAAAAAATTATTAGTCAAATTATAAATGGCATTTTAATTTGTGAATTTGTATTACTTGTCATTTCAATTTTTATGTCCTACATTTTTTTGGATGGGGGTTTTACCCTAGCTAACCCTGACTTAATAGAAAGTTCTGCTTCTGTATTCTCTGCAAGCCTTTCTTCCATCTGCCTTACGGGACTTCTTGGCATAGTTTTTAGCCTTGCATCTCTTGTTTGGAAAGAAGAAAAATTTTCTATTTTAAAAAGGACAATCATCCACTTCCTTTTAACTGCCTTTACAATAAGCTTTGTTGGTTATAAGTTATTTTGGTTTCAAAGATCCCTTCAATCCTTGTCAATCTTCTTTGCTACTTACTTTTTAATCTACCTTGCTATTTGGTTTATTGAATACACAATTTTCAAAAGGGACGTTGAAAAATTAAATTCAAAATTAAAAAATAATATGTAGAAAAAACCACCTTATGAATTTGAACTGACCCCAAAAGTTGGACTTAAAAACCAGCTAAAGGAAAGCACTTCAATTTTATTTCACAAGGTGGTTATTCTTTATTTATTTTTTTCTCCAATTACTTCAATCTTATATCCGTCTGGATCCTTTACAAAGAAGTAGGAATCTGACTTGTCAGAAAGAGCTTTAAGGTCTGTTACATCATATCCCTTATTTTTTAATTCTTCTCTAAAGGATCTTATATCTGGATGAGAAATTGCAATGTGGCCGTATCCATCCCCTATTGTATAATCTCTGCCATCGTAGTTATAAGTTAACTCTAATTCAAAGGGTGAGTCCTCTAACTTTAAATACAAAAGTGTGAATTCATCTTCTGGAAAGTCCTTGCGTCTTGATTCAACAAAACCCAGTGCTTCTTTATAAAATTTTTCTGATTTTTCCAGGTCTTTAACCCTAATCATTGTGTGTAAAAATTTCATGTCTTCCTCCTTCTCCATTATCTCGTATTTCTTTTCTATAATTTATTTATAACCAAAAGTTAGCTTACTTACACATAAGTGCCCTTTCTTAATTAATGGATGAGTCTGTAATAATTTATAACAAATTAATAAGAAGTAGCTTTATATTTTTCTTGGACCAACAAAAGAAAAAAGCCAGAGAATTTTCTCTAGCTTTATTATTCTTATGCGAGTTCTGCATTTACTTTTTCTAATTTTTCTTCCTTCATCTCTTCCTTTGAGATTATGTCCTTAACCTTCATTAGCCTTGTAATATTTGCTCTTTCACTTTCATCAAGCTTTGAGCGAATATATTTTATAGTTTCTTCTAGGTCTGGAATTGTTTTGTACTCAAGGGCGTTTACCCTTCTCCTTGTTTTTTCGATTTCGTTGGCAAGAAGTTGGGACGCCTTTTCTTTTTGAGTTAGAGTCAACAACTCTTCCATAACTTCTGTAAGATTATCTATTGCTGAGTCAAGGTCTGAAGTTGTCTGAGCATATCCATAGGGATATCTTGAAGCATCTTCTGATGTCTTCTTTGTAATAAACTCCATCTCAGGCACGTCAACAGACATTACATTTTTCTTTCTTATATCAACAAGAGTCTTTGTAGTTGGAAGGGCAATAGCTTCTTCTAACATCTCTGGACTCATGGCAGCTGATGCCATTAAGAAGGCCTTGAAGGAATCTTGAAGTTTGTCTTCAACTTCAAGTCTTAACTTTTTATTTTCTTTGATAAGAGTGATGAACTGTCTCATAAGTTCATCTTGCTTGTCCTTTAAAAGTTTGTGACCTCTCTTTGAAGTTTCAAGTTTTGTCTTTAGAATGGATAAGTTCATCCTTGTGGGGTTTATATTTAGTCTTGCCATTATAATCCCTCATTTTCTAAATTTTTAGGATCCTTAGAATCCTCCTCTTTATTCTCCTTATCGCCCAAATATTTTTCAATTAATTTGTCGTCAATTCTCTTAAGCTCTGTCTTAGGAATTATAGATAAAAGTTCCCATCCTAGGTTTAGGGTTTCAAGTATAGACCTATTTGTTTCAAAACCTTGAGATACATATTGCTTTTCAAACATATCTGCAAATTGTGCAAAGGCCTTGTCAGTTTCTGTAAGTGCAGTTTCCCCTAGAATTGCAGAAAGTTCCTTTGCTTCCTTACCTGCTGTGTAGGCAGCGTAAATTTGGTTCATTGTATCTGCGTGGTCTTCACGAGTCTTTCCTTCACCAATACCCTTGTCCTTAAGTCTTGATAGGGATGGGATTGCGTTAATTGGTGGTTCAAGACCTTGTTTAAATAATTGAGTTGATAGGATTATTTGTCCCTCTGTGATATAACCTGTCAAGTCAGGGATAGGGTGAGTGATATCCCCTTCTGGCATTGTCAAGATAGGTATTTGTGTAATGGATCCTTCTCTGCCCTTAATCCTTCCAGCTCTTTCGTATATACCTGCAAGGTCAGTGTATAAATAACCTGGGTAACCACGTCTACCTGGAACTTCTTTTCTCGCTGCGGAAACTTCTCTTAGGGCTTCTGCATAATTTGTCATATCTGTTAAGATAACAAGAACGTGCTTGCCTTGTTCAAATGCCAAATATTCTGCTGCAGTAAGGGCCATCTTTGGTGTTGCAAGTCTTTCAATGGCTGGGTCATTGGCAAGGTTCATAAATAGAACTGCCCTGTCAATGGCTCCTGTTTTTGTAAAGTCATCAATAAAGTATTGAGCTTCTTCAAAGGTAATACCCATGGCTGCAAAGACAACAGCAAAGTCTCCACCAGAAAGTACTGTAGCTTGTCTTGCTATTTGAGCTGCAAGCTCGTTGTGAGGAAGACCTGCTTCAGAGAAGATAGGAAGTTTTTGTCCCCTAACAAGAGTGTTAAGTCCGTCAATTACAGATACTCCTGTTTGAATAAATTCTGATGGGTAGTCCCTAGATACTGGGTTTATTGCAGTACCATTTATATCAATTTTTTCTTCTGGAATAATTTTTGGACCGTCATCAATTGGTTCTCCAAGTCCATCAAAGACTCTACCAATCATATCAGGTGAAACTCCAAGTTCAAGAGGCTTACCTAAGAACCTAACACTTGTGTCCTTTAGGTTGATTCCACTAGAACCTTCAAATATTTGGACCATGGCCTTGTCGCCTTCAATTTCGATTACACGACCACGTCTCTTTTCTCCATTTTGCAGCTCAATGTCAACTAGTTCTTCATAGGCTGCACCTTCTACACCTTCAACAGTCATAAGAGGTCCAACAACTTCTGTTACTGATTTATATTCTTTAAGCATCTGTATCACCGACCTCTACTAAATTCTTAAGTTGACTATCAATTTTGTCCTTTATTTCATCAAGTTTTTCCAATTCATCATTTGGAAGGTACTTCATTCTGGCTATATTTTCTTTAACTTCAAGCTCTTCGATTTCGCTGAAGTAGGCTCCCTTAACTAGGGCTTCTTGTCCCCTGTCGTAGAAGTAAAGAATTGTGTCTAGCATCTTGAATTGTTTTTCTAGTGGACAGAAGGTGTCGACATCGTGGAAGGCATTTTGTTGTAAGAAGTCTTCACGAATTGACTTACTTGTGTGTAGTTTCATTTGGTCTTCATCAGATAAGGAATCACGACCAACAAGTCTTACTACTTCAAGCAAAGAAGTTTCTTCTTGTAGAAGTGCCATGGATCTCTTTCTAAGTTTAGAAAATCTTCTGTCTATATTTTCATCCAGATAAGCATCAATCTTTGGTTGATACAAAGAATAAGAATCTATCCAGTTAATTGCTGGGAAGTGTCTTTGATATGACAAGTCATAGTCAAGCTTCCAAAATATTTTTACAATTCTAAGTGTGTTTTGGGTAACTGGTTCAGAAATATCTCCACCTGGAGGAGAAACTGCACCTATAACTGATAAGGCACCTTCCCTTTCTTCTTTACCATTTACGAGAACACGTCCTGCTCTTTCATAGAATTCTGCAATTCTTGATGCAAGATAAGCTGGATAACCTTCGTCACCAGGCATCTCTTCAAGACGACCTGACATTTCACGAAGGGCCTCTGCCCAACGAGATGTTGAGTCAGCCATCATGGCTACAGAATATCCCATATCTCTAAAGTATTCAGAAATTGTTATTCCTGTATAAATTGAGGCTTCACGAGCAGCAACTGGCATGTTGGAAGTGTTGGCAATAAGAACTGTCCTCTTCATAATGGATTCACCAGTAGTTGGGTCCATTAGTTCTGGAAATTCCATAAGTACGTCTGTCATTTCGTTTCCACGTTCGCCACAACCAACATACACAACTATTTGTGCATCTGCCCACTTAGCAAGTTGATGTTGTACAACTGTCTTACCTGAACCAAATGGTCCTGGTATAGCTGCTGTACCACCCTTAGTTATTGGGAAGAAGGTATCAATTACCCTTTGTCCTGTTATAAGTGGTTCCTTAGGGTCGATCTTTTTCTTGTAAGGTCTTCCCTTTCTTACTGGCCACTTTTGGATCATATTAAGTTCCTTGTCGCCATCTTCAGTTTCAATAACTGCAACTGTATCAGCAACTGTAAAAGAACCTTCTTTTATTTCTTTGACCCTTCCCTTTATTCCATTGGGAACCATAATCTTGTGAGTTACCACTGGTGTCTCTTCAACTGTACCAAGAACATCTCCTGGCTCAACTTCATCTCCAAGATTAGCAACTTTTTTAAATTCCCATTTTTTATCTCTATTTAAAGGATTTACTGTAACTCCTCTTTCTAGAAAGTCTCCGGCTTCGTTTCTAAGTCCAACTAGGGGTCTTTGGATTCCATCAAACATTTGCTCAATCATTCCAGGTCCTAGTTCTACAGATAGGGGTGCTCCTGTTGTATAAACCTCATCTCCAGGTCCTATGCCTGTAGTTTCTTCATATACTTGAATAGAGGCTTTGTCCCCTCTCATTTCAATAACTTCACCAATTAGTTTGTCTTTAGAAACTTCTACCACGTCATAGACATTGGCATCTTCCATGCCAGAGGCTACGACAAGTGGTCCGGATACTTTAATTATCTTTCCTGATTTCAATAAAGCTCCTCCTTTATAAAAAGGTGACTAATCACCTAATATATTCGCTCCAACTGCCTTTTCCACGTTTTTATTTAAGTTCTTCATACCTATGCCAAGAGTTCCCTTATTAGATGGGATAACTATAATGGCTGGTATTAACTCATCATTATATCTTTCAATTGTCTTTGGAATTTTTGCTGCAAGATCTTCTGTGATATAGATTACACCATAATCTTCCTTTGCAAGACTATCTACTAGTCTTCTCGCTTCCTTATCTTCATAAGCAACAAATACATCAATGCCTATTGCCTTAAAAGATAAAACCGAGTCCTTGTCTCCTACAACTGCAATTTTATACATAACTATCACGCAACTTTTCTCTTATAAATTCACCATCAAGTCCATTTAATTTAGAAACCAAAATAATTCTTAAGTTTTTAACTTCCATTTCCTTTGCCAAGACATTGGCAAAGATAACTTCTGGGCCGTAGGTAATGTATTTTACATCCTTAATAAGGTCTATAAAGTAATTGTCCATCTCCCTCTCAAAGTTTGATAGGGTTCCCTTTTCTTTAAAATCGTCAAGGCCATCCTTTATATACTTATAAATATCAAGCCTCTTGAAGGCTTCAGTATCTGAAGAAATTTCTCTATTTAACAAATCAAGATAGGCTTCTTCTTTTAGCTTGCCTCCAGGAACAATAATGTGTTTTAAGAATTCCACATCCTTTTCCTGCTTCTTTGCCCTGAGAAGGGTCCTTATATTTGTAAAATCAATTAGATTTTTTGCATAATTTATAAATAGGTCAACTCCAGATTTTTCTGCAAGGTCAAGTAGGTCCTTAAAGTAGGCATTATCAAGATATATATCAATAATTTGAGGGTCCTTCTTTTCTTCGTAGGTTTCCTCAATTTTTCCTATATGTTCAAAATATTTATTTCTCTTGCTGCCCTTTAAGATTCCATCTCTATATTCCTTGATATCAAAGCCACCAATAGTCATAAAGAGGTCCTTTAAATCTTCTTCTCCAATCTTTTCCTTAATTAGGACCTTTAGATTGTGGTAGAAGTATTTTAAAGTAACTAGGTCAACGGGAATCCTAGATGGGGAAATGTCATAGACCTCATCATAGAATCTCGTGAGCTCCTCTTTTAAGATGACTTCATATTCTGTGGGAGAAGATATTTTATTTATAAACTTGTTGTAAACTGTATCAGATAGAGATCTAAGTGCGTCTTCCAAAGTATCTTGTTCAGATATCCTTATAAAGTTTTCACTTTTTAAAAGTTCCTTTTCCAAGACTCTTAGCCTTGTGGAACTTTGGATAAATTTATTTCTATCCATTAAATCACCTTTTCCTCTTAACTGAATAGTTTTTCAGCTAAAAATTTCTCTAAATCTTCTCTCTCAGAGTTTACAATAGACCTAAAATCTCCATTGTAAATTAAGTTGTCTTTGTTTAGGACAAATCCACTTTTAATATCCTTGTCAGATATTTTAAATCCTAGGTCTGCCTTTTCTACAGCATCCCTATATTTATTTGGTATATCAATAGTGCCGCCCTTGAGGTTTTCATCTCCTAAATTATTTTTTAGGAAGCTAACAAAATCATCTTCTGATAGGTTTTCAAGTTCTTCAACAACTTTATCAAGGACTTCATCAATTATCCTATTTTTCTCAGATAAAATTTTGTCCCTTGCCTTAAGTTCTTCTGATGACTTGCTTCTCTTGAAAATGTCTTCTCTTTCTCTCTCAGCGATTTTATCAATCTTGTTGGCAAGAAATCTGCCATCTTCTTCTCTATTTTCTATAATACTTGTTTTTTTCTCTTCAGCTTCTTTTACTATAAGTTGGGCCTTTTCCTCTGCATCCTTAATTATTTTATTTAAAATATTTTCAAGTCCTGCCATAGTATCACCTAGGCTCTAAATAGGATAAAGAATGAAATTGCAAAAGCAAGAATAGCGTAAAGCTCAACCATTACTGCAAAGATAATACCCTTTGCTTGTTGTTCTTCATTTTTAGCAAGGATGTTGATACCTGCAACAGATACCTTACCTTGAGCAACTGCAGATACAAGTCCTGCAAGACCAATTACAGCACCACTTGCTAGGTACATAAATCCTGTATTAATTGGTGTCTCAACAGTAAGTCTAAAAAGTATAAATAGTCCAATTACGAAACCGTAAAGACCTTGTGTACCTGGAAGCAATTGAAGTACTAGTGACTTACCAAACTTTTCTGGTTCATCAATTACAACTCCTGCAGCAGCTTCCCCTGCCATACCTACTCCCTTAGCAGATCCTGCACCTGCAAGTGCAACTGCTAAAAAGATTCCAATTGATCCTAAAATCAATCCGCCAAATTCTTCCATTAGTCCATTAAACATATAAATCCTCCTAGTCTATATTAAAGTAATCTGAATTTTCTATCATTTTTTTGAAAGGTATGCCTCCACCTTCATAGAATTTATTAAACATTTCTACATAAGTAAGCCTTGCTGTGTGAACATAAGCTGACAAATAAGATAGAAAGGCATTAAATAATTGGAATACCACGAAAATAACTATGGCAAATAACTTGCCAAGTATATTTGATTCAAAAAGCATTCCTGCAATCATATTTATGGCAAGTCCCAAGAAGGAACCTGACAAAACTAGTGCCATAAGTCTTAGGTAAGATACAAAGTCTCCAAGATAAGATGTGATTCCATAAAGGGAATAAACTCCCCAACCAATCTTAGCTCCTCTTGACTTTTCTTCCCTACCACCTGTCGCTACAATTCCAATCATACCAATGATCATTATAATCATGAGTAGCTTCCCATAAGGTGCAACTTGTGGAAGGAACTTTCCTAGAATAAATCCAATTGCTCCCAAGACTGCCATGTACCAAAATCCTACATCATATAGGGCATCCTTTGGTTTTCCGTCACGTATATTCATATAAGCCTTGATGCCAAGACCAAAGAATATGTGAATTCCACCTAGGATGACAGAAAGGATTACTAAAAGTGTAGAATCCTCTGCTGGGTCAATCAAACTTGGAAATTCGATAATTCCACCAAAGAAGGAACCGAATACTAGTCCAAATATAATTGTTGAAATAGATAAGTAATTGAAAAACTTGAAAAACCTTCTCTTCTTATCTGTTAGTTTGAACTTCTTTAGGGCAAAAAGTGTTGCCAAAAATACTAAGATACCATATCCAAAGTCACCAACCATTATCCCTGCAAATATAAAATAAAAAGGTGCAAAGAAAGGTGTTGGGTCTATTTCATTGTATCTCGGCATGGAGTACATTTCCGTCATAATCTCAAAGGGACTTACAAAGGCGTTATTCTTAAGCAAGATTGGAACCTCTTTTGAATCCCTGTCAGGATCTTCTGCCCTTAGATAGTAGTTGTCCTTGCAAACTTTTTGGATTTCCTTTTCCAAGTCACTAAGTTTATCCTCTGGAACGTAACCCTCAATTAGGTTTACTTCTGTAGTTTTCAAAAACTTCCTCTCAGACATTATTTTTATCTTTTCATTTCTATAATGTTCATAAGAGTACTTAAAATCTTCTAGGTATTTTAAATAAGTCCTTAATTCGTCTTCAATTTTATTGTTCTTTTCAAAAAGTAAATCTTTATCTTTCTCATAGAATCCTATTGTATCTTTGACTTTTCCATCTGACTTGATATTTATAGGAGTGAATCCATAACTTGTCATGAGAGCCTTAATTTCTTCATCTATGGATTTTTCAACTATCATTAAATAGTAGTTAAAATTTTTGTCCTTAGATACTCTTTCAAGGTAGGCCAAGTCATTTTTTATAACTTCTCCCTCAAAGTCATCTGCATGATTTGATGATACTGTTCCTGTGTAAATGTTTACAGAACCCAACTTACTTAAGTCTTTCAAGGAAGATGATAAGTCCTCCCAAGGTTTTAACTCTGCAATTTTTGAATCAATATTTTGAATCTTGCTCTTGTTCTTATCTTTTTTATCAACTAGATACCTTATCTCTCCATCAATTTTTTCAAAGGGGAAAGTCATGGCTCTAGCCGTAAGTTCTTCAAGGCTTATATTACTAACCCCGTCCTTCATGACCTTTATTGGGTTTTCCTTGTCCTTAAACTTAAGTAAAAGATCAATATCTTCCTTGGATCTCTTGATTTTGTCATCAATATCAATTAAGTCTTCTGATGACCTAGGTCTTGTGAAATCATCTTCTGAAAAGTTGTCCTCATCAAAATCAGACTCGTCAATGTGAACATAGTTAAACTTTTGAAATTTATTTATCAAATTTTCCCTGTTCTCATCAAAGATAAAGAGTTTGAATTTTTTCATCTTAACTATTGCCATTATTCACAATCCTCTCTACCACTGACTTTACAACTTCAGCTTCTCTGCCTTTAGAATTTTTTGAAATTTCAGCAATTTTTTTATCTGCCTCAGCACCTATGGGTTTAATAGCTTCTCCAGCTTCAAGTCTTGCCTTTTCAACATAGGCATCCTTTCTATCTCTGGCTTCATCAACTATTTTTTGATAGGCTTCTTCGGCTTCCTCTCTTGCCTTATCCATGATTTCCTTGGCTTTAACTTCAGCATCGCCAATTATTTTTTTTGCCTCAGCTTCAGTGTCTTTAACTCTTTTTACTGCATCATCTGACACTAAATCACCTCCAGTATAAAATCTTTCACAAATTAATTATATCACTTGTTAAAACTATATTTAACTAAATATTTTTAATATTTAATTTGTACATAATTTACTATTACCCTAATTATGAGTATTTATTTAAAATTTATAAAAAAAGTAAATTTTAAATCCACTTTTGAGAATAAAAGTAACAAATTTCCTATTAATATTTTAACAAATTAAACCGATTTTTTCCAAAATAAAAAACCACCTCTTGAGAAGTGGTTTAGTAATAAATTTAATTTTTCAAAATGTTTTGAAAAGCTGTCATGTTATAAATTTTTGAAACTAATAAAATTGAAATTAATTTATCTGCATAGTCTGTAATAATTTGAATTATAAAAACTATTAAAAAGTCTGGCAGGTCCATAACTGCACGAAGAGCTTGAACTATATAGGATGAGCCAGCAGTTGTGACAGTTCCAAAGAGATAGGTTGCAATAAGTGCCGATGAAATTGCTGCAGGAATTGACATAAAGGGAGTGAGATAAAATTTAGAAATATAATTATCTCTCTTTAAAAATTCAAAATAACCTGCAGTGAAGCCAACGATTAATTGAGTTGGCATAAAGTAAAGGGCAATTGGATCACCTATAGTGTTTACAAAGGCTGTTATAAGCCCAGCTAATACACCAAAAAATGGTCCAAAGGTAAAGCCAGCCATAATAGTTCCTATGGAGTCAAGATAAATTGGAAGCTTAACAACAACTCCAATCCAAGACCCCACCATGTTAATAGCTATACAAAGTGCCAAGAGTGTGATTTTTTTTGTTGAAAACTTCATAGCAAATCACCTAAAACGTCTATGTCTACTTCTTCCCCAGTTATAAGCTCTATAAAATCTCTCCAGACTTCAAAGACTTCTATCTCTTCATATATAATTACATTTTTTTCTTTTTTCATGAAGTCCATGGCATCCACCATGAGCATTCCTCTAGCAGGACCGTCGCAAACACAATCTGCATGATAGGTCCTTCCCAAAAACAAGTCTGGATTTCTTTCTAAAAGAATTGTAAGAGGATCATTTATAACAGACCCAATAATTTTTTCATATTCCCAGTGAAAATCCATGTAGAAGTTTGTAATCTTTTCTAAGAAGTTTCCAACTTCAAGATTAAGTCTTTTTATATAAGAAAGTATACTTGGCGTCAAGACAAATTCTCTTGTGACATCGAGAGGGACAATCTCAATTTTTCTAGGCGCATTTTTTATTACATAGTCTGCTGCCTCTGGATCAACGTAAAAATTAAATTCAGCTACAGGACTCATGTTTCCATAACTCCTAAAGTTGCCACCCATCACAATAATCCTAGTGTCCTTAAAGGCCTCCCTATCTTTTTTAAGAGCTCTTGCAAGATTAGTTAGGGGTCCCAAGGCAAAAATTGTCAAGTCGCCCTTCCTTGCTTCCTCAATTAAAAAGTCAATGGCATCTCCATCAACTTCTTTTTCATCATAGTCTAAATAAGTTTCACCAAGTCCATCTTGGCCATGGGTGTCCTCTGCATTTATAAATTCCTTGCAAAGGGGTCCTTCTGAGCCCATATAGATTTTAAAATCTTCATGCAAGAATTTCATAAGTCTTAGGACATTTTTTCTTCCCTTTTCAATATGAACATTCCCTGAAACTAAAGAAATCCCGAGGATTTTATATTCCTTTACCATGCTGGCTAGCATAATAGCAATGGAATCATCAATCCCGGGATCTGCGTCAATAATAATTTTCTTCATAATAACCTCCATTTCTTTGGAGAACAATTAGTTTTTTATACTTGGAGTTCCCGAACAAGTGAAATAAATTATACCTCATTTTTAAAAAATAGACAAGCTTTTGTCTATCAAGTATAATTGACTTAGGCAAAATTAAAAAATTTTACACTGGAGTGATTAAATGAAAAAACTATTTAAAATTATGATTTTATTTGCAGTGGCACTAAGCCTTTTCGCCTGCAATAAAAAAACCGAAAACAATTCAAAGGAAACAAATTCTAAAGAAGCTACAGAAAAAACTGCAGCAGCAATTAACTTAGAAGACATGCCAATTGAAAATTTTGACTTCCAAACCCTTGAAATTGAAAAGGGAGACATTGTAAAGTCTGAAGATTTTTATAAGGAAAAACCTCTTACTCTTGTAAATGTTTGGGGAACTTTCTGTGGACCTTGTAAAGAAGAGATGCCAGACCTCGCTGCCCTACACGAAGAATACAAGGACAAGATTAACTTCCTTGGAGTAGTTGTTGATACTAATGCAAGCATGGATACAAATGTTGAAGAAGCTCACGAAATTATTAAGAATGCTGGAGTTACTTACACAAATATAATGCCAAATCCAACAACAGAAGATAGCCTTGTTCATATCACTGCAATGCCAACTACATTCTTTGTGAATTCTGAAGGAAAAGTCCTAGGTGGCTTTGTTGGTAAGAAAGACAAGGACTCTCTTGCAGCTACAATTGACAAGTTGTTAGAAGAAAATAAATAAATTTATACTCATAAGAATTTATAAGCTAATAGAAATTTACTAACTTGTAAAAAACTACTAAGTTGCAAGAACCTGCTAACTTATAAAAAATTACTAAGTCGAAAAGAATTATTAGCTTATAAGAATTTACAGACTAATAAGAAATTACTAGCTTGTAAAAATTTATTAAGAGATGGGAAACCATCTCTTTTTTTGTTTTATCAACTGACTCTTTATCAGTGGACCATATTAATTTTATTAAATTCTAAAAATGTTGTAAATTTTTCGCCAATGGGTATCTAATAAAAAATAGGAGGATTAAATATGATTTATGATTATAAAGTAGAAAAACAAGACGGGTCTTTTTTAGATTTAAAAGACTTAAAGGGCAAAGTTATTCTAATAGTTAACACTGCAACTAGATGTGGCTTCACACCCCAATATAATGACTTGCAAGACCTTTATGAAAAATACCACGACAAGGGACTAGAAATAATAGACATACCTTGCAACCAATTTAAGGAACAGGCACCTGAAAGTGATGAGGAAATTTCAAAATTTTGCCAATTAAATTTTAATATTGAGTTCCCACAAATGAAAAAGGCTGAAGTTAATGGAGAAAATGAACTTGAACTCTACAAGTTTCTAAAATCTCAAAAGGGATTTGAAGGCTTTGGCCATGGTCCAAAGGCACTTGCCATGGCAACACTTTTAAAGTCCAGGGACAAGGACTATAAGAATAACCCAGATATAAAATGGAACTTCACAAAGTTCTTAGTGGACAGAGATGGTAAGGTCGTTGAGAGATTTGAACCAACTGCTAAGATGAATCTTGTAGACGAAAAAATTTCTGAATTAATATAAGTTTTAATATCTTTTTAACTTGTTATGTAAAAAGCTTCTGTAATTGGTTTTACGGAAGCTTTTTTTAGTTATAAACTACTTATGCTTAAGTAATTTTTATTTATAAGTTTGCACAAAAAAGAGCAGGTATAAACCTGCTCTAATTTTTTATTTTGTAATCCAAGGATTAGTCAAGAATCTTTGATACTACTCCTGATGCTACAGTTCTTCCACCTTCACGAATTGCGAATCTTAGTCCTTCGTCCATTGCGATTGGTGTGATTAGTGTTACTGTAAATGTTGAGTTGTCTCCTGGCATTACCATTTCTACTCCGTCTGCTAGTTGGATGTCTCCTGTTACGTCTGTTGTTCTGAAGTAGAATTGTGGTCTGTATCCGTTAAAGAATGGTGTGTGTCTTCCACCTTCTTCTTTTGTTAGTACGTATACTTCTGCTTCAAATTTTGTATGTGGTTTGATTGTTCCTGGTGCTGCTAGTACTTGTCCTCTTTGGATTTCTTCTCTTTGTACTCCTCTTAGTAGGGCTCCAATGTTGTCTCCTGCTTCTGCTTGGTCTAGTTGTTTTCTAAACATTTCTACACCTGTTACTACTACTTGTCTGCTTTCGTCTGTTAAGCCTACTAGTTCTACTGTGTCTCCTACTTTTACTACACCTTGTTCTACTCTTCCTGTTGCTACTGTTCCTCTTCCTGTGATTGAGAATACGTCTTCGATTGGCATTAGGAATGGGTGTTCTGTATCTCTTACTGGTGTTGGGATGTATTCGTCTACTTCTTCCATTAGTTTTGCTATTTTGTCTCCCCATTCTCCGTCTGGATCGTCTAGGGCTTTTAATGCTGATCCTACTACGATTGGTGTGTTGTCTCCATCGAAGTCATATTCACTTAGTAGGTCTCTGATTTCCATTTCTACTAATTCAATTAGTTCTGGATCGTCTACTTGGTCTTCTTTGTTTAGGAATACTACTATCTTTGGTACACCAACTTGTCTTGCTAATAGAATGTGTTCTCTTGTTTGTGGCATTGGACCGTCTGCTGCTGAACATACTAGGATTGCTCCGTCCATTTGTGCTGCTCCTGTGATCATGTTCTTTACATAGTCAGCGTGTCCTGGGCAGTCTACGTGTGCGTAGTGTCTGTTTGCTGTTTCGTATTCTACGTGTGATGTTGAGATTGTGATTCCTCTTTCTCTTTCTTCTGGTGCCTTGTCAATGTGTGCGTAGTCTACGAATTCTCCTCCGCCGTATCTCTTGTTCATTACAAGTGTGATTGCAGCTGTAAGTGTTGTCTTACCGTGGTCAACGTGACCAATTGTTCCAATGTTTACGTGTGGTTTATTTCTTTCAAATTTTGCTTTTGCCATTATTAATCCTCCTATTTATTAGTTTTTCTTTTTATCTCCAACTACTTCTTCAGCTATTGATGCAGGTACTTCTTCGTAGTGATCAAATTGCATTGAGTAGTTTGCTCTTCCTTGTGTGTTTGAACGAAGGCTAGTTGCGTAACCAAACATTTCTGCTAGTGGTACATAAGCTGTAACGATTTGAGCTCCAGCTACAAGTTCCATACCTTCCATTCTTCCACGTCTTGAGTTAATATCTCCAATTACATCTCCCATGTATTCTTCCGGAGTTGTAACTTCAACCTTCATCATAGGTTCAAGAAGTACTGGATCAGCTTTTGCAAGAGCATCTCTTACTGCCATAGATCCGGCAATCTTAAATGCCATTTCTGAAGAGTCGACTTCGTGGTAAGAACCATCGTAAAGAGTTACCTTAACGTCAAGAACTTCGTATCCACCAACGATACCAGATTGAAGTGCTTCTTCAATACCTTGTTGAGTTGGTCCAATAAATTCCTTAGGAATTGCACCACCAACGATGGCATTTTCGAATATAAAACCGCCACCTGGTTCATTAGGTTCGATTCTAATTTTAGCGTGACCATATTGTCCACGACCACCTGATTGACGAGCGTATTTAGCTTCGCCTTCAGCAGCTTTCCTAATACCTTCTCTATAAGATACTTGTGGGTTACCAATATTAGCTTCTACCTTAAATTCTCTTAGTAGTCTATCAACGATGATATCAAGGTGAAGTTCACCCATACCAGAGATAATAGTTTGACCAGTTTCTTCATCTGTGTGAGTTTTGAAAGTTGGATCTTCTTCTGCAAGTTTTGCAAGAGCAAGAGCCATCTTATCTTGAGAAGCCTTAGTCTTTGGTTCAATTGCTACAGAGATAACTGGATCTGGGAATTCCATGTTTTCAAGAATAACTTGATTCTTTTCATCACAAAGAGTATCACCAGTACCTGTGTCTTTAAGACCTACAGCTGCTGCGATTTCTCCTGCATGGATTTCTTCGATTTCTTCTCTCTTGTTAGCGTGCATTTGAAGAATTCTTCCGATTCTTTCTCTCTTGCCCTTAGTTGAGTTCATTACATAAGAACCAGCTTGTAAAACTCCAGAGTAAACTCTAAAGTATGCAAGTTTACCAACATATGGATCAGTTACAATTTTAAATGCAAGTGCTGAGAAAGGTTCATCGTCTGAAGAATGTCTTTGAACTTCATTTCCTTCTAAGTCAACACCATCAATTGAAGGTACATCAATTGGTGATGGAAGGTAGTCAATTATAGCATCTAATAGAAGTTGTACACCCTTGTTCTTGTAAGAAGAACCACAAGATACTGGAGTAATCTTAACAGCAAGAGTACCCTTTCTTATAGCTTTCTTAAGAAGATCTTTGTCGATTTCTTCACCTTCAAGGTAAGCCATCATAAGATCTTCATCAAATTCAGATGCAACTTCAATTAAGTTTTCTCTATATTTATTTGCAACTTCCATGTACTCTTCAGGAACATCTGTAATTTCGATTTCCTTACCAAGTTCATCCTTGTAAATTTCTGCTTTCATTTCAACAAGGTCAATCATTCCTATGAAAGTATCTTCTGCTCCCATTGGAACTTGAATTGGAACAGGATTACCCTTTAGTTTCTTGTCGATTGTATCAACAGATCTAAAGAAGTCTGCACCTGTAACGTCCATCTTGTTGATGTGTGCAATTCTTGGAACATGGTACTTGTCTGCTTGTCTCCAAACAGTTTCAGATTGAGGTTCTACACCACTTTTTGCGTCAAAAAGTGCAACAGCACCATCAAGTACTCTTAGAGATCTTTCAACTTCAACTGTGAAGTCAACGTGTCCCGGAGTATCGATGATATTAAGTCTGTAGCCCTTCCAGTGACATGTAGTGGCTGCAGAAGTAATTGTGATACCTCTTTCTTGTTCTTGTTCCATCCAGTCCATTTGTGCTCCACCGTCGTGAGTTTCACCTATTTTGTGAATCTTACCAGCGTAGAAAAGAATACGTTCTGTAGTAGTAGTCTTTCCAGCATCAATATGGGCCATAATACCTATATTTCTATATTTTTCTAATGGTATTTCGCGAGCCATAAATTCCTCCCCTTATTACCATCTATAGTGAGCAAATGCCTTGTTAGCTTCTGCTGTTCTATGCATTTCATCTTTTCTCTTAACACTTCCGCCTAAACCGTTAGATGCGTCTAGAATTTCTTTTGCAAGTCTTTCGTGCATTGTCTTTTCGCCTCTAGCTCTTGCATATTTAACTAACCATCTAAGGCCTAGAGTTTGGCGTCTTTCCGGTCTTACTTCCATTGGTACTTGGTAAGTAGCACCGCCTATTCTTCTTCCCTTTACTTCAAGTACAGGCATTACATTATTAAGTGCCTTGTAAAATACTTCAAGTGCGTCCTCTCCAGTTTGTTCTGCGATTGTTTCAAGTGCTCCGTATACAATTCTTTGAGCAGTACCTTTTTTACCGTCAAGCATAACATTGTTTATAAGCTTAGTGATAACCACATCTGCGTATACTGGATCAGCCATAACTTCACGTTTTTGGATATGTCCTTTTCTTGGCATAACTTCCCTCCTTAACTATTTTTCAGTCGATTCATTGGTACTCAGGTTGAGCCCGTAAGCCAAAAATCTATAAAATCTCATGTAAAATTCTATCAATTTTTAGGTTTCTTAGTACCATATTTAGATCTAGATTGCTTTCTGTCTGTAACTCCAGCTGTATCAAGAGTACCTCTTACGATATGGTATCTAACACCTGGTAAATCCTTTACTCTTCCACCACGGATTAAAACAACACTGTGTTCTTGTAGGTTGTGTCCGATTCCTGGAATGTAAGCCATAACTTCGTATCCGTTTGTTAAACGAACTCTGGCAACTTTTCTAAGAGCTGAATTCGGTTTCTTAGGTGTTACTGTTCTTACTGCAACACAAACTCCTCTTTTTTGTGGAGAATTAACTTCAGTTTCAACTTTTTTAAGTGTGTCATAGTTTACATCAAGAGCTGGTGATTTAGATTTACTGTGAATTTTCTTTCTACCATTTCTTACTAATTGGTTAATTGTAGGCATTAATTGCACCTCCTGTTTTATTAATAGTATTGGACATTTCAAAGACTACCTGCATTTAGGTAGTCTTTCCGTCTCAAATACTCATCAATTTTATCATTAGATAATCATTAAGTCAACAAAAAAATATGAGAAATTGGCGAAATTTCCATATTTTTTGAGAATTAATGATTTTATTTTAAATTTACATAAATTTATCTAGGTAAAAAACAAACCTATCTGCATTTATTAGATTATAAATTATAAAGAAAGCTTGGGATAGGATAAAAATTCCATCTATAATAGTAAAAACTTTTCTGTAATTGTCTTTCTTTGTAAAAATTGTCCTACGATTCTCTATTAAAAAATATATATTAACCACAAAAAATCCCATTAACAAATAAATCATAGTGCTGACATAAGCTGAACTGTCGAAGTTTTCTATTACAGTCCCATCTTTTAAAGTTAGAAAAAATACAAACTGATAAATTGTAAAAATTGTGCAAAGCGAAATAGTAATAACTTTTAAATACTTTTCCTTTTCATGAGTTTCAAAGTCAGACTTAAATAATTTAAGAAAAATATTTATAAAGACATAGGCTCCTATACAGTATAGAATCAACTTGTTTCTTGAATAAATGGAATTAATCCAAAAAAGAAGCAGTGTTGTGCTGGCATTATAGTAATCTAGAAGTTTTTCTCCCCTGCTAATTTTTTTATTAAAAAATTTTTTATTTGATAATTTTTCAAGAATTATAAAAAATATTAAGGCTAGAAAAGTTCCAATAAGAGCATTCCTCATTCCTTCTGTCATTTCTTTCTCCTTTAAACCTTAAACCTTTACATCCTATCGAGATAAAAATCAAACCTATCGATATTTATGTAGTTATAAATTATAAATCCAACAAAAATTATTATAAATAAAATTTGTAGGGATATAAAAATTTTCCTGTAAGAGTCCTTTTCCACAAAAATTTTAGAAAGTGACTTTTTTGACAAATAGTAGCTAAGCCACAAAATGACTAATATAAAGCTTGGCAAAACAATTGAAAACTCTTTTTTCCCAAAGGATTCTATTTTATGACCATCTTCGAGGGTCATAAAGAGTATTAGTTGATAAATTATAAGTACAACTTGAACAATAATTGTCGTTATTTTATAAAGTCTAGGATCATCCTTGTACTTGTTTTTCATAATATCTTCTGTAAAGGTTCTATAAAGAAAATATGCCACAAGACCAAACACTACTAGATAAAAATATAGTTTATTTTGGCAAAAAATCATTGAAAGCCACATTTCAATAACTGTAAAAGCATAAGTATAGGTCCTCATTACATCGCTATTGTCAATTTCTATTCCCTTGTTCTTCTTGTACTTGTCTGCAATTGGAATAATTGAACAAAAAATAATCGTTCCTATAAAAAATATAATTAATGATCCCATAATTTCTCACCTGATGTTTCTTGATAATCTTCCCTTTCTACATAAAAATCAAAGCGACTAATATTTTTTATGTTGTATGCGTTTCCTAAACCTAATACTAAAATCAAAATAATTTCTGAAATAATAAAAGCTCTTCTCCAAATATCTTTTTCAAATAAAATATTTTTTAAAACTCTCAAGTCTAAAATAATTCTAATGTAGCTAACAAAAATAATTGAATTTATTAAAATTTTTCGAAAGTCACTTTTGTTGTATGAAAAAATAGTAGCTCCATCTTCTAATTCTAAAAAACTAAGACTTGCTAATAATATAAAAGATATTGAAATAAATAAAACCCTCCACTTAGGCTCATTCTTATTTTCCAATAACTTACTTCCTCTTTTGCTATCTGTGTAAAGTTTATAAATAGCCCAAAACACAAAATAAACAAATATGCTAACCATAATTGCAAATCCAATATTTTGATAAATTGTAAAGTAAAATTGTAAGATTAAAAAATTGCTCACTAGGAAGGAATATATTATGTCATTCTTAGAATCTTTTTCTTCTTTCTTATCTTCTCTTATGTAAGTAAAAGTTTCTAAGGCTGATATAAAAACTGTTACTAAGAAATATATAGTTAAATCACTCATTAAATCACCTCTAAAATCTTTTATTTATAAAACTAGTTTAAGAGTATCTTATAAATAAAAATAATCCCTTTTAATTTATTGTAACACTCACACCCATAAATTTTAAAGAAGTTATAAAAATCAAAAATCAATTCCCAAATTTTCTAAATTTTCTTCAAGAGAAAATATTTTTTTACCATCCTTTGTTACTTCTGACTCTGAATAAATTAGAGACTTAATTACAGATTCTTCTACTGAGTCTGCACAAGCTCTAAAGGCTTCCTCTAATAAATCTTCTTTTAAAACTTTAATTTCTTCGAAGTTATTATCTCTTATCTTATTGGCAGTTGAAAAGGCTATTACAATGTCTCCTGACCCATGTCCCAAGTATGAACCTACATTGCCAAGGCCAATTGTCGCCCTCTTTGATAGTCTCTTTAATTGTCTTGAGCTAAGGGGCAAGTCTGTTGCAAGGACTATAATAATTGAACCCTTGTCCTTATCTTCTCTTTTTTCCTTGGACTTCAAATACATTTCACGTCCTAGGGGTCTTCCTTCTACTTTTAGGTCTTTTATCCTGCCAAAGTTTGACAATACAAGACTTCCTAGTGTGTAGTCCTTTCCTTCTATTTCGATAATTCTTGATGAAGAGCCAATTCCACTTTTGAGGTTAAAGGAGATCATTCCAGTGCCTGCTCCCACTGACCCCTCTTCAAAATCTTCTTTAATATTTTTAAGAGACTCTAAGACATTTTCTTCTTTTACATGAAGGCCCCTCATGTCATTTATAACTCCATCGTTGCATTCTGTGACAATAATGTTTGGAGCTCCAGCCTTGTCGCCCACATCTTCGTACCTATCTATCATCCAATTCATTGATGAGTCAAGAACTCTTCCAAGGCTCATAGTGTTAGTCATAAAAATTGGCGACTCAAGAGTCCCTAGCTCTTCAAGTTGAACTAGGCCAAGACTTTTTCCATAGCCGTTAATTATGTAGGAGCTTGCCAAGAGTTTTTCCTTAAATACATCTCCATCATGAGGCATGATACAAGTTACTCCAGTTTTTATTTTTCCATCTCTAATTGTTGAGTGACCAACCCTCACTCCCTTGACGTCAGATATTTTATTAAGTCTTCCCTTCCTGCTATCCTTAAAAATTTCAAAAGTCATAAACATCCTCCTCTTAAAGAAATTATATCAGATAAATTTTATAATTTAATAAGATAAATCAGGGCATAAAAAAAGTCCCAGCCGAAGCTGAGACAAATTTTATTTTTAATTGTTTCTTTCGTATGGAAGTCCATCTGCTGATGGTGCTCTTGATCCCTTTACGAAAATTATTAAGACAAGAAGAGTTATTGCGTAAGGAATCATTGAAAGTAAGTTTGTATCGATTTTTATTCCAATGGAGCCAAGGAAAACTGAAAGTCCTTGTGCAAAACCAAAGAGTAGGCAAGCAAGCATTGCTCCTTGTGGTTTCCAGCCACCAAAGATTACTGCAGCAAGTGCAATAAAGCCTTGACCAGAGATAAGTGTTTCCCTGTAGTTAGATACAACTGCAAGAGACATTGAAGCTCCACCAAGTCCTGCTAAGAAGCCTGATGCTAATACGCAAATGTATTTGATCTTGTAGGCGTCAACTCCAAGAGTTTCTGCTGCCTTAGGATATTCGCCAACTGCTCTTATCCTTAGACCAAGTCTAGTCTTGTAAAGTATGAAGTAAACTACAAAGACAAGGACAAAGGCAAGGTAAACTGATGCGTATTGTGAGAACACTATATCAAGGAACCTCATTATTCCCTTTCCTCCACCAGATTTAAAAACTTTTCCAAATAAAACTGGAAGTTTGTTTTCATAATCAATTGATTTTGACATGGCTGCTCCATCAAAGAAGAGCCTACAAAGGAAAAGGGCAAGTCCAGGTCCAATTAAGTTAATTGCAATACCACTTACAACATGGTCTGCTGCAAAGTTAACTGTTGCTATAGCATGAAGAAGGGCAATTAGCATGCCACCAAGTCCTCCACACAAGAATGCCAACCAAGGGTTGCCTAGGTAGTAGCCGACAATGGATCCCACAACTGCTCCTATGGCCATCATTCCTTCAAGACCAATATTTACAACTCCAGCATTTTCAGATAATACTCCACCAAGAGCTGTATAAATAAGGGGAGCTGAATATAAAAGTGTTATTGATAAAATACTTGCTAAGCTTAAAAGTGAACTATTCATTTGCTCCTCCTTTTTCTAAATTTTTTCCATCCTTCTTTGACCACTTAGTAAAGAAGAACTTAATCATATCCAAAAGTTTTGGCATTGCAATAAATAGGATCATAATACCAATAATTATATTTACAACTTCTGAATAAGTTCCTATTGTAGTAAGCTTTCCTCCTCCATAAGTTAAGCCTGCATAGAGAAGGGCTGCTGGGATTGTGCCCAGTGGGTTGTTGCCAGCTATAAGGGCAACTGCCATTCCATCAAATCCGTAGCCTTCTTGGGCTGCCATGATTCCAATGTCACCAGAGACACCAAGTACAGTTATGGCACCAGCAAGTCCTGCCAAGATACCTGCAATACCCATGGATTTTACAATAGATTTATTAATATCGATTCCACCGTATTCAGCTGCTTTTTCATTGAAGCCAACAGCACGAAGTTCGTAACCAAGTGTAGTTTTCTTTAGGATGTACCAAACTACTAGGGCTGCAATAATAGCAATAATAATACCAAAGTTTAGAGGTGGATTTAAAATGTCCTTTAAAAATTTGTGTTGAGCAAGATAAGCTCTACCAGACTCACTCATCTTCCAAGCTCCAGCAATTTTTATGCTAGCTGATTGCTTAATTGGATAAGAGTTATCTGATTCAATTGATCTTAAGATTGGAAAACTCAAAAGATAATTACTTAGATAAAAGGCAATCCAGTTCATCATAATAGAAGATATAACTTCATTAACTTGAAATTTTGCCTTTAAGATTCCAACTATAGCTCCCCAGAGATAACCACAAAGGGCTCCAACTAAAAGAGCTACAAGTCCATGGACTACTGGAGGAAGGTCCAACAAAAGTCCAACAACGAGGGCTCCTATGGAACCAACAATGTATTGGCCTTCAGCACCAATGTTAAATAGGCCTGTGTTAAAGGCAAAGGCAACTGAAAGTCCTGTTAGGATTAGGGGCACTGCCTTTACAATTGTCCAGGAAATGTACTTAGGCTTTCCAAAGGCACCTAAGAAGATTACCTTGTAGGCCTCAACTGGATTTGTTCCACTAATTAAGAGTATGAATGAGCCAATTATTATCCCAAGTACAATGGCAAGAATTGTGTATATAAACCTATTTCTCTTCATTTTTACCTCCTGCCATATATAGTCCTAGCTCTCTCTCATTAGTTTCCTTTGCATCAAAAGTCTTTAAGATTTTTCCATTATAAATAACAGAAATCCTATCAGATAGGGCCATAATTTCATCAAGTTCAAAGGAGATGAGAAGAACTGCCTTCCCCTTGTCCCTTTGCTTTATCAAGAAGTTCCTAATATATTCAATGGCACCAACATCTAGCCCCCTAGTTGGTTGGGCAGCAATAAGAAGATCTGGGTCTCCAGAAATCTCCCTTGCAATAATAACCTTTTGTTGATTACCACCTGAAAGGGCGCCTGCAAATTGTTTAATATTTCTTGGTCTTATATCGTAGTCCTCTGAAAGGTCACTGGCGTTTTTTTCAATACTTGGAAAATCTAAAATTCCCTTTTTAGAAAACTTGTCCTTGTAGTATTCCTTTAAAATAATATTTTCTGCAACTGAAAAATCAAGGACAAGACCACGAAGTTGCCTATCTTCAGGAATAGAGTTTAATCCTCTTTCAATAATATCCCTTGGGCTGTGGTTTAAAATTTCTTCTCCCTTAAAGATTACAGAACCAGCTTCTGCCTTTTTAAGACCAGTAAGAGTTTCAATAAGTTCAGATTGGCCATTTCCATCAACACCTGCTATACCATGAATTTCTCCAGCCTTAATGTCAAGATTTAAGTCGTCTAACTTTTTGACATTTCTAATATCTCTAGCAGTTAGACCCTTGATGTCAAGTATAGTGTCGCCAAAGTTAGCATCAGCCTTATTAACATCTAGATGAACAGCTCTACCCACCATCATGTCAGCAAGTTCCGATTCACTTACATCAGAAACATTAACTGTATCAATCTTTTTACCACGTCTAATAATAGTACACCTATTTGCCACTTGCTTAATTTCCTTTAGCTTGTGGGTGATAATAATTATAGACTTGCCTTCCTTTGCAAGATTTTTTATTATTTCGATTAATTCAGTAATTTCTTGAGGAGTCAAAACAGCAGTTGGCTCATCAAAAATTAAGATGTCAGCACCCCTGTACAAAACCTTAAGTATTTCAACCTTTTGTTGAGTGCCCACAGTGATGTCTTGGATTCTTGCATCAGGATCAATTTTAAAACCATATTTTTCAGAAAGGGCAACTACATCTTCCCTTGCCTTCTTTATGTCCACCTTGATTCCCTTCATGGGCTCCATGCCAAGAACAATGTTTTCAACAACAGTAAAGGGTTCAATAAGCATAAAGTGTTGGTGAACCATACCTAGTCCTGCCTTAATGGCGTCGTTGGGATCCTTAAATTCTTTTTTTTCATTATTTATATAAATCTCACCTGATGTAGGAGAACTTAAACCGTAAAGCATATTCATAAGAGTAGTCTTACCGGCACCGTTTTCTCCAAGAAGAGAATGGATTTCGCCCCTCCTAATATCAAGATCAATTCCGTCGTTTGCGATGAAATCACCAAACTTTTTGGTAATATTCTCCATCCTTACGACTAAATCTTTGTTATTAGTTTCCAATACAAACGCTCCTTTGTTATATTAAGTAAATTATACCAAAGAATTAAGCAATTTTAAAATAATTTGCATTAAAAAAAGTCATCCCCTAGATGACTCCTAAGAGATGACTTTATAAACTTATTTGTATTGGTTGTAAGTTTCTTCGTTGTAAGGAACTTTGATTTCGCCAGAAATAATCTTTTTAGTGATTTCTTCAACTGATTTTAAAATTTCAGGCTTAACATTCTTGTCAGAAGTTGGTGCAATACCTACTGCTCCATCGTCAGCTAGACCAAGTTCAACAGTTCTTCCACCTTGGAATTTACCTTCTTGCATGTCTTTTACAACTTGGTAAACAGCAACATCGCCGTTCTTCATTGCAGAAGTTAATACATTTTCAGGAGCTCTGTCGCTTTGGTCTCTATCAACACCAATTACCCACTTGTCAGCTTCTTTAGCAGCTTCGATAACACCTTCGCCTGCTCCACCAGCTGCGTGGAATACTACGTCAGCACCGTTTTGGTACATTGTAGCAGTGATTGATTTACCCTTTTGAGCGTCGGAGAAGTCACCAACGTATTGGCTAAGAACTTCGATGTCAACGCCTCTTTCTTTAGCTGCGTAATCAACACCAGCCTTGTAACCATATTCGAATCCCCAAATAATGTTACCTTCTTGGCCACCAACGAAACCAACCTTGTTAGTTTCAGTAGTCATACCAGCAATATAACCAACTAGGAAAGAAGGTTCTTGAGCCCTAAACATAATTCCAAGTAGGTTTGAAGGAGCTTCAACCTTGTTACCATCTTTATCAACTGTAACGTCAACGTCAACTATTGCATAGTTTGTTTCTGGATACATGCCTGCAGCTTCAGTTATTGCTCCACCCATTTTGAAACCAGCACCAACAATAAGGTTTTTGTTTTGGTCAGCAAAAGTTTCTAGGTTAGGAGTGTAATCCTTAGTGTCCTTAGATTCTACATAGTCCGCCTTGATTCCAAGTTCTTCTTTAGCCTTTTGAAGTCCTTCCCAAACTCCTTGGTTAAAGGATTGGTCATTAACTCCTCCTTCGTCAGTTACAAAACCAACGTCAATATCTGACTTAGCTTCAGCTGTTTCCTTAGTAGCGTTTGCAGCATTTCCATCTGCTTCTTTTTTGTTGCCGCCACCACAAGCAACAAGTGTCATTGCAATCAATAACACAGAAAGTAGTGTAAGTTTCTTCTTCATTTAAAATCCTCCTATAATGATTTAATTAAATTATATATTAAATTTACTATTATTTCAATTTCAATAAAAAAGTTTTCCTATGTCTTTACAATTTTTATTTTACTTGGAAATATTCAATAATTCATAAAAGTTAAATTGTTCATAAGACTTTATAAACTCATAGCCTATTACAAAGCTCCTAAAATTAATTTTTTAATTCTCACAAAATCCTAATTCTTTTTATTTTCACATAGTCCTAAGCTTTTATTAAAAATTTGCAATAAAAAAAGCCCAATATAATATTGAGCTTTTGAAAAATATTTACTTATCCAATGAATACTCTTGGTATCATAAAGAATACAAGTGAAAAAACAAAGTACATTAATAAAAATGCAACTGATTGTTTCATTTCTTTGCCACTTAGTGTGAAGTCTCCATCAGATGCAAGTAGTCTTGCTACGATTGAGGCAATAAATCCTAAGATTGGATAGGCTATAAGAACACCAAGGTTGCTTGTTCCCTTGTCCATGAACCTGTAGAAAGTAGGAATCATTAGGAAGAGGGCGCCAAGATAAATTTTAAAGTTACCCCTATCAAACCAAGTTAAAGCTATTACTCCTAGTGTTAATACTAAGAAGATAACAGTGCTTGCTGTGTTAATAAGGGAAATTTTATTTATTAGTCCTTGGTTAATTAATTCAATTTTATTTACATAATAACCTGAGTTTGTGTAAGCTTCCTTTACACTGTTGTTTGACTTAATTGATTCAGTCCAATTTTCTACCTTTGCATTTGTTACAAATATTGAAGCATCTTCAACCTTTTGTCCACCTGAAAAATAAAGTGGGTTTGCTGGATAGTAAACTGTGAATTCATATTCGCCAACTTTTTCCTTTAAGGCTAGTTTCACTTCACTCACTGCCTTAAAGTCCTTGTTGTCAGTCTTATTATAAAAATCTTTTACCTTTAATTTTAATTTTTCTTCGAAAAGAGATTTGTTAATTTTGTCAAAGTCTCCCTTTAGGTTGACCTTTGACTTGCTATAAGTAATTCCTTCGCCAAAGAAAATTTGTCTATTAGGAGTACCTAATATTCTTGCAGTTGAATCTTCGCCTGTGTAATTAAATTTTATGTCGTATTTTATTAGATTTTCTTGGCCTTCTTTTGCCATGGATCTTGTAACTTGTAGATTTTCTACTCCATCAGCATTGTTAAAAAGAATTCCGTCGAACTCCCTGTCTACGTCAGCGTTTGGCCACATAAGAGACTTACTGAAAAAAGCAGTTAGAGAAGCTAACATAAGTACTAGTATGAAAATTGCAAAAACCACAAGCTTTTTTATTCTCTCGTTCATTTTAAACCTCCATTATGAAAACATTTCGCTTAATATACATGATATCACATGGAGGCCTTAAAATAAACAAATTTATTAGCATATTAAAGATTAGAAGCATTTATTTCTGTCCAGATCCTATCATAAACTTTTATAAAGTCTCCTAGGTCCCTAAAGGATTCTAGTGGTGGTAGTTTGTCAAAGTCTGGATAAGCAACCTTTGAGTTTTTAATTTCATCTGGTAGAAGGTCTTTCACTCCCTTTACTGGTGAAGTGTAACCTACACAGTGCTCAACATTTTTTGCTTGAACTTCTTTTTCAAGCATGTAATTTATAAATTTTTCTGCGCCTTCAACATTTTTTGCATTCTTAGGAATAACCATGGAGTCGTACCAAATGTTAGAGCCTTCCTTTGGCACTACATAGTCAAGGTCTTCGTTTTGTTGCATCATAAGAAGGGCATCTCCTGAGTACATTACAGATAGGTTTGCATCTCCTTGGACTACAACATCACGTCCATCATCATCAAGATAAGCATATACTAGAGGCTTTTGTTCTATTAGTGACTTCTTGGCTTCTTGTAGTTCCTTTTCATTTGTTGAGTTTAAAGAATATCCCAGTCTCTTAAGAGCAACTCCAAGAGTATCTCTTTGTGAGTTGTACATAATTATTTGGTTCTTATACTTTTCATTCCAAAGTATATCCCATGAATCAACCTTGTCCTTAACTTCTGCCTTGTTGTATATAATTCCCACAGTTCCCCAGAAGTATGGAACAGAGTATTTGTTTTCAGGATCAAAGCTTGGATTCTTTAAAATATCTTCAACATTTGCAAAGTTTGGAATCTTACTAAAGTCAATTTCTCTTACAAGTCCTTCTTTGATTAGTCTTTCAATCATGTAGTCGCTAGGCACAACCACATCGTACTTGTCTTGTGATTGGGTCATCTTAATATAAAGGTCTTCATTTGATGCATAAGTATCATAATTTACCTTGATGCCGGTTTCCTTTTGGAAGTCCTTTAGGATTTGTGGGTCAATATATTCTCCCCAGTTGTAAACATAAATTTCTTCTTTTGCTGTTTCCTCTTTGCCACATCCTGTTAGGGAAAATACCATTAGGATAGCAAGAGCCAAAATAATTTTTTTCATGTGTTTCATTAGATTACCTCGATTTTTTTCATTTTTTCACTTCTCTTGTTGATTATCACAAGAAGGATTAAAAGTGCTACTAGCATCAATGTTGATACTGCATTTATTGATGGATTGATTCCCTTTCTCGCCATGGAGTAAATTGTTATTGAAAGATTTGATACTCCTTGTCCTGTGTTGAAGAAGGAAATTACAAAGTCATCAATGGAAAGTGTAAAGGACATTAGCGCTCCAGTTAATATTGCAGGTTTAATTTGTGGAATCACCACATTTAATATGGCATAAGTTGGAGTAGCGCCTAGGTCAAGGGCTGCTTCAACTGTATTTTTTTGCAGTTGATTTAACTTTGGCAAGATGGAAAGAATAACATAGGGAATGCAGAAGACAATGTGTGAAATTATCATTGTTGTGTATCCCATTCTTATGTTAAAAAGTCCAAAGAGGCCCATAAGAGCAACTGCTGTTACAATGTCAGGGTTAATTACTGGCAAATAATTTATATTTAGGATGGCATCCTTTTTGAAGCCCCTAAGTTCATTTATGGCAATGGCAGAAATAGTTCCGACAATAGTTGAAATTACTGTTGCAACCACTGCTACTATAAGTGTAGTCCAAAGTGAAGATAAAATTGCTGGGTCAGCAAATAAATTTTTGTACCACTTTAGGGTAAAACCTGCCCAAGACCCTCTTAGCTTGGAGTTGTTAAAACTAAAGACAACTAAGATGATAATCGGTGCATATAAGAATAAAAATATTAAAAATAAGTAAATCCTATCTATTAATTTTTTCATTATAAGCCACCTCCTATTTCGCTAGTTTTTATTTTTCCATTAAACAACTTTGGAATAATTAAAATCAAAAGCATAATTACAATTAGAATCATGGAAATTGCAGATCCAAATCCCCAATCTCCTGTAAAGGTAAATTGTTTTTCAATTAAGTTACCAATTAAGTAGAAGTTATTTCCTCCTAACAAGTTTGGCACAACAAAAGTTGAAATTGCCGGTATAAATACCATGGTTATACCTGTGTAAATTCCTGGTAGGGAAAGTGGAAGTATAACCTTCATAAAAACTTTGAAGTCATTAGCTCCAAGGTCCTTTGCAGCTTCAATTAGTTTCTTATCCATTTTTAATAGGACAGTATAAATTGGCAAAACCATAAATGGCAAGAAGTTGTAAACCATGCCTATCATTATGGCCTTGGAATTGTACATAAGGTTCCAGGGTCCCCAGCCAAAAAGTCCAATAAATTTATTGATTAGGCCCTTGTTGCCAAGAAGGGTAAGCCAAGCATAAGTCCTCAAGAGGAAGTTCATCCACATTGGAATTATAAAAATTAAAATCATGTTGTTTCTTACTTTTTCACTCATTTGTGAAATTATATATGCCACTGGATAGCCAATAATAAGGCACAATATAGTAGATACCCCTGCCAATACAAGAGATGTAAGTAGAATTTTTACATAAAGGGGCTCAAAAAACCTTGAGAAGTTGTCAAGGGTAAAGGCAAAATCTGCCAAGTCTGTGTTAGAGCTCAAGGAATGGGCAAGTATTAAAAATAGTGGGAAGACAATAAATACTAGGCCCCAAAATAAATAAATCAATGAAAATTTTTTCATATTAACTTAACCTCATAACATGAATTAGGTCTGGTTTAATTATTATGCCTGTCTTCTCTCCCACTTCTCTTTTTTCTGTTGATTGAACAAGCATAGAGTAGCCGCCAATATCTACTGTCATTTCATAGTGAACTCCCTTAAAGACAAGACTTGTTACAGTCCCTTCAACTTGGTAGTTTTCGTCAACTAAGATAACATCTTCAGGCCTCACTACTACTTCAACATCTTCATTGACCTTAAATCCCTTGTCAACGCAAGGAAAGTCATAATCTAAAAATCTTACCTTGAAGTCCTCAAGCATCCTTCCCTTAATAATATTTGATTCGCCAATAAAGTCTGCGACAAAGGCATTCTTTGGTTCGTTGTAAATATTTATTGGACTATCCATTTGTTGGATCTCGCCGTTGTTTAAAACAACAACAGTGTCACTCATGGAAAGGGCTTCTTCTTGGTCGTGAGTTACGTAAATGAAAGTTATACCAACACTTTTTTGAATTCTCTTAAGCTCAATCTGCATGGCCTGTCTTAGTTTTAAGTCAAGAGCTCCAAGTGGTTCGTCAAGCAAAAGAACGTCTGGCTCATTTACAAGAGCTCTTGCAATGGCAATTCTTTGTTGTTGACCACCTGATAGGGACTCTATCTCTCTGTTTTCAAAACCCACAAGGTTAACAAGCTTTAAAACTTCCTTTACCTTTTCCTTGATGACTTTCTTGTCCATCTTTTTAATCTTTAGGCCAAAGGCAATGTTGTCAAAGACATTCATGTGAGGAAAGAGAGCATACTTTTGGAAAACTGTGTTGATTCTTCTCTCATAGGCTTCCTTGTTTGTTATGTCCTCTCCATTAAAAAGAATTTGTCCCTCATCTGGCTCCTCAAAACCACCAATTAATCTTAAAATTGTAGTCTTGCCACAACCTGATGGTCCAAGAATTGTAAGGAACTCATCCTTTTTTACCTTAAAGTCAAAATTTTCTAAAATTACATTGTCGCCAAAGCTCTTGCTAATATTTTTTAATTCAATTACATAATTTTCCATATTTCACCGCCTAAAAATTTGGTGGAGATGATATCCACAAAATCTCAGTATCGCACTTTCCTTCATTTGTTAAATAATGTGACTTAGTCGCCTTAAAGTAAAAGCACTCACCCTTCTTCACCTTGTACTCGTCACTTCCATAATAGAGTTTGACAGATCCCCTTAGGACAAAGCCAAACTCCTCACCCTCATAGGGCTGGACCTCCTTGGACCTTCCACCGGGTTTAATTAAAATCCTCATGGGCTCCATTTGGTTTTTTTGTGCATTGGGAACAACCCAGTCTAAGACATAGCTAAGTTCTTCATTTTCACTTTCAAAAAAGTCCTCTTCATTGAAGATTATTTTTTCATTTTCTTCCCTCTTAAAAAAAAGGCCGGGGTCAGTACCAAGGGCCTCAAGTATATCTAAAAGAGAGTCGACAGATGGCGATGTCAAATCTCTTTCGATTTGAGAAATGAAACCCTTAGTGAGTTCTGACCTGTCTGCCAGCTCCTCTTGAGTAAGTCCTTTTTCAATTCTCATTTCTCTTATTTTATTTCCAATATTCATTGCATCACCTATAATATTAAACAAATTACTTAAATTATTAAACTCATTAGAGTATAAATGTTAAGATATTTAAAGTCAATAGATTCTGGAATTTATTTTATTAAATTTTTTGTAAAATATAATTTACTAAATAATTTTATTTTATAATCATTTTCTTCTTGCTTCCCCTCTATGTTTAATATATTTTATTTATTAAGGAGGGACTTATGAAAAATTTTTTAATTTTTATTTTTGGAATCCTTGTGGGATTTATCTTAAAGGGATTTTACATCTATCTTATGACTAAATAATTTTAAATAAAAAACTAGAAGAACATAAAAATTTCTCAACAAGTATTTGTTTACAATTTTATAAGTTTTTATAACTTCATATCTTTTACAAATTCATAATTTTTATCAAGTCAACATCTTACTCTTAGTTTCCACTCCCTTATTTGTGTTATAATTTTTCTGAGGTGTAAGAATGGATACAATTAAGAAAAGATACAATGCCATAGATTTTTTGCGTGGCTTTACTATTATAAATATGATAATTTATCACGGTCTCTTTGACCTTGAAAATTTTTATGGCTTTAACTTCAACCACAACTTTTATTACTACCAACAATATATTTGCATTTCTTTTATATTGATTTCAGGTTACTCAAGTCACTTTTCCAATAATTTTAAAAAGAAATTTTTAATCTTAGCTGGACTTGCTCTCTTAATCACTCTTGGGTCCTACATCTACTCCAAAGAAGATGCAATTTATTTTGGCATCATTCACTTCTTTGCACTTGCGACTTTGATCCACATACTTATAAAAAATTACATAAAAAAAATAAGCCCAAGGATTGGACTTATTATAAATGCAATTTTATTTGTTAGCCTAAAGAGAATTTACTATGGAAATATTTTATTTGGAAAGATTACTCCTCCCAAGTTCCTTTATGATTTGAACTTATTTATACTTGGTCTACCAAGCGATAAGTTTTCATCAGGAGACTACTTCCCTCTTATCCCCTGGATATTTTTATTTTACATGGGCTACTTCCTCTTTGACTTAGTAAAATTTACAAAAAAAGAAGCCTCCCACAATATTATCAATATCATGGGCAGGCATTCTCTTTTAATTTATTTTCTCCATCAAATTCTTTTGATTGGAATTTTTTCTCTTATCTTTGGCTCTTGATTAAAGTCTTCCGCTGGCACCTCCGCCACCAGAGGAACCTCCTCCGCCGAAGCCTCCAAAGCCTCCGCCGCCAAATCCGCCAGATGATCCACCGAAACCACCTGATCCTCCGAAGCCACCATAGCCTCCAAAGGAACCTGGCCCCCAGAAGATTACTGGTCTTTGTCTTCTCCTACTTCCTGGTCCACTTCCGCCACCAGGTCCATCATCATTTTTATTTCTAAAAATTAAAGAAATGATAGCAATGATGACGATTAATTTAAAAATCGCCAAGAAGGGATCTTCTTCTCTATAATCATCGTCGTCAGAATAATCAATGGCTTCTTGTGGCTCTCTTGCCACAATGTCAACGCCATATTCTCCCTCATATAATTTTATTATTTGAGCGTATCCTTCAAGGACTGCCTTCTCAAAGGGTCTGTCATTTTCATTTTCAGCAACAACCCTCGCCATTGCTCTAGTGATTCTCGATGCATAAGCGTCAGTAATAAATCCTTCTGCTCCATAGCCAGGTTCTATTTTTACCAACTTATTATTATCATCAAGTAGGGCAAGTAGGATTAGGACTCCATTGTTCTTGTCTTTGTCGCCAATCCCTATATCATTAAAAATCTTTGTGGCATACTCTTCAAGGCTATTACCCTCTAAGCTTTTTACAATAACAACCCCTATCTCTCCACCAGTTTTCTTTTTCAAGTCATAAGTGGTTTTGTTCAGATAGTCTATAGTCTCTTGGCTTAGGGTGTTTGTCTCGTCATAGACATTGTAATGCATTTGGTCCTTGTCAAAAGCGTAGACATTAAAGACCAAAGTGAATACAAATAAAATTGTGGCTAACAATTTTTTCATAGCAATCACCTAAAACTTAACTTCTGGTACTTGATTGTCCTTTTCTGAAACTTCAAAATAATCTCTTGGTCCAAATCCTAATATTTTTGCAATTATATTTGTTGGGAACCTTCTAACCTTTTGGTTGTAAGTCTTAACTGTTTCGTTGTATCTCATTCTTTCTGTGGCAATCCTATTTTCAGTTCCTTCAAGTTGTGCTTGTAGGTCTAAAAAGTTTTGATTTGCCTTTAATTCAGGATAATTTTCCACAACAACATTAAGTCTACTAATAGCTTCTGTCAAGTTGTCGTTGGCTTCAGCAAGTTCCTTAGGTGAAGATGCTTCAGTAACACCTGCACGAGCCTTAGTTATTTCTGTGAAAGTTTCCTTTTCGTGACCTGCGTAACCCTTAACAGTTTCTACAATATTTGGAATCAAGTCAGCACGTCTTTTTACTTGGTTTTGGACTTGTGCCCAAGCACCATTAACATCTTCATCTAGCTTAACTAGATTGTTCCATTGGCCACCGAAAAAAATTGCAATTACAACAACTACGGCTATAATGGCAATAATTCCAGCGCCGCCCCTGTTTTTATTCTTCATCGCTTCCTCCTATTTTTTCAATTTTCATTTTACCTATGGCTTCTTCCACTAACTTGTCACAGTCAAGTGGCTCTTCAGACTTTTCTATTCCATCAATTGTCGGAGTCAAAAGTGGGTGTTTTGGCAAGAATACTGTACAGCAATCTTCATAAGGAAGGATTGATGTCTCATAAGTATCTATGTCCTTGGCTATGTCAATTATATTTACCTTATCCATTCCAATAAGAGGTCTAAAGACTATCTTATCTGTGATAGCGTCAGTTACCTTGAGGCCGTCAATAGTTTGTGATGCAACTTGTCCCAAGTTTTCACCTGTGATTATGCAGTCATAACCATTGTCTCTTGCAATCTTATCTGCAACCCTCATCATAAACCTTCTTGAAATAATAGTCATTTCGTCTTCAGGACAGTTCATATTTATTTCCTTTTGGATATCCAAGATGTTTACTGAATAAAAAGTCAATTCTCCTGAGAAGTTTGAAATATCTTCTGCAAGCTTTTTAACCTTTTCTTCTGCTCTTTCAGATGTGAAGGGATAGGAATGGAAGTGAAGGCAATCCACTAGGACTCCTCTTTTCGCCATTAAAAATCCTGCAACTGGAGAGTCAATCCCCCCTGATAGGAGAAGAAGTCCCCTGCCATTTGTTCCTGTTGGAAGTCCGCCATGTGCTTTAATCTTATCTACATAAATATAGGTATCCTTTTTCAAATCGCAGTAAACAAAAAAGTCTGGTTCATGAACGTCAACCTTGATGTCAAAGTTCTTTAATACCATGCCACCAATTTTTGCAGAAATTTCCATGGAATTAAGTGGGAACTTTTTATCCCCCCTATTTGTCTTAACCTTGAAATTTTTGTATTCTGGATGGTCTTTTAAAGTTTCATCTACAATTTTTACAACTGCTTCTTCAATTGTCTCCCAATTTGTTTCTACCTCATAAGTTGGCGCAATATAGACAATCCCAAAAACGTGTTTTAATCTATTTATTAATTTATCCTCATTGTCGCCACTTACTTCCACGTAGATTTTACCCATGTTGTGGTAAATTCTTCCGTGGTCGAGATTTCTAAGATTTCTCTTAACAGATTTAATTAGCTTCTCTATAAACCTGTGCCTGTTTTTCCCCTTGAGGATGACTTCCCCAAGTGAAAGTGCCATAACTTTTTTCATTCAATCACCTATCTCATTATTTTTCTTATTTCATCAACATATTTTATTAATTTTTCTACAAAAATATCTATATCTTCCCTTGTCGTGTCCTTAGAAGTACAAATTCTTATAGTTCCCTCAGCATACTTATTAGAAAGTCCAATTTGTTCAAGAGTTGTAGACTTGTGAGTCCCATTAGAGGTGCAAGCAGAGGCAGTTGAAATATAAATTTCGTCCCCTTCTAGGTAGTGAAGGAGGACTTCTGCCCTAATATCTAATATGGAAAGAGAAACAATAAAGTCTGTGGAGTATTCTGGAGTGTTGATCTTATAGTCTTCCAGATTTTCTTCCAACTTCTTAAGTAAATATTCTTTAATTTCGTTTGCGTGAGCAAGTCTCTTGTCTAAGTCTCTCTTTGTTAGTTCACAGGCCTTGCCAAAGCCAAGAATGCCTGGCACATTTTCGGTTCCTGACCTAAGACCCTTTTCTTGGCCTCCACCAATTACAAGGCTATTTATATTAACATCTTTTCTTTTATAAAGGGCTCCCATTCCCTTTGGTCCATAAATCTTGTGAGATGAGAAAGAAAAAGTATGACAGCCTAGGTCCTTAACATCTACAGGAATTTTCCCAACTGCTTGGACTCCATCAACATGGCAAAAAACGTCCTTGTTAATAGACTTAGCAATTTCAAAAATTTCCTTGACCCTATTAACAGTTCCCAATTCGTTGTGAACATAGATGAGAGAAACTAGTATTGTATCCTCATCCATGACTTCCTTAAACTTTTCTATGTCGGCAGCACCTGTTTCATCTACATCAAGATAGACAACCTCGTATCCCCTTTCCCTATAGTGTTTAAATTGGTCGTCAATAGATGCGTGTTCAATGGCAGAAGTTATTATCTTCTTGCCCCTTCTCTTGTTTTTTTCTATTGCACCATGAACGGCAATGTTGTTGCTTTCAGTCCCTCCAGAAGTGAAATAAATTTCTTCTGCCTGAGCTCCAATAAGGCTAGCTGCATTCTTCCTTGCGACATCTATTTCCTTTTCAACCCTGTGACCAAAGCTGTGAAGTGAAGACGGATTGGCAAAGTCATCAGTAAGAGCCTTAATCATTACTTCAACAACTTCTTTGTCAGGTTTTGTAGTTGCACAATTATCTAAATATATCATATAACATCCTTCTATCTATTCTTACTTTCTACTAATTCTATATTATAACATGACTTGCAGGTTGATTTCTAACCTTGAGACTATTTAATGAGAATTTTTATAAGAATAAAAAATTTTTAATGTTATACTTAAGATGGTGATAACGTGAAAGTTTTAAAAAGAGAAATTTCTCCACCACAGAGAAATTATTTAAAAATAGAAACATCAGGACTCTCAAGAGACTTGGACTCAATTATATCCATTGGTCTTGCAGAGAAGGACTCTGATAAAATAAAAATTTATTATGTGGAAAGTTTTAAAGACGAAAGATTTTTGTTAGAAGAAATCCTTCCACTTATTGACGGGAAAGTTTTTATAACTTATGCAGGCAAGTCCTTTGACTTAGGATTTTTAAAGACCAAGAGCCAAATGTATTTCTCAAAAGATTTTGATTTTAAATTTATTGATCTTCAAGAAGTTACAAAATCCTACAACTTTGTTTTCAAACTTCCATCACATTCTAACAGAGTTCTTTTAGAAAATTTTTTAGACACTTCTAACTTATCAAAAGAGAAAGACTATCAAGGGATTAAAATAAAATCACTTTTCAAAAAGTTTATAGAGGGCGACAAGTCATCAATGGATAGGATCTTGGACTACTCCTTAGAAAGTCTAAATAATTTAATTTTATTAGATGAAAAAATTAGGGAAAGTTTGAAATCAAAACTTAGTTTTGATGTGTCATCTAGTGACTTTACCTTAGAAGATTTTGAATTATTGGGAAACACCATAGTCTTACGAGGAAAAACTAATTATCCAGAAGACTACTTTGCATCAAGAGGATTGTATAACCTAGAAATTTTTAATAGTTTGGAAGAAAAAGTTTCATTTTTGGATCTAAAAGAATATAAAAAAGATTTTGTCATAAAAATAAATACAGAAGATGGCCTATACGATGATAATAATAAATGCTACTTTATATTAAAAAAAGACTTCCCATTAGACTTAGAAAACAAAAGTAAACTTAAAAGCCCTTCAAAAATCCTAATCCTATATTACAAAGGCCATGTCTTTGAAAACCAAAAAGACCTATGCAAGAAGATATTAGACCTAGAATTAACAAACATTGGAAGATGAGGTCCTGAGAAAATTGTAATTATAAACAAATCACACTTTTAGATTAAAACATTTAGAATACAATAAATCAAATTATAAATTTATTAAAAACTTGGAGTAATCCAAGTTTTTTATTGAAATTAATTAACTCAGCTAGCTAGTGAAATTTTTAAAAGCAATAAAAAAAGACTACTTAAGTCAATAAGTAGTCTTCATGGTGCAGAAAGAGGGACTTGAACCCTCACGCGATTTCTCGCACATGCCCCTCAAACATGCCTGTCTGCCGATTCCAGCACTCCTGCATGGGCAAAAAAAAGCTTGTAATAAAAATTACAAGTTTTTGTGGCGTATCCTAGAGGATTCGAACCCCCGGCCTTCTGGTCCGTAGCCAGACGCTCTATCCAGCTGAGCTAAGGATACATAAAAAAATGGAGCGGATGACGAGATTCGAACTCGCGACCCTCGCCTTGGCAAGGCGATGCTCTACCACTGAGCCACATCCGCATAATAATTATCTTATATAAAATTTTTGGTGGAGGAGAGTGGATTTGAACCACTGAAAGTTAAACTAACGGATTTACAGTCCGTCCCCTTTGGCCAACTCGGGAACTCCTCCATGTTGTAAGTCCCTATAAGATTTTTTGGAGCTGGTGGGAGGACTTGAACCCCTAACCTACTGATTACAAGTCAGTTGCTCTACCAATTGAGCTACACCAGCATCTCACTTATTAATCATAACACATTTGAAACAAATTTGCTATATAAATTTAATTGGCGACCTGGATCGGGCTCGAACCGACGACCTCCAGCGTGACAGGCTGGCATTCTAACCAACTGAACTACCAGGCCAACTTTGGTGGACACAATAGGGCTCGAACCTATGACCCCCTGCTTGTAAGGCAGATGCTCTCCCAACTGAGCTATGCGTCCATCTTGGTGACCCTGCCGGGAATCGAACCCGGGATACCACCGTGAAAGGGTGGTGTCTTAACCGCTTGACCACAGGGCCTTATAAAATTTGGTAGCGGGAGAAGGATTTGAACCTCCGACCTTCGGGTTATGAGCCCGACGAGCTACCATGCTGCTCCATCCCGCGTCATTTTTACCCGGCTACTATTTCTTTTTGGTGCCGAGAATCGGAATCGAACCGATACGGTGTTTAACCACCGCAGGATTTTAAGTCCTGTGCGTCTGCCAGTTCCGCCACCCCGGCTTATCTTTTTTAATGGCTCTCAGGGTGGGACTCGAACCCACAGCCTACCGGTTAACAGCCGGTTGCTCCACCATTGAGCTACCTAAGACTATTGGGGACTTTTGTCCCTTTCTGGCGATAACTTACTCTCCCAGGTCGTTGCCAACCAAGTACCATCAGCGGACTAATGCTTAACTTCTGTGTTCGGTATGGGTACAGGTGTGTCCATTGTCCTATTCTCACCAGATTAACTTAAAAACTAATCTTCCTTTAACTCTTTGGTCAAGTCTTCGACCTATTAGTACTCGCTAGCTGAATGTATTGCTACACTTACACCTTGAGCCTATCTACCTAATTTTCTTCTAGGGGTCTTATCTTTCGAGGGAAATCTCATCTCGAGGGGGGCTTCGGGCTTAGATGCCTTCAGCTCTTATCCCTTCCAAACTTAGCTTCCCAGCTATGCACTTGGCAGTACAACTGGTGCACCAGAGGTTTGTCCATCCCGGTCCTCTCGTACTAAGGACAGCTCCTCTCAAATTTCCTACGCCCACGACGGATAGGGACCGAACTGTCTCGCGACGTTCTGAACCCAGCTCGCGTGCCTCTTTAATGGGCGAACAGCCCAACCCTTGGGACCTACTTCAGCCCCAGGATGAGACGAGCCGACATCGAGGTGCCAAACCTCCCCGTCGATGTGGACTCTTGGGGGAGATAAGCCTGTTATCCCCGGGGTAGCTTTTATCCGTTGAGCGATGGCCCTTCCACTCGGTACCACCGGATCACTAAGTCCTGCTTTCGCATCTGCTCGACTTGTTGGTCTCGCAGTTAAGCTCCCTTCTGCCTTTATACTCTACGCACGATTTCCATCCGTGCTGAGGGAACCTTTGAACGCCTCCGTTACTCTTTCGGAGGCGACCGCCCCAGTCAAACTGTCCAACTGAGAGTGTCCCTTCCCCAGATTCATGGGGTTAGGTTAGAATTCTAGCATTAAAAGAGTGGTATCCCAACGGTGGCTCCTTAGATACTGGCGTACCTAATTCTCTGCCTCCCACCTATTCTGTACATTTAATCCCAAAATTCAATCTCAGCCTACAGTAAAGCTCCACGGGGTCTTTCCGTCCTGTCGTGGGTAAGCGGCATCTTTACCGCTACTACAATTTCACCGGATCCTTTGTTGAGACAGTGCCCAAATCGTTACACCTTTCGTGCGGGTCGGAACTTACCCGACAAGGAATTTCGCTACCTTAGGACCGTTATAGTTACGGCCGCCGTTTACTGGGGCTTCAGTTCTAAGCTTCGCTTGCGCTAACTTTTTCCCTTAACCTTCCAGCACCGGGCAGGTGTCAGCTCCTATACTTCGTCTTTCGACTTAGCAGAAACTTGTGTTTTTGGTAAACAGTCGCTTGGGCCTTTTCACTGCGGCCCCCTGTTACAGGGGCTCCCCTTCTCCCGAAGTTACGGGGTCATTTTGCCGAGTTCCTTAACAAAGGTTTTTCCGCTCGTCTTAGGATTCTCTCCTCACCTACCTGTGTCGGTTTACGGTACGGGCGATACTTCTCTTGTAGTGGCTTTTCTTGGCAGTGTGGAGTCATAAGCTTCTCTACTTGTTTTCGATCCGCATTACGCTTCATCCTTTTCGGAGAGCGGATTTGCCTACTCTCCAGACTTTGCGCTTGCACGCCTCACCAACTGGGCGCTCTTATTATCCTCCTGCGTCCCCACTTCCTTTAACGATTGTATCGGTACAGGAATTTCAACCTGTTGTCCATCGACTACGCTTTTCAGCCTCGCCTTAGGTCCCGACTTACCCTGAGTGGACGAGCCTTGCTCAGGAATCCTTGGGTTTTCGACGGGTGAGATTCTCACTCACCTCTCGCTACTCATGCCAGCATTCTCTCTTGTATGATGTCCACACTGCCTTACGGCTTATGCTTCGTCCTTCATACATTGCTCCTCTACCAACGTTATTCGTTCCATAGCTTCGGTATATAGTTTAGCCCCGGTTATCTTCGGCGCAGAGTCACTTGACTAGTGAGCTATTACGCACTCTTTAAATGAGTGGCTGCTTCTAAGCCAACATCCTAGTTGTCTCAGTAACTCCACATCCTTTCCCACTTAACTATAATTTTGGGACCTTAGCTGATGGTCTGGGCTCTTTCCCTTTCGACTATGAAGCTCATCCCACATAGTCTGACTCCCTAGCGCATGATATGGTATTCGGAGTTTGATAGGTTTTGGTAACATATGCATGCCCCGCAACCAATCAGTGCTCTACCCCCTTTTCATGTCTTACTAGAGGCTAGCCCTAAAGCTATTTCGAGGAGAACCAGCTATCTCCGTGTTCGTTTGGCTTTTCACCCCTATCCACAAGTCATCCGATAACTTTTAAACGTTACCCGGTTCGAGCCTCCATTGAATTTTACTTCAACTTCACTCTGCTCATGGATAGATCACACGGTTTCGGGTCTACAACCACTAACTTTCGCCCTATTTAGACTCGCTTTCGCTTCGGCTCCGCATCTGTAATGCTTAACCTTGCTAGTAATCGTAACTCGCTGGCCCGTTCTACAAAAAGTACACGATCGTGGCGTATGCCACTTTCGCTGCTTGTAAACACTAGGTTTCAGATTCTATTTCACTCCCCTCTCGGGGTTCTTTTCACCTTTCCCTCACGGTACTTGTTCGCTATCGGTCACCAAGTAGTATTTAGCCTTAGGGGGTGGTCCCCCCATCTTCCCACTGAATTTCTCGTGTTCCGTGGTACTCTTTTGTGTCGGATATCTTCGCTTTCGCCTACAGGACTCTTACCTTCTTTGGTTAATCTTCCCAGATTATTTGGCTGGCTATTGTCTCTTTTTACACTTTGGGCTCTTCCCCGTTCGCTCGCCGCTACTCAGGGAATCGAGTTTTCTTTCTTTTCCTCAGGTTACTTAGATGTTTCAGTTCACCTGGTTCGCTTCCTATAGTTATGGATTGGCTATAGGATACCTTACGGTGGGTTTCCCCATTCGGATATCTACGGGTCAATGGATATTTGCTCCTCTCCGTAGCTTTTCGCAGCTTGTCACGTCCTTCGTCGCCTCTTGGTGCCTAGGCATTCACCTAGTGCTCTTTTTAACTTGACCTTTGTTAATAAACATTTCTGTTTATTTCCAGTTTAATTGTTTGTTTAAGAAATTTTGATTAGTTTTTAAGTTGTTATGGTTCTCTTCTTTTTTCAAAGAAGGTTCAGAGTAGCATTTTCATGCTATTCATGGTGGAGATAAGGAGATTCGAACTCCTGACCTCCTGCTTGCAAGGCAGGCGCTCTCCCAACTGAGCTATACCCCCATATATATAATTAAAATAGTGTGAAGATTATTTTCCTTAGAAAGGAGGTGATCCAGCCGCACCTTCCGATACGGCTACCTTGTTACGACTTCACCCCAGTCACCTATCCTACCTTCGACTGCTGCTTCCTTACGGTTTGCTCGCAGGCTTCGGGTATTACAAGCTTCCATGGTGTGACGGGCGGTGTGTACAAGACCCGGGAACGCATTCACCGCAGCATTCTGATCTGCGATTACTAGCAACTCCATCTTCATGTACTCGAGTTGCAGAGTACAATCCGAACTGGGAAAGACTTTTTGAGGTTTGCTTAATATCACTATTTCGCTTCCCTTTGTATCTTCCATTGTAGCACGTGTGTAGCCCAGGGCATATAGGGCATGATGATTTGACGTCATCCCCACCTTCCTCCGATTTATCATCGGCAGTCTCTTTAGAGTCCCCATCCGAAATGCTGGTAACTAAAGATAGGGGTTGCGCTCGTTGCCAGACTTAACTGAACATCTCACGACACGAGCTGACGACAACCATGCACCACCTGTATTGAGGCTTCCGAAGAAGAGGGTATATCTCTATACCGGTCCTCAGTATGTCAAGCCCTGGTAAGGTTCTTCGCGTTGCTTCGAATTAAACCACATGCTCCGCTGCTTGTGCGGGTCCCCGTCAATTCCTTTGAGTTTCATGCTTGCGCACGTACTCCCCAGGCGGAGTGCTTAATGTGTTAACTGCGGCACCGAATTATTCCGATACCTAGCACTCATCGTTTACAGCGTGGACTACCAGGGTATCTAATCCTGTTTGCTACCCACGCTTTCGTTCCTCAGCGTCAGAATGAGCCCAGTAAGTCGCCTTCGCCACCGGTATTCTTTTTAATATCTACGCATTTCACCGCTACACTAAAAATTCCACTTACCTCTACTCTTCTCAAGATATGCAGTTTCAAATGCTTACAGTAGTTAAGCTACTGCCTTTTACACCTGACTTGCATTTCCGCCTGCGAACCCTTTACGCCCAGTGATTCCGGACAACGCTAGCCCCCTACGTATTACCGCGGCTGCTGGCACGTAGTTAGCCGGGGCTTTTTCTTATGGTACCGTCATTATCTTCCCATATAAAAGAACTTTACGACTCGAAAGCCTTCTTCGTTCACGCGGCGTCGCTGCATCAGAGTTCCCTCCATTGTGCAATATTCCCCACTGCTGCCTCCCGTAGGAGTTTGGACCGTTTCTCAGTTCCAATGTGGCCGTTCACCCTCTCAGGCCGGCTACCCATCGTCGCCTTGGTGGGCCGTTACCTCACCAACTAGCTAATGGGACGCGAGTCCATCTTAGACCGCCGGAGCTTTGATCATTTATGCATGTGCATATGTGATTTCATTTGGTATTAATCCCGGTTTCCCGAGGCTATCCCAATGTCTAAGGCAGGTTACTCACGTGTTACTCACCCGTCCGCCGCTAATCCATCTTATCTTCGCCCCGAAGGGTTCTGTTAAGGTTTCATCGCTCGACTTGCATGTGTTAAGCGCGCCGCCAGCGTTCGTCCTGAGCCAGGATCAAACTCTCAATTAAAAATTTGTATGACTCATTAGTTTTCTCAAAACTAAACGAATATCTGGTTTGCTTTTTGATTCTTTGACAAGAATCTGTGATTCTATCACGAATTTGTTTATCTTCACACTATTTAATTATCATGTTTCTTTTGCTACCTTTTTGAAGTAGCTTGTTTATTATACTACCGCGTTTTTTCTTTGTCAAGTATTTTTTACAATTTTTTTATTTTGTTTTTACTTAACTAACCAGTAGTTTTTTTGCTGTCTTTAAGTGACAACTTCTATATATTAGCATCTAGAAAATTATCTGTCAACTGTTTTTTATTCTTTTTTGTAAAAAAAATATATAGCAGCTGTTTTTTTGACAACTGCTATATATTACTATTTTCTTTTTTAACTGTCAAGAGTTTTTTAAATTTTTAATAAAGCTTTCTAGTTCCTTATTTGGGTTCAACTTATTAGCTCTTTCTAAATATTCTAGTCCCTGTTCTTTTTCATTCATATTGAGGTAGATTATTCCCATATTGTAATTCAATGGATATGAGTCTTCTATTTCTTCTAATCCAAGTTCTAATATTTCAATTGATCTTGTGAACTCTTGTCTTCCTGCATAGATCGTAGCAAGTAGGTTTATATTTTCTTCTGTGGTTTTCTTTTCCACTGATAACTTCCCATACTCTTCAGCCTTATCCAGGTCCCCCATGTTGTAATAAGAAAGTGCGTAAGTGTAATAGAAGGATTCATCCTTATCAAAGTCTTCACTAATACTTTCTAGTTGATTTAATGCTTTGTCATAGTCCCCATAGGATAGATAAGTTTTTGCTGAATCAAAACTAACATTGTTTCTTATTATTTCTAATTCTTTTCTCACTTGGTCTTTGAGTTCTTCATCTTTTGACAGGTTTATAAACTTTTCAAAGTACATGTTTGCCTTTATAAATTTACCTAGCGCTAGGTTGATGTAAGCTAACCTATAGTATGCCAACGAGTAGGTCTCATCTAAATTTAAGACCTTGTTGTACTTTTTAATTATAAAATTTAATAGCTTCTCACTTTTCTCATATTCTTCTTCATGAATTTGATTGTAAAGTGCCTCTAAGATGTTTGCTTCTTTAAAAATTATGTCTGGGTCTTCTCCTACCACTTCTTCATAACCCTTTAAGAAGATATAGGAATCTAAGGGATCTTCTTCTTGACTTATATAGGCCTTGTGCATTGCATAATTTTTTAAATCTATTTTTAATTTTTTTAAAATTTCCTTATAGTCTTTAGAGTATTTAAATTCACTGTCAATTCCAAGTAGGTAGACCATGGCTTCAACTATTTTTTCAAGATTAATCTCTTCTTCAAGTTCTTTTTCTTTTATTCCTTCTATAAGATAATCCAACTTTATGGGCAAGGAAAAACCCACTGGCAGATTAACATCTTCCAAGTGGTATTCTTCTTTTAAGTCTATAAAAACTAAATTTTTTAATTTTTTATTAATTTCTTCTTTAAAAAGATTTTCCATTAATTTTCCTCTATTTCTAATCTCATTTATCTTCTAATAATATTTTAAATACTAACAGATTAAAACTAGATTTTCAATTTTATCTCATCATGACTATCATGGAGTTAAGTCCATAGGCCTTACCTTCTCTTCTTGCAGAATGTAGGTCTAAATTTTTGTAAGTTGACTCCTTGCAGACATCTATGTTTTCTTCATCTATACCTGACTCTAGTAGGATTTCCTTATTAACATCAGTCATAGAAAGATGCCAAGTCCCTCCAATTTTTTTGAAGAACTTTTCTCTGGTCCCAAAGTCTTTAAACTCTTTATAAACTTCTTCTCCAACTTCATAGTTTTCTATGTCAATGTTGGGACCAATGTAGGCGAGTATATTACTTGGGTCTGAATCAAAGTCCCTCTTCATTTTTTCTATGGCTTTTTTAGGAATTTTCTTTTGAGCTCCCCTCCAACCAGAATGAACTATTGAGAGAATTTTTTTATTTTTGTCATAGAGAACTATGGGAGTGCAATCGGCAAACTTTAACAAGAGGGCAAGATTTTTCTTATCTGTCACAAGTCCATCGGTGTCTGGAAAGTTTCTTCCATAGACAAAGTCACTTCCACTTTCTCCATCACAATATTCTATTTTATCTGTGTGGGTTTGGATACAAGAATAAATTTCATCTGGCGAGATTTCCATTCGCCTTAACATATCAGCTACATAGTCTTTGACCTTGTCGCCCTCCTTTGCATAGGAAAGGGAATATTCCATTCCACTTATTAAGTTTGCAATTCCATTTTCTTCTAAAAATTTTGATTTCATTTTAAATCTCTTTTTTACAAATTAATATCCAATAGGATTGGTGTGTGATCTTGTCTTTCTCCAGAGTCAATCATTTTTGAATCTTTAACAAGGTCTTTGATCCTGTCACTAACAATAAAGTAGTCAATTCTCCAGCCCGAGTTGTTTATCTTTGAAGTCTTAACTCTTTGTGCCCACCAAGTGTAAACTCCTTCTACATCTCCATGGATGTGTCTAAAGGTATCAGTGAATCCCCTGTCTAATAAATTAGTGAAGCCTTGCCTTTCTTCATCAGTAAAGCCTGCTGACATCCTATTGCCATCTGGGTTGGCAAGGTCAATCTCTTTGTGAGCAACGTTAAAGTCACCCGTTGCAATTACAGGTTTGATTTCATCAAGACTTGATAGGTATTCACCATACTTTTCGTCCCAAATTTGTCTAAGTGGGAGTCTTTTTAATTCGCCACCTGCATTTGGTGTGTAGACTTGAGTAAGGAAGAAGTCGTCAAACTCTAAAGTTATAATTCTTCCTTCAAAGTCCATTGTGTCTGGCGCATCTATCTTTGGAAAAGTTACGGTAGGCTCAAGTCCCTTCTTAAAGAGTGCCATGTTGCCAGCATAACCCTTTCGCGCAGGTTCTTCTGATGAAACAAAAACATAGTCGTAGTCGGCGAACATTTCTGCTAAGATTTCCTTGTGTTTTTTACTAGGACCACCCTTAGGAAGTTTTGTCTCTTGAATTGCAATTATGTCTGGATCTTCTCTTAATATTGTTGCGAGAACTTCTCTCGACATTTGAGCTCTATTTGAGTCGCTTGTTAGCGCTGCGTTAATTGAATCTATATTCCACGAAATTATTTTCATTTTATTCCTCCAATTTTATTTTATACTTCAATCCTATCAAATAGATTTTTTTCATTCAATCTTAATTTGATTTTATTTATCAGCTTTTGAATTTAAATTTAAATTTTGATAGTTAAACTAAATTTATTAAATCACAAAAAGTTTGCAATAAAAAAAGACCTGACCGAAGTCAAGTCTTGATTTAAATTTTATAACTCGCCCATATAGGCTCTCTTTCTTCTTGTTGAACCAACTAATATCCTGTAGAGGTTACCCCTAAAGATTGCATAGACACCTGTGATGATGCTGGCAAGTAAAATTTTAATATTTTGTGGGTCGAGTGGATTTAGGTAAGATAACCCTGTCATCACCGTCTGACCAAGTGGAAGGTCTACAATGGAATTTGCTGTAATCATAAAGGCAAAATCAAATCCCAAGAGATGAAGTATGCCAAGGTAAATCAAAAATGGTATAGTCCAAAGTAGAAAATTTTCCTTCATAAACTCAAGTGAGTGAATATAGGCTGATGTGTAATACTCTCCCCTAATATAAATTGACTCAGCAATTGGATTAAGGGCAAGAGTTATTACTGCTCCAATAAGTGTAGTAGCTCCCATCATCCCACCTAGAGCTGGCATCAAAAATGAAATTATCATCAAGATAAAAAACACTGAGTAAATTGATGCAAAGTATTCCATAAAAGTTTTTGAAAAATTTCTAAAACTAATTCTATTGTAGTAAATCAAATCACTTAAAACAGAAAAATAGCTCGATAAGATTAAGGACGTCATAAGTGGTGTAACAAATCCCATTAGTCCTCCAAGGAAGATTCCAAGGAAGTTACCAATAAAGAAAAATCCCAAAGTGTAAATAATTCCATATATAAAAGGAAAAATTAAAAATTGTGGGGCCTTCTTTATTTTTAAAATGGTATCCTTGCCTGCCTTATTATAAACTAATTGTAAGTCTTCAAAAAAATTCATCAGATCACATCTTTTCAGGTGCTTTTATGCCAAGCAAGTTAAGTCCACTTGCAATTACATTCTTAACTGCGTAGCAAAGCATAAGTCTTGTGTTTTTTAATTTTTCGTCATCAACTAAGATTTGAGTTTGGTTGTAGAACTTGTTGAAGTTCTTTGCAAGTTCAACAGTGTATCTTGTGATGAAGTAAGGTTCATGTTTTTCACAAGCATCAACAACAACGTCAGTGAAGTTGTAAAGGCTCCTAATAATATTTATTTCGCTTTCTTCTGTTAGTAGGCTTGGGTCGATTTCATTATTTATATCAAAATCGCCCTTCTTAAGAAGAGAGCAAATTCTTGCATGAACGTATTGAACATAAGGTCCTGTTTCACCTTCAAAGGAAAGTGTCTTGTCCCAGTTAAATGTATAGTCCTTGATCCTTCCATTGAAAAGTTCTTGGAATTTAATTGCACCAATGCCAACAGTTTGTGCAAGTTCTTCCTTGTTTTCAATTTTTTGACCCTGCTCTTCTTCTCTTGCATCGAGAATTTCACGAACCTTATCCGTTGCCTTGTTGAGCACATCTTCAAGGTAAACAACTTTACCCCTTCTTGTAGAAAGAGTTCCATCTTCAAGAGAAACCATTCCAAAGGCAACATGATTTATCTTATCCCAAAAGTCTTCTCCCATTTCCTTTAAAACTGCACGAAGTTGTTTAAAGTGTAGAGATTGTTGTGTTGCAACAACATAAATAATTTGATCTGGCTTGTAGTTTTCTTCTCTATATTTTGCAGCAGCGATGTCTCTTGTCAAATAGATTGAAGTACCATCAGATTTTACAATGATTGCTGGTGGAAGATCGTACTTTTCAAGATTAATAATTTCAGCACCCTCTGATTCTTCTAACAAGTTTTTATCTCTAATTTCCTTTATTACACCAGGTAACATATCAGAGTAGAAGGATTCTCCATTGTAAGAATCAAAGTGGATGTCAAGCATATCATAAACCCTGTTGAATTCCTTTAGAGAAATCTCCCTAAACCACTTCCAAATTTTTACAGCTTCTTCATTTTTATTTTCAAGTTCCTTAAACCAATAGCGACATTCTTCTTTTACTTCTGCATCCTTTTCTGCAACTTCATTTACCTTCACATAAAGCTTCAAAAGTTCAGGGATTGGGTCCTTTTCAATTTCTTCTTTGTTTCCCCATGTCTTGTAAGCATAGATTAACATACCAAATTGAGTTCCATAATCTCCCAAATGATTTACTGCAACTGTGTTATAGCCCAAGAAGTTATAAATTCTCTTTAGTGAATCTCCAATTACAGTTGATCTAATGTGACCAATGTGGAAAGGCTTAGCGATATTTGTAGAAGAATAATCTAGTACAATATTTTTCCCCTTTCCTATTTCTGACTTGCCAAAGTTTTCTTTTTGGTTTACAGTTTCCTCTAAAATTTCTTCTGTTAAAATACTTTTGTTGATGTAAAAGTTCAGGTAAGCATTTTTGTTTTCAACTTTTTCAAAATATTTTGAATCAATTTGTCCTGCCAGTTCTTCTGCAATCATAGCTGGATTTTTTCTATAAATCTTTGCTAGACTGAAAACTGGGAAGGCAAAGTCACCAAGCTCATAATTTGGTGGCACTTCTATCATCTTGTCAATTTCTTTGGCATCAAGGCCCTCGATTTTTTCATCAAGTATTTTTATTATTTCTTCTCTAAAATTTATCATCTTGACTCCTTACTTTAGGGTAACTACAGTTACACCGTCGCCACCCTCGTTATATTCTGCATCTTTATAGGACTTTATAAGCTTAACATTTCTAAAGTGTTCTCTTAATTTTTGTCTAAGGACACCTGTGCCCTTTCCATGAATTATTCTAACTGATTTTAAACCAGAAAGATAGGCATCATCTAAATATTTATCAACAATATCTTTGGCATCTTCAAAATTTTTGCCCCTGATGTCAATTTCACTCTTAACGTTTGTGGCCTTGTTCTTAAGAATGCTTCTGGTATTGTTCTTAGTTGTGTCCTCTTGGACATCAATCCTTGTTAGAGAATCCTTTGGCATATTCATTTTCATTATGCCCGATTGGACTAGGACGTTGCCCTTCTTATCTGGAAGCTCTAAGACAGTTGCAAGATTACCAAGGGATGTCCTCACCTTGTCGCCAACTTTTATTTCTCTTATTGGGTTGGCTGCCTTTGTGATTTCAAGTTCGGATTTATCTCTGGCATTTTTTATGCTTTCACGCAAGAGGTCTTGGGCCTCTTGGATTTTTTTAGAATTTTCAGAGCTTATTTTATCCCTTGCTTCATTTATTTCCGATAAAATTATATCAACATTTTCTTTAGTATTTAATAAAAGTCTCTTGGCTTCTTCACGAGATTTTTCTAATATCTTTTCCTTTTGATCTTCTAACTTTTTAATTTTTGATTGTAGCCTCTTGTTTTCATTTTCTAAATCAGCTTTTTCTCTTTCAAGCTCTTCTCTATACTCACGAATTTTTGTCCTGTCCTCGTCAATGGATTGAAGGACGTCCTCGAACTCAATGTTTTCTGAACTTAAAAGTTTTTTCGCCTCTCCAATTATCTCATCAGGAAGTCCCAACCTCCTAGAAATTTCAAAGGCGTTGGACTTGCCTGGGACTCCAATTAAAAGTCTATAAGTTGGAGATAGGCTATCCACATCAAATTCCATGCTGGCATTGGCAACTCCATCAGTTGTCAGTGCATAAATTTTTAATTGATTGTAATGAGATGTGGAGATGCATCTTATCTTTCTCTCTAGCATAAAGTCCATAATTGACCTTGCAAGGGAAGCACCCTCTGTTGGGTCAGTCCCTGCTCCAAGTTCGTCAAAAAGAACCAGGGAGTTTGGCGTAACATTTTTTAAGATGTAGACAATGTTTACCATGTGAGATGAAAAAGTTGAGAGTGACTGCTCAATGGATTGTTCATCTCCAATGTCTGCAAAAACTTTTTCAAATACTGCAATCTCCGATGCCTCATCAGCTGGTATTAAGAGACCAAATTGTGTCATCAAGGTCAAGAGTCCAACTGTCTTAATACTTACAGTCTTACCACCTGTGTTTGGTCCTGTTACAATAAGTGAGGTAAAGTCTATCCCCAAGTTTATGTCTATTGGGACTGCAATTTTTCTATCTAAGAAGGGGTGGTAGGCTTTTATTAAATTTATCCTACCCTCACGATTAAGTTTTGGCATGTTGGCTTGATAGTTTAAACCTAACCTTGCCTTGGCAAAAATAAAATCAAGCTCGATTAACTTCTCTTGGTTTGATTTTATTTCTTCGCTAGTCTCCCCAACTAATTCTGAAAGCTCTTTAAGTATTTTTTCGATTTCTAAATTTTCTTTTATATATAATTCTTTTAAGTCGTTGTTGGCTTCCACAACTGCCATGGGTTCAATGTAGGCAGTTTGTCCAGAACCGGAAATATCGTGGACAAGGCCCTTGACCCTGGACTTGTTTTCAATCTTAACAGGAACAACATACCTTCCGTCACGTAGAGTAACTATGGCATCTTGCAAGAAGTCTGCATGAGAAGATAATATTCCATTTAGTTTGTTTTTTATGGAATCCTTCTTTGCTACTATGCCCCTTCTAATTCTTAAAAGTTCACGAGAAGCATCGTCAGCAATTTCTTCTTCAGAAATAATTTTTGAATTTATTTCATCTTCAAGTCTCTTGTCTGTGTAAAGATCTTCAATTAATTTGTCAATGTATTCTAACTTTACTTCTTCGTCACTGTTATAAGAATCCTTCTTTAGATAAGTCTTTAGCCCACGAGAGACTCTCAAAAAGTCAGAAACTTGTAAGAGTCCACCAGCTGTTAAGGCTCCACCAATTTCTGTCCTCTTAATTATTGATCTAATATCAACAATGCCAAATAATTGAGGCTCCCCCTTGGCAATAATTAATTTTAGGGCCTCATGAGTTTCGTTAAGTCTATTTTTAACAACCTCATATTGGCTAGAGATCTCAACTCGGTTAATATATTCACTTGTGATACTTGCGCTGGCAAGTTTTTTCAGTTCAACTAAGACCTTGTCAAACTCCAAGGTCTTTGATGCTCTTTTTAAAGAATTATCCACTGACAATCCCCCTATTTATATGTCCCTTAGTAACTGCTTGGTACTTGTCTTCTAGTTTTTCTTTCAATTTGTAAAAGTCTTCTTCCTTGTAATCTTTATATAAGTCAATGACTTGGTCAGTAAACTCATCTGCCAATAAGACAAGGCTGATTTTATTTTCTTTAAGCTTATTCACATAGCCATCTAATAAAATTGGATAAGAGTTAAAAATTTCTGTAAAGGTGTTTTGTCTCAAGACTTCAAAGTCCACAGATTTTTCGTCTCTCAAAAAGTAGTTCTTAAACTTGCAGCTTGGACAGTTTCTCTCGTCCTTACAATTTTTTTCAATGGAATAAGGACAGTGCTTCATTGTCATAACTGGGACCCTGCCATAAGAAATCACATTGACTTCCATGTCTTGTCTCTTAATTATACTTTGAATTTGTCCACTGTTCATCTCTGGAGAGAGAGTAGCCGACTTAAATCCAAGCTTCTTGAATAAGTCTAATGAATTTTTATTGAAAATATTTAGTCCAAGGTCTGCGTTGAGTTCAAGTCCATCATCTTTAAAGATATAGTATTCTGAAAGATTATTTATCCAAAGTCCTCTTACGTTTTTGTTTTTTAAAATGTAAGCTCTAAGTCTTTCAAGCTCATCATAGGAATAAAACTTATCCAAATAAATTGAAATATTTTTATCTCCGTAAGACTTTTTAAATTTTTCTAAGTCCTTGGCCCTAATAATTATTTCGTCAATTTTATTTAAGTCTGCTTTCTTAAGGTCCTCAAACTTGTTGAAGAAAACTTTTATAAGAGATTTTTCTGCTTTTATTTTTATTTCGTGACCTTGTAAATTATTTTCAACTTGGACCCTATTAATGGATTCAGATAAAATTTTATCTTCTAAAATCTTTAGACCTTCTCTTCTAAGTTCATTTATGGCAGAAATTGGAAGAAATGCATTGTCATCTAGGTCTAAATTTATATTCTCGATTTCAAAAATACTGTCTCCAGTTTTTGAAATATTTTCAAGAACTCTTTCTCTCTCAAGACCAGCCTTTTTAGCTGGCTCAACTAACCTGTCCAAGGTGTAAGACCCTTCAAGGTCACCTGACTTAAGATAAATTTTTGGACTTTCTCCAATTTTAATCTTTAAGTCCACATATACTTTTCTCTTGTAGTCATAGGAATCTATTTTCTCATCAATTTTTTCGTAGAGTTTCTTTGAGTAGGTCCTGTTAATTTTTGAATTTTCAAGAGGCCTTTTAAATAGTTCAACTTGATAAACTTGTCCAGCCTTGTAAAATTCCCTGGACTTCATCCCAAATCTTCCCTTGGAAGAATTAAATTCTAGTCCATCTCCCTCGTAGATGTCTGTGTCAAAAATTATTTTCGCAAAGTTCTTTCCAACTTCTAGTACTCTACCTATTACGATTCCCCTGTTGTCAGGCCTGTCATAGGAAGTGAAGTTTCTACCAAAGTCTCCATTGAAAAGTCCCTTAGTAAAATCTCTGTTGAAAACTTGGACAGTATCTTCCCTGTCCTCTATTTTTAATTTTCCTTCAAGAGATTTTTTGTAGGAAGAAACAACTGTGTAGACGTACTCAGGATTCTTCATCCTTCCCTCGATTTTAAGAGAATAGGCGCCGGCATTTATAATTTTTGCAACATCATCAAGAGTATTTAAGTCCTTGGGAGAAAGATAGTAAAGTCTATTGGCTAGCTTTTTACCATCAAAGTCAATAATTTCATAGGACCTCCTACAGGCCTGGGCACATTCGCCACGATTGCCCGACTTGCCCCCAATCATTGATGACATTAGGCACTGGCCAGAGTAGGACACGCAAAGAGCTCCATGAATAAAGGTCTCCACATCAATGTCTAGCTCTTTAATTTTTTCAATTTCAAAAATAGGAGTTTCACGAGCAAGTACAACTCTTGAAAAACCCATTTCCTTTAAAAATTTTGCTCCGTAGTAATTGTTTACTGCCATTTGAGTAGATGCGTGGAGTTCAAAATCTGGGAAGTCCTCCCTAATTTTTGCTGCAATCCCAATATCTTGAAGGATAAGAGCATCAACTCCAATATCGTAAAGCATCTTAACACTTTTCATTGCCCTCTTGACTTCAAAGTCTGCAATTAAAATGTTAAAGGTTACATAAATTTCCACCCCTCTTAGGTGGGCGTACTCGATTGCCTCTTCAAGTTCTTCCTTGTTGAAGTTCTTGGCCTTGGCCCTAGCTGAAAATTCATCATAACCCAAATAAATGGCATTAGCACCTGCTGACACAGCAGCCTTAAGAGCTGCCATATCACCTGCAGGTGCTAACAATTCATATTTATTTCTCTTCATAAATATTTTCCAATTCTCTTGATAGATCAATTATCCTTCTCGATGCGGAGTTGTTTTTTTCTTCAAGATTAGAGATACTTCCTTCAAGCTTTTTGATTTCTTCTTTAGCTTCTGTTAGGGCCTGGTTCTTATCCATAAGGTCCCTATTTAGCTTCCTGTTTCTGTCCTCTAAGTCATTATTTTTCTCTTGAAGGTCCCTATAAGACTTATTGGACTTTTTATTTTCTTCTTCAAAAATCAAAAGCTGCTTCTTTAAATCTTTAATTTCTTCCATCTTCTCCATGATTTCCTTTTTGTCATCGCTGGTGCTTGCCAGGTCGTCCTTGTCAGACTTCATCTTTTCAAAGTCATCTAGGACATTAAGGGCACAAAGGACAAGAGTTTGTACTTGATTCAATTTGTAATTAGTTCTCGCAGTTTCCTTTATTTTTTCATCAAGGTCAGCTGCAAGATCCTTAATATACTTTTCGTTGTCATTACCCATGACATAAAACTTCATGCCATCGATATTAACTTCGATTCTCTTCGCATGGGACATAATAGCCTCCTTAGGATCTTAGTTTAGCTTTAATTTCACTTTCAATCTCAGCAACTACTTTTTCACAAATTTCTGTAACTTCGCTTTCTTCAAGAGTCCTGTCTGCCGCCCTAAATACTAGGGAGAAGGCAACAGATTTCTTCCCATCTTCTATATTTTCACCTTCATAAATGTCGAATACCTTAAAGGATTCTAGAAGGTCCTTGCCATATTTTTTCGCAATTTTTTCAAGGTCAACTGAGTCAACATCCCTATCCATAATGAAGGCAAAGTCTCTCTTCATTGTTGGGTACTTAGGAAGGTCCTTGTAAGTGTAATTGTCAATTGTATTTTCTACGATTTTATCAAAGTCCAGTTCTGCAACATAAGCCTTTTTCTTTAGGCCATAGTTTTCAAGAACCTTTGGATGTACTTCTCCAAATACTCCAAGACTTTCTCCATTTAATAGGAATTCTGCAGACCTACCTGGGTGCAAGAAGCTTGCCTCTTTTCTCTTAACTTCTATCTTATTAATGCCCAAGAACCAAAGAATTTTTTCTATTGATTCCTTTAGGTAGTAGAAGTCGCCTAGGTCATAGAAGCCCATAGTTAATTTTAATTTTTCACTTGGAAGTTCATCTTCTGTTGGGAAGAAGGTATTTCCAATTTCAAATCCACCAACATTTTCGTTGCCTCTTACATAGTTTTTAGCAAGGGCGTCAATCATTGAAGGAACAAGAGTTGTCCTCATAACTGAATAATCTTCTCCCAGTGGATTTAGAATTCTTATAATGTTTTTTTCATCTTCTTGGTAATTTGCCTTTTCATAGGAAGATGGACTCACAAAGGAGTAAGTCATAAATTCAGAATAACCAAGACCAGTTAAAAGATTTTTAATCCTGTCTTCAACATTTCTAAATCTTGGTTTTCTACCAACTGTCAAAGTTCCCATAAGTTTTTTAGGTTCAATCTTATCGTAACCATAAACTCTTGCAACTTCTTCAATTAGGTCTTCTTCTATGTCAAGGTCAAGTCTTACACTTGGAATTTTTGCTAGAAGGTAGTCGCCTTTAATTTCTGTTTCAATTTCTAATCTATTTAAAATATTTGCAACTTCTTCAATTGTGAAGTCAACACCAATTAGGTCAACTAACTTTTGGTGTCTAAGTTTAATTTCTTTTTCTTCCTTAGAGAAGTTTCCTACGTCCTTGGATCCATCTACCACCTCAGCAATTCCCATTTCTGATGCAAGTTGGCAGACTCTATCTACAGCAGTTTTTGCAAGATTAGGATCAAGTCCCTTTTCAAATCTTGAAGAAGCTTCACTTCTTAGGTTAAGTCTTCTTGAAGTCTTCCTAATATTTTCTTTATTGAAGTTTGCGCCTTCTAATAAAACATTAACAGTTTTGTCAGTGATTTCTGAATCAAGTCCACCCATAATTCCTGCAAGACCAATGATTTCTTGGCCATCAGTAATTAAAATATCGTCAGACGCTAATTTTCTTGTTTCTCCATCAAGAGTAACTGTTTCTTCTCCATCTTTTGCCATCCTAACCACAATTTTTTTTGAGTGAAGACTGTCTAGGTCAAAAGCATGAAGTGGTTGACCATATTCAAGCATTACAAAGTTTGTAAGGTCAACAATATTTGAAATTGGTCTAACTCCAGCTTGCATTAGGTAGGCTTGTAGCCAAAGTGGAGAAGGTCCAATCTTTATATTTTTAAGTATCTTTGAATAATATCTTGTACAGTTTTCTGTATCTATTTCAATATCGTCAAAATAGTCAGAAAAATCATCAACTTGATTTTCAATTTTTATTTCCTTGTGTCTAGCCTTTAAGTCAAAGGATGCAGCAGTTTCAACAGCCATTCCCATGATACTTAAGCAGTCTGGTCTATTTGGTGTGATTTCAAGTTCAAGAATTTCATTGTCCATGAAAAGAGCTTCCATGGCAGATCCACCAATTTCAGTTCTTTCAGGGAAGATGAAAATACCATCACGAGCTTCCTTAGGAATAACTGAAGTTTCATAACCAAGCTCTTCTAGGGAGCAAAGCATACCATTGGATTCAACTCCACGAAGCTTGCCCTTTTTAATTTTTGTGCCACCAGCCACAGTAGAACCGTGAAGGGCAACGGGAACAATAGCTCCCTCAAAAACATTTTTAGCACCAGTAACTATTTGAAGGACTTCGTCACCAACATTAACAGAACAAATAACAAGCTTGTCTGCATCTGGGTGGTTTTCAATTTTTTCTATCCTTCCAACTACAATTTTATCTAAGCCTTCAGATGAAATAATAATGGATTCAACGTGAGAACCAGAATTAGAAAGTCCATCTGCAAGTTTTTTTACATCAAAATCGAAATCAACATAATCTTTAAGCCATTTAATCGGTAATAACATTTATATCTCCTTAAAATTGTTCCAAGAACTTCTTGTTGTTTTCAAACATCATTCTAATATCTGTAATCTTGTACCTAACCATTGCTATCCTGTCAATACCCATACCAAAGGCAAAACCAGAATACTTTTCAGGATCAATGCCACAGTTTCTAAGAACATTTGGGTGAACCATGCCACATCCCAAAAGTTCCATAGACCAGCCAGTGTGATTACATGCACTACATCCCTTGCCGCCACAAGAAGTACAAGTCGTATCAACTTCAAGACTTGGCTCAGTAAATGGGAAGTAGTGAGGTCTAAACCTAGTCTTTACTTCTTCACCAAAGAAGGCCTTAACAAAATAATTTAAAGTGTCAATTAAGTTGGCAACAGAAATCTTTTCATCAACAACAAGTCCCTCAAGTTGGTGGAACATTGGAGAGTGAGTTGCATCAACTTCGTCAGACCTAAAAACTCTACCAGAACATATCATGCGAATTGGAGCTCCATGTTCTTTCATTGCCCTAATTTGGACAGGAGATGTTTGCGACCTAAGAATTGTATTTTTATTAAAGTAAAAAGTATCAGACATATCCCTAGATGGGTGGTCCTTAGGAGCATTAAGAAGATCGAAGTTATTCTCAACAGTTTCAATCTCTGGACCGTCATAAACAGTAAAGCCCATGTGAGTGAATAAATCTTCAAGATCTTCAAGAGTCTTCTTTAGAGGATGTCTATGTCCTAAAACAATATCATCAGTCTTTAAAGTAACGTCGATCCTCTCGTCGTGAAGTTTCTTTTCCAAGATTTTTTCATTTAATTCAGCCTTCTTGTCCTCAAGAGCCTTCTCAATCTCTTCACGCACTTCGTTAACAAGAGCACCCATAACAGGTCTCTCTTCCTTAGAAAGATCCTTCATGCCTTTTAGGATTTGAGTAATCTCACCCTTCTTGCCTAAGTACTTAACTTTCAGTTCATCTATATCTTTAATTGTCTTAACTTCATTTAAAAGTTGCATGGATTCATCTTTGATTCCAATTAATTTTTCTTTCATGTTGACCTCCAATTCATAATATACAATTATATCATAGTTACAAAAAATTTTTAAACAAATTCAAGTCAATTGCTATTTTAACAATATTAGAGCTTAAAACTTTCAACTCTAAAAAAAATGAGATCCTAAAGTTTTAATAATATTACTTGTTAAGCTTTCTTGAATTCTCTTTTATTTAATCTATAATTTAAATTATAGGGAAAAGTATTCATGGTAAATTGTTAAAAGGAGTTCCAAATGAAATTTGGCATGAGAAAACCAAGCCTTAAAAAATCTTTTAAGGCTAGAACAACTTCAAAATATAAAAGAGCTTTTAAGAGATCCGTCAATCCCTTTTATGGAAAGAAAGGAATAGGATTTATAAAAAATCCAAAGAGATCAATTTACAATAAAATTTATCACAAAACTACCTTTGGTCTTACAAGCTTAATTTATATTCCTAAAAAATCAAAGGCTAAAAACAAAATTAAAACTACTACAAAGTCAGATAATTATGGTTTAAATTGGAGGGAATTAATAAGAAACGATGACAAGGAATGCTTAAAGTTATATAAAGATTCGATATTTAAAATTTCTGATGAATTTCCTAAGGGATATAAATTATATTTCAAAGACTTATCTCATGTAGAAATTCAAGATAATAAAATTTATTTTTATGATTTAACAGGCAATTTATTTTATAGTGGCGACTTAACAAAGGAAAACCAAAAAAATTCCTACAAACTTTATAAAAAAATAAATAAAAGTAACTTATATCCTTATAAGTCATATTATGAAATAATTAATAATCTTCCAGAAGGAAGCTCAAAAAAACCACTGAGAATCTTTAAGTTTGTAAACTTACCCTTATCAATACTCTTATTATTGCTTGCAAGTATTCTAAATATTAATTCTTTTACTATATTGAGTCTTTTCTTCCTTGCAATAACAATTTATGGATTAAGGGTCCACAAGTCTAGTTTTAAATAGCCATATTCTCTAAAAGTTAGAGTTTATATATTATTAAGGAGGAGTGAAATATGAAAAAACAAAAAAATTTATTCTTGATTGCCCTTTTATTTGTAATATTTATGCCGCTAAATTCATTTGCAAATAGCGACATAAAACTTTGGATAAATGGTGATTATGTAAGTACTGATGTCCCACCTGTTATTGAGAATGGAAGGACCCTAGTTCCACTTAGGGTTGTATCTGAAAATCTTGGACTAGCAGTTGATTGGAATGGCGATTTAAAACAAATAACTATTTCAAAAGATGATGAGCAATTCATTTTTTTAATTGGTCAAAACTTTTTCCAAAAAGGAGATTCTAAACAAGACTTAGATGTTGCGCCTAAAATTGTCGATGGTCGTACTCTTGTTCCTATTAGGGTAATTGCAGAAGCCTTTGGCCAAGAAGTAACTTGGGATAATCTAGCTAGAACAGTTGCTATTGGAAGTGGATACCAGGTTCAACAAAATCCAACACCTCCAGTCGTTGATGTTAAACCTAAAGTTACTGAAGTTAAAAAAGTTGTTAGCAATCCAAATGGCACTAACAACTATCAAAATTATATTACCGACACAAGTCAAGGTAAGATTAAGGGAAACAAGAACAGCAAAATTTATCACGTTCCTGGCGGAAGAGATTACAATAAGGTATCTCAAAAAAATGTAGTTTTCTTTAATACAGAACAAGAAGCACAAGCTGCTGGCTACAGAAGAGCAAAGCAATAAAGATAACCCCACTGAATTAAAACCAGTGGGGGTTTTTATAAAAATCAAATTTTCAAGGATTTTTGATTTTTATATATAAAAGTAATGGGTAAAATCGAATTTTGAAAGTTTTTCAACTTTATTTTTTGTTTCTAATTTCTTATTTATTAATTAATAAAAAAGAGTGGTTGCTCTACCACTCTTAATTTAACCCAATATATTTTTTTATAGCTACTTGTAGAAGTTGTGAAAAATTTATATTATTTTCTTCTGCAAGATCATTTAACCACTTTGGTATGGTTAAGGTTTTTTTTACAGATTTTTCCTCTATTCTGTCTCTAACTAGAGGCATCCACACAGAAATATAGGATAATGATTCATTCTCTCCAGTCTTTATCATGGACTCTGTTGCTTTAGGGATTTCTCTACCCATCTTCTCTCTTTCATAAATCACAAGACCTAAAACTTCTTGTGCATTATAAATCGCTTCCTTTAAGCTATCTCCATCTGTAAAGGCTTCCTCAATATCTGGAAATCTTACATAATAAATTTTATCTTCTTCGTCAAATTTTATAATACAAGGAAATGTATAAGTATCTTTCATAAAATCACTCCTCTATGTAAGTTGTCAGGGCTAAAATTTTAGCCCCGTAATTCTTGCGATACTTGTTAAAGTTCCTGATGGAATATCTTTTTTGTTGCACTTTACAGGGCAAGCTTTCCCATCTTTTACATAAATTTCATGAGAACCATCAGTTCTCGTGTGAACCCAACCATTATCTTTTAGAATTTTGACAACTTTTCTGTAAGGCTTTGTTTTGGTCATAAACAATTCCTCCTTACGTTTATAATTATATACGTATTAATAACACGTGTAAATGTTTATGTTATTTTTTATAACATGTAATTTTACAAAATATAATATTCTCTTTACAAGTCATGAAAAATTTGTTATTATGTAATCTGTTGTAGGGGTATAGTTCAGTTGGTAGAACATTGGTCTCCAAAACCAAGTGCCGTGGGTTCGAGTCCTGCTACCCCTGCCAAGATACTGATTGCGTAAGCAGTCAGTTTTTTTATGCTCATTTATATTTTTTGCAATTTAAAAGATGTGTTAGGTCAACCCAACACATCTCTTTTTATAATTTTTTTAAGTTTTCCTCTACTTGTCTAAAGGTCTCTTCCAAACTTCCCGAGTTATCTATTATGACGTCTGCCATGATTTTTTTATCCTCAACAGAAATTTGTGAATTTATTTTTTCTAAGGCATAGCCTCTGCTTATCTTGTCTCTCTTTATAAGTCTTGCAATTTGCTTTTCCCTACTTACATAAACGAGCCAAACTTCATCAAATTCTAAGCCATATTTTTCATTTAGGTGCTGGGCTTCAAAGAGAAGTGGTATATCTACAAAGACCCTGCCCTTGGAATTTTTTATTTCTTCCAAGATTATCCTATAGATCTCTGGGTGCTCAATTTCATTTAAGACCTTCCTCTTGTCTTCATCCCTAAAGACAATTTTTCCAAGAGCCTCCCTGTCCAGCTTGTCGTCTTTATAGATATTATCTCCAAAAGCTTTTTTTATTTTTTCCTTAACATCTTCAAGGTCCACAACCTCTCTTGCAATTAAGTCGGCATCAATTACTTTTTCTCCTCTTTGCCTTAAATAATTTGACACTTGTGACTTTCCCGTTGCAATAGAGCCAGTAAGTCCAATAACTTTATTTTGATTCATAGAGATTTGCCCCAGTGTTCATGTCCACAGATAATTTTACATTTAAGTCCACAGAGTTTTCCATTAGGTCCTTCATAAGTTTCTTCACTTCTTCAATTTCATCTTCTGCTGTGTCCACAACAAGTTCGTCATGGATTTGAATAATTAATTTTGATTTTAAATTTCTCTTCTTAAGTTCATTGTAAACTTTCACCATTGCAATTTTTATGATGTCGGCAGCTGACCCTTGGATAGGGGTGTTAAGAGCAATCCTCTCCCCAAAGCTTCTTATGTTGAAGTTCTTTGCGTTGAGCTCTGGGATGTATCTCCTTCTCTTGAAGATGGTTTCAACATAGCCCTTGTCCTTGCCATTTTTAATTTCTTCTGCCATATAATCTTTTATTCCCACGAAGTGACCAAGGTAGTTGTCAATATATTCCTTGGCAGCCTTCCTTGGGATATTTAAATTTTGTGAAAGTCCGTAATCAGAAATTCCATAAACAATTCCAAAGTTTACTGCCTTGGCTTCATATCTTTGGCGGTCGTCAACATCATCATAGTCTACATGAAAGACTTCTGATGCAGTCTTCCTATGGATATCAAGCCCATGCTTAAAGGCATCAAGCATCTCCTTGTCATCTGATAGGGCAGCTAGAACTCTTAATTCAATTTGTGAGTAGTCGGCATCAACTAGGACTCCACCCTCTGATGCCAAGAAGGCCTTTCTTATTAGTCTTCCCTCTTCAGTTTTTATTGGAATATTTTGTAGATTTGGATCAGTTGAAGAAATTCTTCCAGTTGCAGTTACTGTTTGCATAAACCTTGAGTGAATCCTCTTAGTTTTCTTATTTATAACAGCCTTTAAGCCGTCAATATAAGTTGACTTCAACTTGGAGAACTTCCTGTAATCCAAAATCTTGTCAATTATCTCACCCTTGCCACGTAACTTTTCCAAGACGTCAGCAGAAGTTGAGTAACCAGTCTTAGTTTTTTTGATAACTGGGAAGTCCATCTTATCAAATAAGATTACTCCCAATTGCTTTGGCGAATTTATGTTGAACTCTTCTCCAGCTTCATCATAAATTTCTTCTTCCAAAGTTTTTAATTTTTCAATAATTTGCTTGTCAATTTCATCTAGGACTGCCTCGTCGGTGTTGATTCCCACATATTCCATTGACGCAAGGACTTCAACAAGAGGTAGCTCCATATCTTGGTAAAGAGAAGTCATTTCCTCCTCATCAATTTTTTCCTTTTGAAGGTCTTCCAACCTGTAAATTGTATTTAGAACAAAGGCAAAATACTTAAAGAGGTCATCCTTGTCTAAGTCAGCGTAAGTTTTCTTCTTTGCACCCTTGCCAAGTAGGTCTTCAAGGTCCAGGTAACCATTTTTAAAGTAAGCCATGGAAATTTTATTAATGTCATAGTCTGACTGAGTAGAATTTAATAAATATTCTGCAATTTCAACGTCGTGGGAATAATTTTTGATGTCAATGCCAAGGTCCATTAGGATGATTATGTCTTCTTTCAGTGAATAGCCAAGTTTTTCGACTTTTTCATCTTCCATAAGCTTCTTCAAGAAGTCAAAGTCTATGTCCTCATAAGAAATAAACTTAACTTCAGAATCCTTCATCTTGACTGCAAGATAGATAGGCTTAACATCTTCATAAATCTTTCCATCAGTAATAAATTTAAAGGCAAGGGACTTCTTGTCCTTTAAATCTTTTTCAATTTCCTTTAGGTCTTTTATTTCAACAAATTCAAAGTTGTCTTGGGAGATTTCCTCCACTTCTTCCTTGCGATATTCTTCTGGAAGCCTGTCTAACATGGAGTTAAACTCAAACTCACGATAAAGTTCTGATAACTTTTCATAGTCGTAATCGACTTTTTTGAAGTCATCAAGACTTTCTTCAAGAGGAACATCCTTTACAATTGTTCCCAGCTTCTTACTCATGAAGGCAGACATCTTGCCCTCAATTAGTTTTTCCTTTAACTTCTTGCCAGAAACATCATCAATATTGTCATAAAGATTTTCAATAGTGTGGAACTCATGAATTAGTTTGAGACCAGTCTTTTCTCCAATCCCATAAATCCCTGGAATGTTGTCAGAAGAGTCACCCATTAGGGCCTTTAGCTCAATGAATTCAAGAGGCTCAATTCCATAATCTTCTTTTATCTTTTCCACTGTCATGATGTCCATGTCAGTGATACCCTTGCGAGTGAAGAGGACCTTAGTCTTTTCATTTACAAGTTGAAAATAGTCCTTGTCCCCTGTCAAAAGATAGTTTTCAAAACCTTCTTCAGTCCCAAGCTTTGAAAGAGTGCCAGCAATGTCGTCAGCTTCATAAACTGGTGACTCAAGAATCTTCACATTCATGTGGCCTAAGATTTCACGCACAAGTGGCCATTGTTGTTCCAACTCGTTGGGAGTCTTTTGTCTAGTTCCCTTGTAGTCCTTGTAAATCTCTGACCTAAAAGTCTTCCCCTTCATGTCAAAGCAAACTGCAAGGTGAGTTGGCTTTACCTTCTCAATGGCATTCTCCACCATCATTACAAAGCCATAAATTGCATTTGTATAAAGTCCCCTCTTAGTCTTAAGAAGTGGAAGGGCATAAAAGGCCCTGAAGAAAAGAGAACTTCCATCTATAATTAAAAATTTGTTATCCATAAAAACCTCCTAGGTCTATTATAACAAAGATTGAAATAAATAAAATTTGCAAATAAAAATCCCCAAGTGAGTGACATCACCTGGGGAAATTTTAAAATTTACTTTTTAAAATTTATTAACTTTTAAAAATTATTTTTCGGAATACTCTGCCTTAATAGACTTGCCCTTAAGACTTTTGCCGTCAATATCTCTTATGGCATCCTTAATCATCTTCTTTGGAATCTCTACAAAGCTAAAGTTAGGCATAATGTTGATCCTTCCAATGTCGCTAGGAGCAAGGTCAGTGTGTTTGCCAAGCAGTCTTATAATATCACGAGAATCAAGACCGTCCCTCTTGCCCTTGTTGATAAAAATCTTTGGTCCCTTAATTTTTTTCATGCCCTTGTCCTTGGACTTCCTCTTAGAAGAGCCTGGCTCCTTAGACATTTCAAATCTCTTACCATAGTCCACCCTATCAAGGTCCTTGATCTTTGTCTTGTTAGTTGACTCCTTCACCATCTTTAGAAGTGATGCCGAAATGTCGTAGAGGCTGTGACCTTCTGCCAAAAGCTTGTTTAAAACTTCTGTGTAGTTCTCTTGGTCCTCAGCCCTTATTATATTCTTGTTGACCTTGTCAAAGAGATTGTCAAGACTTTCTTTTTCAACATCAGACTTAGTAGGCAGCTTCATCTTTTCCATCTTTATGTTTGCATACTTTTCGATTTCCTTAAATTTTGGGAAGTCTCTGCTTGTTACAAAGGTAAAAGATGCACCCTTCTTGCCAGCCCTGGCAGTACGTCCAATTCTGTGAACATAATACTCAGCTTGTTGTGGCAGGTCGTAGTTAAAGACAAGGTCAATGTCAGAAACGTCAAGTCCACGAGCTGCAACATCAGTGGCAATTAAGACATCAATAGTCCCATTTCTAAACTTCTTCATAACATTGTCTCTTGATGACTGACGCATGTCTCCGTGAAGGGAGTCAACCTTGTAACCCCTTTGAGCAATCTCAAGCTCTAGAGCCTCTACCATCCTCTTAGTGTTGCAGAAGATTATAGACTTCTTTGGCTTGTGGATGAGGATGAGCCTGTTAAGAATTTCTGTCTTCATATTCCTATTGAGTTCAAGATAAAATTGCTCAATCTTCTCAGCAGTGAGCTCCTTCTTTTCAATAATTACCTTAGCAGGATCCACTTGATAAAGCCTAGAAAATTCTTTTATGTCGTTGTCAAAAGTTGCTGAGAAAAATAAAGTTTGCCTGTCAGGGTTGGTCTTCTCGATAATAGTTTTCATGTCATCCCTAAAGCCCATGTCAAACATCTCGTCAGCCTCATCAAGAGTCAAAAACCTTAAGTCATCAAGCACAATAGTCTTTCTCTTCATGTGGTCCATGACTCTTCCAGGAGTTCCAACTACAATATCTGCGCCCTTCTTGAGGTCACGCAGTTGCTTGCCCATATCAGCGCCACCATAAATGGGCACAATGCTAATGAATTTTTTATACTTTGCTAATTTTTTCAACTCATCAGAAACCTGCCTTGCAAGCTCTCTTGTTGGAACAAGAACAAGCCCCTGCATGCCATCGCAATCATCTTGAATTCTTTCAATCATCGGTATCCCAAAAGAAGCAGTCTTGCCAGTACCAGTTTGAGCTTGAACAAGTACGTCACGGCCTTCCAAAATAAGGGGAATAGTCCCCTCTTGTACTTCAGATGGACTTTCAAAACCCATATCATCAATTGCCTGCAAAACTTCCTTAGATAAATTTAAATCACTAAATCTCAATATATTCTCCTAATCTATTTTTAAAAATAAAAAAAGACCGAGATTCCCTCGGTCCTTCAAGTTCTTTCCTTGAATATTATAACACAAAAAAATTTATAAAGCTCCTAAGATTGAAATTTACAAATAAAAAAATATGAAGACGTAAAAATTTATAAAGTCGTAAAGAATTATAAAGTTATAAAAAACTATTAATTCATAAAAATTTACAGACTCCTTAAAATTTATTAAGTCATAAAAAACACAAAGTTGAAATAAAAATAAAATTATAAAAACTTATCAAGTCACAAATAATTTTTAGTTCATAATCTTAAATTCCAATTTTAAAATTTCGCTTCAAATTAATTGTACAATACTAAAATAAAATTTTATTTAAATTTTTACCTTTAACAAAAAAGACCTGAGCTTTTAACTCAGGTCTATCTCTTTATTTATCCTCTTAACTCTTGTCTATTTTCGTTAAGCATTTTTATAATTTCTGAAAGGTTTACTTGTGTATTTTCAAGTAGTTCGTCTGCGTAATCTCTTGCGCCTTCTCTTATTTGAGTTGACTCTTCTTTTGCAGATTTTAATATTTCAGCTGCTCTTTCATTTGCTTGCCTTACAAGTTCGTTTTCGTCAATAATCTTTTCTGAATGTGCTCTTGCTGCAGAGATAATCTTGTCTGCTTCATCGTGAGCTCCATTGATAATGTCTTCCTTGTCTTGAGCAATTCTTTGTGCTTCTGAAACTTCTCCAGGGATTTGTGTTCTTAGTTCGCTAACAATTTCTAAAAACTCTTCCCTATCTACCATTACCTTGCTTGTTAGTGGAATTTGTGATGATGTTTCCACAAGGTCTTCTAATTCTTCAACTAAATCAATTAAATTCATATCTTCCTCCTAAGTAATTTTTTCTTCATAGCTTCTCCTACAATAGGAGGCACGAATAAATCTGTATCTCCGTCAAAGTTGGCTACTTCTTTTGCAAGTGATGAACTCACAAATAAATTTTCATTGGATGACAATAAAAAAACTGTTTCTATGCTGTCTTTGTAATTTTTATTTGCCATAGCAAGTGTGTATTCGCTGAAGTAATCTGTTGCTGATCTAAGGCCCCTAACAACTACTTTGCAGTTTTTCTTTTTTGCATATTCTACTAAGAGTCCGTCAAAGGAATCTACTTCAATCCCCTCCATGCCATCTAAGACTTCATGAAGGAGGGCTTTTCTCTCTTCTACTGTGAAGAGGCCATTTTTTGAAGTGTTGTCTAGGACTGCAACTATGACTTCTCCAAAAATCTCTCTTGCTCTTTTTATTATGTCTAGGTGGCCATTGGTCACTGGATCAAAGCTACCTGCATATATTACTTTCATTTTCATCCCATCCGCATATGGAAATTGATGTGTTTCCATATTTTTTGTTTTTTATTTCTACAAAGCCTTCGCCTATTAAGAGTGGCTTGTCTGTGTTGTACTCCACAATTAATTTTCCATTGGGCTTTAGTATTCTATGTTCTCTTATTAGTTTAAAGGCTTTTTTGTATAAGTCTCGTCTTTCGAAGGGTGGATCCATGTAGATATAGTCGAATTCTGTGTCAAGATTTTTCATAGCTTGGTTCAAGTGGTTCTCTATGACTATTGCCTGGTCTGTGAGTTTGGCCTTGTCTAGGTTTTTCTTCACACAGTCTATGGCTTCTTTTGACTTGTCAACGAAGTAAGCTTTTTCAGCTCCCCTTGATAAAAATTCTATTCCATTGGCTCCGGAACCACAAAACAAATCTAAGACTGTGACGTCAAAGAAGTTTTGTCCCAAGATGTTGAAAACCGATTCCTTGACCCTATCTTCTGTGGGCCTTGTATCTAGTCCCTTGGGAGCTATTAATTTGAGTCCCCTTCTATTTCCTGAAATTATTCTCATAAAGCCTCCAAATTAGTTTTATTTTACCATAAGAAAGGATAATTTAAAAGATATTTAGTTCAAATCTGAGTAAAATTCAGTGATTTCTTTGTTTAGGTAGGAATATTTTTCGCCTTCTAAGTTTGGATCCTCTCCTAGGATTTTTTTCACATCCTCTGCTGCGTATTTTAAAATTGTCTCATCCCTAAAGGGGTCAGCAAGTCTTAGGTTTGGCATTCCCGATTGTCTTGTACCAAGTATGTCACCAAAGCCTCTAAGCTCTAGGTCCTTGTTTGCAATATAAAATCCATCATTGGAGTCTGTCATTATCTTCATCCTCTCCCAAGAAATTTCACTTTTAGAAAGATTGTAGAGGATGCAGTAGGATTGTTGGTCCCCTCTTCCAACTCTTCCTCGTAGTTGGTGGAGGGTTGAGAGGCCAAACCTCTCCGCATTGTAAATCATTATGACGCTGGCGTTGGGTACGTTGACTCCAACTTCCACTACTGTTGTTGAAACCAAGAGGTTGATTTTATTTTCTGCAAAGTCATTCATGACCTGATTTTTTTCTTCTGCCTTCATCTTTCCGTGAAGGAGTCCTAGATTAAAAGCATTAAAGTATTGACTTAGTTCTTCGTAGACTTTTTCCACTGCTTGTAAGTTTTCGTAATCTTGGTTTTCTTCTATTAAAGAACAGATTACATAGGCCTGTCTTCCTTCTGCCAATTCTTTTTTTATAAAAGCTAGAGATTTTTCCAGCATATTTTCATTTATAGCAATTGTCTTTATTGGCTTTCGTCCCTTTGGCATGGACTTTATTATGGAGACGTCTAAGTCTGCATATAGGACAAGGCTAAGGCTCCTTGGAATTGGTGTTGCCGACATAACGAGAGTTGCTGCGTCCTTATTTTTATTTTGGAGCATATTTCTTTGAATAACTCCAAAACGATGTTGCTCGTCAATTACATTTACTCCAAGCTTTTTAAATACTACATTTTCTTCTATTAATGCGTGGGTTCCTATTAGGATGTCGATGGATCCCATCTCGAGATTATCTAAGATGTCTCTCTTTGCTTTCTTGGAAGTAGAACCTATTAAGAGTCCAACTTTTACTCCAAGTGGCTCTAGTAATTCTACAAAGGATTCAAAGTGTTGCTTGGCCAAAATTTCTGTTGGCGCCATGATTGATGACTGGTAGCCATTTAAGTAGGCAAGATACATTATTATAATGGCTATAATTGTCTTACCACTACCAACGTCACCTTGGATAAGTCTGTTAATGGCCTTGCCCTCTTTCATGTCGCTGAAGATTTCTTTTATGACTGTATCTTGGCCTTCCGTCAACTTAAAGGGTAATTTATTTATAAAATCAAAAACCTGATCTTTGATTTCAAACTTTATGGCATCTCGTCTTTCGTTTTGGACCTTGTTCTTTAAGATGGAAAGTTCAAACAAAAATAGTTCTTCATAGATAAGTCGTTCTCTAGCCTGGATGTAATTTTTTCTAGACTTGGGATAGTGGATGGCCCTTATGGCATCATTCTTGCCGAGAAAAGAATATTTTTCTAGAATTTCTCCTGGCAAGTTTTCCCTAAAAAGATTTTCACCTATTACTTGTTCAACAACTTTTTCAAAGACAAAATTGTTTAGACCTTCAGTTAAGTTATATATAGGAGAAATCTTGCCAAGTTTCTTTAAGTTATCGACTTCTTCAATCTCAGGACTCGACATGGTAACTCTTCCCCTAAAGTAGTCTGCCTTGCCATAGACTAGGTAGCATCTTCCCGGCAAAATTTTATTGTGAAGATAGAAGGCATTAAAGAAGGATAGTTCAACTTCTCCTGATTCATCTTCTGCCAAGAAGCTTGTGAGGGTAAGTCCCTTTCTAATTCTTCTGTTTTGAAGTTTTGAAAGTATTCTTATCCTAAAGGTGTTTTTTTCTCCAATCCTAGCTTCTGAAACCCTAGTGACCTTTGAAGAGTCTTCGTATCTTCTGGGATAAAAGTGGAGGAGGTCTTCAATTGTATAAATTCCAAGCTTGTGAAAGAGCTCTGCCCTCTTGGGTCCAATTCCCTTTAAGCTTTTTATAGGGTCCGATAAGTTCATAATTGTCTCCTATTTTATTTCCTATAAGAAAAGCCCAAAGCAAAACTTCGGGCTAAATAATAATCTAAAATTTATTCAAGAGATATGATGTAGTAGTAAATTGGTTGGTCACCTTCTATTACATCTATATCAATATCTGGATATTTTTCTTCTATTGCTTCGCGAACTACTTCTGCATCTTCTTCATTTACATCTTCTCCATAGAAAAGTGTAACAAGAGAAATGTCTTCGTCCATTAGCTTGTCCACAGTGTCTGTAACAACATCATATACAGTCTTGCCACTAGAAATTATATCCTTAGCTGCGATACCTATAATGTCGTCCTTGTGAATTTCTTTTCCATTGATTGTAGTATCTCTAACTGCATAGGTTATTGATGCGTCGATTACACTAGCCACTGCTTCCATCATATTTTCTTTGTTTTCTTCTTTTGAAGCATCTTCATTGAAGGCAAGCATAGCTGCTATACCTTGTGGAACAGATTTTGATGGAATTACAATGATTTCTCTGTCAGAAATATCCCTAGCTTGTTCTGCTGATAAAATTATGTTGCTGTTATTTGGAATTAGGTAGATTACCTTGCCACCAACCTTGTCAACTCCCTTTAAGAAGTCTTCTGTTGATGGGTTCATTGTTTGTCCACCTGCAACAACATAGTCAACGCCAAGAGATTTGAAAGTTTCTGTCATACCATCTCCCATGGAAACAGTGATGAAAGAATAATCTTTTTCTTCGATTAACTCTTCCTCTTCTTCTCTCTTTTTAGCTTCAGCAACTTCTGCATCATCAAAGAGAACTTCCCTGTGTTGGTATCTCATGTTGTCGATTTTGATATCTTGAAGTAGTCCAAGCTCGCAAGCATGTTGCAATACAATTCCTGGGTCATTTGTGTGAACGTGAACCTTAATAAGATGAGTCCCGCCACCACCAACTACTAGAAGGCAATCTCCTAGCGGAGAAATTTTTTCTCTTAGAGCATCAATATCTTCGTAGTCAGTATTTATAATAAATTCTGTACAGTAACCATATTTTAAAGAAGTGTCAGCTTCAGTGAATTGGACTTCTTTTTGGGCCTTTTTCTTTAGGGTTTCATCTCCACTTTGGTCAGCAATGTCTTCGCCCTTTAGGACCTTAAGAGCCCCTTCAAGTAGGACAACAAGACCCTTACCACCAGCATCAACAACACCAGCTTCCTTTAAAACTTCAAGTTGGTTTGGTGTGTTATCTAGGGATTTATTTGCTTCTACAATTACATCTTCTAAAAATGTAATTATATCTTCAGACTTTTTATAATGTCTAATGGCAAAGTCAGCAGTTTCTCTTCCAACTGTTAGAATTGTTCCTTCAATTGGTTTCATAACAGCCTTGTAAGTTGTTTCACTTGCCTTCTTGAAGGCATGAGCAAGGTCTGAAGTAGTCGCTTCATCTATTCCTTCTAAGCCTTCTGAGAAACCTCTAAGAAGTTGTGAAAGAATAACACCACTGTTACCCCTAGCTCCCATAAGAGCACCACGAGCTGCAGCAGCTGAAACATCTCCAGCAGTAAAATCTCCCTCTAAGCTTTCAATTTGTTTTAAGGCAGATTTTGATGTAAGGCTCATGTTAGTTCCTGTATCTCCATCGGGAACAGGAAACACGTTAAGGGCGTTGACCTCTTCCTTTCTGGATATTAGATAATTTACGGCTCCCTTAAAAATTTCTTTTAATAGGGGACCATTAATTTTATTTATTTCCAAAATCTTACCTCCACTACTTAAGTCTAATACCTTCTACTAGGACTTCAATGTTGTCAACTTCAAGTCCTGTTAAATTTTCTATATTAAACTTAACTCTCTCTATAATATTTTCACCAACAGTAGAAATTTTAACTCCATATTCTAGTACAACGTGAAGTTCTATAGAAATTTCATTTTCGTCAGTCTTTACTACAATTCCCTTTGAAAGATTTTCGAATCTCAATAATTCAAAAATTCCATCTGCGGCATTTTTTGATGCCATTCCAACAATTCCGTAGGATTCCATAGCTGAGATTCCTGCTATGTTTGCAAGTACGCTATCTTCTATTACAATATTTCCAAGTTCTCTATTTATAATTGCCGGCATGAGGGCACCTCCTTATCTAGTACATTATATCAGAACTTGTCCCATATTAACAGATTTTCAAAATATCCTTTGTAAAAAATTAGAATTTAGTGTAAAATAATAACATATTGAAAAAATATTTGCACTTAGCGGGCTTTTTTGATAAAATATTGTCTGCTTAATAACTAAAGGAGGTGCGTTATGGCTAAAAGATGTGAAATTTGTGGAAAAGAAAAATCATTTGGAAATAAAATCTCTTTCTCTCACTCTCGTTCTAACAGAAGCTGGTCTCCTAACATTAGAAGAGTTAAGGCTGTAGTTAATGGATCAAGAAAAAGAATTAACGTATGTACTAGATGCCTAAGATCTGGTAAAGTCGAAAGAGCTATATAAATAAGGGTCTTGGTTAAGATCCTTTTTTTATTTAGGATTTACATATTCTCCCTTTGGAGAACTCATAAGAAATCCCCTTGAGCAGTCAAGGGGATTTTTTATTGCAATTTTAATTTAATTTTTCTAAAATTATTTTTCTTATGTCTTTGATAAGGTAGAGAGACCCACACCAGAGAATCATATCGCCTTCACCTGCAAGTTCAAGAGTTTTTTCTACTGCTTCCTTCCTGTCCTTGATGGCAAAAATTTCTTTGTCTGAAATTTCTTTAAATTCTTTTTCTAGTAAATCAATGTCTGTGAACCTATCGCTATCAATTTCTGTCAAGACAATTTTATCTGCAAGCCTTTCAATTTTTTCTAAGATGTGTTTGTGGTCCTTATCCTTTAATAAAGAGAAACCTAAAATCAATTTATTGTAAGTGAACTTCTTTACACTTTTTTCTATTCCTTCAATGGAGTCTAGGTTATGGGACCCGTCAACTACAATAAGGGGATCTCTTGAAAGACATTCTGTCCTCCCAATGTTCTCTGCCCTCTTAAGTCCCTCTTTTATTTTGTCTGGGCCTAACTTATAGTCCTTTCTTAAATATTCCAAAACCATAAGAGCAAGAGCTGCGTTATAGGCTTGGTGGTCTCCTATAAGAGAAATTTCTACATCCTTATAAGATTTAAAGTTAAATTTGTTTCCATATTCGTTAGAAGAAATTATTTCAACTTCGTCAAATTCGAAGTCACTAAAGCTAGAAGACTTTTCCTTTGAGATTTTCTTTAACTCTTCCTTTGCTTCTTCAGCTTGAGGATAAGAGAAGACATGAGAATTTTCTTTTATTATTCCACCCTTTTCATGTGCAATCTTCTCCAAGGTATCTCCTAAGATGTTTGCGTGGTCAAGGGCTATATGACAAAAGACTGGGATAGATTTTTCCATTACATTCGTTGCATCAACTCGTCCTCCCATACCAACTTCCATTACTGCAAAGTCCAAATTTTTTCTTGCAAAGTAAATATAAGCTATGGAAGTTAAAATTTCAAAGCCACTTACAAAAATTTCTTTCTTATCAAGTTCTTCAACTTCTTTTCTAACTTCGCTGGCAAGCTTTGCAAAGTCCTCTTCACTTATGACTTCCCTATTAACTTCTATCTCTTCACGTATGTTTGTTATATAAGGCGATGTGAACTTGCCCACTGAATAATTATTTTCTATAAGGGCGTTATTGATAAAACTTGCTACTGATCCCTTGCCATTAGTTCCTGTTATGTGAATTATTTTTAATTTATCTTGAGGCTTATTAAAAATTTCTAAAAGAGCCTTTATGTTATCTAGGGTAAATTCCCCAAGAGGTATATTTCTATTTTCAAGCCAAGCTACAGCTTCTTTGTAATCCATGTCAACCTTCCTTTCAATAATACTGATAATATCAAAATATTTGTATCTAATCAATAATTTGTGTATCAAAATCCTTCCCGATGTGGTAGAATAGAAAAAATATTATTATGGAGGTAAAAAGATGAACAATGAAATCAAGACGAAAGATTTATTTATTATCGGCTTCGCATTATTCGCAATGTTCTTCGGAGCTGGAAACTTAATCTTTCCGCCTTATCTAGGTTTATTGTCGGGCCACCAATGGTGGATAGGATTTTTAGGTTTTACGATTACAGATGCAGGCTTAGGCCTACTGGCAATTATAGCCCTATCTAAGTATGAAGGTAACCTCAACGTCCTGGCCTCAAGGATTAACAAGACCTTTGCAATTATAATTTCTACCGCAATTATTTTATGTATTGGACCTTTCTTGGCAACTCCAAGAACTGCCGCTACTACTTATGAAATTGGAATCTTGCCAATCTTTGGTGAGTCCTTTAACAGGTACTTATTCTCTGTTATTTTCTTCGTAATTGCTTGTCTACTAAGTATTAGACCTAGCAAGGTTGTTGACATTGTTGGAAAGTTCCTTACTCCTTCACTTTTACTTTGTATGGCAGTTTTAATTGTTAAGGGAATAATTACTCCAATTGGAGAAGTTGCAGACACTACAATGATCGATAATGTTCTTAAGAAGGGCATCACTGATGGCTACCAAACAATGGATGCCATTGCAAGTTGTATGTTTGCCCTTGTTGTTATTGGTGCTGTTAAATCAAGAAATTATTCTTCACAAAAAATTGAGATCAAGGCAACTATTTTATCAAGTGTTATTGCCGTAATTTTATTGGCACTTATCTACGGAGGCCTATTATATCTTGGAGCTCAAACTTCAAGTCTTGGCATCTACAATGCTGATACTGATTCAACTCTACTTCTTGTTGATATTACTAACAGAGTTCTTGGCGGCATCGGTGTTTATATACTTGGTATTATTACTGCACTTGCCTGTCTTACAACTGCTATTGGACTTATTTCTGCAACAGGTAACTTCTTTAACGACTTAACTTTCAACAAAATTTCTTATGAAAGAGTTGTCGTTATTTGTTCCATTGTTTCATGTTTGATATCAATGCTTGGTGTTACACAAATCATTAAAATTTCTGCACCAATCCTTGAAGTTATTTATCCATGTGCAATGACAATAGTTTTCCTAGGACTATTTAACGAAAAAATTAAAGACGACTTAGTGTTTAAGGTGCCTTCTCTTGTTTCACTATTATTTGGTTTCTTATTTGTCCTACAAGGCAAGGGACTTCTTGGTGGACTTGGAGAAATGTTAACAAAGCTACCACTTACTGAGTTTGGTCTTGGTTGGGTATGTCCAATGCTTCTTGGACTTGTAATCTCTCTTGCAATTGCATCTACAAGACATCCAAAGGAAGCTTAAAAAATTTAAAATTAGCAAAAAGAAAAACTCTTATTACTCATTAAGTAACAAGAGTTTTTTTATTATCTAAATTTATATGTTAAATATTTTTGCTAGGACTTCAGATATAGTTGACATCTTAATGACTTCTAAGCCCTTGTAGTTTTCTTCCTTCACATTAGAATATTTGGAGACGTAGGCTTTTTTAAAACCCATTCGCTCTGCTTCCTTAAGTCTTACGTCGAGGCTTGGAACATTTTTTAGTTCTCCCGTAAGCCCCACATCGGCAACGAAAACCGAGTTAGCTTCAACGGGCTGGTTGAGAGTTGATGAAACAATGGAAACCATTACAGAAAGGTTCGAAGCCTGCTCCTTAACTTTTATGCCGCCAGTTGACTTGACTACAATATTTTTGTCCAAGAAGGTAATACCTGCCCTCTCTTCAAGAATTGAAACAAGGGTGTTTAGGTGTTCCCTTCTAACTGATTCAGAAATTCTTGAGGGATAAGGTAGGAAGGACTTGGAGGCAAGGGCCTCTGTCTCAAGAATTATTGGCCTCGTTCCCTCTCTTATAACTGAAAGAGATGAACCGGGCACTTGTTCTGCAACCGACCTCTTAGTCATAAAATATTCTGAAGGGTTGTCAATTGAAATCATTCCCTTTTCTGTCATGGAGAAAAATCCAATCTCACCAGTAGACCCATATCTGTTCTTTGTTGTCATAAGTGACCTCAAGTCCTCTGATGAGTCGCCATCAATTAAGAGGACAGTATCCACTAAGTGCTCAAGACTTCTAACACCTGCAAGTTCATCTTGCTTAGTCATTTGACCAACTAAGAAAATCATGCGAGGCTTCTCTAGGTCCTTGGCAACTTCTGTCATCTTGTAGGCACACTCCATGGTTTGAGTTGGTGTGCCAGGTCTTTGTGGAAACTCATCAAGAGTAAAGGTTTGAATGGAGTCAATGATTATAAGTTGGGGATCAATTTTTTCAACTTGGTCCAAGACAGAGTTAAGTGATGTCACAGAGTAGACCCAAATATTTTCTGAAAGCTTGTCGAGAATCCTCTCAGCTCTCATCTTAATTTGTGTTTCTGATTCTTCTCCCGATGCGTAAAGGACCCTCATACCCTTGTTGGCAAGGTCATTGGCAACCTGCATAAGAAGAGTTGACTTACCTGAACCCGGCTTTGCAGTCAAGATGCTAACAGAATCACGAACGATTCCCCCGCCCATGACCCTGTTAAATTCTTCTATGCTAGTCTTGACTCTCTCATCAGAAGAAACTGCAACAGTATTTAATTTTTGTGCATCTTTTTTAACTTTTTTGGTTCTTGTAGAAGTCTTTCCTGATGAAGACTCTTCTTCCTTTTCTTCTAAACTGTTCCAAGAACCACAGTTGGGACACTTCCCAAAAAAACCATGGGAAATGTAGCCGCATTTATTACATTGATAGACTATTTTCTTTTTCATCTTTCGCCTTTTTTGTCTTCTTTAGCTTTTTTATTTGAACCTTCTTGTATTTAACATCTACAGAAATTTCGTCGCCCTCCTTGATCTTTCCATCTAAGAATTCATCGGCGATCTTATCTTCAATTAATTTTGTAATAGTTCTTTGAAGAGGTCTTGCACCAAAGACCTTGTCATAGCCCTCATCAACTAGGAAGGTGATAAGTTTATTTGTGTATTTTGCCTTAATGCCCATGTCCTTAAGTCTAAGGCTTTGGCTGTCAAGCATCTTCTTAACAATTTCCTTGATTTCAGTTTTTTCAAGAGCCTTAAAGATTACAACATCATCAACCCTATTTAAAAATTCTGGCTTAAACATATCTTTTAGGGACTGGTCTATAATCTTCTTCATGTTTTCAAACTCACTCTTCTTTGCAGAGTCTTCTGAAGTTGAGAAACCTAGAACCGAATTCTTGGCCAAGAGGTTGGCACCTGCGTTGGATGTCATAATTATAACTGTGTCTTTAAAGTTTACAGTTCTTCCCTTGGAGTCAGTCAGCCTTCCTTCATCAAGAATTTGTAGCAAGATGTTAAATATATCTGGGTGGGCCTTTTCAATTTCATCTAAAAGAATTACTGAATAAGGGTTTGTCCTAACAGCTTCTGTTAGCTCGCCACCTTCGTCGTAACCAACATAACCTGGAGGTGAACCCACAAGTTTTGATACAGTAAATTTTTCCATGTATTCAGACATGTCAAACCTAATCATGTTTTCTTCTTTTCCAAATAAGTTTTTAGCTAGGCTCTTCGCAAGATAAGTCTTACCAACACCAGTTGGACCAACAAAGATGAAGGAACCTATTGGCTTATTTGGATCCTTGAGCCCAATCCTCGACCTCTTTATAGCCTTGGCAAGTACCTCAAGAGCTTGGTCTTGACCCTTTACGTCTTCTTTTAGCTTGATGTCAAGGTCTCTTAGTTTTTCTGTCTCTTCTTCTGTCATCTCAGTTACAGGAACCTTGGACCAATCTGAAACTATGTCAGCTATAAGTTCTGGAGAAACTTCCTTTTTGGATTCTTTTTCTCTAAATTCAGCTCTCTTATCTTCTAGTTCCTTTTCAACTTTCTTCTGCTCATCTCTAAGGTTGGCTGCAAGTTCATAGTCTTGGTCTCTTACTGCTTGGTTTTTCTTTTCTTCAATATCTTCAAGGTCAAGCTTATATTTTTCTTCAAACTCTGGGACCTTGTAGGATTCAATTTTTAATTTTGAGCTTGCTTCATCAATAAGGTCAATGGCCTTGTCTGGCAAGAACCTGTCGTTTAGGTACCTATCAGAATATTTTACAGCAGCTTCAATACTTTCATCTGGAATTATCACATGGTGGTGGTCTTCGTAAATCTTTTTAAGACCTTGGATGATCTTTATTGAATCCTCTGTGCTTGGTTCATCAACCATTATTGGCATAAGCCTTCTCTCAAAGGCAGAGTCTTTTTCAATTTTTTGCCTGTATTCTGTAATTGTTGTAGCTCCAATAATTTGTAGGACTGACTTTGTAAGCATAGGCTTTAAAATATTTGAAGCATCGAGGGATCCTTCAGCTGAACCAGCACCAATTATGACGTGCATTTCATCAATTAATAAAATAATATTTTTATTCTTGCTTGCTTCCTTAGTTACATTTTTTAATCTCTCTTCAAAGTCTCCCCTGTATTTTGCTCCGGCAATAAGTTGGGAGATATCAAGAGTTAAAATAATTTTGTCCTTCATAATTTCTGGAACATTTCCTGCAACAATTTCTGCAGCAAGTCCCTCAGCTATGGCAGTTTTACCAACACCTGGCTCTCCAATTAGGACGGGGTTGTTTTTTGTCCTTCTTGATAAAACTTGGATAACTCTTTTTATTTCCTTTTCTCTTCCAATTACTGGGTCAATTTTTCCCTCTTCAGCCTTTTTATTTAAGTTTGTTGTATATTTTTCTAGGGCTTCTGATCCAGCTTCGTCGCCTTCTTCATAATCTTCATAGTCTTCCATATTATTTAAAATATCATTTTCAAGACTCATAATATCTATTCCCAGTCTCTTTAAAACTAGGATGGCAACTCCTTGGCCTTCTCTTAGGATACCAAGTAGAAGGTGATCAGTTGACACTGTGTTCTCGCCCATTTCTCTTGACACTTCAAAGGCAAGTTCAAAGATTCTCTTAGTCCTTGGAGTGTAAGCAATACTTGACACAACTGGACCTTGACCTTGGCTAACTATGTCCATAGTAGTTTCCTTGGCCTTCTTGTAATCTATTCCAAGCTTTGAAAGTATATGGGCGCCTGCATCTGTTCCTTCTCGCAAAATTCCAAGAAGAATGTGTTCTGACCCTATATATGAATGCCTCTGTTCCCTTGCTTCTTGCTGAGCAAAGAGGATGGCTTTTTGTGATTTTTCACTAAACTTTCCAAACATACTCATTTGAAAACCTCCTTCATGAGAGCTCTCGACTTGTTAGCCCTTAGGATGTCTCTTGACTTAAGGTCTAAGATTGAGCCTCTCTCAATTTGTAAGTGTCCATTTCTTAGCTTCATAATTTCTTGGTAGAAGTCAAATTCCCTATTTGGCTTTAAGATTGAAAGTTCAATCCCTAGATTAATCATGCTCATGGACTGCATCATCTCTTCTTCCGACAATAACCTTGCATTGGCAAGTAGGCCATAGGACCTGTTGACCATGTCCTCAAGGCTAATAATATTATCAAGATAAAGTTTTTTTCTATTTTCTCTTTCAACATCAGCGATTTCCTCGCTAATTAGTTTTAATTTTTCTATATAAGATCCTTCCTCTTCTGTCAAAGTTGACTCAAAGGAAAGGGTGTAAATACTTGCAAGGGCCTTCTTAGAACTATCCCTGTAAGAACCTAGGGTGTAGCCAAGCCTTGATAGCCCCTTGGCAATTTCATTTATGCCAAAATAATTTAGGGCTGGCAGGTATAAAAAGGCTATGGGCTTAAAGCCAGTTCCTGCATTAAAAACCCTTGAAGTCAAATACCCATACTCTGGACTAAAGGCAAAATTTATATTTTCTTCAAGCCTTCCTTCCAAGTCATAGATTTCCTTGTAAAGTTCATCAAGGGACTGGGTCCTAGAAAACTTTGAAAGTTCTAGGTGTTCACTGGAGTTAATCAGAATATCTGGCTCATCAACTTTTTGATAGAAGCCAATATTTTTCTCTTCAACAAACCTCTTGCCAAGTCTTCCCTCTTCAATGAGTTTTAACTTTTTGAGGGATGACATCTTTTCTATATCAAGATTTTCATAACCCATCCCCCTAATTATTGGGTCAAGAAATTCTAAATTTTCTTTTAATTCTTCCTCTGACATAGTGTTGACGAAGTTCTTGCCGTCAATGTTTCTATATAATTTTACCTTATTTCCTAAAATAATTTTAGACATTGGCATCTTCCTTTAAAGTTTTTATCTCATCCCTTATTTCTGCAGCCTTTTCATATTCTTCTAGGCTAACAGCAAGGTCCAACTTTTCCCTAAGGTCCTCTAGCTTCCTATTATAGTAAATGTAGGACTCTGAGTTCTTGGGAATCTTGCCCCTGTATTTCAAATTTATATTTAAGGCATTAAGATAAGACTTAATTTCATTTCCATAGGAGTCATAACATTTTGGACAACCTAGGACTCCTGTGTTTTTAAGTTCTCTAAAACTCTTGCCACAATATTCACACCTAATGTCATCCTCCTCATCCTTATAGGAGTTGGCAGTGAATTTAAAAATATTTTTTAGGGCGTTTTCTAGTTGAGGAATTATATTTTGATAGCCCTGAAATTCCTTTTTAAATTTTTCTTCGGCACAAACTTGACATAGATGAACCTCTTCTACTTCGTCATTATTTATCCTTGTGTAGGAAATTATTGATTCTCTTTCTTTGCAGTTGTCGCACAACATCTTCTTCCCTCCTAGCTGAAAATAACGAGGAGCATATTCTTTAACAAGTCTGCCCTCAGTTCATTTCTATTTTCGCATTGACTTAGAGACCTGTCAGACAGGCTCACCTTCATGAGTTCCATTTCTCTTTTTGTGACCTTCTTTAGTCTCACAAGTTCCTCTAGTAAATCATCTGAATTATTTTTTGTAATAGAGTCGCCTATGAAGTTCAAAAATCTCTCAAGCCTTTCTTCATCATCTTCTAGTTTTACTTTTACAATTCTAATGTAGCCGCCGCCGCCACGTCTTGATTCAACATAGTAGCCCTTAAAGGGTGTGAACCTAGTTGTTAAGACATAATTTATTTGTGAAGGGGCACAGTTAAATTGGTCTGAAATTTTTGATCTTTGTATTTCAACAACTCCATCAGATTCAAATATCAATTCATTTAAAAATTCTTCTATGGAATTGGATAATTTTGCCATAAAACCATTCCTTTGACTATCTTTGTCTTTTAAATTATAAAAAACTGACTATCTTTTACTATCTCTAGTTTAATATAAACTAGGACTTTTGTAAAGTATTTGGTTTCGTATCCTTTTATGGATATATATCTTTTGTTGTTTTTAAAATGAAAATATCTGTTGGGGTTTAACTCACCAACAGATATTCTAGAGCAATTTAATTCTTTTTTTTACTTATTTATAACTTTTTCTCGTTCTAGTTCTAAAATAGTAAATGTTCCTTTTGGAATACCACTTTTAGAAGAGAAATCTAAATCTTTTTTTGAATTTTTTGTATCAGTAATAAGTACATAACTACTATGATTTTTAGAATTATAAATTCTCAAACTCATATCAGAAACTCTTATTGCTATACGCGCATTCTCATTATCCTTATTAGAAAATATTAATAAATAATCAGCATCTTTATTTGTTGTAAAATTAAAACCCTGTTCTTCCATAACCTTGTTGCTTACTATAACTTCTTTTAGCTTATATTTAAACACGCTGTCATAGCTTAAGTCTTTAATAATTTTTTCATAGTTTGGTTTTTCATCACAAACATCTATGTTAAAATCATACTTTTCTTTTTTAGAATTAAAAAAAGAAAAACCACACATAATTGACACAAGAGCCAAAGATATTAAAATTAATACAATTTTTTTAGTTTTCATTTTTATCCCCCTTCTATACGATATAATATTATCTAACTAAATTATAAAATATTTAATATCACTTTTCAATATTTTTAAATGTTTTATAATTAAAAAGGTTGAGCATTTATGCCCAACCTTTAAAAATTTATTTTATTTGTCAGTTTGTCTTTCTTCAATAATTTTATCTGCAATGTTTTGTGGAACTTCTTCGTATCTAACAAATTCCATGTTGAAGGTTCCCCTACCTTGAGTAAGTGATCTAAGATCAATTAGGTAAGTGAATAATTCAGCTTGAGGAGCTTCAGCAATAAGAACTTGAGTACCGTCGTTTTGTTGGTCCATACCAAGAATTCTCCCACGTCTCTTGTTCATGTCTCCCATTACATCTCCAAGATATGCTTCAGGTATTGTAACTTCAACCTTCATAATTGGTTCAAGAAGAACTGGACTTGCTTCTTGCATACCCTTCTTGAAGGCAAGATTTGCAGCAAGTTTGAAAGACATTTCATTAGAGTCTACATCGTGGTAAGATCCATCATATAGTACAGCCTTGAAGTTTGTAACAGGATAGCCTGCAAGAACTCCCTTTTCCTTAGATTCAATGATTCCCTTTTCAACTGCTGGGAAGTAGTTCTTAGGAACTGCACCACCAAAAACTTCTTCGTCAAATTCAAATTCAGCTTCAGATGGTTCAAATCTAATCCAAACATCACCGTATTGGCCTGCTCCACCAGATTGTTTCTTGTGCTTACCTTGAACACTTGCAGTCTTTCTAATTGTTTCTCTGTAAGGAATTATGAATGGAACAATTTCAACTTCAACTCCATAAGTGTTCTTTAATTTTTCAAGTATAACATCAAGTTGAACCTTACCTTGACCACCAATAGTCATTTGCTTAGTTTCTGTGTTTCTTTCAACAGTGAATGTTGGGTCTTCGTCCCTAATCTTCTTAAGAGATTGAGTAAGTTTTTCTTCGTCTCCCTTAGTCTTAGGTTCAATTGCATAATATAAAACTGGAGTTGGGTGTTTCAACTTCTTGTATTCAACTAGGTGATCTTTATCGCAAAGAGTATCACCAGTTAATGTTCCAACAAGCTTTGTTGTTGCTCCAATATCTCCTGCATGAATTTCATCAACTTCTATTTGTTCCTTACCTCTCATTACGAAAAGGCCGCCAAGTTTTTCACTTTCGTCATTATTTACATTGTATAAGCTTGTGTTTTTAGTTAAGATACCAGAAATTACCTTAAAGATAGAAATTTTTCCTAGGAATGGGTCAGAAATAGTTTTAAATACAACTGCTGCAAAAGGATCCTTTTCTGAAACCTTTCTTTCTTCCCCTTCTTTATATCTAAATCCAAGGTGGGCACGATCATCGTCTGGTGCTGGCATGTAATTAACTATAGTGTTAAGTAAAATATCAATACCTATTCCCTTTTCACCAGATCCAACAAGTAGTGGAACTGCGTCACCTTCAAGTAGGGCTGTTGTAACTCCTCTTAAAAGGTCTTCTCTTGTGAATTTTTCTCCTGAGAAATATTTTTCCATAAGAACTTCGTCAGAACCTGCAACTACTTCTGCAATTTCTTCATACATTCTTTCAGTTGCCTTAACTTGGTCGTGGTTAAGTTCAGTTTCTTGTGGTGCAGAGTTTACATACTTGTAACCCTTTTGGAAGATTACATCAGTTACACCAATAAAGTTTTCTCCTTCGCCAATAGGTACAGAGAAAGGAATAACTTTTTTACCAAAGGCAGCTTCAAGCTCGTCCATTAGTTTTCTAAAGTTTACATTTTCTCCGTCAATTTTATTTATAAATATAATTCTTGGAAGTCCAATTTTTTCTGTGTATTTCCAAGTTCTTTCTGTTCCAACTTCGATTCCCTTAGTTGCATCTATAACCATGATTGCAGCTTCACTAGCTCTTAGGGCAGAGTGAGCTTCTCCAACAAAATCAAGAAATCCAGGAGTATCTATTATGTTTACTTTATAATTTCTCCATTCAACAGGAATAATTGATGTAGCTATTGATGTTCCTCTTTCTCTCTCTTCCTTTGAGAAGTCAGAAATTGTATTCTTGCTAGAAACATTTCCAAGTTTTTTTGTTGCTCCACTTTGGAATAACATAGCCTCTGTTAGGTTAGTCTTTCCGGAGCCAGAATGTCCCACGAGAGCAAGATTTCTTACCTTATCTGTTGTATAAACTTTCATTGTTTTCCTCCTAAATATGTTAATTTTTTTGAAATCGTTTCGATGGATAAATTATAACATAAATTTTAGCATTTGAAAACTGTGTAAAATTTATCTGTTTAGGGTATTACAATGTTATAAATATAATATTATTAATAAATGAGTGATGTAAATGGATTTTAAATTTTTGAAAAAAGATAATCTTCCCTACATAATAATAGTGGCCTTGCTCTTAATCATTGGCTATCAGTATAATGATTCCCATAATGAAGATGAGGATGCCAAAGAATTTTTAAAAATAAATACTTCTGGAGTAATAGATAGTGATAAAAAATCTCTTGAGTCATCTTCAAGTGAACTTGCAATAGAAAAAGCTCCTGAAGAAAAGGAAGAGATCATGGTCCACATCTCAGGCGCTGTCAATAAGCCTGGCATACTTAGGCTTGACTCAAGTAAGCGCCTTGTTGATGCTCTTGACCTTGCCGGTGGTGCAAGAGATGATGCAGACCTAGACAGGGTTAACCTCGCAGCAAGACTTCACGATGAGGAAAAAATTTACATTCCAAAAGTTGGCGAAGTCCAAAATAATATTTCAAGTCTTGCGTCTAACCTATCATCAAGTGATACTTCTTCAAAGATAAATATCAACTCAGCAGACTTAAGCGAGCTCACAAAAATTCCTGGAGTTGGAGAAAAGACTGCTCAAAAAATTATTGACTACAGGGCTAATAATTCTTTCTCTTCTATTGAGGACATAAAAAATGTCCCTGGCATTGGGGACAAAAAGTTTGAATCCATGAAGGACTACATTTCCACTTATTAATTTGTACTTAATCATAGCTTAGGTCCCTTTAAGGGGCAAGCTCCTAGTATATATAAATTAAAAATTTAATATTTTTCATATTCTTCCTAAAAAAGCTCAAGAAAAAAGAAGCACCTAAGTGCCTCTTATCTTGAGCTTTTATCTTTATCTTTTTCTAGGATTTCTCCTGTATCGATTTTTATCTGAAGTAGCTATGCCTATTATTAGAGCAAATATTAATGACACTAGTCCAGATGAAACTCCAACTACAAAGATAATTAAATTGTCTAAGCTGCTTGGATCAAAAAGTTTGTTGATCACAATGAAAAGAGAAATTATTCCAACAAATACCAAGGCAAGTCCTGGTAAATATTTTATAAATTTTAAATCTCTTGCAGCAAAGTTTACTATAAAGGTAAGAACAACTCCAATTAATATTGCACCTAGAGTTAGGAGCAAGTAAGTGGAATTTTCTCCTACTAATTCCATGATTTTATTCATTTTACACCTCATTTATTAGATGAAAGTTCATCTTGCCAAATATTTGCGTAGCGGCCTGTTGCCCACTCAGTCATAATAGTGGAAGCTTCTTTTCCAATCTCCCTTTCAAAGATAGGGTTTGGAAGAATTTTTCCTTCACTTATATTATATATTCTTAGATAATTATTTTCCAATGTTATTAAAAAAATATTGTCAGGAGAAACAAATCCGTCCTTGATTGATGACTTGAAATTTTTAATTTGCGCCATTGGTATATTAATTTTATTATACTTGTTAACTTCATAAGGAAGGACTAGGTTTAAATCAAAATCTGAATACTTTCCCTCTCCTGAATTAACTCTTCCCTTTAGTTTCCAAAAACCATTATCCCTATAGATGCCTATGTTGTAAGGATCTTCTTTAAGGGCTTCAATGTTTTTACCTTCTGTCTCTAAGGCCTTCTCGGATACAAAGTCCTTAAAGCTTAGGGCTTTTTTGTCTTCTAAGTTATCAAGATTATAAATCCTAAGGCTTCTTACATTAGTATTCCTATCTAGGCTTTCAACATTTATATAATTATTTGTTATAAAGTTTATTGTCTTAAGTGAATTGTTATCTCTCAACTCTTCCGAGTCAATTTTTGGAATCTCTGGGTCCTTCTTAAGAAGCTTTGAAGTTTTATATTCTTTTGCGATTAACCAATCTGTTGTTTCCTCAGCTTTTGATTCTCTTTGGACGCTAACTTCAACAAACCTGTCATCTCTCGGCAAGATTATGTTGTTCATCTCGTAGACATTTTCCAATTTCAGGTCAGAAAATTTTAGATAAAGAGTCTTGTAGTTCCAAGAAGGAATGTCTGAGTCCACCTTGGTCTTAAAGCCAATTAAAAATCCCTTGTCTCCATTTAAGTCAAACAAGTTGCTCTTTGCCAAGACTTCATCCTTCTTTGCTAAGATAGTGGAATTTAAATCTTCATTTTTAATCTTGTCGTCTACAAGTTTAATCTCAAGGGTAATTCCGTTGTCAAACAAGAGAGCTGTGTTCTCACTAGTCTTTATGACTTCATAGTATAAGGAAGAGTTGGAATTGGAATCAAAGACATAGGTTGTAAAAACATCAGAATCTTCTATGCCTAAGTTCTTGTAGTCCAGGTTAAACTTTTCATACAAGTAGTTGGAAAGTTTAACATACTTAGTCTTGTAAGAAGCATCCTTGATGTAGTCATTGGCAAGAAGGACTGAATTATTACTAAAGTATAGGTCTTCTCCAATTATGTCCTTAAACCTAAAGTTGTCTTGGTTGACCTTCTTGTTGGAAATAAATTTAGTTATGGTCCACTTGCCATAAATAGGTGCTTGACCCATTTCTGGTCTCTCAACATTTGTCCCCTGACTAGTCAAAAAGGAACAACCAGTTAAGAATACTAGAGAAATTAATGAAAGGTAAAAAATTATTTTTTTAATCATTGTTTTCACCCACTTCTTTTTCAACTTCTATAGGCAAGCTAACCTTTACTGTAGTTCCAATATTTTCTTCTGAGAAAATCTCAAGGCTTCCTTGATGGAGCTTAGTTATTTCATCGCTTATGGATAGACCAATGCCACTGTGGCTCTTAGAGTGCTTGCCCTTGTAGAACTTTTCCTTTACATGAGCAAGTTCTTCCTTGGTCATTCCCATTCCGTTGTCTGAAATCATAATTTGAACCTTGTCATCTTCCTTAAGCATTTGGAACTTAACCCAGCCCTTGTCTGAAGTAAACTTAATGGCATTATCCAAAAGATTAATAAGTAGCTGCTTAATTCTATTTTCATCAGCGTTAATAAGTATTGATTCCTTTGGAAGGTCTGTTATAAGTTCAATGTTGTTGGACTTGGCACGAGGTCTCATTTGCTTTGATATATCAAGACAAGTTTGAGAAATGTCAATTATTTCCTTATCGAGAGTAATCCTTCCAGATATATATCTTGAGAAGTCTAAAAGTTCTTCTACCATCTTGGCAAGTCTATCAGCTTCATTTTCTATTATGTTTAAGCCATCTTCCATTAGGTCCTTTTCGTCCTCCTTGGCATCCTTGAGGACAACTGCCCAGCCCTTTATGGATGTAAGAGGGGTCCTAAGCTCGTGAGAAATAGAAGATATAAAATCATTTTTGATCCTATCCTTATTTATAATTTCATCACTCATGGCGTTTAAGGTCTTGGCAAGCTCGCCAATTTCGTCATCTTCAAAGACCTTGGCCTTCTCTTCATAGTTGCCCTTTAACATAGTCTTGGCAACTTCTGTAAGTTCAAGTATTGGCCTTACAATAGACTTGGAAATTAAAAGTGAAACTGTAGTTGTCAGTAGGGCAACAAAAAGTGTGAAGATAAGTAAGCTTATAATGGTTTTAAAAATTGCAGCCTTGACTTCTTCCATAGAAGATATAAATCTTAGGTAGCCAATTGTCTCACCTTCATTGTTCTTAATGGGGCCTGCAACTGACATAATGGATTCACCAGTTTGTGACTCTTCACCCTTCCAAGTTTTTATCTCTCCCCTTTCAGCTGCTAATACATCTGAAGTTTCTATGGGGTTTGATGCCAACCTTCCTATGGAATCTGACAAGAGGTTCTTGTCCTTATCAAGAATTTGAACCTCTGCATTGGTGTTAGACAAGAAGATGTCACTGTCTTCATAAATCAAATCTTCAATGGACTTGTCGGAGTAGTCCCTCCTATATATTTCAAGGGAGACCTCCATTCTCTGGATCAATTCCTTGGAGATGTTGTTGTAGTAGTAAGAGCTAAAGGCAAAAAGCAAGAATATATCTATAATTGAAATTGTAATTAAAATTATTATTAAAAAACTTCTAACAAGTCTTTTCCCAATTTTATTTTTCAATTATAAACCTACTTCCATCTGTAGCCAGTTCCCCAAACAGTTTCAATGTAATCTGGTTTTGCTGGGTTAGTTTCGATCTTTGACCTAAGTCTTCTTATGTTTACGTCAACAATTTTTGAGTCACCCAAGAAGTCGTCGCCCCAAACTAGTTTTAAAATTTCATTTCTAGTCATGGCCTTGCCAGGGTTTGTCATAAATATTTTTATAATTTGATATTCTGTAGGAGTTAGTTCTAATTCCACATCGTCCTTGTAAAACTTTCTTGAATAAGAATCTATTTTAAAAGGTGGATCCGTGATTAAGTTGCTTTCATTTTCTTCCCCAATCTCAAGCCTTCTCTCAATGGATTTTATTCTTAGGGTAAGTTCAGTTGGGTTAAAGGGCTTAGTCAAATAATCATCAGTTCCATATTGAAGACCCATGATCTTGTCATAGTCTTCTGCCTTTGCAGTTAGCATAATGATACCAAGGCTTGGGAACTCTCCCCTCAAGGTCTTGCAGACTTCAAAACCATCAATGCCTGGCAACATAATATCAAGGACTACAATATCTGGAAGCTCACGTCTAGCAATTTCGATTCCCTCTTCTCCACTGCCTGCTTCAAAAATTGTGTAGCCTTCTCTTTCAAGATTTATTTTAACAAATTTTCTTATTGATTCTTCGTCTTCAACGAGCAAGACTTTTGTTTTCAAAATATCACCTCTATACTTGTAATTATAAAGAAAATCCACTCCAAATTCAATTGAAGTGGATTTATTAATGTCTTAATAATAGTTAGGAGCTTCTCTTGTAATTGTAATATTGTGTGGGTGAGATTCTGTAAGTGAAGCTTGTGTAATCTTAACATACTTAGCAGTTGCCCTAAGAGTTTCGAGGTCCTTTGCACCCATATAACCCATGGCAGACTTAACTCCACCAACAAGTTGGAATACAATATCGCCAACAAGTCCCTTGTAAGGAACCCTACCTTCAACTCCTTCAGGAACGTACTTAGTTGTACCTGATTGGAAGTACCTATCGGATGAACCAGCACTCATGGCACCAAGAGAACCCATACCTCTGTAGGCTTTGAATCTTCTTCCTTCAACAAAGATTTCTTCTCCTGGAGATTCATCAGTTCCTGCGAAAAGTGAACCCATCATAACAACATTACCACCAGCTGCAAGGGCCTTGGCAACATCACCAGAGAACTTAATACCACCATCGGCAATTATTGGAATGCCATACTTTTTAGCAGCCCTATAAGCTTCCATTATAGCAGTAATTTGTGGAACACCAATACCAGTTACAACTCTAGTTGTACAAATTGAACCAGGTCCAATACCAATCTTAACACAGTCAGCACCAGCCTTAATTAGGTCTTCTGTTCCTTCATAAGTTGCTACGTTACCTGCAATAAGTTGTAGGTCTGGGTAGGCATCCTTTATTTTCTTTATAGTGTTTAATACGTTTTTAGATTGACCGTGAGCTGTATCAATAACAACAACGTCAGCCTTAGCCTTAACAAGGGCTTCGATTCTATCTAAAACGTCCTTAGTTGCTCCAACAGCAGCTCCAGCTAAAAGTCTTCCTGATTTATCTCTTGCTGAGTTTGGATATTGTTCGTGTTTTTCAATATCCTTAATTGTGATAAGTCCTTTTAATACATTGTCCTTATCAACTAGAGGAAGCTTTTCAATCTTATATTTCTTTAGGATGTTTAGAGCTTGGTCTAAATTAATATCAGGATCTCCAGTAATAAGTTTTTCTGAAGTCATTACATCGCTAATTCTCTTAGAAAGATCAGTTTCAAATCTTATGTCCCTGTTTGTAATAATTCCTTCTAAAACACCCTTTTCTGTAACTACAGGCACACCAGATATCCTGTATCTTTCCATAAGTTCAGAAGCATCTGCAATAGAATGATCCTTAGTTAGTGAAAAGGGATCAGTTATAACTCCGTGTTCAGATCTTTTTACCTTGTCTACTTCTAAGGCTTGTTCTTCAATTGACATATTCTTGTGGATGATACCAATTCCACCTTCTCTTGCCATGGCAATTGACATCTTGTGTTCTGTAACAGTGTCCATGCCTGCTGACATAAGAGGAATGTTTAGCTTGATCTTTTCCGTTAAGTTTGTAGATAAGTCAACTTCGTTAGGCAAAATTTCTGATTTTGCTGGCACAAGTAAAATATCGTCAAATGTTAGTCCTTCTCCAAAAAATTCCATATTCCCTCCTGATTATTAATACACATTAATCTTCCCTTACTACTTGCTTCAATCTGAAGTCAATATTCTCGTCAACTAATGTAACCTTATCTGGCAACTTCAATTTTACTAAATCATTTCCAGCTTTAAAATTATGCAAATTAATTGGTTCAGTTTCTATAAAGTCAATAGAATCAATTACATCAGAATTTCCTCTAATTGTAACAGAAGATGGCTCAATTGAAAAGTCACTTGTCACAATATTTTTACTAGTATTTTCATTAAATTTTAATTTAATTGGCACAGTTTTACTTTTTAGAATTGGAATGTCAACTTTTATAGTAGCAGGACTTATTTCAACTTCCTTAATTATCTTTCCAGCATCATCATAGGCATAAATCTCTGCCTGAATACTTGTGGTTTCTGTTATTTCTGAAAGGTCAATATAAGCATCAATCTTATTAATTTTATTTACATAAGTTGAGGGACCCTTGACAACAACATTAACCTTTTTATTTAAGTCTCCTAGAGTAAGTCCCTTTTCCAACTTGTTTAAGAATACAATGTTGGCCTCAGCCTTTTCCTCTAGGACCTTATCGATTTTAAAGGGAATCCTTCTTGGTGTAGTGTTAGTAACAGAAATCCCAAGATCAATATAGGAAACATTTATAGGGACTGAATGTTCTCCCTCAGTTAACTTGCTGACATCAACCTTGGCAACAATCCCATCTCTTGTTACATTTCTCATATAAGAATTGTAACCTTGGAGCTTAACATCTACAGTTGACTCCTTAGGAGAGATAATTGTTAAATTTTTTTCTTTTAGATGACTAAGTCCATCATAGGTAACCTCGATGTTTTTAAAGTTTGTCGAACTAATAAAGTTTGCCTCTCCCTTTACATAGGACCAAAGGATAATTGCAAAAATCAAGGACATAACTTTTAACATCAAGCTTCTGTCATTTCTAAAATTTATTTTCTTCATTTTTTTCACCACGCTTTGAGAAAAAAGTCTTCGCTTTGTAGTCTGGACTGTAAATTTCTAGAAGTTTTGCTTCAAGGGTTTCTATATCCAAGTATCTTGAAATAACTCCATTTTCAGCTGTTGAAATTGTTCCATTTTCTTCTGAAACCATAATAGATAGACAGTCAGATTTTTCAGAAATTCCAATCCCTGCCCTGTGTCTTGTTCCCAATTCCTTGGAAATCTTTTGGTTGTCAGATAATGGTAAGAAACATGCTGCGGCCTTGATTTGTGATCCCTTAATAATAACTGCTCCATCGTGTAGAGGGGTGTTGGGGATAAAAATATTTATAAGAAGTCCGCTGCTGACCTTTCCCTTTATCTCAGTTCCAGTTTCTATAACTTCTGTAAGTCCAACTTCATTTTCAATAATAATAAGGGCACCAATCTTTTGTCTAGCAAGAGATGCAACGGCAGAAGTAATTTCTTCTACAGTCTCTGGCACATTGTCCTTGTTTTGACTAAAGCTATTTTTTATGTTGGAAGTAAGTCCAAGATATTGAAGACCTCTTCTAATTTCTGGTTGGAACAAGACAATAATGGCAACAATACCATCATTGATAAACCTGGTAAAGATCCAGTTAACTGTATAGAGTTGGAAAAATTGTGAAATTTTTATAAAAAGGAGGATAAATAGAATCCCCTTAAAAACTTGTTCTGCTCTGGTGTTTCTAATTAACTTTAAAACGTAATAGATTAGGAGGGTAACAATTAATATGTCCACCACATCTCTTAAATCTATAACATTTAATAAGTTACTAAATTTTTCCATCCTAAGCACCTCTCTTTCTAACAATAATCATAAGTGCAAAATATAAACCAAGGGCAATTAAAATATCTCCAAGGCTGATGACCTTAGAAGGCCCAATAAATCTTTTTAAGTATATGAAGTCCGACAAAAAATAAAGTTTTGGATTGTCAAAGACTCCATGACTTAGACTTCCGCCCATGTAAATAATTTTTATAATTCTCTCGTTGCCTATTTTCATTAGGGCACTTGCCGAGACTGGCATCTTTCCATTTGCCATTACTGGAAGGGCATTTAAAAAAGTTCCAAGTCCACAAATCAAAAGTCCCTTGTTCTCATAATTTGAAAAAAATGAAAGACTAATGAGTAAAAGAGAAAGTATGTGAAAGACTTTAAAGTTTTTTACATAGAATTCAGTGAGACCTCCAAAATCTCTTCCCGTTATAAAGTTTATTAGAATCATTAAAACTATTCCAAAAATGGCAAGATAAACTCTTTTGAATTTAAAATTTATTAAATTATTAAAGTCCTTGTCCCTAATAAAAATCATACTTATAAGGGTAAGAATCAATGCCTCTAAAATCATTTTATCACCTTGTTTTATGATATCACAAATAATTTATAATGACATATATTACAAAAATTTTCTCATCTTTAATATATAAAATTTTTTTGTTTTATCAGTTTTCAATCTTATCCATCAATATAAAATAATAATTATATAGAAAATTAGTAAAACGATTGCTTTTTCTAGTTTATGTCATATAATAAACTTAAGAAAGAGAGGTAATATTATGAAAAAACTATCTAAATTACTTGTACTTATTAGTGTTTTAATTTTAGGTATAAGTGTAAATGTATTTGCAAAAGAAGATTTATATTTAGTTGTAGATGGAAAAAAAGTTGAAACTGATGCAGCTTGTTTCATCGAAAAAGACAGAACTCTTGTACCAATAAGATTTATATCAGAAGCTCTTGGTAGTAAAGTAGATTGGGACAAAGATTCCAAGAAAGTGACAATTACTTCTAAAGATAACTCTCAAAAAATAGAGTTAATTATCGATTCTGTTAATGCTAATATTACAGAAAAAAATGAGAAAAAAGAAGCCACTCTAGATGTTCCTGCAAAAATTGTTAATTCAAGAACTTTTGTACCAGTAAGATTTATAAGTGAAGCTTTAGGTGTTGAAGTTAATTGGGATAATGAAAATAAAGTAGTTATTATTGGTGACAAAAGTAAATACAATAAAGATGAGTTTACTAAATTAAGACAAAATGAAAAAGCTAAGAGTCCTGAAGTAAAAAAAGAAAATAATCCGGTAATAAAAAAAGATGCAGTTGAAATTGAAGGAGGATATATAAATCCACTTAATGGTAGTTGCTTATATATAATGAAAAATGATGAAGGTCCGAATATATATACTATTACTTTACTAGTTTATAATCCACAAACTTTTCAAGATCAAGTAATTGGTCAAGCAAAATTGACTATGCGAGCAGATGGAAAATCTGCTACATGGCAAAATGAAAAAGATACTATTGTTTTCTTTGATGCCAAAGGAATACGTATTAAAAATGATTTAAGTGGACCTGATGGAAATTGGCACGTCAGAATGAAAGAAAGTTCATCATATTCTGTTAAAGATCGTAAAGTTTTTGAAGACGGTAAAGTAATTTATGATAATGGAAAATTTATCTAAAGTTTGTTTATAAAATTAAGATCTCCTCTGGGAGATCTTTTTTAATTGTCATTTGTTATTTTATATCCTATACATTATACTTAAGTTAAGATATTTGAAAGGATGAGATAAATGTATAAGTGCCCAAATTGTGGATCAGAATATGGCTATTTTGATAATGTTGCTTATAACTGTCCAGAGTGTGGACATATGTGGACTGACCTTTGTCTTGAAGAGGACAAGGTTCTCGATGCCAATGGTAATGAACTTAAGACTGGTGATAGCGTTGTGACTATTAAGGACTTAAAGTTTGGCAAGGACACTATGAAGAGAGGAACTAAGATTAACAACATTAGGATTCTCGACGAAGAAGTAAACGGTCATGATATTGACGCCAAGACTAAAGACTTCGGTGGAATTTATCTTAAGTCTTCCGTTGTTAAAAAAGCTTAAATTTTTGTGCCAAGACTTGGCACTTTTTTTATTTCCTTTTTTTTAATTGCAAAATTATTTTGTAATTTTAATTCTAAGGTTAATTAAGTGATATATCTAATAGACTTATTTAATTTAATTTTAATTTTATAAAATTATTCTCATTCAAATATTTTTATATCTTTTCTTTCTTGAAGACATTTTTAAAAAATATTCAATAAAAATAATTTTAAAAAGATTTCTCCAAAAAATATAAATTTCCATGAAAAAAGGAGCCGAAGCTCCCTTATATTTTACATATTTTTAATTCTTAGGGCCTTGTAACCTGCCTTTCTCACTGGGGCAACTCTAACTCCGGCCCTTGGCACAGATTCAACAACCTTTCCATCTCCAATATAAATCATTATGTGGTCTCCTGCCTTGTTTAAGAGGTCTCCTCTTTTAAGTTGACTCATAGGAACTTCCTGAACCAAAGGCGATTCTTCAATAAGCCATGAGTAGGCTGGTGCTATTGGAAAACCTGCAAATTCTGCTGCAGTACCAACTAGGCCTGAACAGTCAAATTGATCGTAGGAAAAACCTTGAACGCTTAAGGCATAATTAATCATGTGGTCAATTTTTTCATTGTAAGAATTTGGGCCTGTAAAGTACCACCAGGACCAACCAATGTTTTCACCATTCTTGGCAAGGGCATAAATTTGTCCCCTATCAGCTGTAAAATCCTTGAGATTTGATGACGGTCCATAAAGATAGTTCCTAACTTCAGAAGCCTTTACACCAACAAGTTCACTTACTCCATTGACCCTTGGTGCTGTATCAACAAAAGTTACATAAGCAATCTTATAGGCATCTTCTTGTCCTGAAATTTTTTCTCCACGAATAAGAGGTACCAAGATATTTTTCTTCATCCACTTGTTTAAATAAGCTTGAGTGAGACTTGTGTCATAGCCATCAATATAAACCGTCTTGGCCTTTAAGTTGTCAAGGTCAAAATATAAAATCCCTGTTCCCTTTGGAATATTAACTTGTGAGGAAGTCTTCTTGAAGTTTGTAATTTTTGAATTTTTAATTTCTGCTACATAACCTGGCTTTAGGTTGAGATTGCGGTCAAGATTCTTTTGAGGAAAATAAATTAAATCTTCTTCTGATGCAAAGACTTGTGATGAGTTTTGACTTTCATTAAGTCCAGCTTTCTTATCATCTGTCCTAATATTTTTTTCTAACTCTGAATTTAGATTATCTGAAAGCTTTTCGTCACTTGGAAGCTTTGGATTTAATATGACAGACTTCCTAAGGGAATCGTAATAAACTTTTATATCTAAGGCAGCTGCTAAATCTCTAAGCTTAAAATAATTATTTCCATCAATATTGTAGCCAGAAATTTGAACTTCACTGCCGTCTATAAATATCTTTTGCTTACTTGGAATGGCTTCCTTTGGTCCAGAAATTTTTTCACTTGGAAGGCCAGTAAAATCCTCATAGGACTTCTTTGTAAAAATTTCAATGGCATTTTTGTCGCCATTGTATTTTACATCAAACTTCTTCACAGTATCATTCATATAGGCTGCAAAGTTACGGAGTTTAAAGTAGTTGTAGTCCTCTATGATGTAGGTTGAAAAAGTGTAGTTATTGGCATTGCCATCCTCAGCAATAATTTCCATCTTTGAAGAATTATTTGGCAGGGCCTTTTCTGCAAAAATATTGCTTGGAATGATTAGGCTTAAGACTAAGCCAAGTAAAATTAAAGTTTTTTTCATAAATTTCTCCTTTCTCAATTTATTCTGTTAAATCAATTTTATCAGATAAGGTCTCTCTTAGCTACAATGTAAGAATTTATTCAAAACTTAAAATTTTTAATTTATTTTTATAAAAGCTTGCCCTCAACTTGCTAACTTCTTCCTTATGCCTTAAAATATTCTAGAGGTGTAAAATGAAATTATTAGAAGAAAGAATTATAAATGACGGTAGAATTTTAGATGGAAATATTGTTAAGGTAGATTCATTTTTAAATCACCAACTTGATATAAAATTTTTGGACAAGCTTGCTGAAGAGATGGCAGTATATTTTAAGGACAAAAAAATAAACAAGATACTTACTATTGAAGCAAGTGGCATTGCCCTAGCAACTGTTGCTTCAAAACACTTTGACGATGCCATGGTGGTCTTTTGCAAGAAGCAAAAAACTTTAAACATTGGCAACGATGTTTACGAGTCAAAGGTTGAATCCTACACTACAAAGAAAAATTATACTATAACTGTTTCCAAGAGATTTTTATCTCCTGAGGACAACTTACTTATAATCGACGACTTCCTAGCAGAAGGAAATGCCCTAAAGGGTCTAATCGACGTTTCAAAGCAAGCTGGTGCTACAATATCTGGTGTCTCTGTTGCTATTGAAAAGGGCTTCCAAGATGGTGGCAAGATTATTAGAGATATGGGTTATGACCTTCTCTCTCTTGCAATTATCGATTCCATTGAAGATGGAAAGATTACTTTTAGATAAGTTGTTTGTTACTTAAGTCATAAGCTCTCCTATGTTGTAAAAAACATTGGGAGCTTTTTTATTTTGATTATATTTAATTCTTCTACTTAGCAATAATTTTTTATTGAGGCCTAATAACTTATGAGCCTCTAAAAAAAATTTTTCACAAATAAAAAAACCGAGATTTCTCTCGGCTCTTATCATCTTATTAACTTTTAAACTTATTTATTTGCAATTTCGACTAAAGATGACTTCAAATTTTCTTCTATCCTTCTAAGCTCTTGTGAAGCTTCTTCACGTCTCTTGTGACCTTCAATTTGAATATCACGCACTTCGTTTAAGGCTGAGATAAGTTGATCATTTGTGTGCCTAATTGTTTCCATGTCAACTATTCCCCTCTCAGATAATTTTGCAGTTTCAACAGTAGTTTGCTTTAAAGTTTCTGCGTTTTTCTTTAAGAGTTGGTTAGTTAAGTCAGTCACTTCTTTAGTTGCCTTGGCTGCTTCCTTAGAATGATTTGCTCCAAGGGCAATTACCATTTGAGACTTCCAAAGAGGGATGGTGTTCACAATTGTTGATTGAATTTTTTCAACCATAACTGTGTTAGAAGATTGGACCATCCTAATTTGTGGCGCCATTTGAATAGAAACCATCCTAGTAAGGTCTAGGTCGTGAAGTTTCTTTTCAAATCTAGAAATCATATTTACATAATCATTGGCACGCTGTGCATCCACTGGAAGGTTAGTTTCTTCTGCTCTTTCCTTTAGCCTTGGTAGCTCAATGTTTTTTGCCTCTTCAAGTTTTTTGTTACCAGCAAGTATGTACATACTAAGTTCCTTGTAATAGGACTCATTTAAGTCATACATTTGGTCAAGCATAGCAATGTCCTTCATAAGTGTAACTTGGTGGTCCTCAAGAGTCTTTATAATGTTGTTTACATTTTTTTCTGCTGAGTCGTACTTAGTCTTAATTGAAGTCATCTTGTTGGCTTGCTTTTTGAAGAATCCAAGTAACTTATTGTCTTCTTCATCAAGGTCAAAGGACTTGAGCTCATTTACAACTCCAGATAAGAGATCACCAACTTCACCAAGGTCCTTGGTCTTAACAGACTCCAATGTCTTCTCAGAAAAATTTGAAATCTTTCTTTGGGCGCCAACTCCATATTGAAGGACAATATTTGAATTTGTTATATCGATTTCTTTGGCAAAATCATTTACTTGTTTTTCTTCTTCTGGGCTTAGTCTAATTTCCTTATCAGCTTCAACTTCTTTCAATATATTTTTTTCATCTTCTTGAATTTCATCAAAGTCATCTGATAGTGATAATTTTATTTCTCTATCCACTTTTTACCTCCCGATTTTAAATTCATCCTTATCTAAAAGTCCTTCTTGCTTTAGCATGGATTTTAATACAGACATGTCTGATGATAAATCCATAATTTTTTCCTGGTAAATATTGTCAAGAATTTTCATAAAGGCATCTATTACAATATCCATTGTAGCTTCAATATCCTTTAGAGATGATTTAACAGATTCTGTTGGTTTCTCCTTCATCTCTAAATAAGAGTTTGAAAGCTTTACTGTAGTTGGCAGATAATAATTTATTGCCTTGTTTAAATCTCCAGCTGTGCTGGGATTTTCTTTTAAGAGTTCAAAAATCTTACCAATTATTTTCAAAAGTTCCCTAATTTTTTCATCCATTGGAGATGAGATTTTTCCTTCAATTTGTGTAAGTTCAGTCACATAGGACCTTGCTCTTAGAAGAAGTTCTTCTGCCCTCTCACTATTTTCTTGATTTTCAAGTTCCTCCATCTTTTCATAAGGATCCCTTAGGGCTTCTTCCTTGTATAATTTGTAGGTTTTTGAATCCAGGATAAAAAGCTTGCCATCTTCAACAATCCTTGCTTGCCTGTAGTAATCTTTTTCAATCATATTTAACAAGTCATTTATTGTAAAATCAAGAGGCTTAGCTGTTATGGCAGCAAGATCTTGAGTTGGAATCACTGTATTATTTCCAATTTCACGATTGTATTTTCTAAATCTAATAATTTGGTCCTTGATCTTTTTTATTCTGTAGTTTGCATAAAAAGAAATAACAAGGGCAGGAATTACCCAAAAAATTAAGGCTGGCAAATCTTCTCTTATTGATCCATAAGTATCAAACATATCCATGAGAAAACCAAACAAAGCAATAAGATGACCCACAATTGAAACTTTTGCGACAAATCCCCATGTTTTTACCCTGTTTACAGTCTTTGGATTTTGATTTATTATTCTGTCATCATTTTGAATACTATATGGTAATTTTCTCTTATTTTTATTCACAAAGCTACTTATAGATCTTTTTGTCACGTCTATTGCTGTGTCAATTCCTTCTCCAATTATTTCTCCAATTTCTTTAAAGTTTTCATCTTTGAAGGCGCCGTTTATCTTGTCTTGAAAATTATTTTCCCTATCTTTTCTCATTCTTCACCTCAAAAAGCTATCTCCTACTTAAAAAGCTATGACGATTCCTCCAATGTCAGCATATCCAGAGGATAGACCATTGGTATGTCTAAGGTGGACTTTGGCACCCTCATAAAGATCTTCTATTCTTTCCTTTAGCTTTTCTGCCCTGTCTTTATCTTCCACATAAGAAATTGTAATAAGGTCAGGCTTTTCTCTCTTGCACTTGCTTTCTATTGCCTTAACCATTTTATCAAGAGACTTTTTCATTCCACGGTTGACTTCATAGAGTTCAATTTCTCCATCATCAGAAATCATAATTGGTCTAATATTTAAAACATTGGCAATAAGGCCTGTCGTCTTTTTTATTCTTCCATTTTTGATTAGGTTCTTCATAGACTCTAAGACAAACATAGTTGTCTCAAGGTCTGTTTCCTTTTCAATTTCTTCTACAACTTCATCGAAGTCCTTTTCCTTTACAAGGTCAAGTAACTTTAGGACAATTCTTGTTGTACCTGCTGATGCAGCCTTAGTGTCAATTACATGAATATTTATTCCTTCAAACTTTTCTCTCGCTTCAGCCTCTGCTACCTTGGCAGAGTTATAAGAGCCAGAAAGTTTTGATCCAATTGTAAGAATATAAATATCCTTGTCCTTATTTTCCTCAATTATTTTAAAATAATCATAAGGAGATGGACAGGCTGTGTGAATTGGATTTTCTGTTTTTTTCATGACTTCTAAGAATTCATCTAAGTTTAAATTTTCATCGTCTGTATAATCTTTTCCATCGATAGAAATCTTAAAGGGAACATATTCTATCCCCAAATCCTTTATTTCATCTTTCCTCAAGTCACAACTTGTGTCTGATATAATCTTGTACATTTCTTGCTCCTAATTTAATTTATCTTCAATAAGCTTTACTAGTTTGTCAGCATCACTTGAAAGTTTATCTTGATCTTCTCCCTCAATCATTACACGAACAAGGGCTTCTGTGCCTGATGGTCTTATTACAACCCTACCAGATCCGTGGTAGTTTTCTTCAACTTCTTTTATAGCATCCATGATTTCTGGAAAGTCTTGGTATTTATTTTTCAAGTCTTCACGAACTCGTGCATTTTTAAGAACTTGAGGATAGTTCCTCATTAGTTTATTTAATTCAGATAGTTTTTTTCCAGTCTTCTTCATAATTTCTAAGAGGTGGATACCTGTTGCAAGTCCATCACCAGTTGTGTTGTGGTCAAGGAAGATTACGTGACCAGATTGTTCTGCTCCAATTACATAATCATCGGAAAGCATCTTTTCTAAGATGTACCTATCTCCAACCTTAGTTTCAACAAAGTCCACATCAATTTTTTCAAGATACTTCTTTAGACCCATGTTGGACATAATAGTTCCCACTGCTGCATTATTTTTGAGTCTGCCATCTTTCTTTAAGTAAGTGGCAACTATGGCAAGTATGTGGTCACCATCTACAATATTACCTTCTTCATCAACTGCAATAATCCTGTCGGCATCTCCATCAAAGGACATACCAATGTCGGCTCCCTCTTTTTTTACAAGCTCTTGAATTAGATTTGGATTTGTTGAACCACAAGAGTCATTTATATTCATTCCGTTAGGTTCATTGTTAATAATTTTTACCTTGGCACCATAGGACTTTAGAACTTCTTCGGCTATGTGAGATTGAGCACCGTTGCCTGCATCTACTGCAACTTCAAAGTCTGAGAAGTCAAGATCAACTAAATTCTTTAAGTAGTCCACATACTTTTGAGTAAATTCAGTGGACCTATTAAGTCTTCCAATTTCTTCTCCTGTCACGTCCTTGTATATTTTTGTAGTTGAAAGAATTTTTTCTTCTATTTCATCTTCTACTTCATCGTCTAGCTTTAGGCCTTCTGAAGAGAAAAATTTAATTCCATTGTGTTCATAAGGATTGTGAGATGCGGAAATAGAAACTCCACATAGGTAGTCGCCAGTCCTTGTAAGGTATGCGACACCTGGTGTCGGAATTACTCCTGCCAAGTCCACATCAAGTCCTATACTCATAAAACCTGCCACAAGAGAAGACTCAACTAAGTCGCCTGAAAGTCTTGTGTCTCTTCCAACTAGGACCTTGCCCTTCTTGCCCTTGGCAAGTACATAGGCTGCTGCCCTTCCAATATCGTAACAAAGCTTTGGAGTTAGCTTCTTGTTAGCAATCCCACGAACTCCATCTGTTCCAAATAATCTTGTCATTTCATCACCTGTAATTTTTATCTATATAATCTATTAAGTAAGTTTTCTTATTTTTTTCCGGATCATCTAAGACCATTTCCTCTAGGTCTCTTAAAATCCTTCCAATAATTTTGCCCTCAGAGAAACCCAAGGACTTTATGTCATTTCCATTAATTTCCAAAAACTTTTCAGTTTTCATTTCTTTTTCGTCTAATAATTCTTTTACCCTATTTTTCCTATTTATAATAAAAGAAGCATCCCTATCTGCCCTTGTGCACATGCAATCTGAAATTAATAGGTCATAAAGGTCTAGGACATTATCCCTTCCCACTCTTTTTATTTGTCTTCTTAGGGCCTTGTCAGTCATCTCTGCATGGACCTTCATGTGGTCTAGGATTAAAATTTTTACCTTTTCAATTGTTTTGTTGGGAAGTCTATATCTTTTTAAAATTTCTTCGACCTTATCTGCACCAAGGACTTCGTGTCCGTAAAAGTGTCCCCTGCCATCTTCTCCAATTGATAGGGTATCAACCTTTGAAATGTCGTGAAAAAGCCCAGCTAATCTTAGGCTTAAGTCAGGCTTCACATTGTCCATTACACAAATAAGATGGTCGAAGAGGGTCTTGTCATGGAAGGGAGAAAATTGAACAAAGCCAACTGTCCTCTTTAGCTCTGGGAAAATTACATCGAGTATCCCCGTCTCTTCCATTAAAAGTAAATAATGGGATGGGTTTTCTCCTGTAATCATCTTTGAAAACTCATCAAAAATTCTCTCTGGAGCAATTTTCTTTAAGAGACTTGCGTTTAAGGATAGGGCATCGAATAGTTCTTCCTCAATAAAAAATCCAAACCTTCCAGCAAATCTAATTGCCCTCATCATCCTAAGGGCGTCTTCTCTTATCCTCTCATTGGGATCTCCCACAGCCCTAATTATTTTATTTTTTATATCATCTTGACCATTAAAGGGATCGTAAAGATTTCCATCTCCGTCCATTGCCATGGCGTTAATGGTAAAGTCCCTTCTCTTTAAATCCTCTGTGAGATTCTTAGAGAAAATAACCTTCTCTGGCTTCCTGTTGTTTATATAAGCTCCGTCAATCCTAAAAGTTGTAACTTCATAAAGAGTATTGTCTAACAAAATGCCAACTGTTCCAAAGTCTTCACCAACTAAGACAGTCTTATAAGCTTGGAAGACTTTTTTAATTTCCTCTGGCCTTGCAGAAGTTGTTATGTCGTAATCATGTGGCTCTATACCCATTAGCGTGTCTCTCACAGACCCGCCAACTATGTAGGCCTCAAAGCCATTTTCTCTCAATTTATTTAAAATGAATAGGACATTCTTTGGCATTCTATCACCCTTTTCATTATAACATTCTTATTCTTAATTTAAAATTATATAATTAAGCCATTGTCTTGTGATATAATGAACTAAAATTGGAGGTACAATATGAAAAAGATTTTTATTATTTCAATGTCATTACTTCTTAGTCTTAGTCTTGCTGCTTGTGGCAAAAAAGACCAAGCTAAGGCTGAAGCTAATGAAGCAAAAGTTGCATCAGAAGTTGCTAATAAAGAAACTGATGAAGAGCAAGTTGCAACTTCAAACTTCGACAAAGAAGCTGTTAACGAACTCATCAAAAACTCTGATTATATTTCAAGAATTAGAATTTCAACATCTACTGCAGAGGGAATGTCCACAGCCTTCTTAAAGGACTACAAGGGAGACCTCTCTCAAATACAAGTAGATATTCCAAAGAACTTAAGTCCTAACAAAGAATATTTAATTTTCTATAGGGATGACGAAAAGGGAGAAGTTTCTCCAACTGATAGAGAAGGATCCTTCATTGAATTACAAGGAGATAAGGACTCAAACTTAATTTATATTGAAAAACAATTTGATCCTAACTCTTACACTTCTTCAGTGAAGAGCAAATAAGGAGGAAGATTAGAATGAAAAAATTTAAATCAATTTTATTTTCCCTTGTCCTCATGATATTTGTGACTTCAAATGTTTTTGCAGGAAGAAGTCCTCTTATTGAGTACAACGGAAAAATTATAAAATCAGATGTGGCACCCTATATCCAAAATGAAAGGACTATGGTTCCCATAAGATTTATCTCAGAAACTCTTGGCTACAAGGTTACTTGGGACAATGACAAGAGAGAAGTTGGAATTAGTGGCAAGGACACAGAAATAAGTCTTAAGATTGATTCCACTAAGGCAAAAGTGAATGACAAAGAATTAAAGCTAGATGCTCCTGCATCAATTAAGAAGGACCGTACTTTCGTTCCTCTAAGATTTGTTGCTGAAAACCTAAAGGCAGAAGTTAAGTGGGACAATAAGAACTTCAAGGTTATTATTAATGACAACAAGGAAAAAGCATCTTCTATTATTGACTTGTCATCAGATGAAGATAAGTATGTAAAAGAAATTTCTTCTCTACAAGGAGAATTAAATAAGTCTATCAAGGATTTAAAATTATCCTTCTTTGACAATGCTGCAAAGCTAAGTGATGCTGATCTAACTAATGCTTATGAAAGAGCAGATAGAGAAATAAGATCTACAGTTGATAAGATAAAGGCCCTCGATGTTCCAGAAAAATTTAAGTCTTCTCACCAATACACTTTAAGTGCAAGCCAAAAGGCCCTAGAAATTCTTCCAGGCCTAAAAAATTCTATTATTAATAAGGACGAGAAAGTTGCAAAAGCTTTTATAATGGAATTAAATGACTTCCAAGTTAAGATGCAAGAAGCTACTGATTCCTTTAAGGCTGCTCTTAAGGGCGAAGACTATAAGGCTCAAAAGGACATAGAAGTTTACAAGGATTTAAAAGAAAAACAAAATTCAACAAGTAACTTGTTGCAAGACAAGACTTTCAAAAATATTATTAAAAATCTTTAATTTATAATTTTTAATAATTAAAATTTTGCACATGAAAAACCCCTCAAGTTAATTTGAGGGGTTTTGTTTATATCAATTTATTTAATTCAATTTATTTAATTTTTCATACTTGCCTTTTTCTTTAGGTAGCCTCTGTTGTATTTGTCTTCGCCTTCTTCCATATTCTTCTTTGCTTGTGAAAGCATAAGCTTGATCCTGTTAAATTGATTTACTTCAGAAGCTGATGCGTCGTAGTCAATTGGAATTATATTTGCCTTTTCATAGGAAGACCTTATGGCCTTTATGACACCCTTACCTGTGATGTGGTTTGGAAGACATCCAAAAGGTTGAACACAAATAATATTTTCAACACCTGACTCAATTAACTCAACCATTTCACCAGTTAAGAGCCAACCTTCTCCATATTGGTTGCCAAGGTCAACGTACTTTTCTGCATACTTGATTATCTCTTCAATTTTTTCTGGAGAAGTAAATCTCGTACCATGGAGAGCTTCTCTCACAAATTTTCTGTAGGATTCAATATAAGAAATTCCCATTTCACAAACAAAGGCAGATAATTTTGATTTTGAAAGTTTGTCAGCCTTGGCCCTCGCGTTTTTAAAGGAGTACATCATGAAGTCAGTTAAGTCTGGGATGACAACTTCTGCTCCTTCCTTTTCAAGTAGGTCTGCAAGGTGGTTGTTGGCAGCTGGATGATACTTAACTAAGATTTCACCAACTATTCCAACTTTAGGTTTTTCTTCTTTTGTAATTTCAAGTCTTTCAAACTCACTTACCATTTGATTTACATTTTTCTTGAAAGTTGTTTTGTTGTAAATTAAATTTTCTGATGTCGTAAGGTCAAGCCACCTGTCGCGCAATATATTTGTTGAGCCCTTTATGACTTCATAAGGTCTTGTAGCTTGAGTAAGTCTCATTATTAGGTCAGCGTAAAGCATTCCTTGAATTAATTTTCGACCAATCCTTACCATTTGTCTCTTGTCAAATTGGAAGCCAGGATGTTCTTCAATACCTTGGAAGGAAAGTCCAATTACTGGAACGTGACCATAACCTGCATCCTTAAGTGCCTTCCTAACAAATCCAACATAGTTTGATGCCCTGCAGGCTCCACCAGTTTGACTCATCAAGAGTGCCAACCTATCTGTGTCGTATTGACCAGACTTCACAGCGTCAATAAATTGTCCAACAACAAAAATTGATGGGTAACAAGCGTCGTTGTTTACATATTTCAAACCTTCATTAACAACCTTGTGGCCTGTGTCGTGAAGGACTTCAATGTTTATTCCCTCTTGTCTTAGGATTGGTTCAAAGATCCTAAAGTGAAGAGGTGCCATTTGCGGCATCAAAATAGTGTAATCCTTTTTCATTTCCCTTGTAAATATAACTGGATCATCATCTAGTAGACCTTCAAGTTCTGCATCAATTTTTTCGAACTCTCTCTTTTCAGCTGCTTCTAATAGGGACCTAATCCTGATTTTAACTGCACCAAGATTTGAAACTTCATCAATCTTTAGGGCTGTGTAAATTTTATTGTAAGACTCCAAGATGTATTGGACTTGGTCAGTTGTCACTGCGTCAATGCCACAACCAAAGGAGTTAAGTTGTACAAGCTCCAAGTTTTCGTGTTCTCCAACAAATTTTGCCGCTCTGTATAGTCTTGAGTGGTAGTTCCATTGGTCAAGGACCCTAAGTCTTGAATCAATTTCTACATTCCTTGCAATTCCATCTTCAGAAATAACTGCAAGTCCAAGACTTGTTATGAGTTCTGGAATGCCGTGATTTATTTCTGGATCTATGTGGTAAGGTCTGCCTGAAAGGACAATGGCTCTTTGATTTTTTGCATTAACTTCTTCCAAGATCCTGTTACCTTCATTTAAGACATCGAGCCTATACCTATCTTGTTCTTCGTATCCAGCTCGAACTGCTTTCTTAACTTCATTCTTAGGTATAAAGTCAAAGACTTCCGCTAATCTCTTTTCCAATTTTTTTCTATCGTCAAAGGAGATAAAAGGATTCATAAATTTGACTTTGCCATCAACTATATCATCCACATTATTTTTTATAACTTCAGAATATCCTGCAACTACAGGACAATTTAAGGTGTTGTCAGCATTTTTAAATTGTCTTTCTTCATAAAAGACTGCTGGATAAAATATAAATTTTATTCCCTTTTCTATTAAATCTTCTATGTGTCCGTGAGAAATTTTTGCAGGATAACAAGCTGTCTCACTTGTTATTGTTTCGATTCCCTTTTCGTAGATTTCTCTTGATGACTTAGAAGATAATACTACTGAATAGCCAAGCTCTGTGAAGAAGCTATGCCAGAAGGGATAATTTTCATAAATATTTAGCACTCTAGGGATTCCAACAATACCTCTTGGCGCTTCTTTTTCTGGAAGAGACTTGTAGTCGAATACTCTCTTGTACTTGTAGGCATACATATTTGGAAGTTGGTCTTCCTTACTCCTAACATGACCTGCTCCCTTTTCGCACCTATTTCCTGTGATGTATCTCTTTCCATTAGGAAATACATTAACAGAAAGAGCACATTGGTTAGTACATTGTCTACAATTTGTTGAGATTGATTTGTACTCAAAAACCTCTAAGTCTTCCTTGGAAATTATATTTGATTTTCCAGTGGATTTTTCCTTTGCAATAAGAGCCATACCAAGAGCTCCCATAAGCCCAGCTATCTCTGGTCTTGTAACTTCAACTCCAGTTAAGTTTTCAAAGGCCCTAAGCACTGCATCAGATAAGAAGGTACCACCTTGAACAACTATGTGTTGGCCAAGGTCTTTAGGGTCTCTCACCTTAATAACCTTTTGGATGGCATTTCTAATTACTGAGTAAGCAAGTCCAGCAGAAATATCTGGGACAGATGCCCCTTCCTTTTGAGCTTGTTTAACATTGGAGTTCATGAAAACTGTACAACGTGATCCAAGGTCAACAGGCTCCCTAGACCTTGTAGCTTCATTGGCAAATTCTTCTGCAGTCATATTTACTGAATGAGCAAAAGTTTCTAAGAAGGAACCACATCCTGCTGAGCAAGCTTCGTTTAAAAGTATGGACTCTATTACTCCATCCCTTATCTTCATAGACTTCATGTCTTGTCCACCAATGTCTAAGATGAAGTCAACATTTGGATCAAAATATTTTGCTGCAGTGAAGTGGGCAATGGTTTCTACTTCCCCAAGGTCTAAGTTTAGGGCAGCCTTTAAAAATTCTTCCCCATAACCAGTTGTACCACATCCAGCAAAGTAGGCCTTGTCATTTTTTTCTTTATAGATTTCCTTTAGGTTTTCTATGGCAATGTCAAGTGGGTTGCCCTTGTTGGATCCATAGAATGTGTAGAGAATTTCATTGTTGTCAGAAATTGCTACTAGCTTTGAAGTTGTTGAACCTGAATCTATTCCAAGATAAATTGGTCCCTCATAAGCTTTTAGGTCAATTTTTTTAAGAGATTTTGTCTTGTGTCTTTCTCTAAAGTCCCTAACTTCTTCATCGCTTGTAAAAAGGGCAGGCATTACGTCACTTTCCTTTACAAGAGTTTCTGCACTTGTGTTTACCTTGTTGTAAAGTTCTACAAAGTACATGGCCTTGGAGTCAAAACTTGAAAGGGCAGCACCCAAAGCAACAAAAATTTGTGAATTTTCTGGAGCTATAATCTCATCTTCTTTTAAGTCCAAAGTCTCTACAAATCTTTCCTTTAACATTGGAAGGAAGTGAAGTGGTCCACCTAAGAAGGCAACATTACCTCTTATTGGTCTACCACATGCTAGGTTAGAAATTGTTTGATTTACAACGGATTGAAAAACTGAAATAGCTATGTCAGCCTTGCTTGCTCCTTGGTTTATAAGAGCTTGAACGTCAGTCTTGGCAAAAACTCCACATCTTGATGCAATGGGATATAATTTTTCGTAGTCCTTTGCCATTTCATTTAGACCTGATGCATCAGTTTGAAGAAGTGATGCCATTTGATCTATGAAGGTACCTGTACCACCAGCACAAATAGAGTTCATCCTTTGTTCAACAGATCCTCTTAGGTAAGTAATTTTTGAATCTTCACCACCAAGTTCAATTGCCACATCAGTCTTGGGAATAAAGCAAGAGATTGCTTCTCTCCCTGCTACAACTTCTTGGACAAAATCAATACCTAAGAATTCATGAACAGAAAGTCCACCTGATCCTGTTACATTAACAGTTACTGTGTCGTACTTAAACTGTGGATAGACTTCATTGATTACGTCCTTAACAGTTTTTCTAACATCAGAAAAATGCCTTCTATAAGTTTTATATAAAATATTTAATTTTTCATCTAGTATTACAAGTTTTACAGTAGTTGAACCAACATCTAATCCCATGTGAATTAGCATAGTCACTTTCTCCTTTCAAAATAAAAGCCACTAAATTTTATGTATAAGTTAATTTTATTAATTTTCAAAATACATGCTGAGATAAATAATTATTGCACTTTCTATTTGCAAATACAATAATTTTTTTCGCAAAGTTTGATTTTTATTATTAAGATATTTGACATTTCTTAACAATTGCTTTCTTTCATTATAAACTACTTTAGTGATTTTTATAATGGCAAAAAGATATTTTTGCAATAAAAAACCATCCTCTTAAGAGGACAGCTTCTAATCGAAAGTATGTAAAAAAAAAGATAGGCCCATTACCTATCTTTTCTTTAAGTAAATTAGTCTTCTGGATTTGGAGCGCCTACTGGACAAACAGCTGCACAGCTACCGCAATCGATACATTGAGATTCGTCAATTGTATAGATGTCTCCTTCGCTAATACATCCAACTGGACATTCTGCTTGACATGCACCACATGCGATGCAAGAATCGTTAATTACATATGCCATTTTACATTACCTCCATAAAAAATTATACCAAAATTTATGAATTCTTATATTCATAATCTTATGTCATTATATTAACATAATCTTTTTAATATTTCAATCATTATTATTCTTTTTTTATGATAAATTTTTTCTGATTTTATAAAAAATTATAAGAATTAAGCAAACTCAATACTTTTAGACAATTCTAAAATTATTTAATTATCAATAAATATTTTTTAATTGAGTCTTGTATTCATTAAAGCTAATAAACCATAGCGTTTTACTATGATTTATTATTCTTTAAAAACCCTAAGTGAATTGACAATGCAAAGTAGAGCAACACCTACATCAGCAAAAACTGCTAGAGGCATAGAAACATATCCCACTGCTCCAAGTCCTAATACTACAACTTTTAAGAACAAGGCAATAAAAATATTTTGGTAGGCAATTTTCTTTACCCTCTTAGCAATATCAATTGCCCTTACAATAGAAGAAATATCATTTTTTAAAAGAACAATGTCAGAAGTTTCTATGGCAATATCTGATCCAGAACCCATACTTATTCCTAAATATGCTGATGCAAGTGAAGGTGCATCATTAGTTCCGTCACCAACAAAGGCAATTCTTTTGTCTTCTTCAATTTTTTTAATTTCACTTACCTTATCTTCTGGTAAAAGAGAACCCTTATAGTAGTCAATTCCAACTTCTTTTGCGATTTCTTCTACTACCCTGTCCTTGTCCCCAGAGAACATGTAAGTCTTAACTCCCATTTGGTGAAGTTTACCAACACTATCCTTAACTCCATCCTTTATCTGATCTTTTAGTTTTATAACCCCAAGAACTTTTTCCTTGTCAGCAACAAATACGTCCACGTAGTTTGATTCCTTGTTTCCTTCAAGACTTATGTCAAAGTCTTCCAATAATTTTTTATTTCCAACAAGGTAGGACTTACCTTCAAGTTCAAATTCTATTCCCTTACCACCAAGATTGTTTAGGTGGTCAGGAGTTTTTTTAGTCTTAAAGGCTTTTACAATAGCCTTGGCTATTGGGTGAGTTGAATAAGCCTCTCCCACAGCAGCAATTTCTAATATTTCATCTTTTGATGCAGAGGTTTCTTCTACTTCTGCAATAATAAATTCACCCTTAGTAACTGTTCCAGTTTTATCAAAGGCAACTCCATCAATGTCAGTCAAGGCTTCAATAGAATTTCCACCCTTTACAAAGATTGACCTTCTTGAAAGAGATCCAATTCCCGCAAACATTGTAAGTGGAACAGAAATTGCAAGAGCACATGGACAGGAAATAACCAAAAATATGGCCGCTCTGTAAAGTGCTTCTTTAGCAGTATGGTCTGTTGCAAAATTTAAGAATAAGAATAAAATTACTGCAAGACCAATTACTATTGGGGTATAAATTTTTGCAAATCTAGTGATAAATTTCTCTACTTTAGCCTTATTTACGCTGGCATTCTTGACCATGTCAATAATTTTTGCAATAGTTCCTTCCTTATAAGTCTTTGTTACTTCAACTTCAAGAGAAGAGTCCAAATTTACAAAACCAGATATTATTTCATCTCCCTCTTCAAGAGAAACTGGAGCAAACTCTCCAGAAATATTTGAAGTGTCGAGATTAGAAGATCCCTTCAAGATTTTTCCATCTAGGGGAACTTTTTCTCCTGGTCTAATTAAAATAACTTGTCCAATGGCAACTTCGCTTGGATCAACTTTTACAATCTCTCCATCAATCATTAAGTTGGCAAAGTCTGGTTTTAACTTTAAGGCTTCTTTAATGGATTTCTTTGATGAGTCCACTGCCCTATCTTGAATAATTTCTCCCACACTGTAGAAAAGCATAACTGCAACAGCTTCTGCATACTCGCCCGAAATTATAGCAGCAAGAGATGCCACAGTCATAAGAAATTTTTCATCCATAAATTTTCCTGTAGCAATTTTTTCTATTGATGGTTTTATTACATCGTAGCCAATAATTAGATATAAAACTAAATAAGAAATTATTGTAACTTTTTCATTTAATTTTGCAAAATGTAAAATCACAAGTCCTACAAATACAACAATAGACTTGTAGATGGAGAAACTTTCTTCTTCCTCCTCTTCTTCTATCTCTTCACCAAGGTCTTCTGTTACAACCACTCCATCTTCTATGGAATCAACAATCTCTTGAATTTTATTTCTTAGCTCACTTGACTCCTCTTCTGATTCAAAGACAAGCTCATCATTTAGAAAATCGTAATGAAGATTTTTGAGTTCATCTCTTGACTTAAGTTTCTCTTCTATCTTGCCTGCACAGTTAGCGCAAGTAAGTCCTCTTAAGTGAAAAATATACTTATCCATAAATTTCTCCTTTTTTATTTTTAATATTTCGACACTTGTTCATATATTCATTGTATTACATCATCTTTTTTTGTCAATAGATTTTGTTCTTTATTTTTTTAATTATTTATGAGATAATACTTAGGCAAGAGATGACCTTAAATTTTTTTAATAGATTTTACATAAATTTTAAATTAAATTTAAAATCTTTTAAAAAAACAGTTGACAAAAGATGCTCATTACTTTAGAATGAGTAGAGTAAGTTGCTAAAGAGTGACCTTCAATTTGGAGAAATACTCAAGTGGCTGAAGAGGCTCCCCTGCTAAGGGAGTAGGTCCCGATTAGGGTCGCGAGGGTTCAAATCCCTCTTTCTCCGCCAATGGTGAGGGCCTTTAGCTCAGTTGGTTAGAGCGCCCGGCTCATAACCGGTAGGTCCCGGGTTCAAGTCCCTGAAGGCCCACCATTTACTTGCCCAGATAGCTCAGTCGGTAGAGCAGAGGACTGAAAATCCTCGTGTCGCTGGTTCGATTCCGGCTCTGGGCACCATAATAAGTACCAATTAGTTGGTACTTATTTTTTTGCTTATTTTTAGATTTTTTATAATTTTTAATTTCAGTTTTACTTTTAATTTTCTCGCCACGAAAATTTTTTCAGTTCAAAAGAATTTAAAATTGATTGCATTAAAAAAGCACACTACTTTATGTTTACTACATAATAGTCGTGTGCTTTTTCATTTTTATTTTTTTGATTTTTCTTATTTCTTAAATTAAATTATTTTTACCTGACAGGACTCTAGTACATCTAGGGCTGATGCCTTCTTTTCATCTGTCAATCCTTCTGTTAAATCTTTAAAAAGATAAATATTTTTTTCTGGTAAGAAGCCCTTAACTAATAAAATATTTGAGACTACGCAGATGTCTGCAACAAGTCCTAGAAAATATATATCTCCTACTCCCTCTTCTTCATCTAATTTTTTTAGATATTCTCCAAGCTCAACTGAAGCAAAAGTATTTTTTTCGAACTTCTTTGCTCCTTCAAAGGACTTAGTCATCTTTAACTCTTCTGGAATATCGTGACCCCAAGTCCCCTTGATGCAGTGCTCTATAGGAAGATTCTTTCCTTCATCTGTTGAAAGATAATCATCATAATGGGTGTCTAGGGTATAGACAACTTCCCCATGAAAGCTCTCAACTTTTTTAACAACTTCCTTTAAGAGTCTTTCTCCATCTTTTGCTTTAAGAGATCCTGTGACAAAGTCGTTTTGCATATCAATAACTACTAAAAGGTCCATTAACTCCCTCCTTTTTTCTATCTTACTCCATATTTTACATAAATTAAAGTTCCCTGTATAATATTTTGGGGTGACTTATGAAATACACTAGCGTAATAAGAGCAGAATTTTTATATAGAAAAAACAGATTTATATCCTATTGCAAGAAGGGCTCTAAGACCTTGGAGGTCTACGTGCCAAACACTGGTCGCTGCAAAGAGCTCCTTATTGAAGGTGTTACAGTCTACTTGACCTACAATGACAATCCAAATAGGAAGACTTCCTACACCTTAATTGGAGTAATGAAGGGCGACAGATTAATAAATATTGACTCTCAAGCTCCCAACCAAGTGGTAGAAGAAGCCCTACTTAAAAATAAAATTGACTTGGGCTTTAAGTACAATAAAATAAAAAGAGAGTACACTCATGGAGATTCACGCTTCGACTTTTATCTTGAAGGCGAAGGGCAAAAAGCTCTAATGGAAGTCAAGGGTGTTACCCTTGAGAAGGATGGTATCGTGGCCTTCCCTGATGCGCCAACTAAGAGAGGCCTTAAGCACGTCAAGGGACTAGATAATTCTCAAGAAAATTATTTGACCTTTGTCTTGTTTGTAATTCAAATGGAAGATGTCAAATTTTTTACACCAAATTATTTGACTGACCCAAGTTTTTCAAGAGGACTTAAAGAGGCAAGTGAAAATGGTGTCAAAGTCCTCGCCTACGATTCAATAGTCACAAAAAATTCAATAGAACTTAACAATGAAGTTCCAGTTATCTTGGAGGAAAGATGGAATTAAGACTAGCAAGAGAATATGATAGAGAAATAATCTTAAAAATCTATGATGATGGATCAAGGAAATTAAAGTCCTTAGGACTTGACCAGTGGCAGGGTCATGATAAACCAAATCTTGATAATTTTAAAAAACTTATAGAAAATAAAAATATTTTTGTTTTAGAAAATGATGGTAAAGTTGTCTCCACTGTCATTATTTACGACTACGACATAGATTATGAAAATAATTTAGATGGGACCTGGAAAAGTCCAAGGCCCTATGTGGCTCTTCACAGGATTGGGACACTTGAGAGTGAAAGAAAAAAGGGCTACGGGAGAAAAATAATTGAAATGTCAGAATCCTATGCAAGAGAAAATAATTTTAAGTCAGTAAGGATTGACACCCACAGAGGAAACAAGGACATGCAGAGATTATTAAGCTCTCTATCTTATAAGTATGTTGGCATAGTTTATCTTGGCGGCAAGAATGAAAGACTCGCCTTCGAAAAAGTATTGTGAGGTTAAAAATGTTTAGTAAAGACAAAGAAAAAAGATTTATAAAAATTTTTAAAGAAGGTACTCTTACTGAGTCCATGGAAATTCTCTTGGACACAGAGACTGGAGTAAATTATCTATACATCGGTGCAGGTTACGGTATGGGAATCACTCCCCTCTTGGGCCCTGATGGAAAAGTTGTTGTTTCCAGTCAAAGAGAAATAGCAAACTTTTTAGAAAATATTTAAAACAAAAAACTCCTGTCCCCAGGAGTTTTTCTCATTTATAAATTTTTTATATTTATTATTATTTCTCTCGTATCTTCTTTATACTCGATATCATTTTCTTTATCATCTTTTAAATTTCCATTAGTTAAATTAAAGAGTTTGGAAACATTTGTCAAAGGTAGATAAAATCTATCTTTTTTTATTACTCCTTTTGTATCCATTTTAATTACATTACCATTTTCATCTATAATTTTATCATCATCTACATTTATACTTATTTTTTTATTATCTTTTTCAAAAATAACAGTCCTTGTATCCTTTATCCAAGTAACCTTTAATCCAATAAATTCTGCTATGAATCTAATAGGTAACATAGTTCTTCCATCCTTAACAAAGGGTTTGAATTCAAATTCCTTTTCAATTTTTCCACTTGGTGTAACTTCAAAATACTTATTGGAATCAAGTTTTAATATTACCTTCTTGTTTTTATCTTTGGTACTTCTTTCATTTCTTGAACTGCCATTTAATTTCCCTTGAACATAGACTTTCTCTCCCTTTACACTATTATTCCTTATTGAAATTTTAGGATGGTCTCTAAAGTCATCAATGTTTTCATCTAGGGGATTTGTTTTTTCTGCACTATTTTTATCTAAAAGAATCTTTGCATCTTTACAAGCATCTTTTACAGCATTGAAAATACCCTCAACGTGATACTTTTCTAAGTCACCATAGTCTTTTATAATTGAAAAATCTGAATTTAGAATGTCCTTTATATTTTTTCCATCATATTGACTTAGACTTCTTATAGCCAATTCATGATAACCTTCATTATCTTCATCAACATTTAATACATCAGCACCAAATTCATTTTTTGTTCCTTCTCCTATGGTATAAGACATATCAAGTACATATAAAATCTTGCCCTGATCATCAAAATACATATTTACACCTATATAGTATGGTGGAATTGGAAGAGGACTTTCTAATTTATAAACTCCTTGGACCATGTTTGCCTTAGAAATTTCTCCTTTATTAAGGCATAAATCCGATAATAAATTTAGCTCCTTACTTGTCCTATCTATCTTCCAACTAGGTGATGCTGCATTATTATAAGCTGTATTGGCATAATTTAACTTGTTTTTTAAAATTTTAATTTCATTCTCTTTTAAGGACTTATTTAAAATTGCCTTATTTGCCTTTTCCATTGCCTTGTCAAGATCAACTCTACCTAAGAAAAATTTAGTATCTTTTACAAATTTAAGAAGTTGACCCCTAGTTAGTTTTTCATTCTTTATTAATTCTTCTCCATTTGCAATAATATCATCAAACTGTTTTCTTGTAGACTCTCTTAGTTCTCTTTTATCAAGATTTTTAATCTCATTTACAATATTAATTAATTCAGTTTTATCTACGGCTAGTACACTAGGATCAATTTTAAAATTATTACCATCAGCTATCCTGTTAATATTTTTATTTCCAACTGTATTAATAATTACAGATTTACCTGATCCATCGTTAGTATCAAAAGCATTAAACATTATCAATTTTACATTATCTGATATGTTTAAAGTTTCTATCTTATTGTTATAAAATGCTTCTGCTGATATTTCCTCTAGGCTATCTGGAATGTTTAACTTTTCAATACTATTGTTTCTAAAACTTTGTACTCCTATTTTCTTTAAATTAGGTAATTGTGATAAGTCAAGCTCTCCTTGTATATCATTCTCTAGAAAAGCCATATCAGAAATTTCCTTTAATTCATTAGAAATTAAATATAAAATTGAGATATTATTTTGTCTGAAAGAAGATTTGCCTATATATTTTAGATGTCCTCCTTGTAAAAACAACATTTCTATTTTATTTATATGAAAAGCTGCATCATCTATTTTTTCAATTTCATCATTTAATGATAAGGATTCAATTTTATTATTCATAAATGCACCCTTACCAATCTCTTTAAGATTATTATTTTCAGAAAAATCAATTTCCTTTATATTATTAGATTGAAATGCAAAATCTCCAATCTTTTCAATATTTTTTGGTAAAACTACACTTTCAATATCATATTTTTTTATACTCGATTCATCGAAATCAACATTTCTAAAGGCATCTGCTGCTACTTCTACTATATCTTCTCCATTTTTATTCTTATTTGGTAGTATTAAGTTTTTATTTTTTAGAATTTTTAAAAATCCACTTGTGCTGAATCCTTTAATAGATTTGCCTTCAATAATGAAGTCGGAAAGATCCCACTCACTTGCATCTATATCTAAGCCATCTGTTCTTTTATCTTCACTCGGATTTACATAAAAGTTTACTCCATCCAAAAGATCACTATTTCCATTGTACTTCACAACTACACGTCTAGCATAACTTGTGCTACCTGAGTTAGCGTTGAAAGCGTCAGGAGAAATCTTTTTTATAGAACCTGGAATTGTTATTTCTTCAATTTGATTGTCTTCAAAAACTTGCTCTTTTAATTCTTCTAATTTTTCTCCATTGAAAATAACTTCATGGATTTGATTGTTTTTAAAAGCTCTCTCACCTATATCACAAACACTTTCAGGTATTATTAGTTTCCCTTTTATTTCGGCATCAAAAAAAGATGTGTCATCAATTTTTTCTAGCCCCTCATTTAAAACAAGATTATTAATAGAAGTATGTGCACACGCATAGTCCTTTATATGTTTTAAAGTTCTAGGAAATGTGATTTTTTTAAGATTTTTATTATCTCTAAAAGCATCAGGTCCTATCTCTACATAGCCTTCTGGTATGATAACTTCTTTAATCTCTGTGTTCCTAAAAACTCCGCCTAATTTTTCAATCTTTTCTCCATAGTAATCTTTTCCATAAGTCTCAGAATCTGGCGACTCATCTTTTAATAGAAACTCGTCTATTGCAACCATCTTATTCGCTGTAAAGGCAAAAGAAGCAATTTTTGTAATCGGATTTCCTTTCTCATCAAAACTTGGTAACTTAACAATTGGGTTTTCTTTCAATTTCTTAAGGCCCTTATCTGAAAAACCATAAATTTTATTATCTTTAATTACAAAATCTTCGACTGTATAAATATGATTATTTACATCTATAGAGTTATTATTAGCTAAGCTATTTGCATTCAATGCATAAGTACTATTCAGCAAAACTACACTTGTCAATGCCGTAGAAACAGCTAAAAATTTTATTTTTTTATTCATAAACTCTCCTTATTTTATATATTATCTATACATAATAGATGTAATCAAAATAATTTTGTTAATATTATTTTGATGATATATTAAAAAGAACATACCAAGCTCTGGTCTCGATATGTTCTTTACTGTTAAAATCTTATTTTTTATATGAATTTTTAAACCAATTTTGGCAAAAACATTGTTGCCAGACCTAGGAAGATAAAAAATCCAAATACATCTGTAAAAGTTGTCAAAAATATTGATGATGCTATGGCTGGATCCACCTTTAACCTATCAAGTAAAAGCGGAATTAAGAATCCCATAGAGCAGGCGATTATCATATTTAAAATCATTGCCAAGAAAAGAATGAAGCCAAGGTAAAGGTTGTGGTGCCAGAAGACAAAAACTCCTGCAGCCAAGAGCCCAATTATTGCTCCTTCAGTAAGTCCCAAGAAGATTTCCTTGAAAATCAACTTGAAGTCTTCCTTAAGGGACAACTCTCCTCTTGCTAAAGAAGTGATAATAATTGAAAGAGTTTGTGAGCCTGCGTTACCTCCCATTCCCGTAACAATTGGCATGGCAGCAGATAAAACAACTACTTGAGAAATTGTGTACTCAAAGCCCTTAACAACTGATGATGCCAAAAAGGCTGTGACCAAGTTTATTACAAGCCAAGGTAATCTTGACTTAAAGGATTCCATTAAACTTGAGTCGTATTCTTCATCGGCATTAACCCCGTGCATCTGCAACATATCTTCGTTGTGCTCTTGGTCAATAACTGCGATGATGTCATCAGATGTTATTACACCAAGAACTACCATCTTGTTATTTACAACGGGAAGAATGTCCAACTCATACTTGGAGAAGAGGTTAGCGGCAACTTCTTGGTCATCTGTCCCATAGACATAAAAGTCGCACTCTTCCATGAGGTCCCTTAAGAGAGTGTCTGCATGACAAACCAAGAGGTCCCTCATAGTCACTATCCCGCTAAGTCTATGCTTGTCATCAGTAACAAAAATCTTGTCAATAATCTCTGTCTTTGGAGAAATTGAAATTATTTTCTTTACTGCCTGGTCTGCCGTCAAGTGCTCCTTAAGGGCTATAAAGTTTGTAGTCATAATTGACCCTGCAGATTCTTCGTCAAAGGACAAAATCATCTTTAGGATGTTTTGTTTATCACTTTTTATCAGTGACAAGATTTCCTTTCTTCTAACTGTTGAAAGAAATCCAAGAAGGTCAGCCACAATTGAGTTTTCTATAAAGGCAAAAGTTTCAATTAGCTCTTCATTTGTAAAAAATCTCATTATTATTCTTGCTAAGTCTTCTTCTGCCGACTCTAAGAGTAAGCCGAGATTTTCCTTGTTTAATAATTTTACAAAAATTCCAATTTCTTCGTCTTCATAATCTTCAAGCTCTAGGCAAATATCAACGGGGTGATACTCTTCAAAGAGCTCATTAGCTTTTACTTCATCTCTTTCTAATATTATATTTTTTATTTCATCTATTATGTTCACTGTTTCCTCCTGCTAAAGTCTCTAAGTCTGTAACAAAGGAAGAAATTTCATTTTTCTTTCCATTTGTGTAGTGGGAGTACATGAGGTAGAGTTCCCTCTTCGCCCTAGTCATTGCTACATAAAAGAGCCTTCTCTCCTCTTCGTAAAGGTCTGGATCTTCTCTTAGACCTTCAATGCTCGATGTTGATGGCAAGGTCCCCTCATACAAGTCTACAACAAAAACTCTTGAGAATTCAAGTCCCTTGGCTGAATGGATAGTTGAGAAGGTAAGCCTTGCATCAGTATCTCTAGCCTTTAATAGATCATATTCCAATTCCTTGAGCCTGCCAATGAATAGGTCCAAAGACTTAGTCGACTTGGCAATCATCTTTAAGTAGTAAAGGTATTCATTTAAAGTTGCTTCAGTCTCCATAAACCTCTTGGCATTTTCTCTAAGATAGTCGCCATAGCCCATTTCCTTGTCAATATAATCTATGGCCTCATAGACATCTACCCTTGCAATCTTTTTAAAACCAACCAAGAGCCCGTTTATATTCTTGTTGTAATAAGATGGAAGATCTGGATAATCCTTTAAGATGTTAAAGATATTTTTCCCCCTGTGTCTCTTTAGGTATTCAATATGTCTCTTTGAAATATAACCCTTTAATTTAAAATAAAATTTTTCATAGAGATCAATGTCTGAAAGGTCCCCAGCAAAGTTTAAAATATCCAAGATGTCATGAGTTATAAAGTGAGAGAAAAACTTGGTCTTCTTATCCTTTATATTAAATTCATAATTTTTCCTCTCAAAGTACTCTACAAGGCCAATGCTTGAAAGGTTGTTACGGTAGAGGACTGCAATGTCTCCATCTTCTTTTTTTAACTCTTCTTCTATTAGGGCGTACTGGTCTTTGGGCTCCTTGACCTTAATAATACTTACAGGTTTGTCAAAGGGGTTGTCTGTTACAAGAGTTTTTTCAAACCTCTTCTCATTCTGCCCAATAAAAATATTTGCAATATTTACAATATTTTTAGTGGAACGGAAGTTGTCTTCCATATAAAAGGTCTTTATGTCCTTGTATTCATCCTTGAGTTTAAAAAGTTCTTCAGTGTTGGCTCCCCTAAAGCCATAGATGGACTGGTCATCATCGGCAACTACAAATAAATTATTATTAGGCCTGGCAAGGAGTTTCAAAACCATAAACTGACTCCTAGAAGTGTCTTGACCCTCATCAAGTTGGATGAACTTAAACCTGCCCCTGTACTTCTTCATTATTGCAGGGTCATTCTTTAAGACATCATAGGAAAGATTTATCATGTCGTCAAAATCTATAAGTCCCCTGTCCTTCTTAAACTTTTCATAGGTCTCAAAGAACTTGACAAAATTATCTGTGTCACACCTCTTGGCTTTGGCAAAAGACTGGGGCGACAACATCATGTTCTTGCAATAACCAACTTCTGAAATCGCAGTTTCAATTCGTTCTTCTGTGGGATAGGAATTATTAACAGACCTGTAGATGTCTCTAAGGATCTCGTACTTCTTTTTCATATTTGAATCAATAAGGCTAAGAGACTTGCCAGACTTTTTGGAATAGTCTCTTACAATTGAATAGCAAAAGGCGTGGATGGTGGAGAAGTGAACAGTCCTGTCGCCGTCCATTCCTACAAAACGATCCTTTATGTCCACAGCTTGAGCCTTGGAAAAAGTAATTGTTAAGATGCTCTTGGGGTCCACTCCCCTCTCTATTAACTTTTTGGTCCTGTAAAGGATCATAGTAGTCTTTCCTGCACCAGGAACTGCCAAAACAATGGCAGGACCCTCAAAGTGATCTACAGCTTTTAATTGACTTGGTGTTAAATTCACTTTATCCCTCCTCCTATAGTTTAAACTATAAGGTAATTATTTTAAATCTATTTTTGAGCCCGCCCTTGTGTTATAATCTTTATTAAGAAGAGTTTTAGGGGGGATTACTATGTTAATGACAAACTTTTTACAAAAGAGAAAATCAGTGAGAAATTTTAAAAAGGACACTGTGCCAAGAGATTCTTTGGAAAATATAAAATTACTTATGGATGAGCTAGACCGTGAAGAAAGCGAAATTAATTTTTCACTTTACGAAAATGGAAAAATTGTAGCCGAAGGTCTTAGGGGCAAGGCAGGATACGCAGGAGTTATGATCGAAGCTCCACACTACATTGCACTAGATATTAAAAACGACAAACCACTTAACATCTTAAAGGGTGGCTACTGCCTTGAAAAGCTAAACACAAAAATCGTTGACCTAGACCTAGACACTTGTTGGATAACAGTGGACGAGGTTGACCACGAAACTAAGAAGGCAATCTTTGGCGAAAACGGAACAGGAATCGACTATCTAATAGCAATAGGCTACGGTCAAAAGAAAAAGTTTTTTGATCCAGAAGTTACAAGTTCAAGACTTACAGTTGAAGAAATTGTCTTTGCTGATACTCTAGGAAATCCAATTTCCATTGAAACTCTAGAAAATTACGGAGTCTTTGATGTATTCTCATCTGTTAGATTTGCACCAAGCCACAAGAACTTCCAACCTTGGAGATTCGTACTAAAGGGATCAGTTGTTGAAGCTTACATGGTAAAATCTGATGAAGACACAAGATCACTAATAGACATGGGCGTTATCCTTTTCTATATGGAAGAAATGCTAAAGACAATTGGTATCGAAAAGAAATGGACAATCGACCTAAAGGACGCAGGTAAATATTATTACATCGGTTCCTTTACTTTATAAAATTTAAACATTAAAAAGAAGCTCATTCACTTAGAGCTTCTTTTTTTCTGTATTCACTTGGACTTAGTCCCGTAAATTTTTTAAAGGACCTTGTGAAATTTGATGGACTTGTGAGACCAAGTTCCATAGAAATTTCTGTTATGTTTTTATCTGTCTTCATCAAAATTTCTTCTGCCTTCATCATCCTTAAATTGTTGAGATACTTTATAGGAGTGTACTGAAATTTTCTGATGAATTTTTTATTTAGGTTTGACTTCGAGATTTTAAATTTCTTGGTAAGTAAGTCTAAGGTAATATCCTTTTCTAAGTTTTCTTTAATAAACTCTTCAATTAAAATAATTTCTTCGCTTTTTTCTTGCTTTTGATAAGATTTTCTTATTTCTGAAGTTTTTTCTCGTGTAATATCGTAAATTAAATCCAGAGCCTTTATAGAAATACCCAAGATATCTTCACTTTTTAGGACCTGGATAAGTTCATTGGCCCTTTGAATTAGTCTTTCATTCCTATATACAAAACCCATATCCTTTATTGAATTTATTTTTTTCAAAAATTCCACTAGGATTTTACCGTAAAAGGAATCCTTATCTATCTGGTTTTCAAAAATGATAAAGTTAAAGGCCTGAACCCTGTCCTTGGTCGTATAAGATTCCCTTGCATAAGGAAGGGCCTTGCCAATAAAAATTTCTCTAGTTATTAAAATCTTTGTATCATTGATATAGGTAAAGTAATTACCTTCATAGCTATAAGAAATCCTATAGCCCTTATTTCCTTTGCTATCAGAAGCCTGCACTTGGTACCTTTCCCTTAAGTCAATATACATGAGCATAAGTCCTGGAAAAAGTTTATAATTTTTCATTTTATTTTTAGGATGGCTTATCCCTCGATACTCTATAAAATCATCATTATCATCGACGATTTCAAAGTCCCAAGAAGCTAAATAATTAGTATTTTTCATTTACAAACTCCAAAATATTTTCATCTGCACTCTTAATAAATTCATAATCGTGTGTGATTATAATAATTGTTTTGTTTTGCTTTTTCATTTCCTTTAAGAAGCTAATTAATTTTGTCATATTCTTTAGGCACAAGCCAGAAGTTGGTTCGTCTAACAAAACTATTTCCTTCTTGCTGGCAAGGGCTAGTCCAAGGGCAAGTCTTTGCTTCTCTCCTCCAGATAAGGCTTGCGGATGCCTGCCCTTCTTATCCCAAAGTCCCAAATCACACAAGATTTTTTCCTTTAGAAGGTCATCATCTGATACTATTGACATTTCTGAGTAAACTGAATCTGTAAATAATTGATAGTTCACATCTTGCATTACAAGAGAAATTTTTTCATAGGGCCTCCTTATTTTCTCAGACCCATAATATAAATCTCCCCTTTGCCCCTTATTAAGTCCGCAAATATTTCTTATAAAAGAGGTCTTTCCTATTCCATTTTCTCCAATTATAAAATAAATTCCCCTGTCAAAGGATAGGTTAAAATCAAAAATTACCTTATCACTAGCGCTATACTTGCAAAAAAAGTTTCGACACTCCATTATTTTGTCATGATCAAAATTTTTATCAAAAAAAGATTTTTTTATGTATTTATCCTTATTCAAATCTTCCTTTTTTATTTCCTTTAGACTTCTCAGCTTATGATTTCTTATAAATTCATCATTAAGCTCTTCTCTTTGGTAGGAATTTATTTTTTTGTCTTCAATGACAAAGAGCTTATCCATTATGTCCCTTAGGTAGTAAAGCCTATGCTCTGCAATAATTATAATTTTTTTCTTTTCCTTTAATATCTCAATAATATTTTTTAATCTTTCAATGGATTTATTATCAAGAGAGGCAGAGGGTTCATCAAAAATATAAATTTCATTATCCATTAGGGCAACAGACGTAATTGCAACAAGTTGTTTCTCCCCACCTGATAATTTGAATAAATCTCTATCAAGTAATTTATCTGTACCAAAAATCCTTGTATAGTAATCTATTTTACTTAGTATCTCCTCTCTTTTTACATTTCTGTTTTCAAGAGCAAAGGCCATCTCATCACTTGAATTGATGCAGTAAAATTGATTTTTGGGATTTTGAAAAACTGTGGAAATATATTGACTCCTATCGCTTATGCCCTGGTCAAATAAATTTTTTCCCTTAAATAAAAGCTGGCCCGAAATTTTGGCATTATTTACCTCTGGAATTATACCATTAATTAGCTTTATAAAAGTTGACTTGCCTGAACCTGACTGTCCACTTATTACATTTACACTGCCCCCTTCAAAGGACAGATTAATATTTTCAAATATTGTATTTTCTTTGCCCTCATAATTTTCATAGGCCAAGGAAAAATTTTTAAACTCTAACATATTTTCACCCTGATGAATAAAACTATTATAAAAATTCCAAAGGCTATTAAGACATAATCTTGCAACTTCAAGCTTGCATCAGAAATAGATGACCTCTCTCCATCCACTCTCATTCCCCTTGTCATAGCTGATATGGCAACATCATCAGCAGTCTGTGATGTGATCATTAAAAGTGGAACAAACTTATATTCCAAAATCTTAGCAGGCTCTTTGAAAAAATTTTTCATACTTAGTCCATGCATATACATGGCCTCATTTATTTTCTTGTAATCTTCCTTTATTGAATAAAAAAATCTAAACATTACAGAAACTGGAATAATCAAAAAATTTGGCAAGTTTATTTTCTGCAAAGAGTAAACAAGATCACTCATTTTTGTTGTAACAAGAGCATAGTAACCCATCATAACTCCAGGCAAGATTCTTATAATTATTCCAACATAGAGGTTTAAAATCATTGTTAAAAAATTTTGCGAAAGGTTAAGCAAGAGACCTTGCCCTAAGAATGCCACAGAAGTATATAAAAGTCCCTTAATTAAAAGGGACCACTTTTTATCAAATAATGCAAGTAAATAGGGAAAGATTGCTATTAGAATCCCAAGATAATAATATCTTCTTCCAAGAGAACCCTCAATGGCAGCAATCCCTATTACATTTGTTAAAAATATTTTTGTCCTAAAGTCAATTTTCATTAAGCCATTCCTGCTTTTTTGAAGTGCTTATTTAGAATTTTAATTCCAATAGTGCAACCTAAGTATCCACCTAACATACCTACTAGGACTACAGGTATAAAGGACCAAGTTGGCATAACAGATAATAGTTTTTCTGCATATTCTGCTCCGTAATCTTGGTCGATTAAAGATTGAACAAAGGCATCTCTGGCAAAATACACTGGTATTAAATTTGCAGCTCCAAAAAGCATAAAGACCATGTAGGTTAGTCTTGCAGTTTTTATTGACTTGTAACCACCTTTTTTTAATATCATCTCGCAAATTAAAGACAAGACAATTATGGCAGGCAGAACTATTGCCCCATGACCTGACATTGAAAATACAAGTCCAAAAACTATTCCCATTATTAAGACCATGCCAAACTTGTCTATCTTTGTTGAATAAAGCATAAAGACTGGCCCTGAAACCAAACCACAAGCAAAGGGAACTAGGGGCATAAGGACAGGTATAAAACCTATCATGCCTCCACACCAAGTTGCCATTACAGTTAAAAGCGAAAATACACCGGCATTTACTAAATCCCGAATTCCAAATTTTTTCATCTTATCTCCTCTTAATATACAAATTCTTCTGACTTCTTTGATGACTCAATCATCTTCTTGTAAGTCTTGCTTCTTTCTATTAGTTCTTTATGTTTTCCAAAGTCTTCAATTTTTCCGTCTTTCATAACAATTATTTGGTCTACATTTTCTATTGACTTCATCCTGTGAGATATTATGATTACAGTTTTGTTCTTTGTTAATTTATTCAAAGACTCTTGGATGTACTTTTCATTTTCCACATCAAGTGATGCGGCAATTTCATCTAAAAGAATTATTTCTGCATCCTTTAAGAAGGCTCTTGCTATGGAAATTCTTTGTCTTTCACCGCCAGATAAGTTGGAACCATTTTCGCCAATTTCCGTTTCATATCCCCTTGGCAATTTCTTTACAAAGTCATCGCAGTTGGCAAGTCTTGCCGCTTCAAGGACTTCTTCGTCACTGGCACTGGACCTGCCCAGCCTAATATTTTCCATTACCGATCCATTAAAGAGGGTTACATCTTGAAAGACCATGGAAATGTGTTTGAACAAGTCTTGTGTGGCAATATTTTTTATCTCCTTACCATCAATTGTGATTTCTCCAGAGTCGTAATCATATAACCTTGCCACTAGTTTTATTAGGGTGGACTTACCGCAACCTGATGGACCAACAAGGGCAGTAGTCTTTCCCTGCAAGGCCTTAAAGGAAATATTATCTATAACTTTTTTGTCATCGAGATAAGAGAAGGAAACCTTATCTCCTTTAATGTCAAAGGACTTCAAGTCTGCTCTATTTCCTTTTTGAATTTTTTCATTCCTAAGTGCCTTTATTTTTTCAACTGGCGAATCGATATACATTAACTCCGCATAAAATCCGTTGAAGGCTGCGACTCCATCAATTAATCTTGCTGAAGCAAATAAGTAGCCTGCAAAATACAAGATATTTATTTCTCCATCTATCAAGCTATTTAATCCAACATATATTGCAAGGGCAAGAGATAAATTTGCCACAACTCCTGCAGAAACAAGAGGGATAACTTGCCCCAGTTCTGACTTAATGTGGTTCTTTTCTAAAGACCTAACAAATTCAATGCCACTTTTTTCCTTTTCTTCAGTCAAATTATAGGACTTGATCTCTGTAGATAGGTCAATGAGTTCTTGAAACATCTTCGAAGACTTTCTTTGTTCTTTGTAGTAGGACTTAGTCGCCTTTTTTTGCATCTTGCTGGAAAACAAATTCAAAATAGCAGAAATATAAATTGGCACTATAACTGCAAGCCCAAGTTTTAAATTTCCAATTAGTAGCAAAATGGAAATAATAAGTAGATTTATTATAAAGCCATAAAATCCTGAAAGTGCATGAGAAAGTGCATGTTCAATTGCTTCTACATCCTTCATTATTGTTTGAGAAAGATCTGTTAAATCTCTACTTGAATAAAAACTAAGAGGCAAGTCCTTAATTATTTCAGAAATTTCTATCCTAAGGTTTGCAGATTCCTTATAGGTTTCGTTGTAAGTTGTAATGTAATCCCTATTAATTACAAAAATCATAAGAAGACCAATTATTACATAGGCGATGACTGAAATCCATGGACTAAAGTCTCCTAAATTTAACAAGCCTTGCATTACATACATAAGTAAGAACATAGGTAGCATATAAGAAAGGGTCTTTAGGCTAGAATATCTTATTGCAACAAGAGCACCCTCTGCCCCCTTGTCTGTAAGTCCAAAGCGATTTTTCAAATAAGTTTTCATCAGTCAACCCTCCATTCATTTGCCTTCATATACATTTCCACAAACTTCTTATACTTGCTGTCTTCCTTGTAAAGTTTATCGTGACTTCCTCTTTCAATTAGCTTTCCATCTTCGATTAAAAGAATTTCATCTACTCCTCTTATGGAAGTAAGCCTGTGGGCAATCATAATTGTAGTCCTATTTTTTATTAATTCCTTAAAGGCTCTTTGTAGTTCATATTCGTTTTCGGGGTCAGCAGCTGCTGAGGCTTCGTCCATAATTATTATTTTTGGATTCTTTAAGAAAATCCTAGCAATACTTACCCTTTGCTTTTCTCCCCCAGAAAGATTTACACCTTCTGCTCCAATCACTACATCATAACCTTCTTTGAATTTGTCTATAAACTCGTCACACCTTGCAAGTTTTAATGCCCTTAATACTTCTTCATCAGTGGCATCATTTTTTCCAAGCTTGACATTTTCAAAAATGGAGATACCCTGGAAGAGCTGTGGGTTTTGAAAAACAATTCCTATGTTTTTCATAAGACTTTCCTTGTCATAGGAAGAAATATTTTTGTTTCCAATTAAAATTTCTCCTGAGTCAACAGGGTACAGACCAGAAATTAATTTTGCAATAGTTGACTTACCTGAACCCGAACTACCCACCAAGGCATAGACCTTATCTTCTTCAAGACTTAGAGAAAAGTTATTTAAAATTTTATTTTCTCCGTCATAGGAGAAGTCTACATTCTTAAATTCAATATTTTTGTTTAAGAATTCCCTTTGGCTTCCAAATTCTATTTCCTTCGCCTTCATCTCCTTGAACAAATTTTCAAGATTATCCACAGCAGAATTTGCCTGGAAGACAAACATAGATACATACATAATTTTCATTGTGTTAGAAAAGAATATCCCCATGAATAGAGTAAAAAATAAAATTTTTGCCGCCCAAAGACCAGGATCAGCTCCCCTATTAACCATAAAGATTCCCAAAAATATTGGCGTAATTATAAAAATATTTAAAAGCCATTGGAATATGACATAGGGAACCCTGCAAGACATAGAATACTTATAGACCATATCCTTATAAACAAGAATCGAATCATAAAGTTTTTTAAAACCGATTAAGGGTGCATTAAAAATCTTTACTACAGGCATGGCCCTTACATACTCAACTGCACCTGCGTTCATTTCATCAAGCATATCCATGTACTTCTTCATAAAGGACTGATCACCCATCATATTTTTTACAAGGACTAAACTTATTAGGACAATGACAATAAAAAATATTCCAAGATATAAATCCAATAGGAAGGTCAAGATAATCATAAGTATGGGAGTCAAAAAGGCTGCTGTTTGATCTGGAATTAAATGAGCCACAATCATGTGAGTTTGCTCCACATTGTTGTCAATTATTTTTCTCACTTCTCCAGAATTATTTAGGTCAAAAAAAGTATTAGATGCCCTAAGAAGATGCTTTATACCTCTTTCACGAAGACGCGTTTCAAGCCTAAAACCTGCTAAGTGACTCATCCAAAGTCCCATAAAGTATAAAAGACCATAGGCAATAAATAAAAATAAAATTTTTATTGCAAGACTTCTTTCTTCTGATAAGACCCCACCAGTAAATACATTCTTTAGCAAAATCCAAATTAAATAATAAGCATAAAATTCTAAAACAATGCCCAAGGTCGTAAGTAGACATGCAAGAATACCGTGAAGTTTTCTCTCAGGTATGTAGGAAAATAATTTTTTGTATAATTTCAAAATATAACACCTCTCTTTATTTAATATCAAGTCAATTGATAACAATTATCGAGATTATTATAATATTTCTTTTTTCAATTTTCTTAACAAAAATACTTTTCTATTCAAAAAAATTTTTAATTATATTCAATTAGAATTTATTTGTCATATTTTCCTTTCATCACAAGCATCAAAAATTTTTTTTATCCTCTTTGCAAGAAAGCATAAAAAAAGTCCCACATTAATGACGTGAGACTGTTTTTAAATTTCTAATTTATCTTACATATAATTTTCTGCTTTTACCTTAGCCTTTGATGGTAATACTAGTCTTGAATATGCTTCAACTAAAACTACAGCAGCAAGACTTGGTAGGACCCAAGACAAACCACTTGATGCCATTGGAAGGCTTGCTTCAAGCTTTGTCAATAGAGGTAGACTTAGATTAAATGTTGACTTGGCAACAGACACAAGTGGTAGACCAACTGCAAAGAAGGCTGATGCCTTATAAGAAAGTCTTGAGTAACCAACAAAGTCGTGAGTAAATCCTAAGAGTATTAAGACTAAGGCAACTGGATATATAACAGTTAGTAGTGGCACTGATAAAGCAAGAAGTTTATTAAGTCCGAAGTTTGCCATTACAAAGGAGAAGAAGGTCCAAAGGAAAACCCATCTGCCATAAGACATCTTACGGTTAAAAAGGGTGCAAAAATATTCAGATCCACTTGATATTAAACCTATACAAGTTGTTAAACAAGCAAGAGTAAATATTGAAGCCAAAAGAACTAAACCAAAGTTGCCAAATACAAGCTTTACAGCTTCTGTAAGAACAACTGCACCATTTTCTACGCCAGCGAAGGCCTTCGATGTAACCATACCCATTGTTGAAAGCATTAGGTAAACAACAAACAAAACACTACCTGCAAGTAGACCAGCCTTAGCAGTATATGAAGTAACAAGCTTCTTATCTTCAACGCCAAATCTTCTTATAGCAAGAGTAACAACAAAACCAAAGTTAAGAGCTGCAACTGCGTCCATAGTGTCATAACCTGCAAGGAAACCAGCAACAACTGGAGCATCCTTGTAATTTCCACTTGCCATTGCAGGAAGCTTTGGTAGGGTCATAACTTTTGCAAACATTATAAATATTAAAAGTAAAAGTGTTGGAGTAAGATATTTTCCAACTCTTGCAACTAACTTGTTAGGCTTTAAGCAAACCCACATTGCAACAGCAAAGAATACAAAGGTATAGGCAAGCCTTACAAGAGATAGGTTAAAAGTTTCTGGTACATAAGGTGCTATTGCCATTTCAAAAGGAACAGATCCAGCTCTTGGTATACCAAGACCAGGTCCTATAGAAAGGTATATTGCAGTAGTAAAAACTAAGGCGAACTTTTCTCCAACTCTTGAAGATAAGTTTTTAAGTCCGTCAGTCTTGCCAACAGCTATAGCTCCAAGGACTGGGAAGATAATTGCAGTAACAGAAAAAGCCAAAAGGGAAATTAAAGTTTTATTCCCTGCTTGATTTCCTAAAAATGGAGGGAAAATTAAATTTCCAGCTCCAAAGAACAATCCAAAGAGCATTATGCTCACTTGAGTAAACTGACTTCTTGATAAATTTTTCATTCTTTCCTCCTAAATTTTAATTTTATAAATAAAAAAAGTCCCTTGTCTAAATAATAGACAAAGGACGAATTATCGCGTTACCACCTTAGTTCCTACAAATATGTAAGCTCTCTTAACAAGCATCAATCAATGCCGAGTATAGATAACGCCTACTAAAGCGACAAATCTTACTGAGGTTCAGACTTGCATAAAGAAAAAGGATTTTCGAATTTATCTCCATTATAGGCTTTCACCAAACGCCTACTCTCTGAAAACTTTAATAAACCTACTCGTTTTTTCCAATATTTTTTATAAATAAAATTATGATTTGCATTAAATTATAGGGAATAAAAAACATCTTGTCAAATACTTTTTTTAAATTTTCATTTTGTTAGATTTATAAAATTGAACGCAAAAAAACTGCCGCTCCCACACGACAGTTTTGATTTGAATTTGAAATTTATTTTATAAAACTCCAATAAAAACCTGATTCAAAATTTTAAATTCCCACAAAGACCTCGACAATTTTTCTAATTTTATCAAGGACAGAATCTTTTTTCTTTTCTCTTGCACCATGTCTACGTGAAGTCGGTGGAAGAATGCGGTCTAGTTCATCCCCTGCATAGTCCACGTATCCCTTGCTAATTGATTTTTCAATAAACCTTCTTGAATCATCCTTTAACTTTTCATCTTCAATCAAGTCCTCTATCTTTTTACTCTTCTCCTTCTTTGCAAAAGTGTAAAAAGACTCTAAGATGTCATCGGTATTTTTTAATTCAGACAACCTAGTTGAATTAATAAAATCCATAATTAATTCTTCCTTAGCTCTTGTGCCAAGACTGGACCTAATTACCCTTCTTACTTCAACTTTAATACTTTCAACATCTTCATGTTCTTTAGATTTTTCCAAAATTAAAGATAAAATATAATCGAGATTTATTTCATCAGTTTTAAGCAAGTCGATTTGAAATTCAATATCAGAAAAATCAATTCCCTCATCAGACTTACCTTCCCTTTTAGAACTTAAAACACTTTCTCTAATATCAACATAGACACTCTTCATGTCTTGCATCTGTCTATCAGAAATAATCTTTTCAAAGTTTTCGAACTCATCAAAGTTTTTCAAAATATTTTCAGACTTGAGAAGTTCTCCAAAAAGTTCTGCAAATTCTTTCTTGTCTGCTTCCAAAACAATCTCTGTTGGGTCTGGGAACTTTGAAACTAACTCATTACAAATTTCTACATAGCCCTTTTGAACCTTACCAGTTTCCTCATCCTTAAAACCATTGATGTATTCTTCGTAAGACTTTTCCAAGATAACATTGACACTGTTCTCATCTCCAAAGGTCTTAATGGCATCCTTTGTCGCCTTCTCCAAATCTCTAAAGCAGACAATGTTTCCAAAAGTTTTTACCTTGTTGAGAATCCTATTAGTTCTCGAAAAAGCTTGAATAAGTCCATGATACCTTAAGTTCTTGTCAACGAAGAGTGTGTTTAAAGTAGGAGCATCAAAGCCAGTCAAAAACATACCAACAACAATAAGCAAGTCAACTTGTTTATCCTTTACCTTTAGAGATAAGTCCTTGTAGTAGTTTTGGAACTCATTTCCGTTGGTAGAGAAGTTTGTCTTAAAGTAACCATTGTAATCATCTATTACCTTATCCAAAAACTCTTTTGCAGATGACTCCATGGCAGAAGGATCAAAGTTTTCTTCAGAAATTTCTCCAATAGCCCTTTGCTCTTCATTAGCTGCAAAACTATAAATAGTAGCTACCTTCAACCTCTTATCTTCAGGCAATGATTCCTGTTGCCTTTGAAACTCTTCATAATATAACTTAGCAGCATCAACACTTTGAACAGCAAACATTGCATTAAATCCATTGAGCCTTCTATGCTTCAAATCATAAAACTCATTGCGGTGGGTCTTGGTATCAAAGACATCGAGAATGTACTTAGTAATCTCACTAATTCTTTCAGGGTGAAGAAGCATTTTCTTTTCCAATTGCTCTAACTTCTTTTCATCATCTTCTTTTTCAGCATTTTTAAATTTAGGCTTGATGTTGTTGTAATCCACCTTGAACTTTAGCACCTTTCCATCACGAATGGCATCAGTGATTACATAAGAGTGGAGTTGTGCCCCAAAAATTCCTGCAGTTGTATCGCCACCAAGAGAATTTTCTGGGAAAATTGGCGTACCAGTAAAACCAAATTGGTAGTATTTCTTAAAAGCCTTTCTTATATTTTTTTGTGCATCACCAAATTGAGAGCGGTGACACTCATCATAAATAAGAACACACTGCTTATCATAAATATCGTGATTAGGATTCTTCTTCACAAACTCATTTAACTTTTGAATAGTGGTTACAACAATCCTGTTGTCATCCTTTTCGATACACTTCTTAAGCTCCTTAGTATCCTTGCTACCATTGACAGAGTCAGGTTGAAATCTTTGGTACTCCTTCATAGTTTGATAGTCAAGATCCTTCCTATCAACAACAAAAAACACCTTGTCAATAAAGTCTAAATTAGTAGCAAGCCTTGCAGCCTTAAAAGAAGTTAAAGTCTTACCAGACCCAGTAGTGTGCCAAATAAAACCGCCAGCCTCAGGTCTGCCAAACTTTTTCGCCTCATAACTAGACCTTATCTTCCATAAAATTCTTTCAGTTGCAGCAATTTGATAAGGACGCATAATCAAAAGAGTATTATTGACATCAAATACACAATACTTAGTTAGGACTTCAAGAACAACACGCTTTTCAAAAAAAGTCCTAGTAAAATCCTCTAAATCACAAATAACTTTATTCTTGGCATCAGCCCACTCGCAAGTGAACTCATAATTATTCTTATTTTGAGCCGTAGTATTTGCAAAATACCTAGTGTAGGTCCCATTAGAAATTACAAAAATTTGGACAAACTTATAGAGAGAATTATCACTATTAAAACTTTCCTTGCTATACCTGTGAATTTGGTTAAAAGCCTCATGCAAGTTTACCCCTCTTTTTTTAAGTTCAATGTGAACAAGGGGCAAGCCATTTACCAAAATTGTAACATCATAACGATTTTGATTTTTGCCCTCTCCCTTTACCTGATTAGTAACCTGCAAGAAATTATTGTGAATATTCTTCTTGTCAATGATCTTAATGTTTTGCAAATGACCATCATCAAAAGTGAAATCATAAATATAATCTTCTTGAATCTTCCTAGTCTTTTCAACCATCCCATCATTAGGAGAATCTAAATATTCAACTAAGAATCTTTTCCACTCTTCATCAGAAAAGGAAAGGCTATTTAACTTCTCAATTTGTAGCCTCAAGTTCCTATATAAGTCCTCACTAGTCTTTGTCTTTATAAACTCATAACCCTGAGAAACTAAATTATCAATCATCTTCCTTTCAAGATCACTTTCACTTTGATAGGAAGACTCTCTAGCACTTAAGTCCTTTTTAAAATTTGCTAGAATAATTCCATTGGTCATCTCAGCAATAGTCGACGTATTGTAATTTATGATTTTCTCGGACATAATAACTCCTTTCTATTTAGGAAAATTCAAAAGCCTTTCTCTATAATACTCATACTGTTTTTGTCTTAACTCAATCTCTTTAGGTAAACCTTCATTAATGTCATTTACCAACTTATCAAACTTATCTAGTATAGAAACGACCTGTTCTTGAATAGGAATTGGAGGAATAATAATTAGGTATCTCTTTAAAATTTCTTTATTAAGTCCTCCTCGACTCCCATCACCCGATGATACCTCACGTAATTTATTATATTGACTCTCCAAATAATAATATAAATAGTCGTTTATTATAATATCCTTAGGAATTAAGGTTGCTAAAGATTGGTTTGTTGAAAGGCTGATTTTTATTCTTGCAACTAAACCTCTAGTTTTACCCTGCCCAGCCAATGCTATTACTGTCGAATCAGCTGGAACCATAGTTGCACTTGAATTATCATAACCTGCTTGCGTTATAAAATTATCTGTACTGTATATTTTCTTTTTATTTACTTCTCCACTACTCATCCAAGGAATAGTTCCATTTTCCCAATACTCGTGTTTAGTCTTATTAGGCGTTCCACCAAGTACAATATCTGAAATTTCTCCAAGATTCTTCTTCTCGATATTAAAAAAACTAACTCCAACAATTTCTCCAGCTTCTTTGAGAGATTTTAAATATGATTTAGAGAGATATGCTCTCTCTCTCTCTCTCTCTCTCTCTCTCTAACATATTTCCGTCAAATGTCAAGAGTTTTTCACGATAATATTCATATTGTTTTCGTCTTTGTTCAATCTCCTCTGGCAACAAACCTTGAGTATCAGAAAGCAGGTCTTGAAACTTATCAAGAATATTTGCCACCAACTTTTGTAACTTTTTATCAATTATAGGAACTGGCAAAGAGCGAATTATTTCAGAATTCAGATTACTTACAGAAGAGCTATTTATTTTTCCTTCCCAGTAATTTTTAACCTGAGAAGATGTCAAGTAATAATATAAAAAATCAGGATCTAAAAAATCATGAAATTCACTAATTGAAGCCCAACCATCATGTATTGCTCCATCGATATTAAGTATATAAGGTCTTCCAAAACTCATAGAGTTTGACATTATAAAATCACCTTTTTTCAAAACCCTAGATTTTTCAGCTCCCTCTAACGATATTTTTTGTTCGGTTTTTGTTACATATTTTGAGTTTACACTTACATCTCCTATTTTTATCCAAGGTATGCCTTCTTCATCGTTAGTAATATATTTTTTTATAGGTCTTGGTGAGGCTCCTCTACTTATTTTAGCAATTTTTCCAAGAGTAATTATTTTAATTTCATAATCTTTTGATATTAAATTATCCATTTCGTTAGATAATTTGCTTAAATAATCTTCACTTAAAAGCATATCCCTATAATACTCATACTGCTTATTTCTTGCCTGTAACTCTGCCTGTAACTCTGCCTGTAACTCAGTAACATAATTTGTGAATTTGTCAAGTATTTTAACAATTTTTTCTTGCGTTTCAATTTGTGGAATCGGAATCTTTATGTTAGCAACTACATTACTCATTAATTTAGGATTTCCGGATCCACCTTTAACATGCTTATTTGCCTCAATTTGTAACCAATATACAATATATTTAACTAATAATCTATTGCTATCATTAGGCTTTATCAACCCACAAATATTTGTAATTGAAAATTTTCCATTTCTATAAAATACGGTACCAGCATACGCTCCATCAGTAGTCCATGTAGCATATTCACCATCAAAATCATAGGTATTAATTCTACCAATTTCTCCATTATTTCTTGTCTGAGAAGAATATACCGGAAAATCACCAGAATTTTTTTCCAAATATGCCTTTGAGATTACACGTCCTCTTTTAATCTCGCAAACTTCACCTAACTTCTTCCACTCTACCTTTTCATTCTTTAATAATTCATCTATCTTACTCATCTTCAAGCTCCCTTACTATTTCATTTATAGAAGCTCTAAGCTCGTCTATTTTCTTTACAGTTTCATCAATTTCTTTGTTGAGGACCTTGATGTCTATCTTTTCTCTCGTATCTTCCTTTTCTACATAAGTGGAAACTGAAAGGTTGTAGTCATTTTCTACTATTTCATCTATGTCTACATATCTGGAGAAGTATTCCCTTTCTTCACGGTTTTTAAATTCTTCTACTATTGTATTGATGTTCTTTTCTTCTAAGATGTTGTTGTTTGTTTCCTTTTTAAATTCCTTGCTTGCATCAATAAATAAGATTTTATTTTCTGTTTTGTTTTTCGCCATTACTAGGACGCAAGTTGCTATTGACGTTCCAAAGAAGAGATTTTCAGGTAGTTGTATTACACAGTCGATAAAGTTGTTGTCCACTAGGTACTGCCTAATTGTTTTTTCTGCTCCCTTCCTATAAAAAATCCCTGGGAAGCAAACTATGGCAGCCCTTCCTTGACTTGATAAATAAAAAAGTGAATGGAGTATAAAGGCATAATCTGCATAAGATTTTGGTGCCAACTTACCTGCTGGGGCAAATCTTTCATCACTTATAAGTGTTGGATCCTTATCTCCTATCCACTTTATTGAATAAGGTGGATTTGAAACAATGGCATCAAAGGGTTTTTCATCTCCATGAAGGGGATTTATGAGGGTGTCTCCCCTTCTTATAGAAAAGTTGTTGTAGTTGACATTGTGAAGGAACATATTCATACGGGCTAGGTTGAAGTTGGTCATGTTGATTTCTTGACCAAAGAAGCCTTCATCAATTATATGTTCATCAAATTGCTTCTTCATTTGCAAGAGCAGGGACCCACTGCCACATGTAGGATCATACACCTTGTTAATGCTTGTCTTGCCTTCCATTACTATTCTTGCCAAGAGTTTTGATACTGTTTGTGGTGTGAAAAATTCTCCACCTGACTTACCTGCATTGCTTGCGTAGTTAGAAATTAAATATTCGTAGGCATCGCCAAAGGCATCTATGTCATTGTCTTTGAAGTCGCCAAAGTTTATTTTATCAATCCCTGTTAATATGTCACATAATCTTTTGTTTTTCTCTGCGACTGTTCCGCCTAGTTTGTTGCTTCTTGTATCTACATCTTCGAAAAGTCCTTTTATGTCATCTTCTGATTGAAAACCTACAGCACTTCCTTCAATGTCTTTAAATATATTTGCTAGATCTGTGTTTAAGTTTTCATTATTTTTTGCTGTCTTTACTACGTTTTTAAAGAGTTGGCTTGGCAAGATAAAGAAGCCCTTATCTTCTACTGTGTTTGGTCTAAAGTCTTGTTCTGCTTCTTCATCTGAAATTTCTGCATAGTCAAATTCCAAATCTCCTGCTTCGTGTTCTGCTTCGTTAAAAAATTCTGTAATGTTTTCTGATATGAATCTATAAAATAGAATTCCTAATATGTATTGTTTGAAGTCCCAGCCGTCTACTGCTCCTCTAACATCATCAGCTATTGCCCATATTTTTCTATGGAGCTCTGCTCTTTGCACTGTTTCTAAGTTTTCTTTTATCTTATCAGCCATTTATACTACCTCACTTATTTATTTTTCATCTTTTAATCTTTTATTTTGTATGACTTATTATCAAAGTATTTAAAAGTCCTTATACATAAATAGAATATCATTTTATGCTATTTCTTACAAAGAAAATGTTTGCTATCTAAAAATTTCTTTTTGTTTTTCTTATAACTTTTTCATTTTACTTTTAATTGTTTTGCAGTTCCTTAGTTTTTGTTTGTTGTTTGTTGTTTAATCTTTCTTATTTAACTTCTTGCTTCTAATCTTTTACTTATTATTTCACTACTCTTCATTCATATTACTTTTTTGCTTACAACTCTTTACTCTTTAAATTCTAACTTCTTTCCTCTTACTTCATTACTTACTACTCTTTACATTCTTACTTCTTTTCTGCTACTTTTTACTACTTACTCTCTACTTCATTCTTTATTCTTCACTCATCCTTCACTTTTCTTTATCATCTTACTTCTTAATTCTTTCTTCATCCTCTTTCTTACAAAATAAATTTTCATTTTTCAACTTATAAAATTGAACGCAAAAAAACTGCCGCTATTACACGACAGTTTTGATTTTGAATTTGAAATTTTAAATTTAAAGTTTAAGCATTAACTTTTTCTTTTTCTGCTTCTGCTTTTTTAGCTTGGGCTTCTGCAAGTTTTGCTTGTCTTTCTTTTTCTTTCTTTTCTTTTTCCTTTTGTTTCATTTTTTCAACTCTTTCAGGATATTCGCAATAGATTGCTCCTGTTGGACATTTTGAAACACAAATTCCACAGTTGATACACTTTTCATAGTCAATTGATGCTAGGTTGTTTTCTACATGGATTGCATCCTTAGGACAGTTCTTTTCACAGATTCCACATCCTATACAACCGATGCTACAGTTATTTCTAACAACTTTACCTGAGTCAAGTGACTTACATTCTACAACTGTTTTTGATTTGTAAGGTCTTAGAGAAATAATTTTCTTAGGACAAATGTTGATACACTTCATACAAGCTACACATTTTTCCTTGTCAACTACTGCTACTCCGTTAACCATGTGGATGGCGTCGAATTCACATACGCTTACACAAGTTCCACCACCGCAGCAACCAAAGTTACAAGCTTTTGCACCTTGTTGGTAGTCTGCTATAAGTCTACAGTCAACTAGGTCATTGTAGTCGTATTTATTTTTTGCCTTATTGCAGTCACCTTGGCAGTGAACTACGGCAACATTTCTATCAACATTTCCTGCATTGACACCCATTATTGTGCTGACTTTTTCAGCTGTGTCTGCACCACCAATTACGCAACCATTTACTGGTGCTTTGCCAGATGCAATGGCTTCTGCAAGTCCATCACAACCTGGGAAACCACAAGCTCCACAGTTTGCGCCTGGAAGGGCATCTCTAACTTCTGCTACCTTTGGATCAACTTCTACATAAAAAACCTTTGATGCAATGGAGAGTATTACTCCAAAGAAGGCTCCCGCAATTCCTAAAAAGATCGCTGGGGTAAGTATTGTACTAAGTTCCATAATTACCTCCTATACCAATCCGCCGAAACCTGAGAATGCTATTGCCATAAGACCAGCACTCACAAGTGCAATAGGAACACCTTGAAGTGCCTTAGGTACATTTGCTAGCATAAGTTTTTCTCTTAGAGCTGCTATTAGTACTAAAGCAAGTGTGAAGCCTATAGAAGCTCCAAATCCACTAAAGATAGTTTCTATTAAGTTATATCCGTTTTGCACGTTTAATACTGTTACACCAAGTACAACGCAGTTTGTAGTAATTAGTGGAAGGTAAACACCCATGGCTTGATAAAGTGAAGGTGATGACTTCTTAATAAACATTTCTACAAATTGTACTAGGGATGCAATTACAAGTATAAAGGCAATTGTTTGTAAATACTCAAGTCCAAATTTGTCTAATACAAAAATTTGAATTAGCCATGTTATTGCAGATGCAAGTACAACTACAAAGGTAACGGCTATACCCATTCCAAGGGCAGTCTCTGTCTTGGAAGATACACCTAAGAAGGGACAAATTCCTAAGAACTGAGCAAAAACATAGTTATTTACAAGTATTGTTGAGATTAAAATAGTTAAAATACTTTCTAACATTAGTCTGCCCTCCTATTTAATAATATTTTAAATCCTGCTATTAAGAATCCAAGAAGTATGAAGGCACCTGCTGGAGCTCCCATAAGTCCAATTCCTGGATAGGCTTCTGGCAAGATTTGTTTTTCAAATAATGTTCCGTAACCGAAAAATTCACGTACAAGACCCATTGCAAGAACTGCAATTGTGTATCCTACTCCTGTTCCTATTCCGTCAACTATTGATGGGATAAGTTTGTTCTTGTAGGCGAAACCTTCTGCTTCACCAAGTATACAGCAGTTAACTACGATTAGTGGTAAGAAGATACCTAGTGCTGCATAAATTGATTGGGCATATGCTTGAAGGATCATTTGTACTAATGTTACAAAAGTTGCAATTACTACGATAAAGCAAGGAATTCTTATTTTATCAGGAATTACATTTCTAAGGGCAGATACTACACCGTTACTCATTATAAGTACGAAGGTAACTGCTATACCCATTGCTAGTGAGTTTGTTAAACTGTTTGTAATAGCCAGTGTTGAACAAAGTCCTATAAGTTGTATGAATACAGGATTGTTTTTAAAAGCACCGTCTAAAAATACTTTAGATAATTTCATTTTAAACCTCCTTATTCATTTTTTAAAACTTCGTCATAAACTTTTATGGCATCGTTGGAACCTGCAAGTGCTCCCTTAGAAGAAATTGTTGCAGATGTTAGCCACATAACTTCATCTTCAGCCTTTGGATCCTTAGAAAGTTTTAAAGGACCAACTGCAGATTTCCCTTCATAGGATGGATAGTATTCGTCAGTTGTGATTCTAGAACCAAATCCACTTGTTTCACCATTGGAGATATTTCTAAATCCAGCGATTTTATCGCCATCAAGTAAGAATCCAAGAGCGTTAACCATAGCTCCACCATAACCATTTGATTTTACGTTTACACCATATCCAACAACATCTTGTCCCTTTTTGGCAACAAAGATTTTTTCTATGTTTGGATATTTTTCTTTTATTGCATCTAATTTAGCTTGATCGTATTCTTCAAAACTATCGGCAGCATCACCAAAAATAACTTCATAGGATGCAAGTGTATTTTTAAGTTCAGTTTCTGCAATTACTGGAGCCGTAAAACTATTTACAGCTGCAAGAAGACCTGCTGATAGGGCACAGAATACTAAAAGTATTATTCCAAATTTTACTGGTTCTTTCATTTACTTCGCCTCCCCATATGCACTTGATACTGTAAGTTTGTCAATTAATGGTGTTGCGAGGTTCATAAGACATATTGCGTATGAAACACCTTCAGGAAGAGATGCCTTAACCCTAATAACTGCAGTTAAGATACCACATCCAAGGGCAAAAATAATTCTTCCCTTTTTGTTTATTGGGTTTGTAGTGTAGTCAGTTGCCATAAAGATAGCACCAAGTAACAAACCACCTGCAAGTAGTTCATAAGGAATTAGTTCCATTGGGATTCCAAGAACAAATAGACATACTGCAGTAGTTGCTACATAGATAACTGGAATTTCCCAAGTAATTACCTTTCTTGCTACTAGGTAAACAAAGCCAATTAGAAGTGCAATTGCAGAAGTTTCTCCTATTACACCACCAATATTTCCCATAAACATATCTCCCAATGATGGAAGATTTGTAATATCGCCAGAAGCAATAATTTGAAGAGGTGTTGCGAAAGATATTCCATCCACTGCTACAGATGATGTTGTAATACCTTGCTTCAATATTTCTGGTGAAATATAATCTGTAATTTGTTTTGGCCAAGATGTCATAAGTACAAGTCTTGCTGCAAGGGCTGGGTTCATAAAGTTGAAACCAATACCACCAAAACATTCTTTAACTACTAATATTGCAAAAACTGATCCGAAAGCTGCCATCCATAGTGGGAAAGACTCAGGCATGTTAAGTGCAATCAATATTCCAGTAACAACAGCAGATAAATCAGCGATTTGTACAGTTTTCTTTAGGCATTTTTGTGTAATAAGTTCAGTAAATACACAAGCACCAATGCATACTGCTAAAAGAGCAATAGCCCTTGTTCCAAAGAAATAAACAGAAGCAATCATTGCAGGAACAAGTGCAATAATAACATCAAGCATAATCTTTCTAACAGTGTCGTTTGACCTAATATGAGGTGCTAGTGAAACAAAACGTGCCTCATTTACTGTCATCGGATCTTTATTAATTTTATTATTTTCCAAATTGATCCCTCCTATCTCTTTTGATTAGCTCTGATTTCTCGTTTAGCTAATTTAATAGATGCTGTAAGATGTCTCTTAGCTGGACATACAAAGGAACATATACCACATTCCATACATTGGTCAGCATGAAGAGTCATGCATAAGTCCACATCGCCCTTTAAAATCGCATGATTAATATCAGTTGGATTTATGTGAGCTGGGCAGTGGTCAACACACCTTGAACATCTAATACATGGAGACTCAATTCTTTCTGTGACTTCTTCTTCAGTGAAAACCAAAATACCAGAAGTAGTCTTAGTAACTGGAGAGTCAAGATTAAATACAGACTTACCAGTCATTGGACCGCCACAGATGATTTCCTTGAAGTTGTCCTTTACTCCTCCACAGAAATCTAGGATATCTCCCACAGGAGTACCTATTTTAACGAGAATATTCTTAGGTTCCTTAATACCAGAACCAGAAACAGTTATAACTCTTTCATAGGAAGGCTTTCCTTCGATCATAGCTTCGTAAAAGGCAAGAGTAGTACCAACATTTGTTAGAAAAACTCCAACATCATTTGTTACACCATTTTGTGGAACAATTCTTCCAACAACAGCTTCAGAAAGTCTCTTTGAATCACCTTGTGGATACTTAGTTTGGCATCCAACAACCTTTAGGTGCTTCCAGTTAGGATTTTCCCCAATAACTTCTTCCATCTTAGCAATTGCATCAGGTTTATTTTCTTCAATTGCCATATAGGAAGCTTCTTTGTTGTAATAATATGAGAAGATATCTAGACCTTCTAATATTTCTTCAGTTTTTTCTAGCATAATTCTATGGTCACATGTAAGGAAAGGCTCACATTCTGCACCATTGATTATACATTCATCTAAAGCTGGATCTTCACTCTTTAGCTTAGCGTGAAGTGGGAAACCAGCTCCCCCCATTCCTACGATTCCCTTTTCTTTTATAAAAGGAATCAAATCGTCAATTGGATGATCCTTGTAATCCTTAAAAGACTTAAGATCATCAGTCATTTCATCCTTGCCATCGTTTTCTATAACGACGCAATCACAATACCTTCCATCAGCTGTATACATTTTTTTAATCTCTTTAACTGTACCTGAAACAGAAGAGTGTATAGCTGCTGAAATAAAAGCATCAGAATTCCCAACAATTTGGCCAACCTTAACAGAATCGCCCTTAGACACAACAGGTGAGCATGGCGCTCCAATGTGTTGTGACATAGGTATGTAGGCAATCTTTGGACTTGGCATCCTCTCAATTGCGATTTTTTCTGTCAAAGTTTTGTGTTCGTCCATGTGAACTCCACCTACGGAAAAAGTGAGATTTCTTGAACTCATAAAACTTCACCCCTTATTTGGCATAAGCCTATATTTTTACCATTTGTTATAATTATAACACTAAATTTTATTAAAGTACATTATTCTACTGAAAAAATTCAATTTGGGAAATCTTTATCATTCTTTAAAAATAGTCATTCTTGACAGGTTGATTTTGATACCAGCTATCAAAATCACCTTCATTAAAAACTTTATTTTTCTTTAATAGTTGGCTTCTTTGTATATAAAATTAGGCTGATAAATTTAAATACGAGCAATATTATCAGAAGATTTTTTCTTTTTAGTCTTTAACAAATAGTCCATAATTCTATAAAATCAAATATCCTAATTTAAATTTTACTCAAATATAAAAAACGACGCTATGTAATATAGCGCCGTCCTCTTATATTGTTATTCCAGTGGAGCTAAAACTAAAGCCCTACCCTCTATTACTGTTTGTCCATGTTGATTCACGCAAACTGTGTCCATAATTACCCTGTTTGTGTCAGGAAAGATTTCTTCCACCGTGCAAGTTGCTGTAATAGTATCCCCAAAATGAACTGGATGTGTAAATTTAAGATCTTGATTTAAATAGATAGTTCCTGGTCCAGGAAGTTGGGTTCCTAATACTGAAGAAATAAATCCTGCACTAATCATACCGTGAGCAATACGTTTTTTAAATCTTGTTTTTTTAGCAAACTCTTCATTGATGTGGGCAGGGTTAAAGTCACCAGATACTCCAATGTAGTTATAAACATCTGCCTCTGAAACAGTTTTTGTAAAGCAAGCGCTTTGTCCTACCTTCAATTCATTAATAGTTTTTCCCTTTGTGTTATCCATATGTCACTATCCCTTCTATTTTATTTTGAGTGACTCTTTAACCAGTCCACTACAGTTGGTGCTACTTCTTCTTGACTCCTTCTACTTACAAACATTCCAATATGACCTGTAGGGAAAGATTTAGCTGTGTAGTCTTCGCTTCCCACATAATCTCCAATTGGAATAGATGCAGCATTAGGCACTTGGTTGTCTCTTTCTGCATAAAGATTTAGAACTGGCTGAGTGATTTTTTTCAAATCTACTTTTTTACCACCAACTTCCATTTCGCCTTTAATAAGACGATTTTCTCTATACATTGCGTTTAAGAATTCCTTATAAGCCATTCCAGCTTGTCCAGGGCTGTCGAAAATCCACTTTTCCATAGTCATAAAACTTGAGAGATGTTCTGGATCGTCTAAGTCATTTATAACATCTACATATTTGTTCACCATAAGTGATAAAGGTTTTAAAGTTAGGAAACCTGTATTCATAAAGTCTCCTGGCACAACTCCATAGGCTTCTACCATCCTGTCTGGGTCTAAATATTTTCCCCACTTGAAAAGAAGTCCGTCATCTGTAGAGAAGTCTACAGGTGTAACCATAGTTACAAGATTTTTAACCTTTCCTGGATGAAGAGCTGTGTACATCAAACTAAAAGTACCACCTTGACAGACACCAAGAATATTTATCTTATCTGCGCCACTTTCTTTTCTTATGTGGTCAACAACATCGTCAATATAAATATTTATATAGTCATCTAAAGAGATATACTTGTCATCAGCTGTAGGGAAACCCCACTCTATTAAATATAAATCTAGTCCGCTGTCCACTAGTTTTTTAATAAAAGACTTGTCCTGACCAATATCCATCATTGAAGGAGTGTTCACAAGAGCATAAACAATTAGTGTTGGAACCTTATTTACACTTCTTGTAGATTTGTTATAATGATAAAGTTTTAATTTATCTTCCTCGAAAACAACTTCCCTTGGAGTTTGATTAGCGTGATCATTAGTTGCACTAATCATACTCTCATAACTCTTTAGAAATTTTTCTTGAGCCTTTATCCCTTCTTCAATGGATGTCTTTATATCAAAAAAATCTTTGTACATTTTCTCCTCCTTTACCTAATCTATCTCAAAGTTTATTGCGATAATTTTTTAATCCTTCCTCAGTCTTTCTTACCCTTCAATTCTTCCAATTCTTTCTTTAAGGACCTAACTTCACGTCTCAATTCGTAAACATTCTTATAAACATTATCTACTTCAGACTTTGTAACAATTGGAGAATCGCTAAGAGATTTTTCAATTAACTTGTCAAATTCAATTTTAAAAATCATATAAGAATCTGCTGCCTTAGCAATAAGCTTTGAAAACTCATCTGTATAAAAATATTTTTCAATGGCATTTTCAACATGCTTTGACCACATCTTATAAAACTCATTGAAAGTTTTTGGATCTTCACCTTTATCAACTGCTTCAAAGTATTCTTCAAAAACTTCTTGGGAGTTCTTGTATCCAACAGACAAAGATTTTGTCATAAATTCTGAGACAGAAATTAACATATCAATCATAGAATCTACAGCCTTATTGTTTTGCTCAAGCATTTCTCTTGAACTTCCAACTACAGGAGATTTTACTAAAATTCCAAAAGTTTTATTATAGGCATCCTTCCATTCTTTTAAAGAATCTGATAGCTTCATAGGATCCTTGTATATAGCTTCCATGTAAATATCAGCTATATTTTGGTAGGCAAAGGACCAAGGACCAACAAAATTTTCTAAAGTTTTTAAGTAAGTATTAAAGTAACTTTGAGAGTTAATCATCAAGCCTTGAATTTCTTTAGGCAAAAGTGGAATTAAATTATTTGTGAAAATTTCATTAAATTGATTTACTAACTGGTTTAGATTTTCTTTGTAGATATCACTTCCAGATTTTAAATAATCATCGTTGAACTTTTTCCATTGTTCATAAACACCAAGGTACAATTTGTTAGAGTTAAGAATTTTTTCAAAAACATCTCTAGTACCTGCTCCCATCATTTTGCTAGCATCAAAAGGATTATAATATTCCATCATCTTTGTCCAAGCTTCGTAAGGACTATTCATAAATGGATTTTCTTGACTTGAATTTTTAACCATATCTTCCCAACCCTTCATCCATGCTTGTTGGAACTTTGCCCAATCTTGATATTTAGTAAAATCAAAAGCATTGCCTTGCGCATTTTCATTTTCAGGATCTCTCTTTGGCAGAGCATCCATCCATGCCTTCATCATTTCTTGACTTGTTTTGAACATATCATTCCAAGCGTTGTTGTTCATTGTCATATTATCCCCCTGTTTTCTAAATTTAAATTTACTTTTGTAGTTTATCTTATTAATAAATTACCCACTTTTTTATATTGTAAAACAATAATATTTGGTTTTGTTAAATTTTTATTAAAACTTATGTAAAATTTATTACTTCTTAGTCTTTTGTTAGCTTTTGATACCTTATAACTTTTTAAAAAACCATGTCTTAGTAATTTATAAAAATTTTTCTTTTGCCAGCTTATAAAAGTTTGTTAGTCACTAAACAAATGCAAGTCTTTGATGATTCGCTTGTTGATAAATAAATAGAAAGCTACAAAACCTTACTTTCTTATGCTTTAATGCAAGGCTATGAAATTTTATTAGCTTATAATTTAATACAAGGCTGTAAAAATATCTTAGTTTATTATTTAATACAAGCTTGAAAAAAATTCTAGCTCCCAATAACTTAAAAGCTTATAAAAATTTTTCTACTTCTATGTAATGACAAGCTTTTAAATTCTTACTAACTTTCAATTAATTAGTGGCTTCTTAGCAGCAACAATATTATTTTAAAAATTTGCACAAAAAAAGTAGGCCTATCTCTAAGCCTACTTTCAATTTATAAAATTTTATTCTTCTTCAACTGTTTCAAGTTCAACTTTTATGTCATCAGTTGTGATAACTTCAGAGTCTTCTAGAATATTGTAATCTTCTCTTAGGCTTTCGTCGATTCCAATTTGAACCTTAGAATTAATACGAGCACCTGTACCTGCTGGTATAAGTTGTCCAATTATAATATTTTCCTTTAGACCTTCAAGCTTATCTTCCTTACCCTTGATTGCTGCATCAGTAAGAACTCTTGTAGTTTCTTGGAAAGATGCGGCTGATAAGAAGGATTCTGTTGCAAGGGAAGCCTTTGTGATACCAAGTAAGTTGATTTGACCAATTGCTGGTTCCTTACCCGCATCAATAGCTTCTTTGTTTGCTCTCTTGTAGTCAACAACATTTACAAGAGATCCTGGAAGTAAATCTGTGTCTCCTGCATCTTCTATCTTGCACTTTGATAGCATTTGTCTAACAATGATTTCAATGTGCTTGTCGTTGATGTCTACCCCTTGAAGCCTATAAACTCTTTGAACTTCTTTTACAATGTATTCTTGTACACCCTTTTCACCCTTAACACGTAGTAAGTCTTGTGGATATACAGAACCTTGTGTAAGTTCATCTCCTGCTTCAACTTCATCGCCTGCTTTAACCTTTAGTCTTGATCCATAAACGATGTTGTAGGAGTCTACTGTTCCATCTTCAGCTGTAATAAGAACTTCTCTCTTCTTGTTAGTTTCCTTAATGTCAACTACACCAGCACGTTCTGCAATAACTGCAAGACCCTTTGGCTTTCTAGCTTCGAAAAGTTCTTCAACTCTTGGAAGACCTTGAGTGATATCAGCAGCTGCCGCTACACCACCAGTGTGGAAAGTTCTCATTGTAAGTTGTGTACCTGGTTCACCAATTGATTGGGCAGCAATTACACCAACTGCTTCACCAATTCCAATGTGTGATCCTGTTGCAAGGTTTCTACCGTAGCAGTGGGCACAAACTCCAGTCTTACTCTTGCAGCCAAGGATTGATCTAACCTTAACTTCTTCTATTCCTAGAGATTCAATTAGGGCTGCGTCGTCATCAGAGATAGCTTCGTTAGCTCCAACAATTACTTCTCCAGTTTCTGGGTTAACTATATCTTCAAAGGAATATCTTCCTTCGATTCTATCTGCAAGAGATTCTATTAATTCTTTTCCATCTTTAAAGGCTCTAGCTACAAGATATTCATCTGTGCCACAGTCTTCTTCAGAGATAATAACTTGTTGTGAAACATCTACTAGTCTTCTTGTCAAGTAACCAGAGTCAGCAGTTCTTAGGGCTGTATCGGCAAGACCCTTTCTGGAACCGTGGGCTGACATGTAGAATTCAAGTACTGAAAGACCTTCTCTAAAGTTTGAAGTGATTGGAACTTCGATAGTTCTACCTGAAGGTGATGCCATAAGTCCACGCATACCTGCAAGTTGTCTGATTTGGTTCTTAGAACCTCTGGCTCCAGAGTCTGCCATGATGTAGATGTTGTTTAGGGCATCAAAGCCGTCCATTACATCATCAGTTAAATCATCTGTTGCCTTGTTCCAAATTTCAATTACCTTTTCATATCTTTCTTCATCAGAGATAAGACCCTTTCTAAAGGCTTTTTCGTACTTAGCTACTTCTTGTTCAGCTGCTGCTAAAATTTCTGGTTTAGAGTCAGGAATTTGTACGTCACCCATTGAAATTGAAATAGCTCCAATAGTTGAGTAGTGGTATCCTGTTGCCTTGATGTTATCAAGAAGTTCAGCAGTTTTTATATTTCCATGTTTTTTATAAGTTTTTTCAATTATTTTTCCAAGAAGTTTCTTGTCTACAACTTGGTCGATTTCAAGTGAATATTTATCTTCATCCCTGTTAACAAAACCAAGGTCTTGTGGGATAAACTCATTCATAATAAATCTACCAACAGTTGATGGGACAATTTTACCCCTCTTGTCATTTTCATCTGCATATCTTCTTACAGATACCTTTGATTGAAGGTGTAAGAATCCTGATTCATAAGCGTGGAACATTTCATCATAATTTCTATAAACTGATCCGTCTCCCTTTAGCTTATCTTCTCTCATAAGAGTTAGATAATATGAACCAAGAACCATATCTTGTGTAGGAGTAGTAATTGGCTTACCATCCTTTAGAGCCAAGATATTGTTAGTTGAAAGCATTAATAGTCTTGCTTCAGCTTGTGCTTCAGTTGATAGTGGTAAATGGACAGCCATTTGGTCACCATCGAAGTCGGCGTTATATGCTGTACAAGAAAGTGGATGAAGCTTAATAGCCTTTCCTTCTACAAGGATAGGTTCAAAGGCTTGGATACCAAGTCTGTGAAGTGTCGGTGCACGGTTAAGAAGAACTGGGTGATCTTTTATAACTTCTTCAAGTACATCCCAAACTTCTTCTTTTCCTCTTTCAACCATTCTCTTTGCAGATTTAATGTTGTAAGTTAGGCCTCTAGAAACAAGTTCCTTCATTACAAAAGGTTTAAATAGTTCTAGTGCCATATTCTTTGGAAGTCCACATTGGTAAAATTTAAGGTCTGGTCCAACTACGATTACAGAACGACCAGAGTAGTCAACTCTCTTACCAAGTAAGTTTTGACGGAAACGACCTTGCTTACCCTTTAACATTTCTGATAAAGATTTAAGTGGTCTGTTTCCAGGTCCAGTTACAGGTCTTCCACGTCTACCGTTGTCAATAAGAGCATCTACAGATTCTTGTAGCATTCTCTTTTCATTTCTAACGATAATGTCTGGAGCATTTATGTCCATTAACTTCTTAAGTCTGTTGTTTCTATTTACAATTCTTCTATATAAATCGTTTAAGTCACTTGTTGCAAATCTTCCACCATCAAGTTGTACCATTGGTCTTAGGTCTGGTGGTATAACAGGGATTGCATCAAGGATCATCCATTCAGGCTTGTTGTCTGATTGGATAAAGGCATCAATAACTTCTAGCCTTCTTGTGATTCTAATTTTCTTTTGTCCAGTTGCATCTTGGAGTTCTTCTGTTAGTTCATCATTTTCCTTTTGAAGGTCAACTTTTTCTAGAAGGTCTCTAATAGCTTCTGCACCCATCTTTGCAGTAAACTTGTCCCCATATTCTCTCTTGAATTCCCTATATTCGATTTCTGATAATAGTTGTTTTTCATAAAGAGTTGTTTCGCCTGGTTCAACATAAGTTACTACATAAGATGCAAAGTAAAGTACCTTTTCAAGGGCCCTAGGGCTCATGTCTAGTACAAGACCCATTCTTGAAGGGATTCCCTTGAAGTACCAAATGTGTGATACTGGAGCAGCAAGTTCAATATGACCCATTCTTTCACGACGAACCTTAGCCTTTGTGACTTCAACGCCACATTTTTCGCAGACTACTCCCTTGTATCTTACTCTTTTATATTTTCCACAGGAACATTCCCAGTCTTTAGTAGGTCCAAATATTTTTTCACAAAATAGACCTTCTTTTTCAGGCTTTAATGTCCTGTAATTTATAGTTTCCGGTTTTTTAACTTCTCCATAAGACCAAGATCTGATCTTTTGAGGTGAAGCTAGTCCAATTTTTATTGAATGGAATAATTCATGTTCGCTCAAGGAGCACTTCTCCTTTCATATTAATTAAAACAATAATTAATCTTCAGATTCATCGGATTCATCATCATCTTCATACTCGCCGTCTTCATCTTCGTAGAAGTGACTGTTTTCAAAAGACTCAACTTCATCAGTTGAAATTGTTCTGATTCCAATATTTGCAGTTCCAGTTTGTTCTATTAGTTCCTTTAATTCATCATCGTCTGACTTTGTATTATTATCATCGATGTTGTCAATCTTTGTTAGTTCATCTTCATCAACTTCAAGGTCAACTTCATTGCCCTTTTCATCAAGAACTTGAATTTCAAGAGCTAGTGCTTGAAGTTCTTTAATTAGAACCTTAAAGGATTCAGGAACTCCTGGTTGTGGAATGTTTTCACCCTTAACAATAGCTTCGTAAGTCTTAACACGACCAACAATGTCGTCAGACTTAACTGTAAGCATTTCTTGTAGAGTATGGCTGGCACCATATGCTTCAAGAGCCCAAACTTCCATTTCTCCAAATCTTTGTCCACCGAATTGTGCCTTACCTCCAAGAGGTTGTTGTGTAACAAGGGAGTAAGGTCCAGTAGAACGAGCGTGGATCTTTTCATCAACCAAGTGGTGAAGTTTCAACATATACATGTAACCAACTGTTACAGGGTGGTCGAATTCTTCTCCAGTTCTACCATCTCTTAGTTGAATTTTTCCATCTCTAGAATATCCAGCTTCTTCAAGTGTATCGAAAATATCATTTTCATTAGCACCATCAAATACTGGTGTGGCAACGTGCCATCCAAGTTTTTTGGCAGCAAGTCCCAAGTGAACTTCTAGTACTTGTCCAAGGTTCATACGAGAAGGAACCCCTAGTGGATTAAGAACAATTTGGATTGGTGTACCATCTGGCATGTAAGGCATGTCTTCCTTAGGCATAACCCTAGAAATAACACCCTTGTTACCGTGACGACCACACATCTTATCTCCAACTTGAATCTTTCTCTTTGTAGCAACAAAGACTCTTACCATTTCGTTAACGCCTGGCTGAAGTTCGTCTCCGTCAGACCTATTAAATGTCTTAACGTCAACAACAATTCCTTGTTCACCGTGAGGAAGTCTAAGGGAAGTATCTCTTACTTCTCTTGCCTTTTCGCCAAAGATTGAACGAAGAAGTCTTTCTTCTGCAGAAAGTTCAGTTTCTCCCTTTGGAGTTACCTTACCAACTAGGATATCTCCTGGTTTAACTTCCGCACCAATTCTTATAATACCTCTGTCGTCAAGATCCTTTAACATGTCTTCCCCAACATTAGGGATGTCTCTTGTAATCTCTTCAGGTCCAAGTTTTGTATCTCTTGCTTCTGATTCGTATTCTTCAATGTGAAGTGAAGTTAACACGTCGTCAATAACAAGTTCTTGACTTACAAGCATAGCGTCCTCGTAGTTATATCCTTCCCAGTTCATAAAGGCTATTAGGATATTTTTACCAAGAGCCATTTCACCTTGGTCTGTACTTGGTCCATCAGCAATGATTTCTCCTGCTTCTACAAGGTCGCCTTCCTTAACAATAGGTCTTTGATTGATTGTAGTTCCTTGGTTACCACCCATAAACTTGTGAAGTTTATAAGTGTCAATTCCCTTGTCAGATTCTCTTTCCACTTCAATGTGAACAGAGTCAACTTTTTTGATTTTACCCTTGTTCTTAGAAACAATTACAACACCAGAGTCCTTTGCTGCCCTGTATTCAATACCAGTTCCAACAACAGGAGCCTCAGTCTTTAATAGAGGTACTGCTTGACGCTGCATGTTAGCACCCATTAGGGCCCTGTTGGCGTCGTCGTTTTCCAAGAAAGGAATCATGGAAGTACCTACAGCAACAATTTGTTGAGGAGAAACGTCCATGTAGTTTACATCTTTAATGTCGAAAATATCGGCATTACCGCCATGACCTCTGGCAGCAATCCTATCTTCAACGAATCTATTATTTTCATCAAGTCTTTCGTCAGCTTGAGCAATGATTTGTTCGTACTCAACATCGGCAGTTAGATAATCTATTTGATCAGTTACAACTCCGTTAACAACCTTCCTATATGGAGTCTCAATAAAACCATAGTCGTTTATTCTTGCGTAAGTTGTAAGGGAAGTGATAAGTCCAATGTTTGGACCTTCTGGTGTCTCAATAGGACACATTCTTCCGTAATGTGAGTTATGGACGTCACGCACTTCAAATCCAGCCCTATCTCTGCTCAACCCACCAGGTCCTAGTGCAGATAACCTTCTCTTGTGAGTTAATTCTGATAGAGGATTATTTTGGTCCATAAATTGTGAAAGTTGTGAAGAGCCAAAGAATTCTTTTATGGCTGCTGTCACAGGTCTAATATTTATAAGTGATTGTGGAGTTGTTGCATCAACATCTTGTACAGTCATCCTTTCACGGATAACTCTTTCCATTCTTGAAATACCAATTCTAAATTGGTTTTGAAGAAGTTCTCCAACAGACCTAATTCTTCTGTTTCCAAGGTGGTCAATGTCGTCAACGGATCCCACGTTATTCATAAGTCCAAATTGATAGTTTATACCAGCGATAATATCGTCGATTAAAATATTTTTTGGAGATAATTCTTTATGAGCCTTTACTAGCTCTTCCTTAAACTTTTCTGTGTCTTCAGAATATTCTTCATAAAGTTCATCGAAAAGTGGTCTATAAACTTTTTCTTTAAAGCCAAGTTCTTCCATGTCGAAGTCTAGTTCATAGGCATCAACAAAAGTGAAGTTGTTACCAATTACTATTGTATTTTCACTTGCATGTTCATAGTTTTCATCAGTTTTTACTAGAACTTGGTTAACACCAGCTGCTTCAATCTTTTCAGCCTTTGCCCTGTTTAGTAGTTCGCCAGCTTCTGCTAAGATTTCCCCAGTCATTGGGTCAACTATGTCTTCAGCAGGAATATTACCTTCAAGTCTTGCAGAAATTCCAAGCTTCTTGTTGAATTTATATCTACCAACCTTAGCAAGGTCATATCTTCTGTCATCGAAGAACATATTCTCAAATAATGATTGAGCTGAATCAATAGTAGGTGGTTCACCTGGTCTTAATTTTTTATAAATTTCAAGTAAAGCTTCACTCTTATTAGTAGTAGTATCTTTTTCAAGTGTCTTTAATACAGCTTCACTTTCTCCAATTACGTCCATGATCTCTTGGTTAGATTCAACTCCAAGGGCTCTTAATAAGATAGTAATTGGAATTTTTCTTGTTCTATCAATTCTTACATTGATAACGCCTTGAGCATCAGTTTCAAATTCAAGCCAAGCTCCCCTATTTGGTATAAGTGTTGCCGAATAGATTTTCTTACCTGTCTTGTCTCTTTCTTCCTTATAGTATGCTCCTGGACTTCTTACAAGTTGTGAAACAACTACACGTTCTGCCCCATTTATTACAAATGTGCCAGTTGGTGTCATAAGTGGAAGATCGCCCATAAAGACTTCTTGTTCCTTAACTTCGCCCGTTTCACTGTTGATAAGTCTTACCTTTGCCTTTAATGGCGCAGAGTAATTTGTGTCTCTCTGTTTAGATTCGTCTATATCATATTTGATATCCTCAGATAAATGATAGTCAACAAATTCTAAAATTAAATTTCCAGAATAATCCTCGATAGGAGATACGTCATCAAAAACTTCTTTCAATCCTTCTTCAATCAACCATTTGTATGAAGAAGTCTGCACGTCAAGAAGATTTGGAAGTGACATAACTTCGTCTACACGAGAAAAACTCATTCTCTCACGTTTCCCATATTTAACAGGATGTACCATTAATTTTCTCACCCTAGCCTTTCAAATGAGTGTATCCAATTAGAGTCCAAATCACCACTCTAATTATTATTATGCAAATAGGTATTTTATCATTATTATTGACACTTTGCAAGTTATTTAAACAAAAAAATCCTGCCAAAAGGCAGAATTCTTTTTTAAAGTCTAATATAAGCGTAGCCTTCGTTTTGAAGTCTTACGATTTTTGTTATAACTAAATCTTCAACTTTGATTTCTGAAGGAATTAGTTCTGGTGTAAGTTTGTTTTCTTCTAAGGCTTTTTTACCGATTGTAATATTAACCTTAGGGTTTCCCATTACTCCATGGAAGTCAACTCCTGAATATCTGTTAAATAATGCAGCAGCTTTTGACATTGCAATTATTTCAACTTGGATGTCTTCAACGTTATCTAATAAGTCTCTTACGTTTGATATTACAGAAGACCATTTGTCTTGTTCTACTACGTGAAAAATTACCTTCATATTTATCACTCCTTATTAGTTAACATTTTACACTAATAAAGAGAAAAAGGAAAGCTTATCGAAAAATTTCCTACTTTTTAAAAACTAACTTTAATATTTCTCTAACTTCATCAACCCTTAAAAGGATAAGGAGGATAAGATAAATCCCACCAGCTACTATTATAGAAAGAAGAAGAGATAAGTTTATGCTTAAACTTCTTGTAAGAACTTCATAAACCAATCTTGATCCAAGGGCCATAGCTAGGGAAGCAATTGTGATTTTTATTAAGTTCATCAAAAGTTTTTTGTCAAATACATTTCCAATTAATCTAATTGATGAAAAATACATTGCAAGAGCTCCCACAATAAAAGAAATTGAAGTTGCAAGAGCAATTCCCCTTATGCCCATGAGCTTTGAAAAAAGTAGTGCAAGGGCTACATTTATTCCAAGTATAATTACTGAATTATAAACAGGAGTCTTGTTGTCGCCTAGGGAATAAAAAGCTCTCGAAATAATTTCACGAACTCCAATACCAATTACACCAAAGGCAAAGAGAGATAAAACTGTGGCAGTTATCTTTGCATCTTCAACAGAAAATTCTCCCCCAACGAATAAAAGATTTACAATTGGGAAGGAAAAAACATAAAGTCCAAAGGCTGCAGGCACAACTAAGATTATCATGCTGGAAAGTCCTTCAGATAAGGAGGACTTTAAGTTAACTAAGTCCTTTTTGGATCCAAACTTGGCAAGCTTAGGATAAGTTGCAGTGATTATTGAAGTTACAACAATTCCTGTTACAAAACTTTGAAGCTTGTAGGAGTAATTTAAAATTGATATCCCACCGGCATAGGCGCCCGATGCAATGGATCTTGAAATCATAAAGTTTATCTCAATAGCAGAAGTTGAAATCAAAATTGGAATAATAGAAGTAAATAACTTCTTCATGTCCCCATTAAAATCAATTGTTAAGGAATGTTTGTAGCCAAGCTTCTTAATTGGTCTAATAAAAATCCCATATTGAAGGACAAAGGCAAGAAAAATTCCCACTGCAAGATAATTTATTCCCATCTTGTAGGCAAGTCCCATAGAAATAATAATTATAATATTCATAATAATTGAGTGAAGGACAGAAATTACAAACTTTTCATGAATTTGTAAGTAGGCCTTATAAATAGAACTCACTGCAGTGACAGCAATTGATAGCATGGCAACTCTTGATACAAAAATTGCTAGCTCAAGCTTTTCTCCAGAGAAGCCTTCAGCCATTAACTTAACAAGAGGTCTTGCGAAAATAATAGAAATAATGGTAACAATGGCAAAGGCAATAAAAATTATGTTTGATAAATTAGCAGTGAACTTATCAGCAAATTTTTTGTCCTCCCTCTCCCTTATGGAGTCGTACATGGGTATGTAACCATTGGCAACGGCACCACTAATGACATTTGTAAAGGTCATGGGAAGTTGGAAGGCAATTAAAAATATATCTGCCACCATGCCAACACCAAAGAAGTAGGCAAGGGCCTTCTCCCTCAAGAGTCCAAAAACTTTTGAAAGGATTGTAATTATCATAAGTATATAAGAAGTCTTCATTTTTTCTCCTTTAAATAAAAAAACTTGGGTTAAACCCCAAGTAATTATATAGTTATTTAATTTTATTTACAAGCTCACTTCTATTATGAAAAATTATTTCTCACCTTCCAATAAGAAATCAATTATGTTTTTGTGAATTATGCCTTTTTGCGAAAAATCGAGTTTATCCATGGAAAGAACATACTTTGGATAATTGTCTTTTATTAAATCATAAACTCCAAACTCCCTTTCCCTTGTTTTTTCATTTTCCATTAGGTATGAAATTTGAAAATAAGAAATGATCTCTCCTCTTTTTGCCACAAAATCAATTTCTCTATCCTTTACTTTTCCAATTTTCACATCATATCCTCGTGAGATAAGTTCAATATAGACGATATTTTCTAAAGTTTTTTCAATATCTTTTAAGTTGGAAAATCCCATGGACTGTCTAAAACCATGGTCCGTCAAATAATATTTTTCATCTACCTTTAAGAGTTTTTTGCCTTCTAGATCAAATCTTGGAACTTTTTTTAAGACAAAGGCTCTATTGCAATATTCCAAATAATTTAAAACAGTATCTACAGAAATATTTCGATTTTCGCTCTTTAAATAATTTTTTATGGCACTAGCAGAAAAAGTCGCACCAATATTTTGCATTACGAAGCTGAGAATCCTATTAAATATATCAACATCTCTTATATTGTTGTAGTTCAAAACATCTTTCACGAGGACTGTGTTATAAATATCATTTAAATATTTTTGAGAAACCTCTTCTTCAAGCTTGAAATATTTTAAACCAGGCATACCACCAATTTTTATAAATTTTTGAAATAATTCATCTCGGCTTAAATTTAATTTATTATTAATTTGAGAAAACTCGTCAAAGGTAAAGGGTTGGATCTCAAATTCAACATATCTACCTGCAAGAAGTGTTGCCAAGTCACCAGAAATTAGTTTTGAATTGGACCCAGTAATATAAATGTCTGAATCAAAGCTAACCCTTAAAGCATTTATGACCTTCTCCCAATCTTTAACTAATTGAATTTCATCAAAGAAAAAATAGATTTTCCCCTTTTTGTCCTTCAACTTTTCATTTAAGTAATTTTTTAATATTGCTGCATCCTTGATTTCAAAAAATTCAAAGGATTCAAAGTTCATATAAATTTTATTTTCCTCATTAACATCCTTCAAGACATCATTTTTTATAGTTTTTAAAATAGTAGATTTACCAACACGCCTCATGCCAGTCAAAATCTTTACAATAGGCTTATCAATAAAACTTTTTATTTTCTCTATATATTTTGCTCTAAAAATATAATCCATTTGAATTCCTCCATTCATTTCGAGTATACTCGTAATGCAAATAATTTTCAAGCATATTTCGATTATACTCGAAATTATTAAATATTTTTTATTTATTTCTAGTATAATCGAAAGTTTTGTTTTTTTTATTATAGCTTATAAGATTAATTACTACACAAATAAAAAAGCCCTGAGTCTATACTCAAAGCTTGTGACTTTATATGAAACTATTAATGAACATAAAGAGGGGAAAAATTATAATTAACAAAAAATTTAGGACTCCAAACAAAACTGACCTCTCTTTAACTGCGAAGATAAGACCAATAAGTCCTATAATCCTACAGATAAATAAACTTGTAAGTCCAGTTGGTCTTAAGTTTGTAAAATTTTCAAAAAGATCTACTGGCAGCAAATAAGAAATTATAAAAACTCCTATGCCAATAAAAAATAAATACTTGCTAATACTTTTTCTCATGATTACCTCCTAGTCAAATCATCTTATCAAATCAATGGGGTCAATCTTTAAAATATTTTGTAAACTTATCTTATAAATTAAAATATTTATTCCATAAATCAAAATCCCAAAAGCAAGGAAATATTTATATTCAAAATAAGACAATAAAATTTTTATATCCATTGTTGGTGAAATTTTTGCAATTATAAATAAAGCAGCAAAACTTACTGTTAAAACTATTGCCAGAGATTTTATTTCCTCGAATATAAAATCCTTTATAAATTTATTTTTTAGTTCTTCCTCATCTATTCCACAAGACATTAATGATCCAATTTCTTTTTTTCTAGCCATTAAACTTAAATTAATAGAAGAATATCCATTAGTTATATTTAAAATAAAAATTATGCTTGCAATAGAAATTATCATAAGGCCAAAACCTTTTACATCTTTCATGCGATTTGCCTCTACATCTTTACTTGTAGTTAAATTATAAGTTTCATTATAGGCAATGGAAGAATCTAATCTCTCTTTAACTTCATTCTTTATATCGTCTAACTTATTTTCATCAACTTGCATTGAAAGTTCATAGGTGTTTCTTCTCAAGTCATTATTATTTTTTAAATAGTATTTATTCCATTCATCTAAGAGTTTAAGGTATGTGTTAAAGTCAACATATAAATACACATAGAAAGGTAGCCTTCTTTGCCTAAAGTCCTTTGTGTCATCAATTAGTTTATCTACTTTTATTGAATAATTATAATTTTCCTCTTCTGTTATAGAGTAATTTAAACTACTTATATTTTTAAAATATTTTGTTGTTTCTGATCCATCAATGGGTGCATTTGGATTTACTTGGACCCTATTTAATAGCAAAACTTCTCCCTTTTTGCCTCCTATCTTTTCAAAAGTTTGATCATCTAAAGCCGTTATAATTCCATCTAGATAAAAATTTTCGCCACTATCATAATATTTTCGCATTTTGTCATCTAAATTAAGAAACCTAAACTCATCTGAATAATTTTGCTCCTTACTAAGAGAAATATATTTTTCAGTTGAAAGAAAGGCTCTGTCATTTTCTGTAGTCTTCATTATATCTTTTAATACATTAGGAACTTCAGCTTCATTTGAATCGATTAGTATATTTATATTCGTATTATAAATGAAAGTATTCTTCACCCTATTGTACTTTGCCATAGAGAAAACTATCAAAAAAATTGAGACAATTATCATTCCAATTGCAGAAATATATCTCTGAGAAGAAATAGTTTTTAAATTATTTATCTTTAATTCTTTCCAAATATCTTTATTCCTCTTTAATTTTATATTTTTGTCATTAAAGTTGCCCTTTATACCATCAATTATATTTATCTTTGCAATTTTTTTCGCTGGAGAAAATATTGCTATGAAAATTATAAAAAAGCAAATTAATAAAACTATGAGGGAAAGCTTTGGCGAAAATTCTATAAACTCAAATTTTTCTTCTTTCTCAACAATTTTTTGAAGGCCAAGATAGAGGAGGTTGATTCCTCCATATCCGAAAATATGTCCTAAAATTATTGGTAAAAGTGAAATTTTTAATCCATCTTTTAAAAGCAATTTATAAATTTGATAATCTGTTGAGCCAATGGATTTGTACATTGAAACTTCTCTTATCTTTCTTAGTCCCCAAACTGTAAAAATATTTTTTACAAAAAATATAAAAATAAGGATTGTAACAAAAATTAAAAGAGTGTCTACAATCACCTGCCTATTTTGTTGTAAAAGACTTCCATCAACATTATAGTAATCTTTCATTATTTCGCTAAATTCTAGTTCTACTTTATCTTTATTCAAGGCAAATGCAAGATCTTTTTCTAAATTCTCTTTATTATTGTAGGCTTTTCTAAAATTATTAAATCTTACAAAGCTATTAGTTTTTGCATTCTTTCCTATGACAGTAGAAGCATAAAAAATCTTCATATTCTCATTGTAAAGATTTTTTGTGAGACCACTTATTACATATTCTTTGCTATCTTTTCTTATAAATTCTTCATCTTTAGTAACACTTGAAACTGGCTTTATAAGCTTTCCATCAACCAATCTATTTCCAAACTCTACTTTTACCTTATCGCCAATTTTTAAGTTTTCTTTTTCTGCAAGACTTTTTGGTATAGTAATTTCATTATCTTTTGCAGCAAAGCTTCCCTCTTTTAATATACTATCTTCTAACATCTTGTTGAAACCCTGGTCTGTGTAATTTACCACTAAGACATTTTGAGATAGCTTGGCAGAATTATTTTCTACTGCAACTTCTCCCACTTCTTTAATATTCTTTATTTCCTTTAGTTTACTTGAGTCACCCGAAACTGTATCAGGCATAATTTTAGCATCATAAATGGATCTGTTCCTAAAATATTCATAATCGAACTTATTATTAACATATCCAAAGTAAACACAAAATGTAAAGAAAATTGCAGTTATAAAAAGTGAAAGTGAGATTGAGAGATTTTTCTTATTCATTCTTCTCATCTCCCACTACTTTCCCATCAACAATTGTTATTACCCTTTCTGCCTCTAGGGCTATGGACTCGTCATGGGTTATTACAATAATTGTCTGTTTTAAAGTCCTGTTAAAATATTTTAAAATTTCAATTATTTCTCTTGAATTTTCCCTGTCTAGGTTTCCTGTTGGTTCATCGGCAAGTACAAGTGACGGAGAATAGACAAGACTCCTTGCTATGGCAACCCTTTGTTGCTGGCCACCTGATAATTCACTTGGAAAAGAATCCAACTTATTTTCTATGCCAAGTTTTCTAACAATATCCAATAGGGCTTCATCATTAATTTTTCTCTTATCAAGCTTTAGGGGCAACTCAATGTTATGCCTAACTGTTAAGTTGGGGATTAAATTATAAAATTGATAAATTAATCCTACTTTTCTTCTCCTAAAAAGTGCTAATTCTTTTGATGTATATTTTGAGATATCATTGCCGTCTATAAATATTTTCCCAGAACTTGGATTGTCCACACCACCCAACAAGTGAAGAAGGGTTGACTTGCCTGATCCACTTGGTCCAACAATTGCAATAAATTCTCCTTTTTCTATTTTTAAATTAACATCATCAATGGCTCTTACAAGATTTTCTCCACTTCCATAAGTTTTTGATAAATTTTCAACTCTAACAATTTCCATATGTACCTCCCTTTATTTGTCTAAATAATAAAGGGTTAAAATGACTTTTAAGTGACATTGTAAAATTTAATTTTAAAAATCGCACCATCCTTACCATTTTTTACAGATATAGCTCCATTGTTCGCCTCAACAATAGATTTTGCCATGGCAAGGCCAATGCCAAAGCCCTTAGAGTCAGGACTCTTGTAAAATCTTTCAAATATTTTTTTGAGGTTTTCTTCTTTAATACCTCCACCATCATCTTCAATTATTATCTCTGTGTAAATTGGATTTTTATTCGTAGAAATTTTAATTTTTGTAAGGCCATCAAGGCTTAGGGCATTCTTTATAATATTTATTAGGGCTTCTGAGATCCAATAGTAATCGACTTTTATCTCATAATCCTCGTAGTCACAAATAACTTTTACCTTTTTCTCATCAATTGATTTCCTCAAAATATCCAAAACATAGTCAAGTATTTCTGAAATAAAAACCTCTCTCTTCTCCATCTTGTCTATATTCGCATCAAGACTAGAAAGCTTTAACAAAATATCAGCAAGAGAGTTAAGCCTTTCAAGTTGAAGCTCAAGCCCTTCAATCTCTTTTTTATTATCTTCAGTCTTATCAATTGTTTCCAAGTCAAAAAACATTGAAGTGATTGGAGTTTTTATTTGATGGGCAATATCTTCTAGGTTTTGAGTTTGCTTTTTTGAATTTTTCTCCACTAATTCTCTAGCTTCAACAAGTTCTATAAAAATTTTATAAATCTTGTCTTCCAGTATTGAAAAGTCATCTTGGACCATGGGAATGGAATAGTTCTTTTCTCCCAACCTATCTATAAGATTTTCCAACTCCTCAATTCTTTTCTTTTGTCTTTTCTTTAAAAAATAATATAATGCCAATAAGCTCACAGGGTAAAATAAATAAATCATCAGTCCATCCTATAACCTATTCCACGAATTGTCTTAATAATATCTCTGTCACTTTTATCTCTTATTCTTTTAACAGTAGCAGTAAGTGTATTATCGTTGACAAACTTCTCTCGCCTATCCCAAAATCTTTCCAGTAAAAAGTCCCTAGTAAAAATTCTATTGGGATTATTTATAAATAATTTCATCACTTGAAATTCTAATGACGTTAAATCTAGTTTTTTATCTTTATAATAAAAGCTTCCTTCCCTATTATTTAGGGTCAGGTCCTTAAAGTTAATAAAATCATCTTTAACAAGAGCCGTCCTAAGAGTTTTATCTATTCTCGCTCTTAAGATTGAGAGCTTAAAGGGTTTTGTAATGTAATCGTCGGCTCCACTGTCTAGGGCCTTAACAATAAATTTCTCATCGTTTTTTACTGTTGTGATTATTACCCTAACATTATTTTCTCTCAAAGTATTCATCAAGTTGATTCCATCTCTATCAGGTAAATTTATGTCTAATATTGCCAAGTCAAAAGAATTATTTATTTTTATCTTTGCTTCTTCAAAACTTTTACAAGTTTCTACTTTAAAATCATTTTTTGACAAGTAAGACTCAATACCACTTGATAAAATTTCATCGTCTTCTATTAAAATTATTTTTTTCATTTAATCACCTAACACTATCTTGTAAACAAATTCTATCACACTTTGGTTTTTAAAAGAATTCTTAATCATTTTGGATTCTTTTAGATCTTCACATGAAAAAAGCACCAGCTTTTGCCAGTGCTTGTGATTTTAAAAATTTTATTCTGCAAAGTCCTGAGGATTGATTTCAACAAAATTTATGCTGCCCCTTGAGATAATTTTCATCTCGCCAGTTAGTTGGTAAATCCAATTTGATATAAAGGGTTCGTGAGATACCAAGATATAGTTTCCATCTTGGTCTAAAGTTTTTAATATATCTCTTATCCTTCCACCTGCAAGATAGTCCTTGACTTCAAAATCAGAATCTAAGTGTTTTGCCAAAATCTCTGCAGTTTCTTTTGCCCTTTCCAGAGGTGAAGAGTAAATCTTGTAGGACCTCTTGTCCTCTAACCTATTGGCAAAGGCTTTAAAGGAATTTTCTAACTTAACCCTTCCTATTGTTGTCAACTTTCTCTTGAAGTCATCATCAGCATAAATTTCTGCTTCACCATGTCTTATAAAGTAAATTTTCATTTTCTATCAATGTTATAGAAAGCAGCAAAGCCTGGATAAATTGCTAAGTCGCCTAGTTCGTCTTCAATTCTTAGAAGCTCGTTGTATTTTGCAACTCTTTCAGATCTTGCTGGTGCTCCAGTTTTTATAAAGCCAGCGTTAGTTGCAACTGCAAGGTCTGCTATTGTTGAGTCTTCACTTTCTCCTGATCTGTGAGAAATTATTGCAGTGTAGTTGTGTCTCTTTGCAAGTTCTATGGAGTCAAGAGTTTCTGTGATTGTTCCAATTTGATTTAGTTTAATTAAGATTGAGTTTGCAGATTCCTTTTCAATCCCTTCTTGAAGTCTCTTTGTATTTGTTACGAAGAAGTCGTCGCCAACTAATTGAACTTTGTCTCCAATTAAATCTGTAAGGTGCTTCCAACCTTCCCAGTCGTCTTCGTCAAGTCCATCTTCTATAGAATAAATTGGGTATTCATTTACTAATTCTTCATAGAATTTTGAAAGTTCTTCTGATGTGAACTCACGACCTTCTCCTGCAAGTATATATTTTTTCTTGTCCTTGTCATAAAATTCTGAAGCTGCAGCATCAATTGCAAGTACAATATCCTTGCCTGCTTGATAGCCTGCTGCCTTTACAGCGTCAAGGATGCAATCAAAGGCTTTTTTGTTGGACTCAAGATTTGGTGCAAAGCCACCTTCGTCGCCAACACCAGTTGAAAGTCCCTTGTCCTTTAAAACTTTTTTAAGTGCGTGATAAACTTCTGCTCCCATCCTAAGAGCTTCTTTAAAAGTTTTTGCTCCTATTGGCATTATCATAAATTCTTGAATGTCTACGTTGTTGTCAGCGTGTTCGCCACCATTGATTATATTCATCATTGGGATTGGCATAGTCTTTGCATTCACTCCACCAAGGTATTGGTAAAGTGGAAGCCCAGCTTCATTTGCTGCTGCTCTCGCAACTGCTATTGATACTCCAAGGATTGCATTGGCTCCAAGATTTCCCTTGTTTTCACTTCCATCAAGTTCAATAAGCATCTTGTCAATGCCAAGTTGGTCAAAGCAATCAAAGCAAATTAATTCTTCAGCAATTTTTTCATTTACATTTTCAACTGCCTTTTCAACTCCCTTGCCATTGTATCTTTCTTCTCCGTCACGAAGTTCTACAGCTTCGTGGATACCAGTTGATGCACCACTTGGCACAATTGCAGAACCAAAGCCGCCATTAAGTGTTCCAACTTCTACTTCAACTGTTGGGTTTCCCCTTGAATCAAGGACTTCTCTCGCATAAACGTAATCAATTAAACTCATAATTCCTCCTAAATTTAAAATAAATTTCTAGTAAATTCTATTAAAACAAAGACTTGCCAGTCATAAGTTCTGGCTGATCTAGTCCCATAATTTTTAAAATTGTTGGCGACAAGTCGCAAAGGGCTCCACCTGATCTTAATTCTTCATCCCTATTAAATAAAAATAGGGGAACAAGATTTGTGCTGTGGCTTGTGACAACATTGCCTTCGTCATCAATCATGTATTCACAGTTTCCATGGTCTGCAGTGATTATTGCTGCCCCATCCTTTTCTTTTAAGACCTTTAAAATTCTTCCAAGGTCATGGTCCACAGTTTCAACTGCCTTTATAGCTGCCTGCAAGTCGCCAGTGTGACCAACCATGTCTGGGTTTGCAAAGTTTAAAATTATTAGGCCATACTTGTTCTTTTCCAAACTTTCAATTACCTTATCTGTAACTTCATTGGCAGACATTTCTGGCTTCAGGTCGTAGGTTGCAACCTTTGGAGATGGAACTAAAATTCTGTCCTCGCCTTCAAAGGGCTTTTCACGTCCACCGTTAAAGAAAAATGTAACGTGGGCATATTTTTCTGTCTCTGCAATCCTAAGTTGCTTGATTTTATTTTTTTCAAGAACTTCTCCCAGGGTATCCTTTGGTATCTCGTCCTTAAAGGCAACAAATTTATTTTTTATTTCCTTGTCATACTCTGTCATTGTAACAAGGACTGTATTAATTTTTTCTCTTTCAAAACCTGCGAAGTCATCATCAACAAGGGCTCTTGTAATTTGTCTAACCCTGTCTGGTCTAAAGTTAAAGATAATTACTGAATCCTTATCTTTGATTTCAGAATCCTTTACAAATTTGGCAGGTTCTAAAAATTCATCTGTAACATCTTTGTCGTAAGATGACTTTATATAAGAAAGAATGTCTTCTTCAGTGAAGTCCACATCACTTACTAGGTTATCGTAGTATTTTTTAGTTCTTTCCCACCTCTTGTCACGATCCATGGCATAGTACCTGCCAGAAATTGTGGCAATTTTTCCATTTCCAACTTTTTCGATTTCTTCTTGGAGTTCTTTTATATCATCAAGGGCTGCGTGAGGTGAAACGTCACGTCCATCAGTAATTACATGGATGTAAGTTTTTTCAATTCCCTCTTCCTTCATGAGTTCTATTAGGGCCTTTAAGTGGTCAAGGTGTGAGTGAACTCCTCCCTTAGACACAAGTCCAATGAGGTGAAGGCTTGAATTATTTTCTTTGGCATTGTCTATTGCCCTTTTAAATTCAGGATTCTTAAAAAATTCTCCTGACTTAATTGACTCAGTAATCTTTGTCAAGTTTTGATAAATAACTCTACCTGCTCCAATATTTAAGTGACCAACTTCAGAATTTCCCATTTGTCCATGAGGTAGGCCAACATATTCTTCGCTGGCATAAATTTCTGTGTGAGGCGAAGTCTTGTAAAGCCCATCAAGAACTGGAGTCTTTGCAAGCTTAACTGCGTTTCCTACTTCGCTTTCATTTATTCCAAATCCATCTAGGATTATTAACATTGTTGGCTTCATAGACTTTCACCAGCTTTTATAATTTCAATAAAGTCACTAGTCTTTAAGCTTGCTCCACCAACTAGGACCCCATCAATATTTCCCTTGGATAAAATTTCTCCCGCATTTGATGGCTTAACAGATCCACCGTAAAGGATTCTTGTTTTTTGAGAAACTTCTCCGTATTTTTCATCTATTATATTTCTTATTTCCCTGCACATCTTCTCTGCATCTTCTGATGAGCAGGTTTTTCCAGTCCCAATTGCCCAAATAGGTTCGTAGGCAATAGTAACCTTCTCTATATTTTTAACTCCATCAAGAGAATTTAAAAGTTCTTCTCTAACAAAGTCAACTTCCCTGCCTTCCTCTTTTATTTCAAGAGATTCTCCTAGACAAAGAATTACTGACAAATCATCTTCAAGAGCTTTTTTTACCTTGGCATTTATGATTTCATCATTTTCCAAAAACTTTTCACGTCTTTCAGAGTGACCGATGATTACATCATCTACACCAATATCTTTTAACATTGAAGTTGAAACTTCGCCAGTGTAGGCCCCCTCATCAAACTGAGACACATTTTGTCCAGCAACTTTTATTTCATCTTTCAAGTTTTTTCTCAAACTTTCTAGAGTTACAAAAGATGGTGCAAGAAGGGCATCAACCTTATTAAATTCAAATTTATTTATTTCTTTTGAAAATTCAAGGGCCTCAGAAGAAGTCTTATTCATCTTCCAATTTCCACAAATATATTTTTTTCTCATGCTTCTTCAACTGCCTCGATACCAGGAAGCTTCTTTCCTTCAAGCATTTCAAGACTTGCTCCACCACCAGTTGAGATGTGAGTTAGCTTGTCTGCCACTCCTGCCTTTTCAACAGCAGCAACAGAGTCTCCACCACCAACAATTACTGTGGCATCAAGCTTAGCCAAGATTTTTGCAAGTTCAATAGTTCCGTGAGAGAATTCTTCAATTTCAAAAACTCCACAAGGTCCATTTAAGACTACAGTCTTTGCCTTAGAAAGAGAACCTTCAATGTCCTTTAGACTTTCTTTTCCAATGTCGAGGATCATGTCATCTTGACCAACATCTTCCACTTTTTTTAAAGTTCCCTTGGCATTATCAGATAATTCTGGAGCAACGATTACGTCCTTTGGAAGAATTATTTCAACATGATTTTCTGCTGCCTTTGCCATAATTTCTCTCGCAAGGTCTAACTTGTCATCTTCTACAAGAGATTTTCCAACTTCAAGTCCCTTGGACTTTAAGAAAGTATTTGACATGGCACCAACAATTACTAGGACGTCAACTTTTTCTAGCAGGTTTTCTATTACCCCAATCTTGTCAGAAACCTTTGACCCGCCAAGAATTGCTGCAAAAGGCTTTTCTGGATTCCTTAGGGCATCTTCAAAGTATTTAATTTCCTTTTCAACTAATAGACCTGCACATGATGGTAGGAATTCTGTCACACCAACATTTGATGCGTGGGCCCTGTGAGCAGTTCCAAAGGCATCATTCACAAAGATATCGCCAAGTGATGCAAGTTTCTTTGCAAAGTCCTTGTCGTTCTTTTCTTCGCCCTTAACAAATCTCAAGTTTTCAAGAAGGGCGACCTCGCCTTTTTTTAGTTCCTTAACTTGACTAATAACTTCCTCATCAACAACTTCCTTTGATGGGATAAACTTAACATCCTTCTTTAAAAGTTCTGAAGCTCTCTTAGCAACGGGAGCAAGAGAAAACTCTTCCTTATACTCTCCCTTAGGTCTACCAAGGTGACTCATTAATACAACTTTAGCTCCATTTTCTACTAAATAATCAATAGTTGGGATGGCCTTAACAATTCTATCGTCGCCAGTAACCTTGCCATCCTTTAGGGGAACATTAAAGTCAACCCTAACAAGGGCAGTTTTATCATTAAAATCAAAATCTCTAATAGTTTTTTTCACATTACACCTCTTATTTTCCGATTTATTCTGTCAATTTATCATTTAAATTATACCATAAATTGTTGAGAGTTGAAGTTCCACAGAAGCTTTATGAATATAAATAAAAATATAATTTTTCTTAAGTCATAAGCTATTAAAAAGTAATAAGTTTTTATTAAGCTATAAGTTTTTATGAACTTGCAAACTTTTATTAAGTCGCAAACTTCTACTAACCTGTAAATTATTATTAGCTTGTAAACTTTTATCGAGTCCCAAATTTTTGCTTAAATATATAAAAATTAAAGGCAGGTTGATAAAATAACCACCTGCCTATCTTAGCTGAATATATTCTTAAATTCTTACTTTTATAACCATCAAATCGCTATACTCAAGAGCCTTAAGAGCATAGATTTCATTAGGATCCATTGTGATTATATCACCTGAGATTATTATCTGGTTTCCCTTCTCTTCCTTAAAATCTACCTTTCCCTTATAAATTACAAGTACTACACTTTTATCTGACTTGTGACTTGGTATTTCTTCGCCCTTTTTGATTTGTAGGTGGGTTATTTGTAAATTATCCTCATCCACCAAATGCTCAAACTTGCCGTATAAAATATTCGCACTTATTTTTTAATATTTTCTCTCCTTGTTGATGACCATTACCATAAAAAAATGGTAAACAATAAATTTTCACAAACACAATTTATCTCAGCTTTTTTACAATTTTCTTTAACTCAGGCAAGACCTCTTCTTTAAAAAAAGGATTTTTTGCTATCCACCTATTGTTTAGAGGACTTGGGTGAGCTATTGGGAAATATTCTGGCAAAAATTCTTTGTAAGATTTTACTGTTTCAGTTAAATTTTTCTTAAATTTATCCTTCAAATAAAACTTTTGAGCATAGGCTCCTATCAAAATGGTTAACTTTATATCCTTCAATTCATCTAATAATAGTGGATGGTATTCTTTTGCAATAAAAGATCTAGGAGCCTTGTCGCCCGATTTTCCCTTTCCAGGATAATAAAAATCCATTGGAATTATAGAAAAATCTTCACTATGGAGGACGTCTTCCGATATACCCAACCATTTGACAAGATTTTCCCCACTCTTATCATTAAATAAAATACCAGTTTCTTCAACCCTTTCCCCAGGAGCTTGCCCAATTATCAAAATTTTTGATTTTGGATTTAGCTGGAATATTGGGTTAATTCCTTTATTTGTGTAGATTTCATTTCTGCAATCTTCTCTTAATTTTTTAATAATGAGTTTTTCTTCCATAATTTTGCCATCACTTTCATTAGAATTAGAACCTTGCCAAGCTTTAGGACAAGTAACAATTTTCGTAAAAAATCTATTCTTAGCCTAGTAAAACTTTCAACCTACATAAGATAATTACCCATTTTTGTCTTGACTCTCATCATGAATAGCATAATCTACTATCATTCCTTGTGATGTTAGATTTTCATTTATAAATCTTTCAATTATGCTTTTGTCTTTGTTGCTTCTTCTAATAGGATTTTTATTTCTTCATCTGTTAGTTCTTCTGCATTTTCTATAAGGCTTTCTAAGATTGCTCCTCTTGTTATGAGTCTATGTGTTCTTTCTTTTCTTCTTTTTTCTATGTCTTGTTTTAATATCTTTTTTTCTTGATTTTTTAGTTGTCTTAATCTTTCTTCTGTATCGTCAATTTTATCTTTTATTTCTTTTGACTCTTGTCTTAATTGTTCTAATTTTTTCATATAAATCTCCTTTCTTGTATTAAAAAAGACGACTAGTTTTTACTTTTCTAATCGTCTTTTTTCTAAATGTTATACATTTCTATATTACATTTTAGTTTTACGTTTTCTATATATCTTTCCATGTAATCCCAATCTGGAATGTTATAACTTTTTGTTTATCTTTTTTATCATATTTTTCTCACAAAGATAAAAGATGTAGCCAGATTCTTAGATGATCATTCCGCCATGAATGTAAACCAAGAAACTCTTGAAAAAATATCTACAATGAGCGGGACTAAATTAAAAAATCTATTCAAAGAAAAATATGGTCAGAGCATTACAGAATACACCCAAAGAAAAAGAATGAATGTAGCTGAAACTCTTCTCTTAAATATCAAACTTCCTATAAAAGAAATAGCTCAATCTGTTGGATACTCATCCCATAGCAAATTTTCCATTTATTACAAAAGATACAAGGGAAAACTTCCTAGTGAAGTTCGTAATTTGACTTGCGACCACCACAATTTAAATTGTGATTGCAGTGATTAAACTAATTTTTTATACGCCTTTATCTTATATGAATTTGCATGTATAGATATTTGTATAGGAATGGTTCTTGTCTTGTTTTTAAGATATGCTCACATTCATTAGATTGAAGTTTCTTTCGTTTATATTTCACTCTAACCCATCTTCATATAACTGTTCTTGGCTTATATCTATTTCTGATAATTAGTTTTTTTAAGCTACAGCCCCTTAAAATAAATAGCCAAGAATTCGAATTGAACATTATAAGTTATGAATTTCTAGTTAAACCAAAACGGTCAGTAAATATGCCAAAATTAGGCTCACGAAAAAGAAGATTATAATTTTTGCAATCTGACTTTTCCCATTAAAACCAAAATTATCATAACCCTTAGCACCAACCGTCTCTGGGTAAACTTTAGTCGGCAATTTTAACTTGGTAAGCATGAGATAATCAAAAAAGATAATATCAAAAAGCTTATATCCTTCAAATAGTATTAAAAATCTAACAAAGGCTTGCTGAAAAGTTAAACTAAATTTTACTGTATCAACAATTGCCCAGCCTAGAACGGCTGCAATGGCTAGCAATCCAAGTATCATGATAAGTCCGCCGATTATATTGATCCAAATCGGTTTATCTGGCAACTTACTCATCATAACTTTGATATCATCGGGTGCACCGAAATGCTTCGAGCCAAATTTCGGTATAATAAGTATAAAATTCACCATCATAATTGATGCTGTTAAGCAGATGATTGTTAACATACCAAGTGTTTTCATCAATTTAGTTCACCTCCTCTCTTGAAGTATAAACCATTTCGTAAATGGGAGCAATTTTTCTTAGTTGTGTCAACTAAATTCGTATAAATTTTCTTGCTAGTATTAGTGCTATACTTTTTTACAATTATATAGTTATTTAAAATCTATAATCACAGATGTCTTCTTGTCAATGTCATTATACACATACAGGTCATGTATTAAGAAGTTTTGTAAATTCTCAAATAAATTACTCACAAAACTTTGAATTACAATCTAAAAGATATTTACAAAATCATTGACAAGATATAAAAACACCCTATATAAAGATTACAATTCTAAAATTGTAAGTAAGCTATAACAAATTATACATTATTTCAATAAAATTTTAGAAACCCTTATTAAGATTTTCTTTGATCCCTTGTAAATCAAGTGTAAAGAACTATAAGAATTTAAATCTCTTTTTCAAATTCATCTTCAAAACTAATAATATCATTAGGAGTGCAAGATAGAGCCTTACATATTCTTTCTAAATTCTTAAATGTAATTGGTTTATCCTTGCCCATTTGTGCCATAACATTTGTTGTTAGTCCTGCCATAGCTATTACATCTGTTTTCTTTAATCCTTTTTTCGCTAACTGTATCCATAATGGTTTATAGTTAAGTGCCATAATATCCCTCTTTTTCTCTTCATTAAATTTATTCAATTATAGCATGAATATTGATTTCATTCAATCTTATATTGGTTTAGTGATTTGTTTTAGAGAATTTGTTGTGTTATTCCGTCCTTATTTTGCCATAAATTGCTTAATACCTTGAGATTTAGCACCAGATAGTGATAGGTAATCCTTTGATGTTATCTCCGGATTTTCCCCCACTTCACACCGTGCATGCGACTTTCACCGCACACGGCGTTCCATCACAAGAAAGATTTTCACGTTTTAACTAAGACTTACACACTTCGTAACAAATTATTTTTTTCTAAATTAGTGGCAATCCTGCCATTTTTCTAAGCTTATTACATTTCTCGATCTGCTTGACCGTTAAGCCAAGCTCTTTTATATATTTTTGGATTGTATCTTCTTTTGTTGCATGGATAAGTATATGAACTGCTTCTGTAACAAGAATTAAGTTGCTATAACTGTCTGTACCGCCTTGTTCAAGCGGTATCTTGTGATGGCAATGTATATAGTTTGGTGTAAGTTTTACACCTGTTACCCCACATCTGCCATATTGAGCTGCAAAGAGCGAGATTCTGTTGTCTGCAAACTCTATACTCTTATCAAGTACAGGATGTCTCATCAACCAAACAAGTGTATCTACATCGATTTGCAGATTTTTATGAATAAAAGCTCTGCCCTTTACAGTGTATTTATTTACAACCTTTTTCTTGTGTTTTGCGTCCTTTGTCCTAATATATCCAACTGGAATTAGCGGATGTCCATTAAGGAAGCGAAGCTGTTTACTTTTTCCATATTTTTCTTTGATAAATCCTTTGTTTAGCATTCCACTGGTTTTAATATCAAGTCTGTTGTTCATCTGCTTTTTAATGTGAAAGGCTATTTTAGCAAAGTCCAAACTTACATTTGTTGCTATTTGGTAGTAATTATGCAAGCCTGAAACAGTGGCATTATACTTGGCTATTGCTTTGTACTGTTCCTTTTCGTTTGCAGGTCTTTTTATATCCGCAACACATTTAGAAATATTTTCTTTTGCATTTTTCAGTGCCTTATCACTTATATGCGACTGTACAACAAACTTTTTGCCTTTTGGTTTAACCTTAAGCTTAAATCCTAAGAACTCCGAATACCTTTGTTTTAGATTTGTTATTTTAGATTTTTCTTCACTCACATTTAGTTTTAATCTGTCTTGCAACCATTTTGTAACTGCCTGATAGGTTCTTTTTGCATCGTAGTAATTACGGCAAAATATCTTAAAATCATCAGCATACCTTACAATGTATATTTCTTTTAGGTTGCTTGTTCTTAAAGCTCTGTAAGTATGGCTTTTTATCTCTGTTCCTTGACTGTTCGTTCTCTGTTTATATGGATAATGCGTAGGCATTGTCAGCCATTGAGATGAAACCCACCAATCTAATTCGTTCAAGACTACATTAGATAGTAGCGGTGATAATATTCCGCCTTGTGGTGTTCCCTTTGTTGGTGTAATTACCTTTTTATCGGGCATAACTATGTCTGCTTTAAGCATTTCCTTAATGATACAAAGTAACTTTTTGTCTTGGATTCCTAAATTCCAAAGCTGCCTTATGAGCTTTGCATGATATACGTTATCGAAAAATCCTTGTATATCAATATCGACTACATAGTGTAAGTGCTGTATCTGCATTAGTCTTGCACATTCTGCAATAGCGTGTTCCGTACTCCTGTTAGGTCGAAACCCATAGGAACTGTCATGAAACTTGGCTTCACATATCGGCTCTAATATTTGCAAGATACATTGTTGTACAATTCTATCTACAATAGTTGGTATTCCTAAAGGTCTAATTTTCCCATTAGGCTTTCGCATTTCCACTCTCTTTACAGGGCGTGGCTTATACCAATGAAACTGTTTTTGTATGAGAGAAATGTATTCCTCTTCATTTAGCCTTGATAGATGTTTTATTGTTCTGCCATCTACCCCAGCCGTATGACTTCCTTTGTTCCCTTTTATACTACGATAGGCAAGTTTAATATTTTCTCTTGAAGTTATCAACTCCATTAAATTTGAAAATACTTTATTATTACCGCTATCTTCATATAAATCATCAAGGACTTTTTGCAAGTCATAGTATTCCGTATAACGGATTTTGCTTTGTTTCAGTGTTTGTTTCGAAGTGGACACAGTCACCATCTCCTTTCGGATTTGATTTTCTTTGTCATACTCGAAGCTGTGTTTGTCTTAATTTCAGTTCTTGTACTTTCCTGTGACTGGTGGCTATCCCTCCACGAACTTATTATTTTCGCTTCATAGGTACTGTGCCACCACTTTCACCGAGATAAAGAATGGTTATATGCTGTTTTTTTTCAGTCATTTTCCCATTCAACACTTCATTAGCATTAGACTGCTTCCATGCTCTTGGCTTACCACGTTCCGACAATCTTATCTTTGAATACGTTTAGGTTCTTCCTCTAAGCCTGTGTTTAGTTTTCACCATATCGCCTGTAACGATATATGGATTTTCATAACAACCATTCTTACTCATCCACAAACACCCCATCTTTGATGGGAATTGCCGTTAGGCAAATTCAAACGTTTAGACCCTTACATTCGGAAGTACGTCAGTGCTTTGGTATACACATTCTCACCATGCGTATTCGACACCCGACATATAGGTAGCACCGTCCACCTCTGAACAGCTTTCGTGTCTGATGTTAATATCAGTCTTACGGCTACTCTCTGCCGACTTCACCGAGCTTTTGACAATGAAATAGTCTAATATTCATTGCCAATCGGAGTATCAGTGTAGGCATTTCAGGGCGTTACCCCGTCATTCTACCTATCAGATTGCCAGTTCTCCTAAGTTTTGAACTTTCAGTCCTTCGACTTAGTGCATAAGCTTTTCACTTATGAACGTGTCGCACGGTTATCATTACCATAACCTTCCATCAAGTTAATAACTCCCCATGCTCCTAAACCTGCACCAATTGCAGTTACAAATGTCTTTAAAACTCCAACTCCAGCTGTAAAAAATTCCATATTATTCCTCCTCGTTTTCTTTCTTATTTTCTATTTTGTTTAGTGATTTAACTATAAAATTCTTGTAGACCTTATTTCCTAATTTTCAGTATAAAAAAAGACGATAGAGTTTTTAATTTCTATCGTCTGATATTATCTAATATTTATTTTTCTTTAAATTGATTTCATTTTATAGCTTAATAATTCTATTAATCCAATTATAAAAATTAAACTGGGATTCATACCAAACCCCAGTTTCATAATTAGCGTGTTCTTTAATATAATTTTGATCCTGCTGGGATTTTGTCCTCTAGCATTACAAGATTTAATAATTCTTCGCCATCATAGTCGCATACTGCTGATAGAAGCATACCGCAAGAGTCTACTCCCATCATCTTTCTTGGTGGAAGGTTTGTTATAGCAACAAGAGTCTTGCCAATTAATTCTTCTGCTTCGTAAAAGTTTTTGATTCCTGATAGGATTGTTCTGTCTTGTCCTGATCCATCATCAAGTGTAAACTTAAGAAGTTTTTTTGACTTTGGAACTTCTTCACAATTTTTAACTTTTACAACTCTAAAATCAGATTTTGAGAAAGTATCAAAGTCTACCATGTCTTCAAATAGAGGTTCAACCTTTACCTTTGACATGTCAAGCTTTACACTTGCCTTTTCATCTGCAGCCTTGTTAGCTTTTATTTCAGCAACTTCAGCTCCAAGTGGTTTCATTGTTGGGAATAATAATACGTCCCTAATGCTTGGTTGATCTGTTAGAAGGACAATCATCCTGTCAACACCAATTCCAAGTCCACCTGTTGGAGGTAGACCAACTTCAATTGCATTGATGAAGTCTGAATCCATTGGGTGAGCTTCGTCATCTCCTGCTGCCTTTTCTGCAACTTGAGCTTCAAATCTTTGTCTTTGATCTATTGGGTCATTAAGTTCTGAGAAGGCATTGGCAAATTCCCAAGTGTTAATGAAGGCTTCAAATCTTTGTGTAAGTCTTGGGTCTTTTGGATTTCTCTTTGCAAGTGGAGAAACATCTACTGGGTGACCAATTACAAAAGTTGGTTCAACAAGGTGCTCTTCACAGAATTCTTCAAACATTTCTGAAAGAAGCTTGCCCCATGTGTCATTTTCATGAACTTCAATGCCCTTTTCTCTTGCAATTTCTCTTGCCTTTTCGTCTGTATCAATTTCGTTAAAGTCAACGTCAGCATATTTTTTAACTGCATCAATCATGGTAATTCTCTTCCAAGGTGCCTTTAGGCAAATTTCTGTTCCTTGGTAGTTAATTGTATCTGTTCCAAGAACTTCAAGAGCTACGTATTCAAATAGGTCTTCAGTTATTCTCATCATTTCTTCGTAGTCAACATAGGCTTGGTAAAGTTCAATGTTTGTAAATTCAGGATTGTGTCTAGTGTCCATTCCTTCGTTTCTAAACATCTTGCCCATTTCATAAACCTTGTCGAAGCCACCAACAATTAGTCTCTTTAGGAATAATTCATTTGCAATTCTTAGTTGCATATCAATGTCAAGAGTGTTGTGGTGAGTGTAGAAAGGTCTTGCGTTTGCTCCACCTGCTACGGTACCAAGGATTGGTGTTTCAACTTCTAGGAAGTCCTTATTGTCTAGGAACTCTCTTATCTTCTTGATAATTTTATTTCTCTTAATAAATACATCCTTAACTTCAGGATTTACAATTAAGTCAACATATCTTTGTCTGTATCTTAGGTCTGGGTCCTTAAGTCCGTGGAATTTTTCTGGAAGAATTTGTAGGGACTTTGAAAGTAGAGTTATATCAGTTGCACGAACTGTGATTTCTCCAGCTTCTGTCTTAAATACAATTCCCTTAACGCCGACAATATCTCCAATGTCAATGCCCTTAACGTCTTCGTATTTATCTTCAAGGACATCCTTTCTTGCAAAAACTTGGATGTTGCCTTCTGAGTCTCTAAGGTCTAGGAAGCAAATTTTTCCGTGACGTCTCTTGCTCATAATACGTCCAGCAATAGAAACTTCTCTTTCATCTGCTTCGTTGAATTCTTCTTTAATTCCCACTGAATGTGCAGTTACATCATAAGTTTCGTTGACAAAGGGGTCTTTGCCTTCCTTTTTTAATTCATCAAGCTTTTGTCTCTTTAACAAAAGCATTTCATTTAGATTTGCATCTTCTGTTTTCTTCACAAACTGCCTCCTAAATAGTTATTCCACAAATTTCGTACTTGATAATTCCGTCTGGAACTTCAACTTCAACTACATCGCCAACACGGTTGCCAATAAGTTTTGAACCAACTGGTGATTCGTTAGAAATTTTTCCTTCAAGTGGGTCTGCTTCTGCTGAACCAACAATTGTGTACTCGTCTTCTTCCATTGTGTCAAGTTCTCTAACTTTTACGTTGGATCCTATGTTGACAACATCTGTATTTAAATCTTTTTCATCAATAATTTTAGCATTACGAACCATCATTTCAAGCTTAGCGATTCTCTCTTCAACTTGTGCTTGTTCGTTTTTAGCTTCGTCATACTCAGAGTTTTCAGAAAGGTCACCATAGCCAAGAGCTACCTTAATTCTTTCAGAAACTTCTTTTCTTCTAACTGTTTTTAAATACTCAATTTCATTTTCGATTTTTTCTAAACCTTCCGGTGTAAAAAATATATCTTTTTCCAAAACTCTCTCTCCCTCAATTATATAAAAAATAAGGCGTCAGCCGCCTTTCACAAAACCTTTTAATCTAAGCCATTATAATTTATAGGCTTCTAAATGTCAAGAAGATTAAGCGACTAGAGGACTTTCATCAACTTTTTTAATTTTATAAAAAAATAAACTCTGCAAAGATTACAGAGTTTGAAAATTTAAATTTTATCTATATAGTCACTTATTGTTTTTAAAATTTCTTCCTTGTCCTTTAAGTTGTTTAGCTTGTTCCTAACTTCTTTGGAGTCCTTCATTCCCTTAAAATATTCTGCATAGACCTTTCTCATTTCAAGTATGCCAAGCTTCTCTCCCTTGTAAGAAATTTTTCTTTCAAGCTCATCAATCATTAAAAGTAATTTTTCCTTGTCACTTGGCTTGTAGTAGTCGCCAGTTTTTATAAGTTCTTCTATTTGATTAAAGATGTAAGGGTTACCTATTGCCCCACGACCTATTGCTAGACCATCAACCTTGGAATAATTTATTTTTTCTATTGCATCTTCTGGACTGTCAACATCTCCATTTCCTATGACAGGAATTTTAACATTTGCCTTCACTTCTTTTATGAAGTCCCAGTCAGCCTTACCTGTGTAGTATTCTTCCCTCGTTCTTCCGTGAACTGTGACAAAGGTCGCACCTGCCACCTCAATGTTTTTTATAGCCTTCATGGAAGATAGACCACCGATCCCCTTACGGACCTTTGCAGTGACAGGCTTGTTAGAATTTTTTACAACAGACTTTACAATATCGTAAACCAGTGAGGGGTCACTTAGGAGATGGGAGCCCGAATTATTTTTTACAATCTTTGGTGCAGGGCAGCCCATATTTATGTCAACATAAGAAAAGTCGTAATCATTTAAAATTCTTGCAGCCTGACCCATGACATCTGGGTCGCTGCCAAAGATTTGGACTGCAACTTTCTTCTCCTTAGGAGATATGTCCAAGAGGTCTATAGTTTTTTTGTTTTCATATACAAGTGCCATGGCCGACACCATTTCAGTTACAGTTATGTCTGCGCCCTTTTCAGTAGCCACTTCCCTAAAGGCTATATCTGTGTAGCCTGCCATGGGTGCTAAAATCTTTAACAAAAAATCACTCTCAATCTATTCCCTCAAGTTTGTTGTTCTTTTCATAAATAATTTTTAAACCTTCAAGTGTTAAGAACTTGTTAATAATAAAATTATATTTTGAATCCTTAGTTAACATTGTGGAGAAGCCACCAGTTGAAATAATATTAGTGTCTTCTTCCTTCCAATTTAATTCCTTAAGTAGCTTTGCAACAATCCCATCAATCATTTCAGTGTAGCCGTAGTAAAGTCCTGCTTGCATTGCACCAACTGTGTCAGCTTGAATAACTTTTTTCGGTGCAATTAGTTCTATCTTTGGAAGCTTTGAAGTCATCATGAAAAGAGCTTCAGCAGAAATTCCAATTCCTGGCATAATAAGTCCACCAAGATAATTTCTTTCCTTATCGACAACGCAAAAAGTCATAGCAGTTCCAATGTCAACTATAATTGATTGCTCGCCATAAAGTTCTATAGCCCCAACGGCGTTGACAATTCTATCTGCCCCAACTTGCTTTGGATTGTCGTATTTAATATTAAGTCCAAGTTCAAGGTCTGTGCTCACAACCATTGGGCTCTTGTTAAAGTATTTTATAATCATAGAAGGAAGTGTGTGCATAAGGTTTGGCACAACTGAAGAAATAATTACGTCTTCGATATCTTGTGGGTCTATGTTGGCATGAAGAAGAGTATTTATAAAGATAAGACCGTACTCATCAGATGTCCTAGTCTTCACAGTAGAAGTCCTAAAGTCATTGACCAGCTCTCCTCCCTTAAAGACACCCCAAGTTATGGAAGTATTTCCTACATCTATTACTAATAACATTTTTACACCTCTGTTTTACAAATTGTATTCATTATATATTTAATGTGGAAGTCTTTCAACTAATTATTTTCTTTAGATTGATAAATAAAGTCTTGCCAAAATATTTAGGTTAACCATATTGACAATAAGGTGAACATTATGTAAGATATCTCTGGAGGTTGAAAATGAAAATTCAAACAAAAGACATAACAAAAATTGCACTTTTAGTAGCACTTATAGCAGTGGGAGCTTTTATTTCTATTCCCATTGGACCAGTTCCCTTTACACTACAAAACTTTTTTGTATTTATGACTGGACTTTTACTTACACCCTTTTACGCAGGACTTACAGTTTTTATTTACGTCCTACTTGGTCTAATTGGTATTCCAATTTTTGCCGGCTTCACTGGAGGCATCCAATCAGTATTAAAACCAAGCTTTGGTTTTCTAATTGCCTTTATAATTGGAGCAGCATTTATATCCAAGTTTGCTCACGGTGAAAAAAACTTTGGAAAAATTATGGTAGTCTTAGTTCTTGCAGAAGTTATCTTCTATGCACTTGGACTTCCTTACATGTACTACATCTTAAATGTAGTCATGGGCAACCCAATGGACATATCAAAGGTCTTCACTGTTGGAATGATTCCTTTTATTATTCCTGACATGGCAAAGGCTCTAGTAGCTGCTATTATTGCTCCAAGAATTTTAAAGGCCATGAAATAATTTAGCTCATAATTAATAGAATAATTTTTGAAAGATCCTCGCTTCATGGCGAGGTTTTTTCATTTATATTTATAGTTATATGCTTAAAATTCTGATATAATAACAAAATAGGAGGTTGTTATGAAAGACAATAGAAACAATAAACCTCGTGGAATGATAAAACTTTCAAGCGTAATAAAAATACTTCTCTTAATTGTTGCGGCTGCAATTATTATTTTAGGCTCGCTTGTCACATCAATTGTGTTAGGTATTTTTAAAAAAGCTCCTGTAATAGATCCATCAGAATATAGATCTCAACTTTCTGAAACTTCAAGGATCTATTCAAGTGATGGAAAGCTAATTGAATCACTTATATCTGATCAGTTTAGTGAGTTCGTTCCCTACGAGGACATACCTAAGAACTTAGTAAATGCCATTGTGGCAATAGAAGACGAAAGGTTTTTTGAACACAGCGGAGTTGACTACAAGAGAGTGGCTGGCGCTATAGTTCACGACCTAAAAACTAGGTCTTTTGAACAAGGTGCATCAACTATAACTATGCAGCTTGCCAAAAACTTGTACACTTCCTTCTCAAAAAGTGTAGTGAGAAAAATAACTGACGTCTACTATTCCTATCAAATAGAAGAAAAACTTTCTAAGGAGCAAATCCTTGAAGCTTACTTAAACTCTGCAGGCTTCTCCAAGGGAACTGTGGGAGTCCAAGCTGCTGCAAAAACTTTCTTTAACAAGGACGTATCAGAGCTTGACCTTGCTGAGTGTGCCCTTATAGCTGGTGTAACAAACCTTCCAGAAAAGTACACTCCCTACAATACTCAAGAGATAGAAGACTCAGATGACTTAGGAAATATTGAAGTCGTTCTTCTTCCAAAGAATGAAAACTCTGAGCCAAACTCTGAGAGAATTATAGAAATTGCCAAGAACTTAAATGAGCTTGGACAAATTGATAATTTTGATTTAATTCAAATTCAAAACAACATGCTAGTTCCTGTTAAGGCTGTCTTTAATGAAACTTCTCAAGAAAGACAAAGACTTGTGTTAAAGAGGATGCTTGCTCAAGGACTAATCAGTAAAGAAGATCACGACAAGGCTTTAAACGAAAAAATTGAAATCAACATTGGCTCTCGTAAGGAAAGTGGAATTTCTTCTTTCTATACAGATGTTGTTCAAAAGAATGCTATAAAAATTTTAACAGAATCAGGTTATTCAAAGGAAGAAGCTGCAAACAAACTCTTTAATGGAGGTCTAAAGATTTATACTCCAATGGATATAAATATGCAAAGGACACTTGAAGAAGTTGTTTCCAATCCAAAATATTATTATGGCGGCTTCACAGACAAGAATGGAATCATCCAACCACAAGTTGCATCTGTCATCATCGACCAAAAAACTCACGAAGTTAAGGCCCTTGTTGGTGGTAGAAATGTAAGTGGTGGTAGACTTTTAAACAGGGCTCTTGTTCCAAGACAACCTGGATCATCAATTAAGCCTATTTCAGTTTACCTAACAGCCCTTAACAACGGAGCAACTGCTGGCGATGTTTACCTAGACCAAAAGATGCCAGAAAAATTATTTGGCCACTCACCTAAGAACGCTGGTAACTATTACCAAGGCTGGACAACTATAAGAAACCTTCTTCGTCAATCATCAAATGTTGGTGCCTACCAAGTTGCCAGAGATATTTCTGCTGACAAGGATGCTAAAGTTAATAAGAATTCAACTTATTCTAAGGCCTACAACGACGAAGAGTCTCTTAATAAAATGGTGGATACTTTAAAATCAATTGGAGTTTCTACAATAGTTGAGAAGAAGGACAATCCTACATGGAATGACATAGACTATGCTCCTCTTACACTTGGCGGCATGAGTTATGGAATAAGTCCTTTTGAGATGGCTGGAGCCTTCACTGCAATTGCCAACGAAGGAAAGTATGCCAACCCTTATGTAATTACAAAAATCGAATCAAACACTGGTGATGTAATTTACCAAGTTGACCCTAAAGAGAAAGAAGTTACTACACCACAAAATGCTTACATCTTGACTGATATGCTAAAGGATGTTGTAAGACGTGGTACAGGTAGAAATGCTTCCTTCCCTGGTCAAGAAGTTGCCGGCAAGACTGGTACAACTACTGACAAGAAAGACGTTTGGTTCGTTGGTTACACTCCTTACTACACTTGTTCAGTTTGGATTGGTAACGACAAGAACCAAAAGCTTGCCTTTGGATCAACTCAATCAGCTTATCTATGGAAGCAAATTATGAGATCTGTTCACCAAGATCTTGACAGCAAGAAGTTTGAAGAACCTGAAGGTATCTACACTAAGTATTCAGGTGGTAGAAGAGAAATCTTTGCCGAAGGAACTAAGCCTCACTACGTTAACAAGTACAGCTTCTACAGAGCTTCTGAAGAAAAGAAAAGGGAAAAGAAGAAGGACAATAATAACAATAATAATAACAACAATAATAGTGACAAGAAGAAGAGAAAAAAGAAATCATCAAACAACGAAAACAACAGCAACAAACCAAGTAAAAAGAAGAAAAAATCTTCTAAGTCAATTCTTAATAATGAGGCTTAAAAAACTGGAGCATGACTCCAGTTTTTTTATTGCAAATTTTTAACTACATATTTTATTTAAAATTTTAATTTTTAATCATATTTTATTCGCGAACAATCTCTATAAAATATTTTTAACTTTAAATCCTCTATTTATTTCTTATTAACTTTTCTTAAATACCTTCCTAAGTTTTCATTATTTGTTATTAAATTTCAAAGTTTATGTTTTAAAATTTCAATTTTAGATTCTCACTTATAAGGTTGACTTAGATTAAAATAAATTATTTTGCCTACTTAATCAAATAATAATTTTAAAATTTAAAATCTATTACACATAATTCAAACTCTCTAATGCCATCACTATTAAAAATAGACAAAACAAAAAAGCCCCTCTCGGAGCTTTTTTTATATGCTTATAAACTTTTATCGTCTTCTGAATTTTTCTTATCTGTTTCATCTAACTTATCATTCTTATGGATAAGTTCCTTTGCTTCATCAGATAAGTCTTCTTCATTTATTGTATCTTCGAGGTCAATTGATTCTTCATCAAGCTTTTCGCCATTAAAGATCTTTTCAAAATCCTTAGAGTAAATTGTTTCCTTTTCTAAAAGGGCATCAGAAAGGGCAAGCAACTTGTCTAAGTTATCGCTTAAAAGTTCCTTACACTTTGTATAAGCCTCGTTTATAATTCTTGTAACTTCATCATCAATTTCTGCTGCAGTTCTTTCAGAATAATCCCTTGAACGTCCAAGATCCCTTCCTATGAAGACTTCATTTTCTGATGAGTCGTAATTAATTGTTCCAAGCTTCTCACTCATTCCATAGTGGGTTACCATGGAACGAGCAATCTTTGTAGCTCTCTCAATGTCATTGGATGCACCAGTTGAAATGTCGTCAAGCACAAGAGACTCGGCAACTCTTCCTCCAAGAAGAGAAACAATAGAAGCTTCCATCTTCTTCTTTGTCATGAAAGAAACATCATCTTCAGGAAGGTAGGCAGTGAATCCACCAGCCATTCCTCTTGGAATAATTGTAATCATGTGAACAGGATCTTCTTCTGGAAGAAGTCTTGATACAATTGCGTGTCCAGATTCGTGAACTGCTGTGAGCTTTCTTTCCTTTTCTGAAACAACACGAGACTTCTTTGCAGGACCTGCTTGGACCTTTATTGATGCTTCATCAACATCTTCCATAGAAATTGCATTTTCGCCACGTCTTGCAGCAAGTAGAGCTGATTCGTTCATTAGGTTTTCAAGATCTGCTGGAGTAAAGCCTGGAGTCCTCTTTGCAATTACTTCAAGGTTTACATCATCTGCAAGCTTCTTTCCCCTAGAATGAATTTCAAGAATTGCCTTTCTTGCACGAACGTCTGGCTTGCCAACATAAACTGTCCTGTCAAATCTTCCTGGTCTTAATATCGCTGGGTCAAGTATGTCTGCTCTATTTGTTGCAGCCATAACTATAACTCCTTCGTTAGTTCCAAAGCCATCCATCTCTACAAGAAGTTGGTTAAGAGTTTGCTCTCTTTCGTCATGGCCACCGCCAAGACCTGCTCCTCTTTTTCTTCCCACTGCATCAATTTCGTCAATGAAAATTATACAAGGTGCGTTTTTCTTTGCAGATTCAAAAAGGTCTCTCACTCTTGAAGCACCAACACCAACAAACATTTCAACGAAGTCAGATCCACTCATTATAAAGAAAGGAACTCCTGCTTCGCCGGCAACAGCCTTTGAAAGATAAGTTTTACCAGTTCCTGGAGGACCTACAAGTAGGACTCCCTTAGGGATCCTAGCTCCCATATTTATAAATTTCTTAGGATCTTTTAAGAAGTCAACTATTTCTGAAAGCTCTTCCTTTTCTTCTTCCAAGCCAGCAACATCTTTAAACTTAACTAGGTTTTTCCCATCTTCTTTGTTAATTAGTTTTGCCTTGCTCTTACCGAAGGAGTTCATCTTTCCTCCGCCACCAGCTTGTTGCATCATCTTGTACCAGAAGAAAACAATAAAGGCAAACATAAGAAGAGTTGGAATCCACTCAACTAAGAAAGAAGTTTGCTTAGTTGGGCTTGAAACTACGTTGATAGTTCCTGCATCAGATTTTTCCTTTAAGTAGTCCTTATAGAAGGTATCTGCTGCCTCTTGTGGGATTACAGTCCTAAAAGTGTCGCCATTTTTTAGTTTAACGCTGGCAATGGAGTCAATTCCATTTTGTAAGTTTACAGACTTTACATCGTCCTTTTCAAGTTCCGTCACAAACTCTGTAAAAGATTTTTCTTCCACAACATTTGCTGGTGGTCCAAAAAATCTAATAGACAGTATTAATACAAGAATCAGGACAATATAAAATCCTGCTCCTCCAAATTTTTTATTCAATAATATCACTCCTCACTATTAGAATAGACAGACTCATCTAGTATTCCAATGTAAGGAAGTCCTCTGAATCTCTCGTTGTAGTCCATTCCATAACCAATTACAAAGTGGTCATCTATTTCATATCCATTGTATTTAACAGGCAGTTCAACCTTTCTCCTAGATGGTTTTGAAAGCATAGTTACAATTTCTATAGACCTTGCTCCCCTTGACTTTAAAATTTTAGTCAAATAAGAAAGAGTCACACCTGTATCAATTATGTCTTCGACGATTAAAATATCCTTATCAACTATTGATGTTGAAATATCCTTTAGGATCCTAACTTCACCCATGGACCTTGTGCCTTGGTAGCTGGAAACATCCATAAAGTCGTATTCAAGCTCTAAGTCAATACTTCTCATAATATCTGCCATAAAGGGAACACATCCCTTTAAGATTCCAAGCAAGAATAAATTTTTACCCTTGTAGTCCTCTGTTATTCTTTCCCCAAGTTCTTTAACTTTATCTCTGATTTCTTCTTCAGAATAAAGAACTTCTTTAATATCTGACATTCCTAACCTCCAAAATGAGTTTGTTTTTTGTGTTTTTATCAACCTTAACATCTTCTGAGATATCCATCCCAAGTATGTAGATGATTTTTTCATTATCACATACAAGTCCTATTTCATCTCTTAAAAGCCTGTCAACTTTTCTATCAATAAAATAATTCTTTAGCTTTTTATTATTTTTCATACCCAGTGGCTTAAATCTATCTCCTGGGGCTCTCTTCCTTATGTTAAGACTACCCTTTATTTTATCACAGTCTATTACTTTTATAAAGGAATCCTCATGACTTTCTTTCTCATCTCTTGAGATGAAAATTTCTCCAAAGTCAGTTGTGTTTCTTCCAAGCACTAAATCCTTGCTTGTTTTCTCATCTTGGTCAATAACTTCTTCGATATAAATCTTGTCATAGGACCTTCTTGCAGAAATATTTTTGCCAAGATCAATTTGTCTTCCAGAGTCGCCAAGGCATAGGTCATAGATAGCAAGTATGTTGGACCTACTTAAAATATTTTCACCATAAAAATTTTCTTCTAAGTATTTTTTTATTACTTCTTGACCTATAAACTTTTTTAATTTTTTTATTTCAGAGGGAATTAAAAAATTATCTCCTAAGCAATTATTATAATTTTCTTCTAGAATTTCTCCTATAAAGTCATTAGCTTCTTCTGCGTTTTCAGAAAGTCTAAGAAGAGAATTTATTATATCTGGATTGAATTTTTTAAGTTGTGGAATAAGTCCCAGCCTAATTTTATTTCTAGTGTAGATTTCTTCAAAGTTTGTCTCGTCATCAAAGTACTGGAGCTTATTCTTGTGAAGATAGTCTTCGATCTCCTCCCTCTTAATATTTATAAGAGGTCTATAGACGTCTTTATTGACATGAGAGATGCCAGAAAGACCCTTTAGGCCTGTCCCCCTCATAATATTAAAAAGGGCTGTCTCTGCCCTGTCATTGGCATTGTGGGCTGTTAAAATCTTCCTCCCTTGAGAGTTTTCTCTAAAGAATTCATACCTTAAAATCCTTCCAGCCTCTTCAGATGAAATTTTTTCTTTTCTTGCAAATTCATCCATGTTCACTGTCTTGCTTATAAATTTTATTCCATAAGCTTGGCAAGATTTTTTTACAAATTCCTCATCTCTCTTGGCAGTCTCTCTTATGCCATGATTTAGGTGACAAACTATTATATCAAGGTCCCATTCTTCTTTTAAATCCATAAAATTATAAAAAAGATACATGGAGTCTGCTCCACCAGATACACCAAGACTTAGCTTGTCAGATTTTTTTATTATATTTAGTTTTTTTAAGTTCTCGTAAAATATCTTATCCATAATTAAAATAAAAATTAAAATAAAAAAGTGGCAAACTATCAAAAGATAGTTACCACTACTAATTTCTAGAATTCTTCTTCTTTGTCTTTTGATTGTATCTTGCTCTAGCTTCGTCAAGCTTTGTATTGCTTTCCTTGAGGAACTTGCTCAAGATGTCTTCGAATCTTTGGTCTACTTTTTCATCCTTAGGCTCTTCTTTTTTCTCAATGGCATCCTTAATTGAAAGGGCAATCTTTCCCTTTTCATCAATGCTAAGAACCTTGACTTTAACCTCATCACCTTCAGAAATGTGATTATTTATATCCTTAACAAAAGTGTCTGCAATTTCAGAAATATGTACTAGACCACTTTTGCCATCTTCTAAATCTACAAAGGCTCCAAATTTAGCAACCTTAGTAACTACACCTTCAACTATATCGCCTGGCGATAAATCCATAACTTCCTCCTAAATTTTATTTTAAATACCCTTATCAGTATTTGTAGTCTTATCCTTGTTCTTGTCAACATAGATAACTTCTCTTGGTTTAACCATGCCCAAATCTTCTCTCGCTACCTTTTCAATAAAATCAGTAGAGGAAGAATTTTCTAGTTCAGAATTCAGATTATCTATTTCAAGTTTTAAATTAGAAATTTCTCTATTGTTGGCAGAAATAATCTCAAGTTTTTGATTTCTTAGAGATATTGACTTGCCAATTTTTACTGAGCCAAAAAGTACAGACCCTATAATTATAATGGCAAGAGCCAAGGGAAATCTTCTTCTTTTTACCTTCATAAGTCTCTCCCACCTATATACAATTAGATTATTATCCTCAATTAATCTATCCTATCATAAAGAGTCTCTGCATCCTTCTTGGAATTCACATCAGAAATATCCTTAACCTTGACTCTAATTTTTCTCTCGCCAAGTTGGAGTGAAATAATGTCATCAATGTTAACAGAATCTGATGGTTTGGCAAGCTTGTCGTTAATTTCGACAAGGCCCTTTTCGCAAGCTTCCTTTGCTAGAGTTCTTCTTTTTATAAGTCTTGAGTTTTTTAAAAATTTATCTAATCTCATAATCCTCTCCATTAATGAATATATCAAATAGAGAAGAAAATATCAATACTTAGACAAAATTTGAGCATAAAAAAAGAAGGCCTTGCCTTCTCTTTTCTTACTTATTAACAGCTTCTTTAAGAGCTTTACCTGATCTGAAAACTGGAGCTTTAGATGCAGGAATCTTAATAACTTCTTCTGGATTTCTAGGGTTTCTTCCTTCTCTAGCTTTTCTTTGTCTTACTTCGAAAGTTCCAAATCCAACTAATTGAACTTTTTCTCCGTCTGCAAGAGCTTCTTGAACTGAAGAAATAAATCCGTTTAAAGCTTGTTCAGCGTCTTTTTTAGTAAGACCTGATTTTTCTGCAATGCTTGCTACTAATTCTGATTTGTTCATTTTATATCCTCCTTGAAGAATTTTCTATAGTCTTTCCTTAGTTACAAAGCCTTGTAAGTCTTTGATATACAAGACTTCTTAGGGCTTTATTGCTAAGACTGTTACAATTATAACCTAAGTTCACTTTATTTTCTACATTTATTTTAAAAAAATCGCTATTTTATCCAATTTTTTATAGATTTCATCAAATATTTCACGAAAATCCACTAAACCTTCTCTTTCCTTTAAGAAAAGCATAAATAAAGACAGGATTAAAGTGTCAATTTCATCTTCATAGTCCATGGAAATCCCCTTAGATTTCTCTATTAAAAGATTTTTAAGCTTATAAAAATTTTCATCATCTAAGTAAAGGTCCTTGTCTTCTAAAATATTTTCTATCTGGTCCATAATCATTTGAAAATTTTTGCCACTTGTCCTTGGGATGTAGATACAGGACTGGTGATTGTAGTCATCAAGTCTTGGCAGTTTATAAATTTCCACCTTCTTTACAATCTCATCATCAAGACCTGCGTTGGTAATTACATAAGCCATGTCCTCTTCGCTATAGACTTCTTGAAGAAGAAGTGATAGGTCTGATGCAATTCTCTTGTTATAGACCTGAGTTATTAGGGTGTCACGCCTTGTGTCAAAGTCAAACTTCTTTGCATCGGAATCTAAAAACAAAAGTCCATCGACGGCATCTCGTCCAACTCCTGCAAGAACTGGTTCAATAAAAGAAATTCCATTTACAATATTTATGTCTTCCTTCTTATCTATTAAGAGCCTCACAGTTTTTTCTGCAACTAGGGGAGTACCTGGCACAAAATAATTTATGTCCTCATTCTTAGATTCTTCTATTAATATTTCTACAATTTTATTATAAACTTGGTCGAAGCTTTCCATCTCATCGTACAAGTAGTCAAAGGACTGGTAAGCTATTTTATTTTCCTCAAAAAAAGAAAGGGCTTCATGCCTGTCAGTCCTCAAAAAATTTTTAATTCCATTTTTCATAATTTTTACTGCTTCAAGGGTAAGGTCTCTTGAAGAAGTGGATCCAAGTCCAACAACATTTATCATTCTAATCACCTGCTAACATTATACACATAAAGTCTACTTGTTTATAAAAAATTTTAATTATATCTCTGTCTTTGTTAATAAAAAAATTTTTTCCCATGCAATAGAAAAATATTTTTAGCAATTAATAATTTTATTTTTCAAGTCCTTTAAATTTTAAATTTTTGCATAAAAAAAAGAGGGGTTACCCCCTCCTCATAAGGATTAATCAAATCCAAATTTATCTCTCATTATTTTAAGTTCTTCATCTGTTAGGTCGTTTTCATCAACTGGCTCTTGATTTTCTTCTTCAGCCATTTTCTTTTTGTGTTCTTCCACGATCTTATCGTGCTCAGCTATAACTGCTAGAGCCACGTCTTGTGGAATCTCAATAGATTTCTTTTCTACTTCAGAAAGTTCAACCTTGCCACCAACGCAGAATTTTTTACCGTCTTCAAATTCATAAACAAAAACTTCAAGTTCTCCTGCCGGGTTCTTAATTGCAATCTTGTAATCTTCATCAAGCTTATCAATGTCGCTTTCAAGATAATTAACTACAGCTACAGTGCCTGATCCACAAGAGCCTTCTCTAAATAAAGTTTCAGAACCTTCTACATAAACGTAAGGAATCATTTCAAGCTTTTCCTTGTTGAAGAAAAGAACTCCATAGGCATCATCCTTGTAATCCTTTTTAAGGACTTCAAGAGCCTTGTCTACAAATTCTCTGTCTTCTTCAGCTTCAACAACTAAGTGACTAATTCCATGAAGTTTAATAAGAGTGCAGTCCTTGCCAGCTATTGTCAAGTTTTCTCTTTCAATAGGACCATCAAGGGCAACATAGGCCTTTTGATTTTTAACATCTGCAATTACATCAGTTGTTCCTTTATGACCACTTACATAAACTTCAATATCAACAAGTCCATCAGTGTCATAGAAGCCTGCAGAGTAAAGTCCATAAGCTCTTGTTGCGTTGGCACAAAATTCTCCACCCATCATGTCCATCCTAAGAGGTGCACCTTCATAGGCTGGAGAAATAAATCCAACTTGTTCAACATCCTTATCTATTTGTTCAATAATACAGTCTGTATAAGCCTTTCTATATCCTGGATAAACAGGAGCTACAACAAAGCCTGTTATATTTCCACATGGGTTCGCTCTAAAATAATTAAAAGTTTTCTTCATAACCATCCTCTTCTTGACTCTAAAAATAAATTTACTCTTTAATTATAGCATACTAAGTTAGTATTTTTTAACAACTAATCCTATCTTACCCGAAATTTAATTTTTAACGCAGGCTTATTTTAGATACTTCTTTAAATCTTCTACCCTATCTGTTCTTTCCCAAGGAAGGTCTAAGTCATTTCTACCAAAGTGACCATAGGATGCAGTTTGTCTATAAATTGGTCTTAGTAAGTCAAGGTCACGAATAATTGCAGCTGGTCTCATGTCGAAGTTTTCCATAATAATTTTTTCGATTTCTTCATGAGAAAGTTTACCAGTTCCAAAAGTTTCTACATAAACTGAAGTTGGTCTTGCAATACCAATTGCATAGGCAAGTCCAATTTCAACTTTATCTGCAAGTCCTGCTGCAACAAGATTTTTTGCAATGTATCTTGCGTAGTAGGCACCAGACCTGTCAACCTTTGTTGGATCCTTTCCAGAGAAAGCTCCACCGCCATGTCTTCCAAAGCCGCCGTAGGTATCAACAATTATTTTTCTACCAGTAAGTCCAGCGTCAGCCATTGGTCCACCAATAACAAATCTGCCAGTTGGATTGATGAAAAATTCTGTGTCCTTGTCGATAAATTCTGCTGGCACAACTTTTTCAACAACTTCTCTAATGATGTCTTCTCTAATTTGTTCCATAGAAACATTTGGAGCGTGTTGAGATGATACTACAACATTCTTAAGTCTTACAGGCTTGTCTTCTTCATACTCAACTGTAACTTGAGTCTTGCCATCTGGTCTTAGGTAGTCAAGAGTTCCATCTTTTCTTACTTCAGTTAATCTTCTTGATAACTTATGAGCAAGTGAAATTGGAAGTGGCATCAACTCTTCAGTTTCGTTGCAAGCAAAGCCAAACATAATACCTTGGTCCCCTGCTCCAAAGGAGTCAAGTTCATCTACTCCATCTTCCTTGAACCTGTCGACACCCATGGCTATGTCAGAAGATTGTTCCTTGATTGCAGATAGGACTGCACAAGTTCTTCCATCGAAACCAAATTTTGCCCTGTTGTATCCAATATCTTCTAGGACTTCTCTTGCAGTTTTTTCAAAATCCACATAAGTTTCTGTTGAGATTTCTCCAGTTATAACTATCATTCCTGTGGATGCCATAGTTTCGCATGCCACTCTCGCATTTTTATCTTCCGCCAAAATCTTATCTAAGATGGCATCTGATATTTGGTCACAAACTTTGTCAGGATGTCCTTCTGTAACGGACTCTGAACTAAATTGCCATTTTTTCATTTTGTTTCTTTCCTCCATTTTAAATACCTTGATTTAATGTATGAATTTATTTTTTCTTTTCTATTTGGTCAAATTTATAAAGTCATATAAAATTTTAATCCATAAAAAAATCCCCACGCAAAAAGTGAGGACCATTAAACCTCATCTTCCAGATAAAAATCTGTGGGATTTAGCACCAACTAGGTTGCCGGGTTTCACAGTGCCCATTCACTCCACCACTCTCAATAAGGTATTATTTACATTTTGTAGATTAGATTATAGCACTTAAAATTTTTTAGTGCAACAAATTAAAATAGTTCATTAGGGATATGCCTACAGGATAAGTAATAATACTCATGATAAAAGAAAGAGTTATTACCTTTGAAGCAAATTCATGATCTGACTTCATCTGCTTTGTAAAGATAAAGCAGTTGGCTGCGCATGGAGTTGCCCAAAACACATAGGCTATTCCCAGCTCCATATTTGTAAATCCTAGCTTAACTCCCACTGGTATAAGAATAAGCGGAGCTAAAACTGTCTTTATAAAGGCTGATGTGAACATGATCTTAAAGTCTGACCTTGATGATTCAAAGTTTAGACTTGCCCCAATTAATATAAGGGACATTGGTGTTGAAATCTTTGCCACCATTTCTATCGCCTTATCCACTCCTTGATAGACTGGTAGGTTTAAGAAGTTAAATATTGCACCAAAGACTACACCAGCAATCATTGGGTTCTTAATAATTTTTATAAGAATATTAGAAATAGAAATTGACTTGTCTTCTGACTCAGAATAATAAGTCAAGAGGACTATAGCAGCTATGTTATAAAGAGTAAGTCCAAAGGCAATTATTACTATCATGTGTTCCATTGAAGGAGCTCCATTATAAATTATGTCTAAAATGGGAAAGCCAACGTAAACGAAGTTGGACCTATAGGCACAGTGAACGAAGGCAGATAATTTTCTCCTGTCTTTGATACTCATAGACTTACCTATTATAAGAGAAATAAAAATTATAAAAATAACTCCCAAAAGAATATAGGCAACATATTTTGGATGAAGGGACTCAATCCTTGCATTCTTTATGTCATAAAATAATTTAAAGGGCAAGGCCATGTAAAAGACTATCCAGGTTCCCTTGTCTACGAAGTTGTTGTCAATGTATCCTTTTTGTTTTGCAAAATATCCAAGTAGCAAAACTATAAAAACGGGCGATACAATATTAAAACCCATAAGTAAGTTACTCATAAAATCACCATATTAAATTATAGGGTAAATATTTAGGCTTGTCGAGGGCAATCTTTTAAAATACAATAGACCTAGGAGGTCATGTTATGAAAAAAATAATATCTATAGGGCTTACATCCCTTGTTTTAATTACAAATGTTTTTGCTGGTGCAAAAGTTTCTAGTCAAAGCGTCTACGTGGATGGAAAGGATACTGGCGTTAAGGGCTACAACATTAATGACAACAACTACTTTAAGTTAAGAGACATTGCAGCACTACTTGATGGAAAGGACGCTGAGTTTAATGTTTCTTACGACAATGACAGAGAAGCTGTTATGATTACGAGCAAGTCTGACTACAAGAAAACTGAAAATGATCTAGTAGCTTTAAAGGACAGCGACAGCGAAATAAAAGAATCAACTCACAAGGTATTTGTAAATGGAGTTAGACATTCCTTTAGCGTCTACACAATTGACGGCTACAATTATTTTCAATTGAGACAACTTGGCAAGACAATTGGATTTGACGTCAACTTTGACGAAAAAAATAATTCTGTCCTAATTGATTCAAAATCAATTCCTGGTCGCTCCCTTGTCAACCACCAAGTCGATGTAAAAATTGTTGACTACGCAACTGACTATGAAGAAAAGAACTTAGACATTTTAAAGGACCCTCTTCTTGACATTTCGAAATTTCTTGCTAATATTAAAAACGAAGTACTTGCAACAGCTGAAGAAGGCAAGCTTAGTGGCGAATCAATTTATGTTAAGTCTGAAAATATTGTAGAAGTCCTACCAACTTCTGCTAAGTACAATGGCAAGCTAACTTACACTCCTTATATTAAGATTGACCAAGGAGAAAAATCTGAAGTCTTTCCTTATGAAAAGGAATTCGAAGTTGCAAAAACTTTAACATCCAAGGGCTTTGACTCCACAAGCGAATTTGAAATTAGTCTTGGAGCAAAGAGCAAGGATCATTTTGTTAAGTACTCATCTTTTAAGTATAAATAATTTTGGGTATATTAATTAGGGAGGTGTTAGAAAATGAAAATTAAAAAAGATATGTTAATCGGACAAATTCTTGCAGAAAAACCTGAATCAATTGGTACCCTAATGAGTTTTGGAATGGGATGCATCATGTGCCCATCTTCTCAAATGGAAAGTCTTGAAGAAGCTGCAATGGTTCATGGTATAGATCCCAATATGCTTGTAGCTGCTCTTAATGAAGATAGCAAAGAAGAAGCAGAAGCTTAATCTAAAGCTTAATTTTGAAGAGGCAGGAGCCTCTTCTTTTTTTACATAAATACTTTAATGATTTAATAAGGAGATAATTATGAAAAAGAAAATAATTTATGCCCTCTCCCTTGCCCTTCTTGTTGGACCTGTTATGGCTTCAGTTGAAAAGGCTAACTACAATCCAACTGATGAGGCATTGTCAGTTGACATAACGAAGAAAGAAAAAGAAAAAGTTGAGGATATAAAAGAAAAATTTAATATTACAGAGGCCTATGAAGATTTTAATTTGATTAAGGAACCAATAAATTCTGACAAAGTGTCTACTTATTATTTGAATAAAAAAGCAAAGAACAAAACCATTGACTCCTACCAATGGTCTGACGAAAAATTGGGAAGTCTTCAAGTTGCCTATACAAGTGATGGCGACTTCTACTCTTATTCAAAATGGAGCAAGGATCAAGATAGCAATAAAAATTCTGAAAAAATTTCAAAAGATCAAGCACAAAACATTGCAGAAGAAAAATTGGCTAAACTTATTCCTGACTTTGACAAAAAATATAAATTAAAAGATTTCACTCTCCTAGACGATGGAAAGGAATTAAGTTTATTTTATGAGAGACTAGTCAATGGAATACCATTTGCATCAGATTCACTTTATGTAAATATTTCTCTTACTTCTAAAGAAATAAGAGAGATGGGACTTACCTCCGACTTTGGACCTGCCACATCCTTCTTAAGTGACAAGGAATTTCCAGACAAGTCCAAGTTAAGTCAGGAAGAAGCAGAAAAAATATTTGCAGAAAAATTTCCACTTAGGCTTTCCTACAAGATTTCTAATGATGGCAAATCTGTAGAGAAGGTCTATCATTCAGAAATTTTTGATATAGATGCAGAAGATGGGAAGCTTGTAAAAAATAATAATTTAGGATTTATGCCTTATGAAATGGATAAAGCTGCTGATGCTGAAGGTCTAACTGATGTAGAGATTAAAAAGATTGACGGCTTAAAGGACTTAAAGAAAAAATCTCAAGCCAAGAAAAGAGCCTATGAAATTGCTGGCGATGGCTATCAAGTTACATCAATCTCTTTAAACTCTGACAAGGACAATTACTATTACAATATAAATTTAGAAAAAGATAAAAATTATGGCAACATCACTCTTAATGCCAAGAACTTAAATCTTGTTTCTCTAGATTTATGGTCTGATAGAAAAGTTTACAATAATAAAATCAAAGAAGAAGATGCCAAGAAACTTGCTCTAGGCTTCTTAGAAAAATATGGAGACAAGACTGAACTCAAACTAGATAAAATTTCAATTGACTCTTCTAAGATGGGAACTGCTATTTACATCCCAAGATATGTAAATAATCTTCCACTCCTAAAGGAAGGTGTGAATATCTTTGTGGACCAAGATAAGAAAATTTCTTCCTACGAGAGAACTTTTTCAAAAGTTGATTTCTCCAAGGCAAGTGAAAATACTTTGACCCAAGAAGAGGCCAACAAGATTTTCTTATCTTCTAAGAACTTTGGCTTAAAATATGTTATTACTGACAAGGGACCTAAACTTTTCTACGGAAATATAAGGGACTTTGACCCAGTCATTGGTCAAGATAAAATTCTTAGAGACTATAATGGCGAGATTATTAACTTTAAGGAACAAATAACTTATCCTGACCTTAATAAGGCAAGGAATAAGAATGCCATCCTCTTCTTAAAAGATATGGAAATTGGTTTAATAGGAAGAAATCTTTCAGACAAGATAACTTACCAAGATTTTGTTAAACTTTTAAATGGCCCTAATGGGATGAACTCCTCCTACATGGATAATTTTGGACTTGACCTTGAAAAATTAAAGGACAAAAATATTTTAGAAAAGGATGTCGTTAAGACTCTTGTGACAAAAAATAATCTTGAAAAATTTACAAAAGCCAAGGGAATTTTTAAAGAGGACATCTTTAAAAATCAAAAATCCTTGGGTGACTACGAATCTTATTATATAATCGCCAGGGGCTTCGGCTATATTGATGGCGACATAGATCCTAACAAAGAAATGACCCTTGAAGAAATCCTATATTTAATCTATAACTCAATGAAGTAATTGTAATTCTTTTGTAATTGCATCTTACCTCCCACTGATGTATATTATCAATGGGAGGTTTTTTATGACCCAAACAAGCTACGAAAGAAAAAAAAGATTAAGAAGACAAAAGGCTAGAAGAAAGAAGAGAATTAGACAAACTATTTCAATTTCAATTTTTGTCTTAGTACTTATTTTTATATTTTCAAAAATCTTTTCTGGAATAAAACATTCAAAAGACACAGAAGTTTCACCTGCCCTAATGTGGTACTACACAAATGAAATTTACAAGGACAGGCCAAGGCAAATCTTTTATGAAAAAGAATACATCTCCAATGTTGCCTTGGACAAATTAAGTAAAATGGAAGATGAATTTATAGTCAAGGGATCCAACCACCTAAAGAAGGTTGATAAGTATGCCTACGACGCAAAAAAAATTCGTGACTTCACAGTCCACCAAAACTACAAGGGAGAAAAGAAAATTGTATTCTTGACCTTTGACGATGGACCTAATAACGAAATCACTCCACAAGTTCTAAACATTTTAAAGAAGGAAAATGCTCGTGCAACCTTCTTCCTTGTTGGCAAGTCTATTGGCGACAAGACTGCAGGACGTGTAAGAGAAATTCTAGCAAATGGTAATGCCATTGCCACTCACTCCTTCACCCACGACTACGACTACCTCTACCCAGGAAGAACTGTAAATGTTGAAAGAGTTTATGATGAAATAGAAAAGACTAATGAAAGACTTCAAAATATTTTAGGCGATGATTTTCATTCTAAGGTCTTTAGGTATCCAGGCGGCGAAATGTCATGGAACAACACAGAGGCTTGCAATTCTTATCTAGCATCAAAAGATATAAATTGGATTGATTGGAACTGCCTTGTTGGTGATGCAGAGAAAAAATCTGTGAGACCAACAACAATCCAAGGTCAAGTAGAATATCTTGACAAGTCACTTAACGAAAATAAGAACACAAAAATTGCAGTTGTTCTTTCCCACGATGCAATGAACAAACAACTAACAGCCGACTCCCTATCAGAAGTTATAAAATACTTCAGAGACAGGGACTATGAATTTGGACTTTTAAAATAATTCCAAATTCTCACAAAATTAAAAAAATAAGAGGACTGATTTTATTTTCAGTCCTCTTTTTATTGCCATAAATCATTTATAGACAAAAGCAAGATTATTAATTTTTAAATTATGCTAAGTCCTTTTTTATTAAATAGATTAAAACAAATAGGCTGACAAAGGCCAGTATATAAGAAAATAATATATACACAATAAATAAAAACTTTCCACTTTTCTCATCTAGACTTCCAAGGATAAATAGGCTGGGTAAAAAAGATAAAAAACTAAGATAAGTATAGATAATAAGAAGAACTTTAATAAAAATAGTATTTATATTATCAGTAAAAATATAAACCCAACCCAAACTTAAAAAAATTATAAAGGCATGAATTAAAATCCTATAAATTATATTCGATCTTTTAGGATACTGCCAAAGAATTATTTGTAAAAATTTTTTTATGTTTTTTGTCAACTATAACCCCACCTAGAAATTATTTGTACTAATATTATAGTATATTAAATTAAAAATTATCTACCATTAAAATATTTAAAATTATTTTCTTAAAGGATTTTATCTTAAGCTTAAAATAAAAATAGGACTAATCTCTATGACTAGTCCTACTTTTTTATTAAAGTGAATTTTTTATTTTTTCTGCTCTTTCAATTAGTTTATCTTTTCCTAATAGGTAAAGTATATTTTGCATTTCTGGTCCGTGAACATTTCCAGATATTGCAGCTCTTACTGGCATGTAAAGTTGCTTGCCCTTTACTCCAGAGTCCTTTTGAACTTCCTTCATTAGTCCCTTAGCAGTTTCCATGTCAATCTCGTCGTGTGATTTTACAATCTTTATAAAGGAGTCAAGGAGTCCTGGCACGTGTTCTTGTGCTAATTCTCCTTTTGCGGCATCTTCTGTGATTTCAATGTCGCCAAATAAGAACTTAATGTGTCCTGGAATATCTTCTAACTTGTCACAAGCTTCTCTCACTGTGTCAATTAAGATCTTGTACCATTCAAAGTTGTTTCTAATTTCTTCTTCACTTAAGAGTCCTGATTCAGTTACAAATGGAATAGCAAGTTCAGCAAGTTTTTCTAGGTCATAGGACTTCATATAATGAGAGTTAACCCAGTTTAACTTGTCTGTGTCAAAGATTCCTCCAGACTTTCCTACCCTGTCGAAGGAGAATTTTTCTACTAACTCGTCTAGGGACATAATTTCTTCTCCATCTTCTGGAGACCAGCCAACAAGTGCAAGGTAGTTTACAATTCCTTCTGGTAGGTAACCCCTCTTCTTAAAGTCTTCTACAGAAACATCTCCCTGTCTCTTAGAAAGTTTTTTCCTGTCCTTATTTAAAACTGTTGGAAGGTGGACAAATTCTGGTGCCTCCCAACCAAGACATTCATAAAGATAAACGTGCTTTGGAGTTGATGGAAGCCATTCTTCCCCTCTAACAATGTGAGTGATTCCCATTAGGTGGTCGTCAACAATTACAGCCATATGGTAAGTTGGGAAACCATCTGACTTCATTAAAACTTGGTCGTCAATTTCGTCTGTGTTAATTGTAACTTTTCCACGAACTGCGTCATTGAAAGTGATGTCCTTGTTCTTTGGAAGTTTAAGTCTTACAACATAATCTTCGCCAGCTGCAATTCTCTTCTTAGCTTCTTCAAGAGGAATTCCACGACAAAGTCCGTCATACTTAGGTACCTTACCCTTAATTCTTTGTTCTTCTCTAAGATGATCTAATCTGTCCTTGGAGCAGAAGCAGTAGTAAGCGTGGCCATCTTCAATTAATTTATCAACATATTTTTTGTAGATATCTAATCTTTCTGATTGGATGTAAGGTCCACAGTCGCCAACTTCTGCTAGCTTACCGTCCTTAACTACGACACCCTCATCATGAGTTATGCCTGCCCATTCAAGGGATTCAATTAGGTTTTCAATAGCACCTTCAACATATCTTGTCCTGTCTGTATCTTCAATTCTCAAAACAAATTTGCCGCCATTTTTCTTTGCGAATAAGTAATTGTAAAGAGCTGTTCTCAAACCTCCAATGTGAAGGTAACCTGTTGGTGATGGTGCAAATCTTAATTTAATATCTGACATTTTTTCTTCCTTTCTATTTACTTTGCTGTAATTTCTATAACTTGATAATAAGCCCAGTGATTTCTATTTAAATCTTTAAATGGGTTCTTTGAATATTTATCTAAGAAAGACTTGTTAATCTTCCTATCTAAAATCTTGTTAAAAATTGTGGCAGCTTCTGCCCTTGTGATCTTATCATTTGGTTTAAATTCATTTTTTGACTTTCCAACCATAATTCCATGACTTGACAAGGCATTTATAGCCTCACTTGCCCAATAATTTTCCTTTACGTCCTTGAAATCAATTGGGTGCTTGCCCACATTTAATTTCAAATAATTTGCCATCATGCTGGCAAATTGTGCCCTAGTCATTGGCTCATTTGGTTTAAAAGTTCCATCTTCATAACCAGAAATTAGTCCTCGTTTTTCTATAAAGACAATGTTATCGTAGAACCATTGGCCCTCCTTCAAGTCGCTAAAGGAAGACTCTCCATTGGCCTTGGCCTTATCGTCAATTAATCTCTTTAAAACTGAGGCAGCCTCTGCCCTTGTTATTTTTTCGTTTGGAGCGAACTTATCACTAGATATACCTGACATATATGGAAGTCTAATAAGGTCTATAGACTTTTGAAGTTCTGCAAGTGACTTATTTATTTCATCAGTTGAAACTTCACTTTTAACTACAATATACTCAGCTGAGGCAATTGCTGCACGAATTCTTCTTTCATTTTGGATGCCTGCCTTGGCAGTTGAAAGATTTTTCGCAAAATCCACATAGTCTGTTAACTTTTCAAGAGTTTTTATTGTGCTATAAGTTTCTAGTTCATCGTTGTTTTCGTTGACAAGTTCTGTTGATTTTTTAGCCTCAAGCTTAGCCTTTACCATGTAATCAAGGCTTGCTTCCTTGTCCTTTGTAGTCGCAACTATCCTAAGTAAAGATCCTTCTTTTAAATCAAGACCTTCAAAGATAAAGTTTCCCTTTTCATCAGCCTTAGTAGTGGCAACAAGTTTTTTATCAATGGCAAGTCTTAAGTCAGCATTTTTTTCTGTTGTGCCTTGGATTTCACTTGCTCCATCATAAAGGTCCTTGATAGTCAAAACGCCATTTTGAGTTTTTGTTGATGACTCAAGATTTTTTTGGTCACTTTTAGTAGCTCCTTCCTTGTCCACATAGGATAAGACAAAGGAGTTTTTCAAGTTGGAACTTGATCCAACATCGCTCTTTACCCTAGTAGAGATTTCTAGGTTTAGCCTATCGCCCTTGATAACAGAAAGGTCGTTGGCATTAATTGTAACAATGCTTTGGTCCTTTCCCTTAATGGAAGTTTCCCTAATGTCTAGCTTACCTGCCACTTCCTTCTCGTCAATTAGTCTTGTTTCTTTGACTTCAAGTGCCTTATCAAACAAGAGAGTTACAGAAAAAGATGAATACTTTTCCTTGTAGTCTCTTGGCAAATTTACAATTAAATTATACTTCAGATTATCGCCACTCTTGGCCTGAGATAAACCAGGTTGTTCTAGGACAACTTGGATGTCTTCAGCTGCAAATACATTTACAAAAAGAGTGAAAGTCATAAGAATGTATAAAAACATTTTTTTCATAAGAACGCCCCCTTAATATATTTATAATTATACTAAAGGGGCCTTAACAATTCAATAAATGAGGCTTTTTTAAATGTATGCTGTCATGAAAAACTAATAAAAAATTTTTGCTAAGCTCTACTTATAAAAATTTAAAATCAAAGGACTTTATAAAACTTTATAACTTTGCAAAAAAGTAGGACTTTATAATAATTTATAACTTCATGAATAATTATGACTTTATAAAAGCTTACAACTTTATCATTAGTCATTAGCTTATAAAAATTTTTCACTCATTAATTTAAAATCACTCGTAAAAAAAATAGGACTCCAAAATAATTTTTGAAGTCCTAAAAATTTACTATAAATTTCTTATAAAGGTAAGATTGGTCTTAGGTATCTTAGTGTAAAGATAAGAGCCAATAAATACATTACAGGTGAAACTTCTTTTCCACGTCCTGTTGCTACTTTTAAGATTACATAAGAGATCATTCCCACAGAAATACCTTCTGCAATTGAATATGCAAAGGGCATTGTAACCATTGTCAAAAAGGCTGGAACTGATTCTGTGTAGTCATCTAATTTTATTTGATTAATTGGACTAATCATAAAAAGTCCTACCATTACAAGAGCAGCTGATGTTGCTTGTGCTGGCACAATTGAAAAAATCGGGAATAAAAATAGGGATACAAAGAAGAAGAAGGCACAAGATAGTGATGTAAGTCCAGTTCTTCCTCCATCTGCAACACCTGATGCTGATTCAACAAAAGTTGTAACTGTAGATGTTCCCAAGAGTGCTCCCACAACTGTACCAATGGCATCAGATAAAAGTGCACGACCAACTCCTGGAAGGTTTCCATCTTCGTCGATTAAGCCTGCCTTTGTGGCAACTCCAGTTAAGGTTCCCACTGTATCAAATAAGTCTACAAATAAAAATGTAAACATTACTGAAAACATATCAAAGGTAAATAAATCTCCCCAGTGAAGTTTAAAGGCAACAGGGCTAAGTGATGGTGGAAGTGAGAATAACATTCCTCCGGGTAAGTGACTAACTCCCAAGATAAGAGCAAGTACAGTTCCTGTTATAATTCCATATAAAAGTGCTCCCTTGACATTTTTTGCTGTCAAAAGTGCCATGACCATAAGTGATACTATAAAAACAAGAGATGGTCTTGATGCAATTTCGCCAAGAGAAATTAAAGTTGCGTCATTATTTACTATAACTCCTGCTGAAATAAGCCCAACTAGGGTTATAAATAATCCTATACCAACAGATACTGCATTCTTAAGTGACATTGGTATTGAAGTAAATATTGCTTCACGAATGTTGAAGAAGCTCATCACTATAAAGATGATACCTTCTAAGAATACTGCCGTTAAGGCGTAGGACCAATCGTGACCCATACTTAATACAACTGTGTAAGTGAAGAAAGCATTAAGTCCCATTCCTGCTGAAAGTGCGAAGGGCAAGTTTGCAAATAACCCCATAAAGAGCATTGCAATAATTGAAGCAACTATGGTCGCAGTGAAAACTCCACCCTTGTCCATTCCAGTTTCAGATAACATGTTTGGATTAACAACAAGAATATATGACATTGTCATAAAAGTTGTAAGTCCTGCCAAAAATTCTGTTTTGGCATTAGTCTTTCTCTCATTGAGAGAAAATGTTCTTTCTAAAAAACTTGAATTTGTTTCCATTTTTTCCTCCTCATATAAAATACATTTTTTATTCTATCACATTGCATGACAAATGAAAGTGTGATGATAATATTTTTTTATTTTCTTTCATTTAAATTTAATTAAGAAAAAAAGACTCTTGAAGTGGGACTTCAAAAGTCTTTCTCTATTAATAATCTTTTCTCTCTCCTATTATTCGAGCAATGATATAAATTGCTGCGACAAAGGCAAGCAAGAATAAAGTCAATTTAAGAGAACTTGTTCTTTTTATTATGCCAAGGAAAAATCCTGCGGGATTCCTTCCAAGCTTATCTAAGAGGGGAAGAAAGGCAGGTGAACTTGTAAATATTGTTCCCACACCACTTGTTTGTCCAAAGTAAAGATAGATAGGGATACTTATAAGGTAGTATGCCATCACATACAATGTAACAAAAAATCCAACCTTAAATTCAAGACCATTTATTTCAACATTTTGCAAGATGTAAGTCATTAAAAGTGAATCTATTATAAATATACTTAATACCTTCAAGAACTTTACATTTATTATGTCAGCCCTTGATGCACCAAGAGTCAAAAGGTAGGGCTTGCTCTTATCAATTATCATACCTTCACTAGATATTACGTATAAGGCATAATGTAATAGGATAGCTACTAGAAAAAGTAGGGCAAAGGGCTTTTCCGCAAAGAAGCTAAATTCTTTCGTAAAAAGTCCTAGGCTCTTAATTGCAAAAATCATTGTAATAAATATGAGATAAACAATAATAAATTTTTTTCTAATTTTAAAATCATTTTTTAAAAGAATTTTCATACTATCCCCCTCTCCCTCAAATATTTTGTTGAATATTTATGGTCCAAGCTAAAGGACAATATGCAAATTATTATTGAGACTCCTATACATATCGGTCTGTAAATCATGAAGCTTTCATAGAAGCTTGAGTAAATAAAAGCCAAGCCTGCTCCAAAAATTATTCCAATTAAGGTATAAAGGAATACTATGGATCCCCTTTGATATCTTGTAAAAACAATGTGGGTAAGACTAAGTGCCATAAAGTCTAGGGCTATAAATAGGCTCGTATAAATGTCTATGATAATATTTTTATCTTCCTCATTACTAAGAATTAATCCCATTAATAAAACAAGGGAAGTAATTACAAAGATAATTAGGTTTTTTATTATCTTGGCAAGAGAATAGTCCTCAATAGATATTGGCATAGTCATGAACTTTTGAAAATCTTTGAAGTTATCTCCAAAAACACTTTGTGCCCTAATGATAAAGATCATTGTAAGAGTCCATTGGATAAAAAACTTGTTGAAAGCTTGTCCTGTTATCAAAAAACCTATAAAAAGTATGGCAGTAATAAATATAACAATTGGTAGGACAATATTCTTTACAAGTTTAAAGTCATTTATTAATACTGCTTTCATACTATCTCCTTCTCCCTTAAAAATTTTGTAGAATATTTGTAGTCTAAGCTAAAAGACAAGATGCAAATTATTATTGTTCCTCCTATAAATATTGGCCTGTATCTAATTAATGTTTCATAATTTGTCATGTAAATCATTCCAAAAATAAAACCGAAACCAACAATCAATAAGCCGTATAGTAATGACACTAAGCTCTTTTTGTATTTTGTAAAAATTAGGTGACTAAAGCTAAGGGACAAAAAGTCCAAGGCTATTAGGATGTTGACATACATATTTAAAATAAGTCTGTCTTCGTCAGCGCTAGTAATTAATCCAATTAAGAATACAAGACTAGTAATAAGAAACACTATTAGATTTTTTATATTCTTGGCAAGAGAGTAATCTTCCAAAGAGCTTGGCATGGTCATGAACTTTTGAAAATCTTTGAAATTATCTCCAAATACAACTTGTGACCTCAAAGTAAAGACCATAATAAATGACCATTGTATAAAAAATTGCTCAGATTTTTCCCCTGTAATCACAACACTCAAAGCTAGGATTGCTCCAATAACAATTACAAGTGGAAGGGCAATATTCTTTACAAGTTTAAAGTCATTATATAAAACTGCTTTCATTGTCCACCTCTTGATAAAAATATCATTATGTCCTCCACATTTGCCCTGTCAACAACTTCATTTGGATAAAATTCTTTGAAAACTTGGACGTTTTTTATAAGTGCTTCTGTTGAGTATTTATTTTTTCTTGTCTTTAAAATAAAGTCTCCATAATTTTTTAAATTTTCTTCAGAAGTTTTTAAAATTCCATATTTTTCTATTAGGGAGTCCTTTTCATCGTATAAGATAACTCTTCCCTCGTGGATATAAATTATATAGTCAGCAATTTTTTCTATGTCAGACAAGATGTGTGATGAGAATAAAATTGTCTTGTCCCCATCCTTGATGTAGTCAAATAAAAATCCTATAATCTCGTCACGAATAACTGGGTCGAGGCCCGATGTTGGTTCATCAAGGATCAAGAGATCAGGGTCGTGACAAATTGCAGAAATAATTTTCAGCTTCATTAGGTTACCTGTGGAGAGTTCATTTAACTTCTTGTCCCTTGGCATCTTAAATTTATCTTCACAATCATAAAACATTTCTTCATCAAAATTTTTGTAGGCAACTTTTAAAATATCAACAACGTCTTTAATCTTAAAAGTATCATTGAAGAAGGAGTCAGGTATCACTGCCCCAATTTTCTCGAAGGACTCCTTGTGGATTTTTTCTCCAAAAACTTTTATGTCTCCATCATACCTATAGAGGTCCAAGATGCATTTTAAAAGTGTTGTCTTGCCTGCACCGTTCTCTCCAATTAGTCCTAGAACTGCTCCTTCTGGAATTTCTAAATTTTCTATATCAAGGTCAAAGTCCTTAAATTCTTTTCTCAAATTTTTTATTTCGATTGCTTTCATACTTCACCCACCTCATCTAATGTCTTTAAAATTTCTTGTAATTCTTCTATTTCAATGCCTGCAGCCTTGGCAACAGTCATTGCGTCAGTAAAATATTTTTCTATCTCTGAAAGAGCATTCTCTCTTACAACTTCTTCATTTAATTTTTTTACAAAAGAACCCTTGCCTGGCATGGAGTAAATATATCCCTCTTGCTCCAAGTCATTGTAGGCACGCTTTGTTGTAATGACAGAGACCTTTAAGTCGCTGGCAAGAGTCCTCATACCAGGAAGATCTTCGTCAGCTTTTAATTCTCCAGCAACAATTTGAGCCTTGATTTGATTTTTTATCTGCTCGTAAATCGGAAGGCCAGAGTCATTGGAAATAATAATTTTCATATCACACCACCTTTAAGCCTATATACTTTATATTTTTGCTTTTACACAGTACTTGTATTAAATACTGTAATAATTCTAGAAAGCACAAAACAATTAAGACTCCTTAATTTTCTCATATACAGATTTTTCCCAAAGTTCTTCATCCTTTATATACTTTGAAAATATGAAAATTCCAAATAATATTATTGAACTTACTATTGAAAATAAAGTTTCTTTTAAATCATAATGTTGTCCAGAAAATATATCTTTAGATAAATCTGTGACAAATAGTAGGGCAAGATTATTGTTTAAATAATGAATCATAACTGGAGCCCAGATTGACTTTGTCTTGTTGTAGGCATAAGTTAAAAATATTCCCAAAAATGTACAGAATACAAGTTGTATAAGTATGGAATAAATTTGTGATGTCAAAACTCCATCTGAATAATAAAATAAGTTAAGAGGCAAGTGCCAAATTCCCCAAATAAAACCTGTAAATAGAATAGACTTTTTTACACCATAAATTTCTTTTAACCTTGGTGCTAAATATGCCCTCCAACCATACTCTTCTCCAATGAATGGCATAATATTTAAAAAAGAGAAAATAATAATGGAAATAAAAACTTTTAAACTATGAAGATTAAAAACTTCTACAATTCCACTTGTTTCTCCTTCTACAATGCAGCCAATAAATAACTTTAAAAAGTATATAAGTATAAAAATTAAACACATTAAAAGCGTCATCTTTTTATTTGGATTGTTTAGAGATAATTTCTTTTTAATATCTTTATCCATAGTGAAGATGCTTATAATCATTGGAATAGCAGAAATTAAAATAACAAATTCAGACAATCCACTAAACTTTGGATAGAAAATATTTATTATCGAAAGTGTAAATAAGATAATACTTGTCACTAAATATATTCTAATTGCAGAAATTTTTAAAATATTTTTATCTTCTTTATGCAAAAGTGCCACTACGCCCAAAAATGGAATGAACATTTGAAATAAAGGATAAATACTTGTGCTTATGTCGTGTAAGTTGCAGTAATAAATGGCAAATCCCATTAAGTAGGGAATAATAAATGATATTCCAATAAAAATTTTTAAATCTTTTTTCATAAAATCGTCAACTCCTTAAATTAAATTTTAAGTGTATATACTTTATATTTACACTATAAGCCCAGTAAATAATTTTGTCAAGATTTTATAAAATTTTTCAATAAAAAAAGACTAAATTTAATTAGTCTCTTCTTCAAAATTTTAATTTTTAATTTTTATTCTTCGCTCGTTACTTGTCATTTACAAAAAATAAATTAATGTCATGTAGATACCTGTCCCAAAAAAGATTGAGAGCAAGAAATTTTTCAAAAACTTAAAGTACAAGATTATCCCTGCGAAGGCAAGTCCTAATGGCAAGACTTCACTTGAATTTGTATAGTCCACTCCTCTTATGCAAAAGATTAGAAGTAGTCCCATTAGTGAGTAAGGAAGCTTTTCTCCAAGATAGGCTATGAAGCCTGGGAGTTCTCTCTTCCTAAAAATAATTCTTGGGAGGAACCTTGCAAGAATTGTTATTCCACCAGCAAGAAAAATATATTTCATTTCAGTCATTTCTTTCCCTCCTGTAAGCTAGATAAAGGACAAGCAAGATAATAATCATGGCAGGAAGGATGAAGTTCTCTCCAAAGATTATCAAAGCTAAGATCGAAGCCACAAGTCCGAGTAGAGCTGGGAAGTGATCTTCCACTTGCTTCCATTGACTCAAAAATATTACAAGGAAGAGGGCTGTCAAGATAAAATCTATTCCTTGGATTTCAAAATTTATAAAGTTGCTAAGGATGCCCCCAAGGATTGTGCCTATAAACCAATAGGACTGGAGCAAGATTAAAATTGAAAGATAAAAATCTTCCTTCTCCATATCATCTGGCACTTTTGTTCCCATTATCATGGAATAGGCTTCGTCGCAAAGGGCATAGTAGGCATAAGTTTTTCTCTTCCCACTTAGACCTTTAAACTTGCCAAGACATGTTAGGGCATAGAAAAAGTGTCTTATGTTCATCATGGCAATTATTAGGATGTAGGATAAGATGTCCATGCCTGAGTGCATGGCTTCAACGACTACAAATTGAATTGAGCCCGAAAATATTACCACTGATGTCAATGGTGGCATCCAAAAATCATATCCAAAGGAAGATGTATATATCCCAAAGCTAAGTCCAATAAATAAAAAGGAAATTAAAATTGGAATTGTAATTGGAAAAACTTTTTTTAAATTTTTTATCATCTCTTCCCTCCTTAAAGTTAATTAGTAAATATTATAACACGTAAAAAATTTTTTTATCATCTTAATTGCAACAATAAGTTAGCCACTTTTGAGTGCTAAAATAAACCAAGCGATATTATTTCCCTAGATAATAGCTAGAGAAGTTTTACTATTAACTTTAATTATGCAGATAATAAAAAGGTTTACTCATATTAAATTATGGGTTGACTGATTTTGAGATTCATGATAATTTTATGGTGTTAAATATGTAGCTACTATCACAATTATATTTACAATACTTTTCAATGCATAGGAGAGAAATTATGAAAAAAATAAATTTATTGCTCGAAAAATTTATTTTAAAACACTATAAAAAAATTGATGTAAATGACGACATTTATTTTTACTTATTAAATGCCTGTAAAATGACTGTAATATTTTTTATATTAGGAATCCTTTTCTTTATTTTTTACAAATTATCTGGGATTGAAAGAATATTTAGTATCTCTTTGTATGGTCTTGCTAGAGACTTAATGGCGGCTAGTTTATTTGGTCTTATTATTTCTCTAATTACCTATTTTTTCAAAAAATAAGATTTTCTATAAAACTATATATTAAATAAAAAAAGTGTCCTTAAACTATAAGAGTCTAAGGACACTTTTGATTTTATCATTTTAAATTTATTTTTTCTTGAATCTTACTTTCTTTTGGATTTCTCCTGCAACTAGTGGGATAAGTGATGAGCAAATTACTACTGCGATTTCTTTTGGTTCTAAGTCCATAAGTCCAAAGGCATCGTTTAATACTGGTACATAAATTACTACTAGCATTAGTAAGAAGGAGAATAAAGTTGCAAACACTAACTTTTTATTTGTGAAGACTCCAATTTCGAATACAGTCTTGTCAATTGATCTTGATGTGTAAGCTCTTAGAAGTTCACAAATAATTAATGCTGAGAAGGCCATTGTCCTTGCGTGTCCAAGTCCTTCGCCTTGTCCATACCACTTAAGTCCAACAAAATACGCTAGAAGTGTGGCAACTGTTATTGCAATAGATTGAATTGCAACAGTGATTTTTATTTCTGTGTCAAGAATTGGCTCGTCTGGATCACGTGGCGGCTCATTCATTATGTCTGCCTCTCCTCTTTCCACTCCAAGTGCAAGAGCTGGGAAGGAGTCTGTAACAAGGTTAAGCCACAACAATTGAATTGGAATTAGTGGCACTGGAAGGTTCATTAGGATTGAAATCAATACTATTAAAACTTCCCCAAGGTTACATGAAAGTAAATAAGCAACGAACTTTTTGATGTTGGAATAGATAATTCTTCCTTCTTCAACTGCGTTTACGATTGTTGCAAAGTTATCGTCTGTCAAAATTACTTCTGCAGTATTTTTTGCAACGTCAGTACCTGTTATACCCATGGCAATACCAATGTCTGCCTTTTTAATTGCTGGGGCGTCGTTAACACCATCTCCAGTCATGGCTGTTATGTGACCATTTTGTTTTAGGGCTGTAACGATTTGAACCTTGTTTTCTGGAGAAACTCTCGTGAAGACAGATTTTTCTTTTACAACTTCTCTAAGTTCTTCTTCAGACATTTCGTTAAGTTCCCTACCCATGATTGCTTGGTCATCTGATGTAGCAATACCAAGGTCCTTTGCAATAGCAAGACCTGTTTCAAGGTAGTCACCTGTGATCATAATTGGTCTTATGCCTGCAGTTCTACATTCTTTTATTGCTGCCTTTGCTTCTGGTCTTGAAGGGTCAATCATGCCTGTTAGTCCAACAAAAACCATGTCCTTTTCAATATTTTCTGATGTGATTTCATTTGGCATGTCCTTGTGTTTTCTGTAAGCATAACCTAGACATCTTAGGGCAGATCTTGCGAACTCGCTATTCTTTGATAAAATTTCTTCTCTTAATTTTTCATCAAGGTCTACTTCTTTTCCATCTATTAAGATTTTGCTACATCTTTCAAGAACAACGTCTGGCGCTCCCTTTGTAAAGGATGTGATGTCATCAAAAATCTTGTCGTGGAAGGTTGTCATCATCTTCCTGTCAGAGTCAAAAGGAATTTCTTCAATTCTATCAAAGTTGTTGTAAAGTTCCTTAAGTCCATTTCCTGCTTTTTCTGCAAAAGTAAGAAGGGCTCCTTCAGTTGGGTCACCAATAATTGATGCTTCCCCACCCTTAACTTGTAGTTTTGCATCATTAGTTAAGGCTGCGATAGAAGATAAAATTTTAAGGTTTTCGTCTTCTTCAATTGTAACTTTTGCATCTTTTCTTGTTACGTCACCTTCTGGAGAGTAACCAGTTCCTGAAACATCGTAAACATGTCCGTCAGTAAATACCTTTACAACAGTCATTTCATTTTGTGTAAGAGTACCAGTCTTGTCAGAACAAATTACTGTAGTTGTTCCAAGAGTTTCTACTGCCAAAAGTTTTTTAACAATAGCATTTTTTTCTGCCATCTTGCCCATACCAATTGAAAGTACAATTGTTACAATAGCAGGAAGTCCTTCTGGCACTGCTGCTACTGCAAGGGAAATTGCAGTCATAAACATTTCTCTTGGATCGTGCTTATAAAGTACGCCAACTCCAAGAACCACAGCACAAATAACAAGAACTAAAATACCAAGAGTCTTGGATAACTTTGCAAGTTTTCTTTGAAGGGGAGTTTGCTCATCTCCAACTGTGGCAATTGAAGTTGCAATCTTTCCAATTTCTGTTTCGTGACCAGTTTCTATAACAAGTCCCATTCCCCTACCGTAAGTTACAATGGTTGATGAGTAAGCCAAGTTTTCTCTGTCACCAATTTCCATCTTGCCATCATAGACTATAGAAGCTTCCTTTTCTACTGGAACTGATTCACCAGTTAGGGATGACTCATCAATCTTTAGGTTTGATGACTCAAGTAGTCTTAAATCAGCTGGGACAATGTCACCTGTTTCAAGGATGATAATATCTCCTGGCACAAGTGTGTTGGAGTCAACCTCTATGTGGTCACCATCTCTTATGACCTTTGCCTTTGGTGATGACATCTTTTGTAGGGCTGCAATAGCTTCTTCTGCCTTACCTTCTTGGTAGATTGATAAAAAGGCATTGACAACTACAATGGCAATAATTATTCCTGCATCAAGGGCTTCGCCATTGAAGGCTGATACAAGAGCTGCTGCCATTAGGATGATAATCATTGGGTCAAGGATTTGTTCCTTTAACTTTTCTCCAAAGGATTTTTTCTTTTCTGCTTCGAGAGCATTTTTCCCATATTTTTCAAGCCTAGCTTTGGCTTCATCTTGACTTAGTCCCTTGTCTTTCGTCGTTGAAAGATTTTTTAGGGCTTCGTCGGGGGATTGATTATACCAATTTTTTTCCATACTTCCTCCTTTATAATACAAAAAAGAGACCGACTGTTACATCGGTCTCACATACTTACATAATAAGCTTTCCAGCCGGGCAATGCCGTAATGACGACTGAAAATTTAAAAGTTACTCCCCTAAGTGAATAAATTATATCAAATTACTTTCTTTAAAACAATGAATAAGACTTAATATATTATTTTTATTTCTTTGGAGTTAGCTTTGTCATTCCACCCATATACATTTGTAGTGGTTCAGGAATTCTTACGCTGCCATCTTCTTGAAGTAGGTTTTCTAAGAAGGCAATTAACATTCTTGGTGGTGCAACAACTGTGTTGTTTAATGTGTGGGCAAAGTATGTGCCATCCTTGCCACGAAGTTTGATGTTAAGTCTTCTTGCTTGGGCATCGCCAAGGTTTGAACATGATCCAACTTCAAAATATTTATTTTGTCTTGGTGAGAAGGCTTCAACGTCGAGAGACTTAACCTTTAAGTCTGCCAAGTCACCAGAACAACATTCAAGAGTTCTTACAGGTATGTCTAGTGAACGGAAGAAGTCCACTGTGTTTTGCCATAATTTTACATACCAGTCCTTAGATTCTTCTGGCTTGCAAATTACAACCATTTCTTGTTTTTCAAATTGGTGAATCCTATAAACTCCTCTTTCTTCAATACCGTGAGCTCCAACTTCTTTTCTAAAGCAAGGAGAATAAGAAGTAAGTGCAAGAGGCATATCTTCTTCTGGAGTAATTGTATTTATATATTTACCAATCATTGAGTGTTCGGAAGTACCAATTAGATAAAGATCTTCGCCTTCAATCTTGTACATCATGTTTTCCATTTCAGCAAAACTCATAACACCAGTAACTACATCTGATCTAATCATAAATGGTGGGATGTGGTATTCAAATCCACGATCAATCATAAAGTCTCTTGCATAAGCTAGGATTGCAGAGTGAAGTCTTGCAATGTCTCCCTTTAGATAGTAGAAACCTGCACCTGATGTGTTCCTTGCAGAGTCAAGATCAATTCCCTTAAAGCTTTCCATGATGTCAATGTGGTAAGGAATTTCAAAGTCAGGAATTACTGGTTCGCCAAATCTTTCAAGCTCAACATTTTCGCTGTCGTCCTTTCCTATTGGCACTGTTTCATCCATCATTTGTGGAATAACTTGCATCCTCTTCTTAAGTTCTTCAGCAAGTTCTCTTTCAGCAGCTTCAAGATTTGCTATCTCTTCATTAATTTCAGCAACTTTTTTCTTTGCTTCTTCTGCCTTATCCTTTTCTCCCTTTTGCATGAAGCCACCAATTTCTTTTGAAGTTTGATTTTTTTCTGCACGAAGATTGTCGCCCTTAGTCTTTGCAGCTCTTAGGTCCTCGTCAATCTTTATAACTTCATCAACTAGTGGAAGTTTGTCATCTTGGAATTTCTTTTTGATGTTTTCCTTAACTGCTTCTGGGTTTTCTCTTACAAATTTAATGTCTAACATAAATCCTCCCTTAAAATAAAAAAAGCCCCTCAATCCCTAAAGGGACGAGAGACCCGCGTTGCCACCCTAATTAACCAAATGGTTCACTTAAAATTTCATAGACTATGAGGTGGATTCGTCTTAAAAATTTTACAGGTTCTCACCAGCCACCTGCTCTCTTAAAAACTTTTTAAAATTACTATTCTCAATTATCGCCTTTTTTAGTTTTTTTTATTATAACATAAGTAAAAATAAGTTCAAGCTTTTTGTACTTTAAAGTAATTTTATTATTATTAATTGATGGAGTTTTAAAAAATATGTATAATGTAGACGAGGACATACAGATGGTTACCCTTCCAAAGGGAGGGGGTGGTGCTATGAGTATATTTGAGACCTTGTCTTTAATGATTGCTTTTGGCACACTTATAGCCCTTATCATTAGAAAAGATAAGTAAGAAATGAGAAAGCCACCTGTATCACTACTACAGATGGCTTAATTAAAATTTAGTCATTGAGGGTGACCATCTACATGGTGTCCTCTTTATCTATATTATAACATAAGATTTTTATTTTTAAAGGCTGCAAGGCCTTTTCTTTATTTATGACTTAGTCTTACCAATTTATTAATTGATGGAGTTTTATAAAATATGTATAATGTAGTCGAGGACATGCAGATGGTGGTCGCCCAATTTAACTATTGGGAGGTGCAATTATGAGTGACTATGAAATTCTAAGTATTATGCTTAAAATTTTAACACTTATAATCGCCATCCTAACACTTTATAAAAAAGATTAGGAAATAAAAATACCACCTGTATCGCAACTACTGGTGGTATAGAAATATAACCTTGTAGGGCGACCGCTTTTAACGGTGTCCTCTTTATCTACATTATAACACAAGATTTTTATTTTTAAAGGCTGCTAGGCTTTTTTTTATTTTTTAAGATACTTTATAAGGGCAAGGATTGCCAAGATTATAAGTACAAAAATTCCTATGTAAACTCCAAAACCTAAAATTAAAGCAATAAGTGATTTAGAAGTAAAAGCCATAATAAATCCTCCTTTATACTTTCTTACATTATAACAATAAAACAATCTTTTTCAAAATTTATTTCCCACACATAATTTTACTTTTTGTTATAATAGGCAAGAGGTGATGAAATGAGAGAGTTTTTACTTTCACAAGGCGTTTCAAAGGATCTACTTGACGGAGTAGATGAATTTATAGAAAAACATGATTTGAATAAAGATTTTGAATATAGAATTCCAAATATAAAATACAAATATTACGGCAAAAAAACTTGGGAGAAGGCCATCGCTGCAATTTTATCTGGCGACAACATCCTCCTCTCTGGTCCAAAGGCAACGGGCAAAAATGTGTTGGCGGAAAACTTGGCCTATCTCTTTAAGAGACCACTATGGACTGTTTCTTTAAACATTGCATCAGACCCTTCAAGCTTAATTGGATCTGATACCTTCAAGAACAACGAGGTAACTCTTAAGAAGGGACCAGTTTATGAAGCAGCAGAAGAAGGTGGCTTTGCAGTCTTTGACGAAATCAACATGGCTAAGAACGAAGCCCTTTCTGTTGTTCACTCAACTCTTGACTACAGAAGAGTTCTTGATATTTCTGGCTACGACAGACTTATCCTAAACGACGCGACAAGATTTATTGCCACAATGAACTACGGCTACATTGGTACACGTGACCTTAACGAAGCCTTGGTTTCAAGATTTTTGGTAATCGACATGCCAACAATAACTGAAGAGGACCTTGCCAAGTTATTTAAAGAAAACACAAGACTCAACAAGGATGCCATAAAAATTTTCACAAGATTATTTTTAGACCTTCAAGAGAAATCTCTTAACTCAGAAATTTCTTCCAAGGCCATTGACCTTCGTGGACTTATGTCAAGTATTGAGCTCATGAATCGTGGACTTGGCATAAGAGAGTCTCTTGATCTGGGCATTGTTGACAAGACCTTCGACTCCTACGAAAAGGAAATTGTCAACGACGTCATTGACACCCTTTTTGTAAAAAATATCGAAAGAGCTGATCTCTTTGAAGGATGAAAATAGGCTAAAAAATATTTTTTGGACTCTTTCAGACTTCTATAACTTTGATATTTTTAATTTTTCACTTAAACCTGAGGACTCCTATGAGGCTGCCCTTCTTGGCCATGCCTCTAGGTATTTTGATTTTTATGTACTTGATGACTTCTTCAAGAAGTATGTAAATTTATTAAACAACAAAAAGGACTTGTGGGAAATTTCAAAATTAGTTTTGGAAAATATTTTTTCTAAAGAAATGATTTTAGAAAGACCAGGGACTTTAGATTTTAAAAATGACCACGATGAAGAAATCTTAAAAAATCTTAACAGACGAAAAATTATTATGACCACAGAACTTAAAATTGGCTACATTAGAAAAGAAAGAGGCCAATATCCAAAAGTTCAAAGAGTTTTAGAAGAGATGTTAGGAGAAATTTATAATTTTAAGGAAAGAGACACCTTTAAGTATCTCGACTTCTTAAGATATATTTTCAAAAAATATTTTCACATTAACAAGGACCTTCCCCATGACACAGAGGAGTCCTACGAAAAATTTAAAAAAGAAGCTAAGTCTAATTCAAGTTCTAAGAAGAATTCTCCTTATCAAAGAAAAAATTTGTTGGACAACACTTTTCTTGAGAGATACAACATTGAATCAGCAGAGTTTACCTTCTTTAACGACGACTACAGGGATATAAATGTTGAAGAAGATGCCCTGGTAAGTAAGCCTGGTGACAAAAATATTTATAAGGCTCTAGTCAAACGCTATGGTATTGAAAAAATAAAAAGACACACTGCTGATAGGATTGCCCAAGAAATTTCAACTGGCATCCACGAGGAAATAAAATTTTTCTTCCCTGTGGGAGAATTTGAAAACAAATCATCCTATTATGCTCAGGAAGAAATGAGAAATTACTCTGACAACTTAAACTTTTATGAAAGAAACAAGTTGCAGAACTCTCGTGCCATAAGAGAACTTGCTGGTGTCATAAAAAATTCCCTCTTGAAGGAATCTGAAGATGAAATATTAAAATCTACTTCTGGAAAAATTATTCCATCAGAAATTTGGAAGACAAGAGAATTAAATGAAGATAGGATTTTCGAAAAAATTAACAGGAAGGACTCCAATGAGATTTTTGTAGACATCCTCTTGGACTCCTCTGCTTCGCAAAATGAAAGAAAAGAAATTCTTGCAACAGAAAGCTATATCATTGCAGAGGCCCTAACTTCTTTAAATATAAAAACTAGGGTCTTCTCTTACAACAACTTTTACAATTATCTTGTTATAAAAAAATACAGGGACTACATTGACCCAAGGATAAAAAATAAGGACATCTTCAAGTACTCCCCTTCAGGCTCCAACAGAGATGGACTTGCAATAAAATTTATGCGACACTTGGTTTCAAAAAATAGGGGCTCAAGAAGATTTTTAATTGTCTTGACTGATGGCCTTCCCTTTGATGAAATTGACATTGGAGTAGTCGGCGCATCAAAGACGCCAGGAGAAAATTACAAGGACGAAGAAGCTGTCATGGACACATCAAAGGAAGTCCTCTTGACAAGGCTTAAGGGAATTAACACCTTTGGAGTCTTCACTGGCGAAGAAGCAGAAAGCATGAACATCAAAAAGATTTACGGCAACGACTACGCATATATAACTGACATCGCCCGCTTCCACAAGGTAGTTGGGATATTTTTAAAAACTTATGCAAATAAAATAGAGTAGGTTCAATGAGAAACCTACTCTATTTTTAATGCTTTCGTTATATTAAATCCTGCCTTAACTAGGGCTATTGAATAAAATAATTTTAACATAAAATCTCCACTTTTTTGAGATCTTGAAAGTAATATTGACGCTAGTGCGAAAATAATAACATTTGATATAATTATTAAAAATTTTTTCATTATTTCACCTGATTATAAAATCAAGATAGCTTACTTATTTAAAAAATGCTTACAAGCTTTCTCCATCCTGTTAAGACCTTCAACTATATCTTCGTAAGAAGATGCGTAGGAAAATCTAACAAAGCCTTCTCCTGCACTTCCGAAAACTGTTCCTGGAACAATTGCAACACACTCTTCATCAAGAAGGTAATTGCAAAATTCTTCTGAAGAAACTCCTAATCCCTTAATATTAATGAAGGCATAAAAGGCACCATCAGGAGCATTTAAGCTAAGTCCTTCAATGGAGTTAACTTTTTCAACAATATAGTCACGTCTTCTCTTGTATTCCTTCACCATTTCCTCAGAAGCATCTCCACCTTCTTTAAGAGCAGTTATACCTCCATATTGAACAAAGGAAGTTGCACAAGAAGTGTTGTGTTGGTGGATAATATTTAGAACTCTAATAAATTCTTCTGGCGCTGCAACATAAGCAAGGCGGAAGCCTGTCATAGAATAAGTTTTTGAGAAACCATTAATAGTAATAGTTCTTTCCTTCATTCCATCAAGAGATGCTATGGAGATATGCTTTTTGTTTCCGTAGATAATCTTTTCGTAAATTTCATCAGAAATTACTAGGATATCTTTTTTCTTTGCAAAGTCAGCAAGCTTTTCCAAAGTTTCTAGTGTGAACATGGATCCAATTGGGTTTGATGGGTTAATAATTACAATTGCCTTAGTCTTTTCTGTAACAAGACCTTCAAGCTCATCAAAATCAATTTGGAAGTCATTTTCTTCTGCAAGGCTATATCTTACAGGCACTGCTCCCATAATGTGAGCTGCGTTAACATAATTTGGCCAGCATGGGTTTGGTAAAAGAATCTCGTCATCTTCTTCAAGGATTAGCGAATAAGAATCATAAATAGATTCACTAGCACCTGCTGTTATCAAGACTTCCTTTGCAGTATAGTCTAAATTATTTTCATTTCTAAGTTTCTCAGCCACAGCTTCTCTTAGAGGCATAATTCCATAATTTGAAGTGTAAAAAACATCTCCATTTTCAATACTCTTTATAGTTGCATCTTTTATTATCTTTGGAGTATCAAAATCTGGTCTGCCTACTTCAAAGTGGTAGATTTTTTTGCCGGCTCTTTCCATCTCAAGGGTTTTTTCATTAATCTTTCTAATTCCAGATGGTCCCACCTTGTTAAACTTACTACAAATAAAATCTCTCATGATTTCCTCCCTAAGAATTTATAATTTCTTCAATTGCTCTGCCTTCTACATTACCGCCTGTGATAATGAGAACAAGCTTGTCATTGTCATCATATTTTATTTTGCCTTCAAGAATTGCACCAAGGCCTATGGCAGAAGATGGCTCAACAATTAATTTCTCTTTATTATACAATAAATCTAAAGCTTTTTTAATATTTTTATCTTGGCAAGTTACAACATCGTCAACAAGATCTCTTACAAGAGGAAATACATGATCTCCTGGCTTAACAGAAAGAAGTCCGTCAGCAAGAGTTGCTCCCCTCTTAACTTGACTTGGCTCACCTTCTTTGAGTGATAAAGTATACCTTGCAACATTTTCTGGTTCAACTCCAATTACCTCGGATCCTTTTGAAACTCCCTTAGTATACATGGCAATGCCAGAGATTAGTCCGCCACCACCAATGGGAACAATCATCTTCAAGTTGTCCATCTTGTTTAAGACTTCAACTGCAATAGTCCCTTGTCCTTCAGAGACATCTAAGTCGTCATAAGGATGGATGAAGGTCATGCCTTCCTTCTCAGAAATTTCCTTTGCAACTTCAAATCTTGTTTCAACGCTTGTGATTACAATTTCTGCGCCAAGGTCTCTTATCATTTGTCTCTTGGCTTCAGTAGAAGTATCTGACAAGACAATCTTTGCTGGTATGCCTAACATTTTTGCACAAGTTGCAATCCCCTTGCCGTGATTTCCACTAGAAGCTGTGACAACACCCTTTTTTAATTCTTCATCAGAAAGCTTTCTAATTTTATTTAAGGCACCTCTAATCTTGAAGGAATTTGTCTTTTGCATATTTTCCAGTTTTGCATAGACAGATGTGCCAAGCATTTCAGAAATATAATTAAGTCTTATTAGGGGAGTTTCATAAATAAAATCCCCTATTCTTTCTCTAGCCTTTATGGTTTCCTTGTATCCGTTTTTATAATCCATTTTGACTCCTTTATAAAATAAAAAATATAGTCTAGCCTTTTTTGATATTATAATATGCTAAAGTGAATTTGTAAAATGATATTGCCTCTTAAGATAAATAAAAGAATTTATTGAAGAAAAAATTTTTGAACATCAAATCAAAATAAAAAAGGCCTCCGTAGAGACCTAAAAATTATTATTATTAATTTTTGTTTAAAAAATTTGTGGCTATTTCATACATTAAGGCCGCGCCTCTATATAAAATATCCTCATTTAGATAAAACCTTTTGCTGTGAAGTGGATAATTTTTTTCGCCTTCTTTGCCAATTCCTACCCAATAAAAAGCTCCCTTTATCTTTTCAAGATAAAAAGCAAAATCTTCTGCAGTCATGGCTGGTTTTTCTATCTCTAAAATCGCTTCTCTTCCAAAAAGTTCCGCAACACTTTCTTTTACAACTCTTACAGATTCTTTTTCGTTAATAACTGCTGGATATCCAAATCCATAATTATATTCGCATTTTCCATGATTGACTTCGGCAATGGCTTTTGCCAAATTTTCCATATCTTTAGAAATTCTCATTCTATCATCACGGGAAAAAGTTCTGCAAGTTCCATCAATTAGGGCTTCTTCTGCCATAACATTGTACCTTGTCCCTGATATAAATCTTCCAACAGTTAAAACTGCAGAATTCATTGGATCAGTATTTCTGGATATTAATGTTTGCATTGCATTTACAAATTGTGAACCCATTATAACTGCATCAACTCCTTCATGAGGCTTTGCCGCATGAGATGATGCTCCAATAAATTTTATTGTAAAATGATCAGAGTTAGCCATCATAGGTCCTTCTTTTATAGCAATTTTCCCAAATGGAAGATCAGGCCATACGTGTGACCCAAATATTGCATCAACATCATCAAGAAGTCCTGATTCTAAAATTTTTGGTGCTCCACCAATTGGAGAGAATTCTTCTGCTGGTTGAAATACAAGTTTTACCTTGCCTTTTATCTTATCTTTGTTATCATTCAATAATTTTGCTGCGCCAAGAAGAAAAGTCATATGAGAGTCATGTCCACATGAGTGCATAACATTTTTATTTTTAGATTTAAAGTCAATATCAGTTTCTTCTTCCATTTCTAGTGCATCCATATCAGCTCTTAGAGCAACAATTTTACCTGGTTCATTACCTTTTATTTCCGCAACAATTCCATGCCCACCAACATCACTTTTATAAGGAATGTTGAATTCATCAAGATATTTCATAATTATCTTTGAAGTCTCAATTTCATTTTGTGAAGTTTCTGCGTTCATATGAAGTTCTCTTCTTATTTTGACTAAAAGTTCTTGATTTTTCTTTGATTCATTTAAAATAGTATTCATTTAATTCATCCTTGGTCTAGCACCATCTGGTATTGGCGAAACAAATTTTTCTCCACGAACTTTAATAAATTCTTCATGGGCTTTTTTGATAAGTTCAGGATTTTCTATAAAGCTTTTCGCAGCTCTTGCCATTACATCAGATGCCTTTAACATACCTTTCATTGCAATTGAAGACTTTCCTTGAGCAACTTCTTGCCATGAGTGTGCAGTTGTACCAATAGCAAAGCATGCTGTAATGATTTGCGCTGTTGGAACTACATTTGAGCAATCCCCTACATCTGAAGATCCCATTACAAGTTCATTAGAATGTTTATAGTCCAAAATTTTATCATAAAGTATCTTACTCTTTAAATAATTCAATTCACCAGCTTTATCTTGAGAAAATCCAATTGTATTTTCACTTTCAATATTTTCTTCTGGAAAAGTATTTCTGAATTCTTTTGCATAATTGATTTCTTCTTCAGTGAATTCCATTGGTCCCTCTTCCAAGAAAGCTTTATAAAGTTCTTCCTCTATTATAGGATTTGGAATTACATTGGAACAAGCCTTATCAAAAATTATTTCAGGCTCAGTCTCAGTCATTAGACCTGCTCCTTCAACAATTTTTTCAAATCTTTCATAAAGTCTATTTACATGTTCTGTATCTTTGGAACGAAGTAAATACATTCCTTCCGCATACGGTTGTACAACATTTGGGGATGAAGAACCTGGATCAGTTATTGAATAGTGAATTCTTTCAAAGTCTTGCATGTGTTCTCTTAGGAACTGCACTCCTATATTAACAAGCTCTAGCCCATCGAGTGCAGATCTTCCCAAGTGCGGAGAAGCTGCAGCGTGAGCTCCCTTACCCTTAAACCTAACATAAACTTGCTTATTTGCCTGAAGGGAACCAGTAAAAATTGCATTTCCTGTAAATGGATGCCATGTTATTGCAATATCAACGACATCAAAGCAACCAGCCTTTGCCATAAAGGCTTTTCCACTTCCGCCTTCTTCTGCTGGACATCCAAAATAAACTACTTTAGCATCAAGATTATTATCTTCAATATAATCTTTCAATTTAAGAGCAGCACCAATTGAAGCTGTTCCCAAAAGATGGTGACCACAGCCATGGCCACACTCTCCCTTAACCTTTTCTACTCTCTCTGTTAAATCTTCAACTTGTGATAGTCCAGATAATGCATCAAATTCCCCTAAAAAACCAATGCTTACTCCGCCATTTTTTCCAAACTCTGCACTGAAAGCAGTTGGAAGATTTGCTAGATTTTCATTGATTTTAAAACCATGTTTTTTTAAAATTTCCTTCTGAGCTTCAACGGATTTATATTCTTTCCACTTAATTTCCGCATAATCCCATATATTTTTAGCGAGCTCTATAAGTTCGTTATTATATTTATCCATGTCATTCTCCTTAAAAATTTCTTTTTTTAACTTAATCCTTTAAAAGAACTTTTGATGTAATTATTGTTGCTATTATTCCAAAAACTGTAAGACCACTAGTTAATAGAAAAGCCGTGCCTGGTCCATTTGTTAATATTATGTTTAAAATTAAAGGCATAATAGCAAATGTAACGGCTGATATTATTGAGAAGGAAATTGAATAGTTACCTAGAGCAGTACTTTCTGAATCTGGGTCACAAATCTTTAAAAGTAAAAGTCCAGTTAAGAATACTCCTGTAGACATTCCTAAAGTAGCTATCATGTGTTCGAACCAGTCAACTTTTAAATATCTCTTACATAAAATTAAAAGTATTCCAACAGTTCCGATATATCCTAATATTACCATAACCATAATTGGAACAAAATATGTGAAAACAGTCTTTAGTGGTAATGAAGCAACAGCCCCAATTACTGCAAACTCAGTTAATGATCCTGTGATTTTACCTTTAACATTTGAGTCAATTAAAAAGTCTAATTTTAATTTTTTAATAATTGCCCAAATTACAAACATAACAAGAATACCATATGCCCATACAGAAATTGATTTTAGTCCTGGTATATTGTATTTTTTAGACACAGCTAAAATACCGTAAGCAATTAAACAACCTAAAAATATTACTGCTGAGTGGAATGTAACTGTATCCATAGATGCTGATTTTGTAGTTTCTCTACCAAGTGATCCTTGTTTAGTAACATCCTTTTCATAACCAATTTTAACATCTTTTGGAATGTCTCCAGGCTCTTTAAGTATAGCTGTTTCACCCTTTCTTGCAGCCCAGTTAATCAATACCATACCAATTAATATACCACCAACTAGACCAAAAGTAGCCATTGTAACCGCAACACCTTGTGCAGTTTCCCAGTAAGGAATATTAAGTTCACTAAGCATATTTCCGAGAATACCTGCAGTACCGTGACCACCAGTATAACCAATACAAAGTTCCCATCCAAAAGTATCATATAAATCTTGACCCATTGATCTAAATAGCTCGTTAGTACCAAAACCAATAGCATTTTGAAGATAATAAGCTGCAAACATTATAAAAAATAGTGGAACTGCTGGCTTAAACTTCTTCATTGCATTTTTTCCGCCTAAATCAAGACCAAGTGGTGTAGCTGTAACAACTGGTACGATTAAAATACCTGGTATAAGTGACCAGATTTTAATCCATTCTTCTGGAATTGGAAGAATACCAAAACCTATTGGTCCAAGTAATAAAAGGATAAAACCTCCAATTACACTGGCTGGTATAAAAGTTTCTTGAAAAGCCTTAATTTTTGCTCTTAATAAAAATCCTATCAATAAAAACAGTGATAAGAAACATACACTTTGAAATAAAGTAGTTAGCATTGCACCCGTCATATAAATCATCTCCCTTTCTTTTTTAATTAACTAAACTTTAATAAAAATTTAGTTTTAACTCTCTCGAAATTTTTCCCATCATTTTTACTCCAGCAACAGAATTCCCATAGGAGTCCAATCCCGGGCAAAATGTGCAGATTCCAATATCCTTGTTTGTAGTAGCCATTATGCCACCACCAACGCCGCTCTTAGCAGGTATTCCAATATTTATAGCAAAATCTCCAGAATAGTCATAAGTTCCGCAAATTGCCATAAGAGTTCTTAGAATTCTTGCATTTTCTTCTTTTATAATCTGATTTCCTTGTAAATCCTTACCATTTTTAGAAATCATTGATGCAAATACAGCAAGATCTTTTGTATTCACCATAATACAGCATGCTAAATTATAAATATAAAGTACATCATCTACTGATGTCTCCTTATCTATAGTTCCATGTTTTTTTAGAATCCAAGCTAGTGCTAAGTTGTTCTCCCCACCTGTTTTTACTGTATCAAGAAGAGTTTGATTGTAAACTAAATCATCATTTTCCATAACTAGCTTTGCTCTTTTCATAAGAACGTCTATAGATTTATCTTTAAACTTTTTATAAATAAGGTAGGCTGATGTAATTGCACCGGCATTAATAAAAGGATTAACAGGCTTCCCACCTTCTGCCTCTAAATCCAGTATAGAGTTATAAGGTTTAGATGACCCTTCAAGTCTCATGTATTTTGTTATCTCATCAAGTTTATAATTATCAAGTACTATGTCAAATAAAATAACTTTTACTATTGACATAATTGCGAACTCTTCACGAGATTTACCAGCCTCAAAAACCCTTCCATCTTTATCTACTATACAAGCTCCTAAAGCAGTCTTATCTGCATCTTTTAAAATTGGAATGTAATCAACTAGTTTGCCTTGATCTACAAAATCTTTTCCATATTCTATTACTGAATTTAAAAAATTATCCATATTAATCTTCCTTCTTCACTAATTTTACGATTCCTGACTTATAAAAAGAGTAGGAAATTAGAAGTGTCACAACTAACATAATTAACATGGCATAACCTTCTTTTCCTGCTATTGGCATTACTAGGAAGTTAAAAGCATATACTATTGCTAAAGCTACAATTGCTATTAATGGTCTTCTTGGTGCCTTGTACTTGGAACCTGCACTTGTTGAAATAAAAGCAGAAATTCCCATGGAACCATAAAGAGCTGGTAAAATATAAGTTGTAGCTGTTGCAACAGTTTCTGTTTGAAGGATTGGTTTTAATGGTGCCAAAAGAATAACTCCAATTACTATAGTAATCATTGAAACCATTCCTGAAACTGTTACTGCAATCATTCCCATAACGTCTGCTTCTTCTGTACCAGGAGTTGCATCTACAGTTGCAATTGCTGATAAGTAGCAAGGGAATTTGATATTCATAACATTACCAAGAATTGAATTTAAATAGCAAGTTGTACCACCAATTGGAATCATAGAAAGTTGTTCTGCCAAGGCTGTTGGTACAAAAAGTGCCATTAGCGGACCTGCAACAGATGCTATAAGGGACCACTGTGGCCACATTCCATAAATTGTACACATGACTGCTGGTATACCAAGCATAAGACCCATAGCAAGAATTGTTGCAATAATTCCATATCTATAAGTATTTTTCATATAATTTGACATCATAATAATTAACCTCCTATTCCCATATTAGTAAAAACAACTGATGCTGCCATTGCTCCAACAAGTGCAAAGGACATTGTAAAATCGTTTAACCAAGTGACCTTGTATTTTGTCGCAATCTTTGAACAAATTACTGTAATAAGCATACTAACTATAATTGTAAGTAAATGAATAGTTGACTTAACTGATTGAACTGGTACAAACACTGACATCATACCAACTACAAGAACTGATAAGGCAAGGTCAACAAAAGGAGTATCCTTTTCTCCAGCCTTAAGTACTCCTGTATGTACTCTTTTAAGAGCAAAAATGTTGAAAACCATTCCAGCCATAATAGAAATACTCATTACAAACATAATTGCTCCAATTATACTTGATGTACCATTTGCTAGAAAGTCCTCAAATCCAGTGAAACCTGCTCCTTTTACAGATAGGTCTGCTGCCATTAGTTCATAAGGTAAAGAACCTACTACTGAAAGTCTAAACCATGGCCATGGTACTCCAAGAATTGGTGCAAGAGTAATAAGTCCAATAATAACAGAAATTGAAGGTACTATTGAAAAAATTACTGAAGATCTAATTACAGAATTAATCTTGTCCTGCGTAATGTTCAATTCTTTTGCTCTTTTAATTGCTCTTTTGCAAAAAAAGATACACATTCCAAAAATTATAGCTAACGATACTCCAACTAAAAGATAAAGTGGTTTTGAATTTAAAATACTTAATAAATCCATAAACTCATCTCCTTTCAAAAAATTTCGAATCTATTAAGTCCTTTAAGCAAAGACTTAATGTTCGATATATTTATTATAACTAAGATTTAATTTAAATTAAACCGTGATTTAGTAAAATAATATAATAAATTGTTAATTCTTCGTTTTAATCAATTTTTGCCTTTTTTATGTACAAAATTTCTGTATACTATAATAATTTTTACATCATGTAAAATTTTTCTTAATAAAAAAGAACTCCCTGCTCAGGAGTCCTGAAATTAAAATTTATAATCTTTAAACTAATTTTTTTATAAAGTCATTTACATTTTTATTTTTTTCTTCCAAATATCTTTCAAGGTCTGAGATAATTTCTGCTCCTCCATTTGGATTCATAAAGTTATAGGTTCCAACTTCTACTGCAGTCGCTCCTGCCATTAAGAATTCAAGGACGTCTCTGTAGTTTGAAATTCCTCCCATGCCAATTATTGGAATATCTACATTTTTTGCAACTTGATGAAGAATCCTTAAGGCAATTGGTTTTACTGCTGGACCTGATAGACCTGCGTAAGTGTTGTCAAAGGGAATTTCTTCTCTATCTAAATCAATTGCCATGCCGAGAATTGTATTTATAAGAGAAAGACCTGTTGCACCTTCGGCTTCCACTGCCTTGGCTATGCCAACAATATCGCCAGCGTTAGGAGAAAGTTTTACAAAAACTTTTTTGTTTGTAACCTTCATAACTTCTCTAACAACTTTTGCGGCAGAGTCCTTGTCCATGCCAAAGGCCATGCCACCTTCCTTGACATTGGGGCAAGAAATATTTAATTCAATGGCTGCAAAGTCATAGTCATTTAAAATTTCTGCTGACTCAATGTATTCTTCAATGGTATTGCCACCAAGGTTGACGAAAACTTCTGTCCCAAGTTTATTCATGTCATGGATTTTTGTCTTAACAAATTCTTCAACTCCTGGGTTTTCAAGTCCTATTGAGTTTAAAATTCCTGATGGGGTTTCCCAAATTCTTATGCCATCATTTCCCTTCTTGGGATGTCTTGTGATTCCCTTGGAAGAAATTCCCCCTAAAATTTTTGGATCGTAAAAGTCTTTAAACTCTTCTCCAAATCCATAGGTACCACTTGCCATTATTATTGGATTTTTTAATTTTATTCCTGCTAAATCTATTTCAGTCCTAGAAGTCAATTAAATCACTCCCCTTAAATATTGGTCCTTCCTTGCATGATCTTCTTCTGCCCTTTTTTGTTTCACAAGAACATGATAGGCAGGCGCCCACGCCACATCCCATTCTCTTTTCAAGAGACACATAGGTCCTTATGTCATGAGCTTTTGCAAGTTCGACAACTTTCTTCATCATAATTTCTGGCCCACATGTGTAAATCAAATCGTGGTTTTCAAAATCAATTATATCTGTTATGAAGCCGCCTTTTTTTATCTTTATGTCGCAGATAATATCTTTAAAGGCATTTTCAAGTTCAAGCTCTTCTCTTTCTCCAATGTAAAGAGTAATTTTTGAATTTGGTTTAAGCTTTTGAATTTCCTTAATTAGATAGTGGAAGGGAGCGACTCCAACTCCACCACCAACTAGGGCAACTTCATCTACGTTGGCGTAGAAGGCATTGCCAAAGGGACCAAACAATTTTATCTCGTCGCCTACTTGCAATTTTTCAAGTATCTTTGTCCCCTCTCCTCTCTTTTCGATGAGAAAGTCAACTCCCTCTGTGACATCATAAACTGAAATCGGTCTTGAAAGAGTTGGGTAAGAATCCCAGGCCCTTAGCATAAAAAATTGCCCTGGATAAACTTTTACATCTAGGTCTGTCCTCAGTATGAAGTAGTCCTTGCACACGTTAATATTTTCTATTATCTTTGCCATATCATTCTCCATATGTGGTTACTGTATCACAATATTCGCACTTGTATTCCTTCTTGTCTCTGTTGTATAGGAAGAACTTGTTGCCTGGTATTTCTCTTTCAGAGTTTGTGATACATCTTGGGTTCTTGCAAGTTAAGACATCCTCAACAACCTCTGGCAATTCCATGCGAATTTTTTTCACCCTTTCTCCATCTTCAATAAAGTTTACTGTTGTGTGAGGAGCAATTAGTCCTAGAACTGTGAAGTCCAAGTTGTAATCTGTTTCTATTTTTATTAGGTCCTTCTTGCCCATGGAAGTTGAGAAAATATTTTGCATAAGTACAACTGCATCAGTGACCTTGTCAAGTTCAAGAGCTTTATAAAGAACGTGAGCCCTGCCTGCTTCTATGTGGTCAAGTACAATTCCTTTTTTTATTTTTGAAACATTTATCATTTTGTAGCCTCCAAAAGTTTCATGATTAGCGCCATCCTACCGTACATTCCAAATTTTGTTTGCTCAAAGTAAACTGCTCGAGGGTCTTTGTCCACTTCAGGAGCAATTTCATTTACCCTTGGTAGAGGATGAAGTATAATCATGTCTTTTTTCGCATTTTTTAATTTTTCTTCAGTTAAGATGTAGTAGTCCTTTAATCTTTCATACTCGTCTGAAGAAACAAATCTTTCCTTTTGAACCCTTGACATGTAGAGGACGTCTAAGTCATCAATTACACTTACAAGGTCCCTGGTCTCAGTGTAGTTTTCTTCGTCTATAAAGTTCTTAAAAGGATCTGGCATCTTGAGTTCCTCTGGCGAAATAAAAATAAATTTCACATTTTCATATCGATTAAGGGCTCTGACAAGAGAGTGAATTGTCCTTCCAAATTTTAAGTCGCCACAAAGTCCCACAGTCAAATTGTCAAAGGACTTTTTGTAATGCCTAATTGTTATTAAGTCTGCAAGAGTTTGCGTTGGGTGGAAGTGTCCCCCATCTCCAGCATTTATAATTGGCATGGTCTTCACAGCCTTTGATGCCATAAGAGCTGCCCCTTCCTTTGGGTGTCGCATGGCACAAATGTCCGCATAATTTTCTATAACCCTAATTGTGTCAAGTAGGGTCTCTCCCTTTGTCGATGAGCTTACACCTGCGTCAGAAAAACCAATTACTTGTCCTCCCAGTCTTAGCATGGCAGTCTCAAAGGATAGTCTCGTCCTAGTGGAAGGCTCAAAAAAAAGACTAGCCAATAACTTATTGTCGCAAACGTGAGAATAATCACCTGGATTTGCGATAATGTTATCAACTAGTCTAAAAATTTCTTCGTATTCTTCAGTTGTAAAATCTAGTGGCTCAATTAAATGTTTCATCCTAACCTCCATCTAATATTTTATCTTTTCCATATTACTTCAAATTTTTATAATTGTAAAGTATAATAGAAAAAATATGTTATACTTTAATAAATTAAAATTTAAGGAGCAATTATGATTTATTTAATACTAGGACACTCTGGCTCAGGCAAGTCTACTATAAGAAATGCCCTGACTTCACACGGAATCGAAAAAATTATTACTTACACTACAAGAAAACCAAGAATCTCTGAAGTTGATGGTATGGATTATAACTTCATTGACTCAGAGCTTTTTAAGAAGATGGACAAGGACAATTTATTTATTGGAACAACTTGCTACGTAGGCAACTACTACTCAACTTTAAAGGAAGACCTTGAAAAGAATAACAACAAGGACAAGGACTGCGTAATTGTTGTCGACAAGGAAGGCGTCATAGCTATAAAAAAAGAATTTGAAAATGCCAAATCAATTTATCTAAAGTGCTCAAGGGATACTTTAAGGGACAGGATGATAAAGAGGCACGACAATGAAAATGATATAGAAAAGAGGCTTGATGTCTTAGAAGACCTTGACCCCTACGCTGACTATATCATTGATGCCGACAGGGACATAGACTCTGTCTTTGAAGATGTCATTAGCCTAATGAAAAATATCAAGGAAGGAAAATGATTTACTTTTTCTTGACAATTTAATTTCTAGTGTTATTATAAATTTATAAGTTAATAAAACTCTTCAGGGCGAGGTGCAATTCCTCACCGGCGGTAAAGTCCGCGAGCGAAAGCTGAATTGGTGCAATTCCAATACCGACAGTATAGTCTGGATGAAAGAAGATAATTTTTTGAATTTTTTGAGCCCTGCATGGGCTCTTTTTTTATAGGTGATTTAATGTATTTAGAAGATTTTAACGATATCTTTTATATGGAACGTGCCCTTGAAATTGCAAGGGAGGGAACTGGCAAGACAAAGACCAACCCCCTTGTTGGCTGCGTAATTGTAAAAGATGACAAGATAATTGGCCAAGGCGCCCACCTAAAGTTTGGCGAAAACCATGCAGAAGTAAATGCCATCCTAGATGCCAAATCTCGTGGCGAAGACATAAGAGGTGCAACCCTCTATGTTAACCTTGAGCCCTGCTCCCACTATGGGAAGACTCCTCCCTGCGCTGAGAGAATTGTAAAGGAAGGAATTAGAAGAGTTGTCATTGGAACAGCTGACCCCTTTGAAAAAGTTTCTGGCAGGGGAATAAAAATTTTGGAAGATGCAGGCATCTCTGTTACAGAAGGTCTTTGCGAAGAAGAATGTTTAAATCTAAATGAAAGATTCTTCACTTACTTAAAAAATAAGAGACCCTTTGTGGTCCTAAAGGCTGGCATGTCCCTTGATGGGAAAATTGCAACAGAGACTGGCGAGTCCCAGTGGATCACATCAGAATTTTCACGAGCTCACGGTCATGAATTAAGAGGCCAACTTGATGCAATAATGGTTGGGATTGGAACAGTCCTTGCAGACAACCCTACTCTTAACACCCGCCATGGCAAATATAAAAATAATCCCATTAGGATTATTACAGATTCAAGCTTGAGGATCCCCCTTGATGCAAAGGTCCTAAGTGATGATTTAGATTCAATCGCAATAATAGCAACAACAGAATCCTGCGACAAGGATAAGTTAGAAAAATTAAAAGCTATGAAAAATGTTGAAGTCATAATTTGTAAGGACAAAGATAAGAGGGTTGACCTTAAAGAACTTATGGAAAAATTAAAAGACTACGACATCTCTTCTATCCTACTTGAAGGTGGAAGGACCTTAAATGCAGAAATGCTAAAAAATAATTTAGTTGATAAGTTTTACTTCTTCATTGCTCCAATCCTCCTTGGATCCAAGGGAATACCTGCCATAGGTGATCTTGAAATAGACCAGCTTAAGGATGCAATTAGGATTAAGGACATGAAGTGCGAAAAATTATTTGATGACATACTAGTCACTGGAAGGTGTGATTAAAATTTTCACAGGAATTATAGAAGAAATTGGCAGCCTATCTGATATTAAAAGAGAAAGCGATCTCTACAGCTTAAGAGTTTCCTGCAAAAAAGTTTTGGAGGGAACAAAGATTGGCGACTCCATTGCAACAAATGGAGTTTGCCTTACAGTAACAGACTTAGACGAAGACTTTTACAAGGCTGATGTAATGGTAGAGACAATAAAGTCCACAACTTTTAAAAATTTAAAAAGAGGAGAAAAGCTAAATCTTGAAAGAGCCCTGAGTCCTGCAAAGAGACTTGACGGCCACATAGTCCAAGGCCATGTTGATGGACTTGGCGAAATAATTTCTATCCTCAACCACGGAAATGAAATTGTCTACAGGATAAAGTTTGACTCTGATAATTTTAAATACATTGCCCCCAAGGGATCTATTGCCCTTGACGGTATAAGTCTTACTGTCTCAAGAGTTGGAGAAAAATATTTTGAAGTTTCAATTATTCCAACAACTATTCGGGACACCAATCTTATAAATAAAAAAGTTGGAGACATGATTAATATTGAGACCGACATCATTGGTCGCTATGTCTACAATTTTGTAAATGCAAAAAGTGAAAGCAAAATTACTGAATCATTTTTACTAGAAAATGGTTTTTAAATTGAGAGGAGATAAAATGAAAGTTAATTCTATAGAAGAAGTTGTTGAAGCTCTTAAAAAGGGCGAAATCATTATAGTAACTGACGAGCCAGACAGAGAAAACGAAGGCGACATGATTCAGGCAGCAGAGTTTGCCACTGGTGAAAGTCTAAACACCATGGCTTCCCTTGCCAAGGGCCTAATCTGTATGCCAATGTCTAGGGAGTATGCAGAAAAATTAAAATTAAATCAAATGGTGGCAGATAACACAGACAACCACGAAACTGCCTTTACAGTTTCCGTTGACCACGTAGATACAACTACAGGAATCTCAGCTTGGGAGAGAGCCCTAACTGCCAACAAACTTGCAGAAGATGATGCAAAGCCAGAAGACTTTAGAAGACCTGGTCACATGTTCCCCCTTGTTGCAAAAAAAGATGGAATTTTTGTAAGACGTGGCCACACTGAAGCAACTGTTGACCTTTTGAAGATTGCTGGTCTTAAAGAAGTTGGACTTTGCTGTGAAATAATGCAAGATGATGGTCACATGATGCGTGGCGAAGACCTCTTCAAGCTTGCCCAAAAGCTTAACATGAAGATAACAACAACTGAAGAGCTCCTTCTCTATAGGAAGAGACACGAAAAAATCGTAGAAAAAGTTGCTGAAGCAAAACTTCCAACAAGGTTTGGAGACTTTAGGGCCCATGCATACATTGATAAGGTAACTGGCGAACACCACATTGCCCTTGTTAAGGGAGAAATTGGCGACGGCATGGACGTCCTAACAAGAGTCCACTCTGAATGTCTAACTGGCGACTGCTTCGGTTCATCAAGATGCGACTGCGGCAACCAACTCCACCTTGCCATGAACCAAATTGACAAGGAAGGCAGAGGCATCCTCCTCTACATGCGTCAAGAAGGCCGTGGAATTGGACTTGTAAATAAAATCAGAGCCTATGCCCTTCAAGACCAAGGCATGGATACAGTTGAGGCAAACTTGGCTCTAGGTTTCCCAGAAGATGCAAGAGATTATGCAACTGGTGCTCAAATTCTTCAGGACCTTGGTGTTAAAGAGTTAAGGCTTCTTACAAACAATCCAGACAAGGTCTATTCACTTCAAGAGTTTGGCATGATTATAAAGGAAAGAGTTCCAATAGAAGTTCACTCAACAAAACACGACGAGTTCTATTTGAGGACTAAGGCAGAAAAGATGAACCACATCTTATCAGAATTTAATACAAACAAATAATTAGTAAATTAAAAATAAAATTTAAAATAAAATTGGAGGAATTATGAAAGTTTACAGTGCAAATTTACAATCACAAGGAAAGAAATACGCAATAGTTTTAGCAAGATTTAACGAATTTATAGTTTCAAAGTTATTGGATGGCTGTCTCGATGGACTAAAGAGGCATGGAGTTAAGGAGGAAGAAATCGAAGTGATTTGGGTACCAGGATCCTTTGAAATTCCACTAGCTTCAAAGGCCCTTGCTCAAAGCAAAAAATACGACGCAGTTATTGCCCTAGGCGCGGTTATAAGAGGAGCAACTACCCACTACGAACTTGTATCAGCTGAAGTTGCCAAGGGAATCGCATCATCTTCACTTGATACTGGAGTGCCAATTATCTTTGGAGTTATAACAACAGAAAATATAGAACAAGCTATTGAAAGAGCAGGTACAAAGGCTGGCAACAAGGGCTTCGATGCTGCAACAGCTGCTATTGAAATGGCAAACCTACTTGGTGAGATTCGTGGATAAAAATTCTATAAGAGAAGATTTGAAAAATGTCAAAAGCATAATTTTTGACTTTGACGGGACTCTTCACGACACCATAAAAATTTATTACCCTGCCTTCTCTGAGGGAGTAAAAATTTTAAAGGACCATGGCTATGCCAAAGACTTTGAACTTTCTGAAGACAATGTAAAAAGATTTTTAGGTGAGAAACCGAACTTTGCCTACGACCTCTTAGCACCTGATGCTGATGAAGACTTCAAGTTAAAAGTAATGGCTCATGTTGGTCAAAGGATGGACGAAAATATAAAAAACAAAGTCGGCAAGCTCTATGACGGAACAGAGGAAGTCTTGGAAAAACTCTCAAATAATTACGACCTCTACATCCTTTCCAACTGTCGTGAGTCCTACCTGGACCAAGCCCTTGATATCTATGGCATAAAAAAATATTTCAAAACATACTACGCAGCAGAAACTTTTGACTTCATCCCAAAGGACGAGATCATTAGACAAGATAGAAAAAATCTTAGAGAAGAAATTATCTTTGTTGGCGATAGACACCACGACATGGACGCAGCCCACAAAAATAATCTGAGGAGCATCTTCTGCACCTACGGCTTTGGACCAGCAGAGGAAGGCAAGGATGCGACATACAAAATTGATTCCATAAAAGAAATTTTAGAAATCCTATAATTCATTAAAAAAAATCGTGAAAGCTTATTTTATAGTAAGAAAAAATTTTAAAACAAATGCCGAAAAAATAAGATGATAAAGTAAAAACACAATTAAAATTCCAAAGAATTAAAAATATTATTAACCTAACAAAAAAGGAGGACTTCAATGTCCTCCTTTTTAATCCGTTAAATGAAGCTTCTGATAAACAAACCAAAATATATTTTTTATCTACATACAACATACATTTTATAATCGTTTTAAGATTTATTAATACATTAGAACCTTTTTTTCAATTTAATTCCCTAATTTAATAAATATATTAAACTTTTAATTTGATTTTAATAAGATAAATTGAAGAAAGTATCAATATAATAGAAAAAATTAGACTTCTCGAATGTATATCATTGAATTCTTGAATTAATACTAAACTAAAAGTATAAATAGCACCAGCTATCATAAAGAAAACTTCATTATTTGAAAACTTAATATTATCTTTAAACATAGCTTTAAATATTTTTACAAAACCAACAACTATAAATACATAATATACAATATCCATTACAGCCATCAATGCTTTATTTCCAGAATATAAGTATAATTTAGTTCCCAAATAACTGAATAGTAAAGCAGTTAAAGAAATAAAAAGTATATTCTTTATATCTAATTCTTTCTTCATATTAATCCTCCTATAAAATTATTTTAATTGTATCATACAACAAATTATTTTTAAGTCAATGAATATAAAATATTTTATGATATCGTTATTATCTTATTATACCAAATCGAGTAGGAGGTAGATGATTAATTCATCTACCTCCTCTCACACCACCGTACCTACGGTTCCGTATACGGCGGTTCTACAGTTTAATATGAACTTTATTGTAATAGCTGACTATGGATATATAGCCCCTTTCAGCTATTCTTTTATTTTTAAGAGCTCTGCTTAGTACTGGACTTTTGGCTATTCTCCAATAGGATTTGTGCGTGTTTGCCCTTTTCCAAGCTTGTAATTTTGCTATCCCTAATTTTACTAGATTTGTAAATTTTGTTTTTACTTTCTTCCAAGTCTTCCATGCACACATTCTTATTCTTCTTCTTCTTAACCATTCGTCTAGTTTTTGAAAGTGGTTTTTCATATTTGCTAGTTTGAAATATTGTATCCATCCTCTTATGATTTGGTTAATTTTTATTCTTCTTTTCCTATAGCCTAGTACATTACTTCTGCTTGTTACTGGTTTTAGTTTTCCCTTTAGTTTCTTTAGGATTTCTTTGTGTACTTTTAATTGGGTTTCATTGTTTTGGTAAAATCCATATCCTAGATATTTTGTGTTGCACTCGTTATGATAAATTAACATAAAAAAAAGAGAAGGCTCTCGCCTTCCCCTAATTTTTTGAAATTAATATTTGTAAAATCCTTCGCCAGTTTTTCTTCCAAGTAGTCCAGCCCTAACCATCTTCTTAAGAAGTGTGTGAGGTCTGTACTTAGGATCGCCGAATTCATTGTAAAGAACTTCCATAATTGCAAGAACAACATCAAGTCCTACAAGGTCTCCTAGTGCAAGAGGTCCCATTGGGTGGTTTGCGCCAAGTTGCATTGCTGTGTCAATGTCTTCAACTGATGCAATGCCTTCTGCGTAAATACCAATTGCTTCGTTGATCATTGGAATTAAAATTCTATTTACAACAAAGCCAGGTGCTTCGTCAACTTCTACTGGTGTCTTGCCAATTTCTTTAGAAAGTTCAATAATCATATCCTTAACTTTAGGATCAGTTTTCTTTCCAGAGATTACTTCAACAAGTTTCATTGCTGGAACTGGATTGAAGAAGTGCATGCCAATTACTTTTTCAGGTCTTTTTGTAGCTGCGCCAATGTCAGTTATTGAAAGAGATGAAGTGTTTGATGCGAGAACAGTTTTTGCTTCGCATTTTTCACATAATTCTGTAAAGATAGCTTTTTTGATTTTTGGATTTTCTGTAGCTGCTTCAATGATAAGGTCACAGTCAACTACATCTTCAATATCACTTGAATATTTAAGATTTGCCAGAGCCTTATCCATTTCTTCTTTTGTCATTCTTTCTTTAGAAACATTTTTTTCGTAACCCTTTACGATTTTGCTTTCAGCATTCTTTAATGCTTCTGGTGCAATGTCTCTAACTATTACTTCATGATGAGTTGCAAGTACTTGAGCAATACCTGCTCCCATAGTACCTGATCCAATTACTGCTATTTTCATTGTTATCCCCTCTTTTATTCCCCTGTAAATTCTGATTTTCTCTTATTTAAAAATGCATCCATGCCTTCTTTTTGGTCATTAGTTGCAAAACATAGGCCAAAGTGAGTTTTTTCAATTTGCATAGCTGTATCAATATCTGTTTGGGATCCATTGATAATAGATTGCTTAGCGTATTCAACAGCCTTAGGAGCGTGAGATGCAATTTTGTTTGCCATTTCAATAGCCTTATCTATAAGTTCTTCTGGTTCGTAAACGTGGTTTACAAGTCCAATTTGGTAAGCCTTGTCAGCACCAATCATTTCTGTTGTATAGATAAGTTCCTTTGCGTATCCTGGTCCTATTACTCTAGAAAGTCTTTGTGTTCCACCAAATCCTGGTGTGATTCCGAGACCAACTTCTGGTTGACCAAATTTTGCCTTAGTAGATGCTAGTCTTATGTCACAAGCTATAGAAATTTCACATCCACCACCAAGGGCAAAGCCATTAACTGCCGCAATAACTGGTGTTCTACATTTTTCAATTTCCATGAAAGTATCCATACCAAGTTTTGCAAAGTCGTAGGCTTCACTAGCTGTGAAGTTTGCCATTTCTGCAATATCGGCACCGGCAACAAAGGATTTGCCTGCACCTGTTATTATAATACATCTTACATCTTCATCAACATTTGAGAAGAAGTGGTGAATTTCTTTTAACATAGCAGAGTTAAGTGCGTTTAGGCTCTTTTCTCTACTAAGTGTTATAAGAATAACTCCATTAGGTTTTTCTTCTACTATTAGATATTTATAGTCCATCTAGCTTAGTCCCTTCCTACGATAAGAGCTGTTCCCATTCCTCCACCGATACAAAGTGTAGCAAGTCCTTTCTTAGCATCTCTCTTCTTCATTTCGAATAATAGAGTTGTTAAGATTCTAGCACCACTTGCTCCAATTGGGTGACCTATTGCAATAGCTCCACCATTTACGTTAACTTTGTTAATGTCAAAGCCCATTTCCTTGTTAACTGCAGCAGCTTGAGCAGCAAAAGCTTCGTTAGCTTCGATTAGGTCAAGGTCATCTGCCTTTAGTCCAGCAATTTCAAGTGCCTTAGTTGATGAAGGAATAGGTCCTGTACCCATAATCTTAGGGTCAACACCTGCTGTTGCATAAGAAATAATGTATGCAAGAGGTTCTACTCCAAGTTCTTTTGCCTTAGATTCTTTCATTAGTACAAGCATAGCTGCACCGTCGTTGATTCCTGATGCGTTACCTGCTGTAACTGTACCGTCTTTTTTGAAAGCTGGTCTAAGTTTTGCAAGTCCTTCAGCTGTTACACCGTCTCTAATGAATTCGTCAGTGTCACAAACTGTTACATTGCCTTTTCTATCTTTAATTTCTACTGGAACGATTTCGTCTTTAAATCTTCCTTCTTTTTTAGCTCTTTCTGCATTGTTTTGAGATCTTGCAGCAAGTTCGTCTTGCATTTCTCTTGTAATTCCATATTTTTCAGCTACGTTTTCAGCTGTAATACCCATGTGGTAGTCGTTGAAAGCATCCCAAAGTCCGTCGTTAATCATTGTATCAACAACTTTTTTGTCGCCCATTCTTGCTCCCCATCTTTCGTTTGTAAGAGCGTAAGGTGCCATTGACATTGATTCAGTACCACCAGCTAGTACGATTTCAGCATCTCCTGCCTTAATAACTTGAGCTGCTAAACTTACTGCACGAAGTCCTGATCCACAAACGATGTTAAGTGTAACTGCTGGAGTCTTAATATCAATTCCTGCTCCAAGTACAACTTGTCTTGCAACGTTTTGTCCTTGTGCTGCTTGAAGAACATTACCGATATAAGCTTCATCTACCATATCAGCCTTAACATTTGCTCTCTTAAGAGCTTCTTTTGCTGCAATTGAACCAAGTTCTACTGCTGAAGTGTTCTTAAATTGTCCTCCAAAACTACCTACAGCTGTTCTTGCAGCTGATGCTATAACAATTCTATCTTCCATGTTTTCCTCCTTATTACTTCCCTGTGGCAATTGCCACTAGTAAAACAATCTCTCCCTTTGATTTGTACAAGTTGTGCGAGTAAAAATATTATTTCTCTCTTATTTCAACTTTTGCTAAAAGCTATGCCAATTTATACTGCTAGCTAAATAGATTTAATATCCTAAAATCAAATCATACCTTCTAGTACATCAACAATTTTTTCTGCAGCATGACCGTCACCATAAGGGTTAACAGCCTTTGCCATCTCGTCATATAGGTCCTTATCTTCAAGTAAGGCAACTATAGACTCATAAACATCTTGTTCTTTTGTACCAACAAGCTTTGCAGTCTTAGCCTCTACTCCCTCCATTCTCTCTGTCTCATTTCTAAGAACTAGAACGGGTTTCCCTAGAGCAGGTGCTTCTTCCTGAACACCTCCTGAATCTGTAACGACAAATTTTACCCTTGCCATTAAGTTTGAAAAAGGAAGGTAGGAAAGTGGTTCAATTAAATGAACCCTATCTAAATCAGCAAAATACTTTTCAGCAGCTTCCCTTACTATAGGATTTAAATGTCTTGGGAATACAATTTCAAGATTTTCTTTTTCCAAGACTACACGCCTTATAGCCTTGAAAATATCTTCCATTGGCTTGCCCCAATTCTCTCTCCTATGTGCAGTAAGTAACACTACATCTCTATTATAATCTAAATCGTTTAAAATTTCATCGTCAAAAACAAAATCTTCTCTTACAGAATATTTGAGTGCATCTATAACAGTATTTCCAGTTATGAAAATATTTTTTTCATCATAGCCCTCATTTATTAAGTTTTGCCTGTTTGATTCAGTTGGAGCAAAATGATAATTTGAAATAACACCTGTTAGCTTCCTGTTTGCTTCTTCTGGATAAGGTGAAAAAAGGTTGCCTGATCTTAAGCCTGCTTCTACGTGACCAATTTTTATTTTTTTATAAAAGGCTGCAAGGGCTGCAGCAAATACTGTAGTAGTATCTCCTTGGACAAGCAAGATGTCTGGTTTTAATTCATCTAAAATTTCTTCTAGACCTAGAAGGGTTTTTGTAGTTACATCTGTAAGGGATTGTCCCTTCTTAAAAATATTTAAATCATAGTCTGGTTTGATATCAAAAATTTCTAGCACTTGGTCCAACATTTCTCTGTGTTGACCTGTGACACAGGTATAGCACTCAAGGTTCTTTCTCTTTTGAATTTCCTTTATTATTGGTGCCATCTTTATGCCCTCAGGTCTTGTACCAAATACAAATAATACCTTCAATTTATTCCTCCTTGTTTTTTAACATACCTGCTGCAACTCCCGTTGCAATTATTATAAGTAAAACTCCTATTGAGATTACAAGGGCAATGGATGAATGGAATCTTGAAATTAAGTTTGCAAGAACTCCAAAGATTGCAGATATAGAATAGAGAATTACAACAGTCTGCCTTTGATTTAGTCCCATCTTCAAAAGTCTGTGGTGAAGATGACCCTTATCGGCTTCCACCATGGACTTGCCTGATAATTTCCTTCTAACCATGGCAAAGGCTGTGTCAAATACTGGCACTCCTAGGATTAAAACTGGCACAAATATCATTAAGATAGCAGCTTGTTTTAAAAATCCAGAAATACTTATATATGAAAGCATGAATCCAAGGTAAAGGGCTCCCGTATCTCCCATAAATATCTTTGCCGGATTGAAGTTGAAGGGTAAAAATCCCAGACATGCTCCTGCTACTAGGGCACATACAAGGCTCACATCGTACCTTCCCATCTTGTATGTTATGAAGAACATGGAGATGGCACATATCATTGAGACACCTGATGCCAATCCATCTAGTCCATCAATTAAGTTAATTGTGTTTGTTATTCCGCAAACCCAAAAAATTGTTACTGGTATGGACAAGATATTTAAAATAAGTAGGGCATCATGGGAGTCAAAGGGATTTGTAAAAAATTCAATTTTCATACCGCCAATAATTAATATTACTGCAGCTAAAATTTGAAAAAGAAATTTTAACTTGGGACTTAGACCTTCCTTGTCATCATAAAGTCCAGATATGGCAATGATAAGAGAAGCAATAAGTGCCATTATTAAGTTTTTATTTATTGGCAGAAAATAGACCATGAGGATGGATACGGATATTACCATGGCTATGCCACCGCCTACTGGTATAGGCTTTTTGTGGACACGTCTCTCATCCTTAGGCACATCTAAAAAACCCTTCTTTTTAGCAATCTTTATAGTAAAAGGCATTTGAATAAATGTCAGTATAAAGGCAGCCAAAAAAGGAATTATATATTTATACATATTAACCTCTTACTTAGTTCCAAATAATCTGTCTCCCGCATCTCCTAGGCCAGGTACAATATATTTATCATCATTTAATCTTTCATCAAGGGCTGCAAGGTAGATTTCCACATCAGGGTGGGCTTCTTGAACTGCCTTAACTCCTTCTGGTGCTGCTAAAAGATTTATAGATTTAATGTTTTTTGCACCATTTCTCTTAAGTTCGTCTATAGCTTCTATTAGGGATCCACCAGTTGCTAGCATTGGGTCAACAACAAGCATAAGTCTTGATGAAACGTCCTTAGGTAGTTTTGAATAATAAGTTACTGGTTTGTGAGTTTCTGGGTCACGGTACATTCCTATGTGACCAACTCTTGCTGCAGGGATAATTGTAAGTAGACCTTCTACCATACCAAGTCCAGCTCTTAGGATTGGAACAATTCCAACCTTCTTACCAGAGATAACTCTACCTGTAGTCTTACAAATAGGAGTTTCTATTTCAATTTCTTCAGTTTCAAGGTCTCTTGTAACTTCATAGCCCATAAGAGTTGCTATTTCATTGGCAACTTGTCTGAATTCCATGGAGCTTGTTTCTTTTTTCCTTAAGATTGTCATCTTGTGATCAATTAGTGGGTGTTTTATTAAAGTGTATCCCATTTTAGTCCTCCTCGATTTTATTTACTCTATTAATGTGTCTTCCGCCTTCAAATTCTTCATCTAAGAAGGCATCTAGTATTTCTATTGCCATGTCATGACCTATAAGTCTTGCTCCAAGGGCCAATACATTGGCGTCGTTGTGACGTCTTGCAAGCCTTGCAGAGTAGGGTTCAGAGCAAAGTGCTGCCCTTATTCCCTTAACCTTATTTGCAGAAATTGAAATTCCAATTCCAGATCCACAAATTACTATCCCAAAGTCTAGGCCTTCATCTATTACAGCATGACCAACTGCATGACCATAGTCTGGATAGTCTACCCTTGAATCATCAAAGGGTCCCAGGTCCTTGACTTCAATATTTTTTTCTTCAAGATATTGGATTAGGTCTTTTTTTAAATAAAAACCTGCGTGATCTGAACCAATTCCTATTTTCATATTTCCTCCTAAATTCTCATGACTACCTTGCCACCGCAAGCCTTCAAAAGTCTATTCATTATACTAAGGCCCATTCCCCTAAGTTCAAAACCTTCCGCAAAAATTATGTCAATATCTTCTTCGTCACATCTTCTTAGTGCATCAAAAAGATTTGTAGCAACCTCTTCCAAATGCTCTCTTGATCCAAGGTTTATAAGTAATTCTACACCAGTGTTTTCATACTCGTCATAGGTTTCCTCAGTTGCAAGGACTGCAATTTTCTTGTCCTTGTTCTCTTCTATATTTTTCTTGATTTCATTTACAAGTTTGTCAAGTCTACCGCCAAAGCAAATTGCCTCTGCCCTTGGGGCATAGTGCCTGTACTTTTGTCCCGGTGATTTTGGAACTTCGTGGGACTTGGAATCAATAGTTGCTGAATCAATAGTTATTCTTTCATCAACTTCTTGTAGGTCCTCAAGAGTAATCTTACCAGGCCTTAAAATCATTGGTGGGTCAACTGTCACATCAAGAACTGTTGATTCTATTCCAACAACAGAGTGGCCACCATCTACAATTATATCAACTCGACCATCAAGGTCTTCTATTACGTGTTCCACCTTAGTTGGTGAAGGTCTGCCAGATAAGTTTGCTGAAGGGGCAGCTACTGGAAAATCCACTGACTTTAGGATGTCGTGAGCAATCTTGTTGCTTGGCTCTCTTATGGCAACTGTGTCAAGACCTCCTGTCGCTTCATCAGGTACCTTGTCTGACCTCTTGAAAATTATTGTTAAGGGACCTGGCCAAAACTTTTTAATACATTTTTTTGCCACTTCTGGTACTTCTGCAACTAAATCATCTAGTTGAGAATTGTCTGCTATGTGAAGTATTAGTGGGTTGTCGCTAGGCCTGCCCTTGGCTTCATATATTTTTTTACAAGTCCTCTTGTTAAGTCCATTGCCACCAAGTCCGTAGACAGTTTCTGTTGGCAGGACAACGAGGCCTCCATCTCTTAGGGTCTGGCTTATTTTTTTTAGATAAACTTTATCTTTGCCATTTCCCTTAAATTTAAATATGTCTGTTTTCACAAAAAAACACCTCTATCCTTAATATTATACCAAGAAGAGAGGCGTTTTTTAATACCTTATAGCTATTTAATTCTTGTGAGGGATAATTTTACCAGTTTTTACACTTTCTTTAAACTCACTAATAATTTTTTCATAAACTTCATCATTTTGTAAAACTTCTATTCCAACTTCAACAATGGCTGCAATAGTTTTTTTCATTTGGTCAAAAGCATAGTCAGTCATAGTCGCGTCCCTAAACTCAACTGTGTGAGATGGTGTTCCTTCTTCAGCGATTTTAAAATAGCCGTGAAGTGTTGGAACTTCGTGAGAAATATCTCCTGCATCAGTGGAGCCTGAGTTTAATTCTATGTCCTTAACTTCTTCATCAAGATACTTTTCCATTTTTTCCATTAGGACTTCATTAAAGGCAAGATTTCTAACTGTGTTATCATTTCCCTTTTCGTATTCAGAAATTTTAACTTGGCAACCTGTTGCAAGGGCAGCACCCTTGGCACAAGCTTCAAGTTTTTCTAAAAGTTCTAAGAGATATTTTTTCTCTGGACTTCTTGCATAAAATCTTGAATCAGTGTAGTCAGGAATAATGTTGGCAGCCTTGCCACCATCTTTTATAATTCCATGGATTCTTGAGCCGTCCTTTGTTTGTTGTCTTAGGGCATTTATAGCTGAGAATAAAACTATTTGTGCATCAAGAGCATTGATTCCCTCATGAGGTGTGTCTGCAGCGTGGGCAGTCTTTCCAAAGAATTCAAATCTTCTTGTTGCAAGGGCCAAGGAGTTTGGTGTAACTGAGTTAATATCTCCTGGGTGCATCTCAATGGCAACATCAACATCCTTTAGTTCATCTGACCTTGAAAGTTCAATTTTTGTGCCGCCAACTTCTTCTGCAGCAGTCCCAAAGACAATAACTCTTCCCCCAATTTCATCAATTAACTTTGACAAAACTATTCCTGCTCCTGTGGCAGTAGCTCCTAGGATGTTGTGACCACATCCGTGACCAATTCCTGGTAGGGCATCATATTCTGACAAATATGAAATTGTCCTCCCAGGTTTTTTTGAATCGTAAACTGCCTTAAAGGAAGTCTCGCATCCAAGATAAGGGCACTCCACATCAAAGCCATGCTTTTTTAACAAATCTATGTGGGCCTTTGAAGACTTGTACTCTTCAAAGCCAATTTCTGGATTATCATAAATAAATTTTCTAAGGGAATCGAGTTCACCAGATATTTCTTCAACTATATTTAAAATATTTTCCATTTAATCACCTACTTGTTAATCCTGTAATATTGGTATCTCCTGTAGTCGTCATAATAATCCTTGGCCTTACCCTTTACTTCTTGTCTTGGGTAAGCTTCCTTGCCATCAAATACATAATTTCTTGAAATAATTGGGAGCTTCTTTCTCAAATCTGAATTGTAGATAAAGAAGTTATCTACCTTGTTGAAACCCAACATATCAAGCACAGTTGATGAAAGATAGCATGCAGCAATTGGCTGACCATCCTTTACTTCAACCTTATTCTTATCCATGAGGACCTTGGCCTTTTCATTAGCAACTACTATATAAGGAGTGGAGTAAAATTCTACTTCCTTGTCAATATTATCATTGGAAAGATGCTTTCCAATTTCATCGAAGCCTGACTGATTTGTGCCAAGTCCTGGCAAGTGGTCACCGTAGAAGATCATAATAGTTGGCTCGTCAAGTTCTTCCATGGTCTTGTACATTTCTCCCAACATTGTATCCATGGCCTTTACCCCCAAGAAGTAAGAACCAATACTGTTCTTCACATCTTCAGTAAGTTGTGACTTACATGTGAAAGGCAAAATTTCTCCATACTTGCTAAGATCATAAGGTCCGTGGTTTTGGATATCAACTGCGTAAGATAAAACTGGTTCCTTAGATTCCTTTACTGCCTTTAAAAATCTTTCCTTATAAATTTCTGTGAATTGTTTTTCATCTACATATCCGCCCTTCATAAGAGGTTCCTTTATATCTTCTAGGAAGATATTGTCATCAAGTCCAATCTTTGGATAGACATCTTTTCTTCCATAGAACCAGGCAAAGCCAGGGTGAAAACCATAGGTCTTGTAGCCAATAGTTTTTAAAAGATTTGGAAGAGATCCAACATCTCTTTTTATGGCATTAAAGGCGTAGTTGTTGTCTGGTGCACAATTAATAGTCATTGCCCCTGTCAAGACATCAAACTCTGTGTCGCCTGTTCCACCAATATATGCAGGGACAACAACCCTTCCATGTAGAACAGATTTATCTTGCAAGATTTTAAAGTTTTCGTTAGGGTCATTGCCCTTTTCAAAAGTAAATTGTGGATCTTGCGACAAGTCTGTAAAGGCTTCTCCCATTATCCAAATTATGTTTGGTCTTTCCATCTTCTTTATGGCTTCAATGTTTTTACTTTGATCTTTGGAATCACGTTCTGCAATTTCTTTTTCATTGTAGCCTTCTGGCGGCCTTATGAAAGAATTTTTCAGATTGTATAAAAAGGAATAATTAAAGCCCTTTGAGTTACACTGATCAATTGAATTGTAAATATTTCCCTTAACTGGAAGCTTGTAGTATAGACCGTCCTTAGAGTAGACAAAAGTAATAAGCAAGGCTGATGAAATTAAAACTACAAGGACTGAAATTATTCTGTCCTTTAATCTAATTTTTTTACTTTTAAATATAAATGCTATGACAAGCAAGACAACTAAGCTAGCAAGAGCTGTAAGACTACCCCTTAGGTCAGGATAATAAGAATTCTTAGTCATGTTAAGAGCTTCGCCAGCAAGCCTAATATCAGAAATTTTAAGTGGCGCATTCCTATAAAAAACCTTATTTCTGTTGACAACAAAAATCACTAAGTAAAAAATGGAATTTAAAATTAAGGCAGGTCTTCTTCTACCTATAAGTCCTTGAAATAAAATTCCCGTAAGTAGTATTGGGATAAAATTTAAAATTAAAACCAGAGGAGTTCTTATTAATTTGTCAGGCAGCCCTCCACCTGGTGCCAATACAAGCATGGCAAGACCAATTATTAATCCAAAAAGTCCATGAATCAAAATGTCATAGACATTAAAGGCCTTGACCTCCTTTGATTTATTTTTATTAAACATCTAATCACCTTCTAATTTTTAATTATACAATATTTTAAAATTTTGGGGAGTTTTTGTAAAGTTTATGTAAATATATTTTATTATCTAAAGGATTTTAGCTTGAGTTTTTAAATTTATAAAGCTAGGTCTAAGTTTGAATTTTAAACTACAAAAATTTACAAACTTAGAAGTTTTTCAATATTTTTCATTTAAGATCTCTAAAATTTTTATAGAGTCAAGCTAAATATTACATTCATAAATTAAATTTCCCATAAATTATATATGCTTACAAGGAAGCCACAACTTTCCCATAAGTTAATATAAGCCTAAGCATCTTAAATTATTTAATATATTATTTTAATTTATTTAAAAAATTCATTTTCCCGCAAAAAAAAGACTGCCGAAGCAGTCTTAATTTCTCTTTTCAGAGTGAAGATTGGTATAATTTTATTATTAATCTTAGGAGTTATGGGGTTCCCAAAATCAAAGTAATTTTTGTTAAATGACATTAGCTATCATTAACTGTGTTTATTATAGTATAGGTAATTTATTTTGTAAAGGGTTTTTGATAAAATTTATCAAAATTATCTTATCGTAATTTATTTAAAAATTTTAGATTTATATTTAAGAAATTAGGGGATTTTTATAAGTAAGAAATTTTTATAAACTTGTATCATCATAGGAATTCGCAATTCGCAATTTTTTATAAACTTCTAATGTCTAATAAGCTTTCAAATATTAATTAAGTCCCCAAGTCTTGCAACTTTACAAATTTTTAGAAAGTCAAAGTTATTTGCAACTTTTACATATTTATGAATTCAAAGTTATTTACGAGTTTACAAGTCTTTATAAGATCATAGTTGTTTTCAAGTTTACTAATCTTTACAAAGTATTATTCTCCTACAAGTTCATAGCTTTTTAATTTTAAAATCTCCTAAACTTAAATTTTTGTAAAAAAAAAGCACCCAAGGAGGTGGGTGCAAGGGGATTCCGGTAATTGTGATATTAAGGAAAAAAAGCTGGTAAACTATAAGGGATTCTTAATATTTTATTTCACAATTAACATACACATAGTATATAATAAAAGTACGACAAAATAAATTAATAAATATTTGTATAAATGACAAATTATTTTTGATAGGAGGAAATATGAATTTTGAAAGTATCTACTACTTTACAGAACTTGCAAAGACTTTAAATATGAATGAAACTGGAGAAAAACTTTACATTTCACAACAAACCCTCTCCAACCACATTAAAAGACTTGAAGACTATTACGGGACTAAATTCTTTTTCAGAAAGCCAAAGCTAATGCTTACGCCAATTGGCGAGGAGTATCTTGCCTATGCCGAGAGACTCCTAACGAATGAGTCCGACATGATAAATAAGATAAGAGACCTTGAGAGCGAAAACATTGGTAAGCTCATCCTAGGTGCCTCTTCACCTCGTGCAGATATGTTTATCCCTTCGATTATAGAAAAATTTACTGAAGAGTTTCCCCAAGTTGGGCTTGTCCTCCACGAGAAGCAGTCCAAAGACTTGGAGGCCATGTGTCTTGAAAATAAATTAGACCTTGCCATCTCCATTGACGAGAACTACCAAAATGAAAATTTAAAATCTCACCTCCTCCTAGACGAAAAACTTTACCTCTGTGTCAGCGATAGGCTACTTAAAAAACATGTTAAAAATCTTAAGACCTTAAAGAAAAAATCTATTGAGAAAGTTGATCTCAAGGACTTCAGCAAGCTTCCCTTTCTTTTATATACACAAGACAACAGGATAAGGAGCCTTATCAACGAGAGCTTCAAGGCGGCTGATGTAAGACCCAATGACTACATTGAAACAGGCTACTCCAGGATTGCCCTATCTATTTGCAACAAGGCAATAGCTGCAGTTTTCATTTCTCAAATGAATATCAAGAGGTGGACTGACGAGTTTGATGACGACGTCAACATCTTCCCTCTTTATTCTGGAGATGAGCCTGTGACTCTTGGCATCTATGCCATAAAAAATAAGGATCGCTACATCACCAAGTACGCCAAGAGGTTCGTGGAGCTCTTGGAAGAATATTTTAATTCCTTCCACGCAGATAAATTAGAAAGAATTGCAAAAAAATAAAGCAAGAGTGGCACCATGAGGTGTCACTTTTACTTTATAAAAATCTTTTTTAACTTTTATATCTTCTTTAAAAATTGTTTCCAAATTCTTGTCTAAACCTATTGAAGAACTCTTCTTGTCTTCTTGCTCTTGCTTCTTCTTCAGCAGATCTTTCTCTATTTTGGGCTCTTAAGTCCTTTTGGGCTTCCTTGTCATTTTCTATTGAGTAGTCAGTGAAGCTTACTTCAGTAGTCATCTTCTTGCCATTTCTTACATATTCGATTTCTACCTTGTCACCAACTTGGTACTTGTAAAGAATTGACTTTAAGGCATTGTTGTCAGAGACTTGGTCTTTGCCAATTCTTGTAACAATGTCTCCTGCTTCTAGGCCAGCTGCAGCTGCAGGTGATCCATCGTAAACCTTGTAGACAAAAATTCCCTTGTCAAGATCTGGCTTTTCATTTAAGACTTGGGCTGCTACATCAACATTCATAGTTAGCATTCCCATAGACATTTCCTTGTATTTTCCAGTTTCAATAACTTGTTTAATAATTGGTTTTATGAAGTTTATTGGAATTGAAAAACCAAGACCTTCAGCTGATTGAACCTTAACTGTGTTGATACCGATGACTTCTCCCTCAGCATTTAATAAGGCTCCACCAGAGTTACCTCCATTTATTGATGCATCTGTTTGGATAAGGCCAGTCATATAACCTCCACCACTAACTGCTCCAACATACCTGTCAAGTCCAGAGATTATACCTTGAGTTACTGTTTGAGAAAATTGTAGGGAGATTGGGTTACCAATTGCTATGGCAGTGTCTCCAATGGAAAGAGCATCAGAGTCTCCAAGACTTGCTGCATTTAACTTTTCATCAGTGTTAATCTTTACAATGGCTAGGTCAATCATTTCATCTGCCCAAATTGTCTTGCCTTGGATGTCCTTTTCATTGTTAAGTCTAACTGTTACGTCTTTTACAACTTGGTTATTTAGTTTAACAACGTGAGCATTAGTAAGGATGTAACCCTTTGGGTCAACAATTACACCTGAGCCCACACCTTGGACCTCAACTTGTCCAAATAAGGATTGTTGAACTCCCTTAGTTGTTATTCCAACTACAGAGGACATGGCCTTCTTGGCAACGGCTGATGCCACTGAGACATTGTCCTTAGCAGAAATAGTAATATTGGAATCACTATTTGATGTCTTACTTTCTCCCTGTGGCAAGAGCTTGTAAGTTGTAATTGCTGAACCAATTATTCCCCCAATAAGGGAAAAAACTAGGGCGATAATAATTACAATCTTTCCCATGCCAGGGTTTTTATTTAAATTGTCATTCTTCTTCATATTCTTCCTCCTCTAATAATTTATGACTTTATCTTAGTATGGATTTGTGAAAGATAAATGAATTTATAATAAAAGCTTTTTGAAATGATTTTTATTTTTTTCTCTTTGGTTTTCAAAAGTAAATTAACTTTGAATCGCATAAAAAAGAGACCCTCTCGGATCTCTTTAAATTTTTATTTTTCGAAAGCTGGTATAACTGCTCCCTTGAATTTTTCTTCTATAAACTTCTTAGCTTCTTCAGAGTTAAGAACCTTTAAGAATTTTTTGAATTTTTCCTTATCAGCATCTTCTTTTCTAATTGCAACTAAGTTTGCATATGGTGAATCTGTTGGTTCTAAGAAGATTGAGTCCTTAGTTGGGTCAAGTCCTTGTCCAATTGCAAAGTTTGAGTTAATAACTGCAGCACCTGCATCCTTATAAACTTGTGCAATTGAAGGTGCATCCATTGCTGTGAACTTTAAGTTCTTTGGATTTTCTGCAATATCTTTTTCTGTTGAGTTAAGATTTGTCTTGTCCTTTAACTTAATTAGACCAGCATCTTCTAGTAAGATTAAGGCTCTTGCACCGTTACTTGGATCGTTAGGGATGATGATTTCTGCACCATCTTCGATTTCATCAACTGACTTATACTTTTCAGAGTATATAGCCATTGGTTCGATGTGAACGTAACCTAGGACGTCAAGATCATCGATGTTTCTTTCTTCTGTAAAGCTGTCAAGATATGGTTTGTGTTGGAAGTAGTTGGCATCAAGGTCACCAGCTTCTAGTTGAAGATTTGGTTGAATGTAGTCATCAAAGTTAACAACTTCTACATCAAGACCTTCTTTTTCAAATTCTGGTTTTAAACCTTCAATGATTTCTCCATGAGGTGTTGGTGATACACCAATAACAATCTTGTTGTCTCCATCTGCTGGAGCTTCTGCCTTAGCATCTTCTTTCTTTGCACCGCCACATCCTGTTAGGGCAAGTGATAGGACCACTGATCCTAGTAAAAATAATTTTTTAAAATTTTTCATATATATCCTCCTCTAAAAAAATTATTAACTAATTAATATTAAAATGTTGGAAGCACTGCTCCCTTGAAAGTATCTTCGATGTACTTTCTACTTGCTTCTGATTGTAAAACTTTTACAACTTTTTTATAAACTTCATTATTTTCTTCGCCAGATCTTGCTGCCACTATGTTTGCATAAGGTGAATCCTTAGCTTCTGTAATTATTGCGTCCTTTGGATCAAGTCCATTGGAGATTGCAAAGTTTGGATTTATAAAGGCAAGGTCTGCATCTTGATAAACTCTTGGAATATTTTGTGCATCAACTGCAGTGAATTTTAAGTTTTTTGGATTTTCCACTATGTCCACTTCAGTTGAGTTTAAGTTGTTCTTATCCTTTAATTTTATAAGTCCTTCCTTGTCAAGAATTAGTAGGGCTCTTGCTCCATTTGTTGGGTCGTTGGGAATTATAATTTCTGCCCCATCTTCAAGTTCTTTGATATCCTTTATCTTTGATGAAAATCCAAGAAGGGGTGTTATAAATATTTTTGAATTTTCTAGGGAAACTATATTTGTCTTCCTGTCCTTGTTAAAGCTATCAAGATAGGGTTGGTGTTGGTAAAAGTTTAGGTCTAAGTCCCCAGATTCAAGTTGTAGATTTGGTTGAACATAGTCTGAGAAAACTACAAGGTCAAGGTCAATGCCTTCCTTTTTAAATTCTGGTTCAAGGGCCTTTATAAGTTCTCCGTGAGGTGTCTCTGATGCACCTATTGTCACCTTAGTTAGTTCTCCTGACTTTGTGTCCTTTACTTCTTGCTTGTTGTCTTTTCCACATGCTGTTAAAACTGCAATAAGTCCAATTAGTGTAAATAAAATTTTCGTCTTCTTCATCTTTTTTCTCCTTGTTGTCATTTCTTTTTTCTTTTTTCTTCTTCTTTTCTTCCGCTTTTTCTTCTCTATTTTTTCTTGTCAATCTTCTTAGTCAAAAAGTTTCCAACAAATTGGACTATTTGAACCAAGATTATAATAACAAGAACTGCTGACCATAGGATTAGGGGCTCATTTCTTTGGTAACCATACCTATTTGCCACATCTCCTAGACCGCCACCTCCCATGACACCAGCCATAGCAGAGTAACCAATAACATTTATTACTGTCATTGTGATACCTGTCACTATCATTGGCATTGCCTCTGGTATCAAGACCTTAAAGATTATCTCACTCTTAGATGATCCCATAGACTTAGCCGCTTCGATGATTCCTGAGTCAACTTGGATAAGGTAACCTTCCATTAGTCTTGCAACAAAGGGTGCTGCTGAAACTGAAAGTGGAATTATCATCGCTGCAGTTCCGTAGGACTTTCCAACAATTAATCTTGATAAGGGGAATACAACTATCATCAAGATTACAAAAGGAAAGGATCTTAGGATGTTTATGATTCCATCTAGGACTGAATAAACTTTTAAGGATTCAGTAAGTCCTCCAGGTCTTGTTGTTGTTAAAATTATTCCCAAGGGAAGACCTATTAAAAGGGCAATTATTGTCGAAGCAATTACCATTATTAAAGTTTGTGGAATTGCCGGTAAAACTATATCAATTATTCTATCCATTTAAAGCACCTCCACAATTACGCTGTTTTCTTTTAAGAATTCAATGGCCCTTGCTCTTTCTTCATCCTTACCTAGGATTTGAACTGTAAGGTAACCAACATTTGCCGCATTTAGCTTGTTTATATTTCCAGATAAGATGGAAAAATCTATGTCAAACTTCTTGACGCATTGGGAAAGAATTGGCTTGTCATAGTTGTTGTCTGCATAGGATAGTCTAAGGACATCTCCCTTGTAGTCGCTAGCTCTTACATAGCCTTCTTCCACATCGTCTTCAAGATTTTTTATAAAGGATCTTGTTACAGCAGTCTTTGGATTAGTGAAGAGTTCCTTTGTGTTATTTTCTTCAATAATTTTTCCAGCCTCCATAACTGCAATCCTGTCACAAATTTCTTTAGCAACTTCCATTTGATGGGTGATCATTATAACAGTCATGTCAAATTCATCTACGATTTTCTTTAAAAGACTAAGGACTGACTTTGTGTTTGCCGGGTCAAGGGCTGATGTCCCTTCATCTGAAAGTAGGATCGATGGGTTAGTTGCAATGGCTCTTGCTATTGCCACCCTTTGCTTTTGTCCACCAGACAATTCTGCTGGATAAGAGTTCTTCTTATCTTCTAGGTCAATAAAGTTTAGAAGTTCATCTACCCTCTTATTTATCTTTTCCCTAGACACCCCAGAGATTTCTAGGGGATAGGCAATATTTTCTGCCACAGTCTTTTGCATGAATAAATTGAAATATTGGAAGATCATTCCAATATCCTTTCTTGCAGCCCTGAGTTCCTTTTCATTTAGGCCAATGATAGATTTGCCATTGACTAGGATTTCACCTGAGCTTGGCTCTTCTAGTCTATTGATACATCTAACAAGGGTTGACTTGCCGGCACCAGATAAACCGATGACCCCATAAATCTCTCCCCGATTGACCTTGAAAGAAACATCATTTATGGCTCTAAAACTTCTTCCCTCAGTTTTAAATTCTTTAACCAAATTTTTTACTTCAATCATTTTTCCTCCAAAACAATAAAAAAGAGCTTCCATCCCATAAGGACGAAAGCTCGTGTTACCACCTTAATTTATCGCTTCCTCACGAAAGCGACCTCTTCAAGTACTATCATACTCTACTTCTGTAACGGGAAGACCCGTAAATACCTAATATCAGTATTTCCTAGAGAAGGCCATGTTCACAAAAAATTCATCTACTTCTTTCACCAAAACGAAGCTCTCTTTAATCAAAATTTTAGGTTACTCTTCTTCTCAAAAGTTTATTTTTGAATTACTTATGATTATATTAGCTTAGATTTTAAATGTCAAGCATAATATTTATTTTATTTTTAAAATTTTCATATCCTCTTCAACACTAGTGATACCGGCGATTCCAAAATTTTCTACAAGAACATCTACTACATTCTTTGATAAAAAGGCTGGAAGAGTAGGTCCAAGGTGAATGTTTTTAACACCTAGGGCTAATAGAGCTAGTAAAACTATTACAGCCTTTTGTTCATACCAAGCTATATTGTAAGCAATTGGAAGATCATTTACACTTTCCACTCCAAAGGCATCTACTAGAGCAAGTGCAATTTGGATAAGTGAGTAGGAGTCGTTACATTGGCCTGCATCAAGAACTCTTGGGATTCCATTAATGTCGCCAAGGTTTAGCTTGTTGTATCTATACTTAGCACAACCAGCAGTTAAAATTACAGTTGACTTAGGAAGTTCCTTGGCAAAATCTTCATAATAATTTCTGCCAGTCATTCTTCCATCGCAACCTGCCATAACAACAAATTTTGTTATGTCGCCATTTTTTACAGCTTCAATTACCTTGTCAGCAAGTTCCATAACTTGACTGTGAGCGAAACCTCCCACAATTTTTCCTTTTTCAATTTCCACTGGTGGCTCACAAGTCTTAGCAAGCTCAATTATTTTTGAGAAGTCCTTGTGACCATCTTTGTCCTCTTCAATGTAAGTGCATCCAGGATAGCCTGCAGCTCCAGTTGTAAACAACTTATCCTTGTAAGAATCTTTTGGAGGAACAATACAGTTAGTTGTCATTAGGATTGGACCATTAAAAGACTCAAACTCATCCCTTTGCTTCCACCAAGCATTCCCATAATTGCCAACAAAGTTTTCGTACTTTTTAAACTTTGGATAATAATTTGCTGGTAACATTTCTGAGTGAGTGTAAATATCCACTCCAGAAGCTTTTGCTTGTTCTAGGAGCATTTCAAAGTCTTTTAAGTCGTGACCAGATACTAAGATACCAGGACTTTTTCTTGCTCCAATGTTTACTTCAGAAATTTCTGGGTTTCCGTAAGTCTTTGTGTTGGCGCCATCAAGAGTTGCCATGGCCCTGTAGCCCATATCTCCAGTCTTAAGAGTCAAAGCAATTAATTCATCAAGGCTTTTTTCTTCTAAGAGATCAGCCATAGTTCTTAAGATGAATTTATTTACTTCTTGGTCTTCATATCCCAAGACCTTAGCATGTCTTGCGTAGGCAGCCATTCCCTTAAGGCCATAAGTTATTAGCTCTTTTAAACTTCTTAGGTCTTCATTTTCTTCTCTAAGAATAGAAACTTCGTGACTTGCAATTTTTTTATCGATTTCAGAAAAATCTACAGATGACCAAGCTCCTGCATCGCTATAAGTTTTTTCTTCTCTCAAAGAATTCATAAGCTCAATAGTATCTATGATTCTGTTTTTTATTTGCGCATCGTCAAAGTTTGCATTAGTGATAGTAGTAAAGAGATTTAAAATAACTCTGTCTATTACCTCTTTATCTTCCTTCCCGCTTTTCACAGCGATTTCAGAAAGTCCCTTAGATATCCAAATTAAAAAATCTTGGTAGTTGGCAACAGTTGCTGTCTTTCCGCAAACTCCCCTCTTTGTACATCCCTTATTCTTTAAAGTTTCTTGGCATTGGTAACAAAACATATCCATAATCTTCATCCCTTCTATTTATTAAAATATTTTAAAAATTCTTAACTTCTAAAAATATTTTAATAGAAAGATAAAAACTTTTCTGTTGCAAATGCAACAAGAAGTAAAAAAAAAAAAAAAAAGACCCCTCTCGGAGTCTCCATAGGTGTATATTAATGAGGATTTATATAGTGATTGCAATTTAAAAATTTATTTTTTGTCATTAGCTATTGCTTCGTCAATTTTCTTGTAAAGTTCAGCTTTCTTTTCTTTGTCATCAACTGAACCCACTTTTGCATCGCCTATGATCTTGCCTTGTCTATCAATTAATAAAGTTGTTGGGAAGGCAGTTAGGTTTTTAAGGTAAGCATCAATTTCTTCAGAAGGTTTAACAGCAAGGTTAGTATATTTTACTCCCTTAGCTTCTAATATTTTTTCTGCTTCTTCCTTAATTTCTTTATTTTCATAAGTGTCTAGGCAAATTGACATAACCTTTACATTCTTATCTTTTAACTCTTCGCTAATTTGTTGTAGAGCTGGCATTTCATCAATGCAACCCTTACAACCTGTGAACCAAATGCTTAAAATTGTCACCGGATGGTCTTTAAAGACATCACTGCTTACTGGGTTGCCCTTAAAGTCTACTGCATCAAACTTTGGGAAAGAATCTCCACCAGAAATATCACTTGCTTCTGGTGCCTTACTTGTGCATGCAGTCATAGATACCAATAGAATCATAAGGACAAATAACTTACTTATCTTATTAAAAACTTTATTCATAACTTACTCCTTCGTCAACTTTATTTTTATTAATAGAGGTGGAAATTGCAGAAGTTGGACAAGCCCTTAGGCAGTCCCCACACCTTATACATTCTAGAGCGTTTTGGTTCTTTGACATGTCCACATCCATCTTACAAACTCTCTTACACTTGCCACACGAAATACAAGAATCATCCACATGGTACTTGTAAAATGAAAACTTATTAGTTATGGCATAAAAAGCACCAAGAGGGCAAAGATATTTGCAGAAAGGCCTATAGAAAAATATTGAAAGCAAAGTTATTAGTGTGAGAATTGCAAACTTTAACTTAAATAAATTTCCCAAGGCTCCTCTTATAGATTTGTTGGCAATAGAAAGAGGTATTCCTCCTTCCAGTATACCTTGTGGGCAAATATACTGACAGAAGTATGGAGAAGCTCCTCCAAGTTCGTCAGTTAAGAATATTCCAAAAAGAAAGACTACAAAAATTAAAATCAAATACTTCAAGTATTTTAAAAATGAAAATTTTCTTGTAGAGAACTTTTTTGTAGGAATCTTATACAAGAGATCCTGAAAAAAACCAAAGGGACACATGAAACCACAGATAAGCCTTCCAAATAGAGTTCCAAAGAAAAGCATTAGTCCCGTCACATAGTAGGCAAAATTAAATTTAGACGAGCCAACTAGTGCTTGAAAGGATCCTATTGGACAAGAGAAGGCAGCTCCCGGACAAGAATAACAATTTAGTCCTGGAACACAAAGGCTCTTAGTCTTACCTGTGTAGATAGTTCCCTTGATGAAGTTTGGAATATGTAAGTTTGTAAGAAGGGCAAATGTTCCTTGAAATAAATTTCGTTTTTTACCAATATTTTTTAGAAGATTTATTAAATTAGCCAATTCCAACGCACTCCAAACAAATTCTTATTGCCTTAGAAAGCACTGTATCCACTTCATGTCTATAAGCTCCATAGATAACAAAGGCAATAGACAAGAGTAACATAAGATATGATAACTTTTTTTCTGCAAAATCCTTCATGTTTTCACCTCACAAGTAGTATAGCATTCAGAGTGTAAAGATAAGGTTAAGAAATTTTAATTATCTTAATTTTTAAAAAATTTTTAGAGTGAAACAATACTAAGTCAAATAAATTTCAAATAAAATAATAAGTTCAATAATAAGTTCTAAGTCAAATAAATTTTAAATATAATAATAAGTTCAATAATAAGTTCTAAGTCAAATAAATTTTAAATATAATAATAAGTTCTAGCTAAAATAAGAAACAACTTCAAGAATAGTATCTCCCAATTTCTCTACAATCTATTAATAAAACCCAAAAAATTTTCTACTTAAATTCATACAAGCTATTTAAGAAAGTCTTTTTGATTTTTAATTTCTTATCCCCTAGCAAACAGAATAAAATTTACTATTTTAATAAAATCTTATTCTTAAAATCTAAAAAATTATAATAAAAAAGCTGTGAAAAATTCACAGCTAACTTGGTGACCCATGCGCGATTCGAACGCGCGACACCTTGATTAAAAGTCAAGTGCTCTGCCGGCTGAGCTAATGGGTCTTATTAAGTTTCAATAAAAAATCTGTGTCAACCACAGATTAAAAATGGCGGAGAGGAAGGGATTCGAACCCTTGTGGGCTTGCACCCTAACGGTTTTCAAGACCGCCCCGTTATGACCACTTCGGTACCTCTCCACAAATATTAAATTAAAAAAATGGTGACCCATGCGCGATTCGAACGCGCGACACCTTGATTAAAAGTCAAGTGCTCTGCCGACTGAGCTAATGGGTCTCACTTGGCTGGGGTGGCAGGACTCGAACCTACGCATGCCAGAGTCAAAGTCTGGTGCCTTACCGACTTGGCTACACCCCAATATTTATTTGGCGCACCTAGGAGGATTCGAACCCCCGGCACACGGATTAGAAGTCCGTTGCTCTATCCAACTGAGCTATAGGTGCTTAATATGGAGCGGGTGAAGGGAATCGAACCCTCGCAACCAGCTTGGAAGGCTGGGGCTCTACCACTGAGCTACACCCGCATAATAATTATCTTATATAAAATTTTTGGTGGAGGAGAGTGGATTTGAACCACTGAAAGTTAAACTAACGGATTTACAGTCCGTCCCCTTTGGCCAACTCGGGAACTCCTCCATGTTGTAAGTCCCTATAAGATTTTTTGGAGCTGGTGGGAGGACTTGAACCCCTAACCTACTGATTACAAGTCAGTTGCTCTACCAATTGAGCTACACCAGCATCTCACTTATTAATCATAACACATTTGAAACAAATTTGCTATATAAATTTAATTGGCGACCTGGATCGGGCTCGAACCGACGACCTCCAGCGTGACAGGCTGGCATTCTAACCAACTGAACTACCAGGCCAACTTTGGTGGACACAATAGGGCTCGAACCTATGACCCCCTGCTTGTAAGGCAGATGCTCTCCCAACTGAGCTATGCGTCCATCTTGGTGACCCTGCCGGGAATCGAACCCGGGATACCACCGTGAAAGGGTGGTGTCTTAACCGCTTGACCACAGGGCCTAATATGGTGGCGGTTTATAAATCACAAACCGTTATTTTGAAAATGGTAGCGGCGAAGAGATTTGAACTCCTGACACTACGGGTATGAACCGTATGCTCTAGCCAACTGAGCTACGCCGCCATATATTTTTATGGTAGCGGGAGAAGGATTTGAACCTCCGACCTTCGGGTTATGAGCCCGACGAGCTACCATGCTGCTCCATCCCGCGTCATTTTTACCCGGCTACTATTTCTTTTTGGTGCCGAGAATCGGAATCGAACCGATACGGTGTTTAACCACCGCAGGATTTTAAGTCCTGTGCGTCTGCCAGTTCCGCCACCCCGGCTTATCTTTTTTAATGGCTCTCAGGGTGGGACTCGAACCCACAGCCTACCGGTTAACAGCCGGTTGCTCCACCATTGAGCTACCTAAGACTATTGGGGACTTTTGTCCCTTTCTGGCGATAACTTACTCTCCCAGGTCGTTGCCAACCAAGTACCATCAGCGGACTAATGCTTAACTTCTGTGTTCGGTATGGGTACAGGTGTGTCCATTGTCCTATTCTCACCAGATTAACTTAAAAACTAATCTTCCTTTAACTCTTTGGTCAAGTCTTCGACCTATTAGTACTCGCTAGCTGAATGTATTGCTACACTTACACCTTGAGCCTATCTACCTAATTTTCTTCTAGGGGTCTTATCTTTCGAGGGAAATCTCATCTCGAGGGGGGCTTCGGGCTTAGATGCCTTCAGCTCTTATCCCTTCCAAACTTAGCTTCCCAGCTATGCACTTGGCAGTACAACTGGTGCACCAGAGGTTTGTCCATCCCGGTCCTCTCGTACTAAGGACAGCTCCTCTCAAATTTCCTACGCCCACGACGGATAGGGACCGAACTGTCTCGCGACGTTCTGAACCCAGCTCGCGTGCCTCTTTAATGGGCGAACAGCCCAACCCTTGGGACCTACTTCAGCCCCAGGATGAGACGAGCCGACATCGAGGTGCCAAACCTCCCCGTCGATGTGGACTCTTGGGGGAGATAAGCCTGTTATCCCCGGGGTAGCTTTTATCCGTTGAGCGATGGCCCTTCCACTCGGTACCACCGGATCACTAAGTCCTGCTTTCGCATCTGCTCGACTTGTTGGTCTCGCAGTTAAGCTCCCTTCTGCCTTTATACTCTACGCACGATTTCCATCCGTGCTGAGGGAACCTTTGAACGCCTCCGTTACTCTTTCGGAGGCGACCGCCCCAGTCAAACTGTCCAACTGAGAGTGTCCCTTCCCCAGATTCATGGGGTTAGGTTAGAATTCTAGCATTAAAAGAGTGGTATCCCAACGGTGGCTCCTTAGATACTGGCGTACCTAATTCTCTGCCTCCCACCTATTCTGTACATTTAATCCCAAAATTCAATCTCAGCCTACAGTAAAGCTCCACGGGGTCTTTCCGTCCTGTCGTGGGTAAGCGGCATCTTTACCGCTACTACAATTTCACCGGATCCTTTGTTGAGACAGTGCCCAAATCGTTACACCTTTCGTGCGGGTCGGAACTTACCCGACAAGGAATTTCGCTACCTTAGGACCGTTATAGTTACGGCCGCCGTTTACTGGGGCTTCAGTTCTAAGCTTCGCTTGCGCTAACTTTTTCCCTTAACCTTCCAGCACCGGGCAGGTGTCAGCTCCTATACTTCGTCTTTCGACTTAGCAGAAACTTGTGTTTTTGGTAAACAGTCGCTTGGGCCTTTTCACTGCGGCCCCCTGTTACAGGGGCTCCCCTTCTCCCGAAGTTACGGGGTCATTTTGCCGAGTTCCTTAACAAAGGTTTTTCCGCTCGTCTTAGGATTCTCTCCTCACCTACCTGTGTCGGTTTACGGTACGGGCGATACTTCTCTTGTAGTGGCTTTTCTTGGCAGTGTGGAGTCATAAGCTTCTCTACTTGTTTTCGATCCGCATTACGCTTCATCCTTTTCGGAGAGCGGATTTGCCTACTCTCCAGACTTTGCGCTTGCACGCCTCACCAACTGGGCGCTCTTATTATCCTCCTGCGTCCCCACTTCCTTTAACGATTGTATCGGTACAGGAATTTCAACCTGTTGTCCATCGACTACGCTTTTCAGCCTCGCCTTAGGTCCCGACTTACCCTGAGTGGACGAGCCTTGCTCAGGAATCCTTGGGTTTTCGACGGGTGAGATTCTCACTCACCTCTCGCTACTCATGCCAGCATTCTCTCTTGTATGATGTCCACACTGCCTTACGGCTTATGCTTCGTCCTTCATACATTGCTCCTCTACCAACGTTATTCGTTCCATAGCTTCGGTATATAGTTTAGCCCCGGTTATCTTCGGCGCAGAGTCACTTGACTAGTGAGCTATTACGCACTCTTTAAATGAGTGGCTGCTTCTAAGCCAACATCCTAGTTGTCTCAGTAACTCCACATCCTTTCCCACTTAACTATAATTTTGGGACCTTAGCTGATGGTCTGGGCTCTTTCCCTTTCGACTATGAAGCTCATCCCACATAGTCTGACTCCCTAGTGCATGATATGGTATTCGGAGTTTGATAGGTTTTGGTAACATATGCATGCCCCGCAACCAATCAGTGCTCTACCCCCTTTTCATGTCTTACTAGAGGCTAGCCCTAAAGCTATTTCGAGGAGAACCAGCTATCTCCGTGTTCGTTTGGCTTTTCACCCCTATCCACAAGTCATCCGATAACTTTTAAACGTTACCCGGTTCGAGCCTCCATTGAATTTTACTTCAACTTCACTCTGCTCATGGATAGATCACACGGTTTCGGGTCTACAACCACTAACTTTCGCCCTATTTAGACTCGCTTTCGCTTCGGCTCCGCATCTGTAATGCTTAACCTTGCTAGTAATCGTAACTCGCTGGCCCGTTCTACAAAAAGTACACGATCGTGGCGTATGCCACTTTCGCTGCTTGTAAACACTAGGTTTCAGATTCTATTTCACTCCCCTCTCGGGGTTCTTTTCACCTTTCCCTCACGGTACTTGTTCGCTATCGGTCACCAAGTAGTATTTAGCCTTAGGGGGTGGTCCCCCCATCTTCCCACTGAATTTCTCGTGTTCCGTGGTACTCTTTTGTGTCGGATATCTTTGCTTTCGCCTACAGGACTCTTACCTTCTTTGGTTAATCTTCCCAGATTATTTGGCTGGCTATTGTCTCTTTTTACACTTTGGGCTCTTCCCCGTTCGCTCGCCGCTACTCAGGGAATCGAGTTTTCTTTCTTTTCCTCAGGTTACTTAGATGTTTCAGTTCACCTGGTTCGCTTCCTATAGTTATGGATTGGCTATAGGATACCTTACGGTGGGTTTCCCCATTCGGATATCTACGGGTCAATGGATATTTGCTCCTCTCCGTAGCTTTTCGCAGCTTGTCACGTCCTTCGTCGCCTCTTGGTGCCTAGGCATTCACCTAGTGCTCTTTTTAACTTGACCTTTGTTAATAAACATTTCTGTTTATTTCCAGTTTAATTGTTTGTTTAAGAAATTTTGATTAGTTTTTAAGTTGTTATGGTTCTCTTCTTTTTTCAAAGAAGGTTCAGAGTAGCATTTTCATGCTATTCATGGTGGAGATAAGGAGATTCGAACTCCTGACCTCCTGCTTGCAAGGCAGGCGCTCTCCCAACTGAGCTATACCCCCATATATATAATTAAAATAGTGTGAAGATTATTTTCCTTAGAAAGGAGGTGATCCAGCCGCACCTTCCGATACGGCTACCTTGTTACGACTTCACCCCAGTCACCTATCCTACCTTCGACTGCTGCTTCCCTAAGGTTTGCTCGCAGGCTTCGGGTATTACAAGCTTCCATGGTGTGACGGGCGGTGTGTACAAGACCCGGGAACGCATTCACCGCAGCATTCTGATCTGCGATTACTAGCAACTCCATCTTCATGTACTCGAGTTGCAGAGTACAATCCGAACTGGGAAAGACTTTTTGAGGTTTGCTTAATATCACTATTTCGCTTCCCTTTGTATCTTCCATTGTAGCACGTGTGTAGCCCAGGGCATATAGGGCATGATGATTTGACGTCATCCCCACCTTCCTCCGATTTATCATCGGCAGTCTCTTTAGAGTCCCCATCCGAAATGCTGGTAACTAAAGATAGGGGTTGCGCTCGTTGCCAGACTTAACTGAACATCTCACGACACGAGCTGACGACAACCATGCACCACCTGTATTGAGGCTTCCGAAGAAGAGGGTATATCTCTATACCGGTCCTCAGTATGTCAAGCCCTGGTAAGGTTCTTCGCGTTGCTTCGAATTAAACCACATGCTCCGCTGCTTGTGCGGGTCCCCGTCAATTCCTTTGAGTTTCATGCTTGCGCACGTACTCCCCAGGCGGAGTGCTTAATGTGTTAACTGCGGCACCGAATTATTCCGATACCTAGCACTCATCGTTTACAGCGTGGACTACCAGGGTATCTAATCCTGTTTGCTACCCACGCTTTCGTTCCTCAGCGTCAGAATGAGCCCAGTAAGTCGCCTTCGCCACCGGTATTCTTTTTAATATCTACGCATTTCACCGCTACACTAAAAATTCCACTTACCTCTACTCTTCTCAAGATATGCAGTTTCAAATGCTTACAGTAGTTAAGCTACTGCCTTTTACACCTGACTTGCATTTCCGCCTGCGAACCCTTTACGCCCAGTGATTCCGGACAACGCTAGCCCCCTACGTATTACCGCGGCTGCTGGCACGTAGTTAGCCGGGGCTTTTTCTTATGGTACCGTCATTATCTTCCCATATAAAAGAACTTTACGACTCGAAAGCCTTCTTCGTTCACGCGGCGTCGCTGCATCAGAGTTCCCTCCATTGTGCAATATTCCCCACTGCTGCCTCCCGTAGGAGTTTGGACCGTTTCTCAGTTCCAATGTGGCCGTTCACCCTCTCAGGCCGGCTACCCATCGTCGCCTTGGTGGGCCGTTACCTCACCAACTAGCTAATGGGACGCGAGTCCATCTTAGACCGCCGGAGCTTTGATCATTTATGCATGTGCATATGTGATTTCATTTGGTATTAATCCCGGTTTCCCGAGGCTATCCCAATGTCTAAGGCAGGTTACTCACGTGTTACTCACCCGTCCGCCGCTAATCCATCTTATCTTCACCCCGAAGGGTTCTGTCAAGATTTCATCGCTCGACTTGCATGTGTTAAGCGCGCCGCCAGCGTTCGTCCTGAGCCAGGATCAAACTCTCAATTAAAAATTTGTATGACTCATTAGTTTTCTCAAAACTAAACGAATATCTGGTTTGCTTTTGATTCTTTGACAAGAATCTGTGATTCTATCACGAATTTGTTTATCTTCACACTATTTAATTATCATGTTTCTTTTGCTACCTTTTTGAAGTAGCTTGTTTATTATACTACCGTGTTTTTTCTTTGTCAAGTATTTTTTACAATTTTTTTATTTTGTTTTTACTTAACTAACCAGTAGTTTTTTTTGCTGTCTTTAAGTGACAACTTCTATATATTAGCATCTAGAAAATCATCTGTCAACTGTTTTTTTATTCTTTTTTTAATCTTTTTTATAAAAGAAAACAGCTGCATTTCTTACAGCTGTTTTATATTACTATTTATATTTTTCTTTGTCAAGCATTTTGTAAAAAGTTAATTAAATATTTTACACTGCCTTTACTTGGTAGTTTAATTCTTTGATCCTCTTCATATCGTCTTCTATGCTTATACCCTTTGTTGTGAGAAGTACTCCTGATATTGCTGCATTGGCTCCTGACTTGAAAGCTGATGCGCCAAACTCTTCCATAAGAGATCTTCCTCCAGCTAATCTTATAAGGGCCTTTGGCATTATAAATCTAAAAGTTGCGCAAGTTCTATTTACTTCTTCCATTGTTAGGGGCTCGTTGTTTTCAAGCGGTGTGTTCTTTATAGGATTTAATAGGTTAATTGGTACTGAGTGAACATCTAGGTCTCTTAGTTCTAGTGCCATGTCAATCCTATCTGTGAAATCTTCTCCTAGTCCTATTAGTCCACCTGAACAGATTTCCATTCCAGCTTCTTGAGCTGCTTTTATTGTATCAATCTTTTGATCATAAGTATGTGTTGTGCATATTTCTGGAAAGAAGTTTCTTGATGTTTCAAGATTGTTGTGAATTCTTGTTATACCAGCTTCCTTTAATTTCTCAAAGGATTCTTCTGATATTATTCCACCTGATATACATACTTTTATATCCGGTGCTTCTTCGTATATCTTTTTTGTGATGCTACAAATCTTATCTATATCTTTAGGTGTAAGTCCTTTACCACTTGCTACCATTGAGTATCTAGGGATCCCTCTTTTATATTTGTCTAAGGCATCTTTTACTATTATCTCTTCGTCTAAAAGGTCGTATTCTTTTACATTTGTGTGGTAGTGAGCAGATTGGGCACAGAATTTACAATTTTCTGAACATTTGCCACTTTTTGCATTTATAATAGTGCAAACATCAAAGTCATTGCCGCAAAAGTATTCTCTAAGTTCATCTGCTGCTGCAGTTAAACTTTCATAGTCACTATTGTAAACTTCTATTGCCTCTTCTCTCTTTATAGCGTAGCCATTTTTTATTTTCTCTTTTAAGTTATTTATATCCATCTCTTCAACTCCTGAAAATTATTATATATTTCAGGAGTTTTATTGTCAATCCGTTTTAATTTTTAGTTAACGTAATGTTCGAAGACTCCAAATTTGATTTTTTCTCCCAGACCTCTAAATTTGCTTTCGTATTCTGTCACAATGTTTTGGGGGTAATCTTCAAGCTTCATGTCAAAGTCTTCTATAAGAGTTGAGAAGCCTTCGTCTTTAAAATAATCTAAACTTTCTTCAAAGAGTTCAAGGTCATCAGTTTTGAAATAAATTTGTGATTTTGGTTTTAAGATAACTTTATATTTTTCTAAGAACCTTGGATAAGTTAACCTTCTCTTCTTATGTCTTAGCTTTGGCCAAGGGTTACAGAAGTTTATATAGATCCTATCAAGTTCATCCTTGTCAAAGTAGTCTAAGATGTTTTCTGCGTTGATTGGCATAGCTCTTACATTGGTAAGTTCTTCATCTATTATTTTTCTTGTTGCATAAATTAGTGCATTAGTTTCTATGTCTACCATTATATAATTTATATTTTTATTTCTTTTAGCTGACTCAATGGTAAAAGTTCCCTTGCCGGCACCGATTTCTAAGTAAATTGGATTGTCGTTTCCAAAGACTTCTTTCCATTTGCCCTTGTTCTCTTGTCCATTAAAAAAAACATAAGGGTTCTCAGCCATTTCAGGTATTGCAAAATGTTTTTTTCTAAGTCTCATTTTCATTCTCCTTTTTGTTCTATGGAATTATAACACAAGCTAACTTAGTGTCAACATGATTTATATTTTCTTTTAATAAATTTAATTTTTTTTGCAAAAGAAAAAGCCATCCCCATTAGGTTTGGCTTTTAAAATTTATCTTCTTGCTCTTTATTAAATTTTAATATCTCACTTCTTCTTTGCCAGTCTGGTCCTTCCAGTTTTGTAATCTATGTCTACTCCCTTTTCCATATTCTTGGCAAAGACCCTAAAGTTAATTTTTTTGCCACCGTCTTCTATGCTATAAGCTTCAATAATAACTCCTCTTGCAACAAGTTCGTCATCTTTAAAAACTGGTGTCACCCTGTACCTAACTTTCTTACCTGTATCTTTTATATAAGAAGCAACGACCTCTTCAAAGGGCAACATCCCCTTTGTGTTAAAGGACCTAGTCCCTGTCATAAGATTTTTCCAGTTGTCATTCTCTCCAGTCAGCTGGTAGGCGATGAGGTGGCATCTGTTATAAACTGCACCACCTTCAACAAAGTCATAAAACTTTTGATGCCAACCTGAAGGATAAACTTTCGAGATGTCACCTCTTGGCTTCTTGGGCATTGAGTCAGGACTCAAAAGTGCATTGGCAGGTCCAACTCTGTTCAAGTTATCTAAGTTTGAATAGTGGGCGAAGTCAGGCTCCATCTTTAAATCTTCTTCAGTAAATTGAGGAGGGTTTTTATCTATCTCATAATAAATACTTGATTCCGTAAGCTCATAGGGATTGTAAAAAATTGATAAGAAGTTTTCTATTTTGTCTAAGGGCGAAGCCTTGTAATTGTTGTCAAGATCTCGAAGGCTTTCGTGTCCAAATAAAACTCCAACTAGGGTAAGAACAAGGACACCTATAACTTTTAAATTTTTATTTTTCTTCAATTCTTCTTCCCTCTCCTTTACTTACAAATTTAGTATAAGATTTTCAATATTTTCTATTATATAGGATTCTATAAATTAAAAAAAGTTTAGGGCTTAGCTTTTAATTTTCAACTCTTAAAGATTTTTAAAATAGAGCCTAGGACTTCACAAAAGAATTTATTAATAATATAATAGCCTTGTTTAATTTATATGGATTATGTAGTTTACATAAAATCTTAGGAGGAAAAATGGAAAATCAAAATCATAAGCCTAGTCCATCTGGGGCTGCGCTTCTTCCCTTTCTTGTCTTTGTCATAGTCTACATGGCAACAGGGATAATTTTAAATTCACTGGGAGTTGAAATGGCATTCTACCAAGTGCCAGCACCAGTTTGCATCTTACCGGCAATTATACTCGCCTTTCTTATGTTTAAGGGTAGCGTCGACGACAAGTTCACAGACTTCGTAAGAGGCTGTGGCAATGAAAATATTATTATCATGTGTCTCATCTACATCTTGGCTGGAGCCTTTGCAACAGTTTCCAAGGAATCAGGTGGTGTTGACTCAGTTGTAAACTTTGCCCTATCAATAATTCCCCTTCAATTTATAACAGGTGGAATTTTCTTAATAGGCTGCTTCATTTCTATGTCGACAGGAACTTCTGTGGGAACTATCTCAACAGTTGGACCCATAGCAGTTGGACTTGCTCAAAAGGGAAACCTCCCAATGGCCTTGGTCTTAGGTTCTCTTGTTGGTGGTGCAATGTTTGGCGACAACCTTTCAGTTATTTCTGATACAACAATAGCTGCTACAAGAACTCAAAATGTAGATATGAAGGACAAGTTTAGAGCCAACATTAAGATGGCCCTACCTGCAGCAATAATAACTTTTGTAATTTTGTTAATCGTCGGAAAGCCAGAAGTTCTACCTGCACTAGAAGATCGTCCTTACAACCCAGTCTTAATTATCCCCTACCTATTCGTACTTATTTCTGCAATTGCAGGTATGAATGTGTTTTTAGTTCTAACAAGTGGAATAATTTTATCAGGAATAATCGGAATAGCAACAGGAGGACTTGACCTCATGACCTTTGCTCAAAACATCTTCACAGGTTTTTCGGGCATGTTTGAAATATTTTTATTGTCAATGCTAACTGGTGGACTTTCTTACATGGTTTCCAAAAACGGTGGAATAGAATGGCTAGTTCAAAAGATAAGAGGATTTGCAAAAGGACAAAAATCTGCAGAAGTTTCTATTGCCCTCCTAACCCTATTGACTGACTCTGCAACTGCCAACAACACAGTTGCAATAATAATCGACGGACCAGTGGCAAAGGAAATTTCAAATGACTTTAAGATTGACCCAAGAAGATCGGCTGCCCTCTTAGATACCTTCTCATGTGTCATGCAAGGGATAATACCTTACGGAGCACAAATCCTGATTGCAGCAGGACTCACTAAAGAGCTCGGCGCCAACGCTGTTTCGCCAATGGAACTAATCCCCTTCTTGTGGTATCAAGGCATCCTCGCCCTCTTTGCCATAGCATCTATCTTTGTTAGATACGCAGACATAAGCGGCGAATGGGATTTTGAAAAGGACAAGTTGAAAGAAGAAAATTAAATCGCAAAATAACATGAGAAAACCCCAGACCTAAGTCTGGGGTTTATTTTAAAATAATTTTCCTCTTTTTGTTTTATTATAATCAATCCTCATCGGGTGCATAAAAGACAATACTTCTGCCTTCTCTTTCTGCCTTCTCAGCTTCAGCCCTATACCATTCGATAGCTTTTTTGTCTTCTGGAGTTAGGACAATATTATTTGCCTCAGCACTTGTGTCTCCACATGCAATTCTAATTAAAAGATATTCACTATTCATTTTTTACCAATCCTTCCCTTAATAAGTCTCTAGCCTTTTTGTACTTTTCCAACCTCTCTAAATCTTTTTCCGTAACTATCTTAAGTCTTTTTAAATTCATATTTTGATCAAGATCAGCAAGCTTGACCCTGCTTGCAATTTTATTTTTCTTGATTGCATCAATGTATGTCATGTAGGGCGTGTCTTTATCATGAGTTAAAAGCAAAAGAGCCTCCCTTTGGTCTTTTGTCAAAAATTTCAAATCATCAATAGTATAAGCTGTGTCTTCAATGATATCGTGAAGAAGGGCGACAATCTTTTCGTCCCTGCCCTTAACATTCAAGGAAACATTTATAGGATGAAAGATGTAGGGTTTGCCACCCTTATCCCTTTGACCCTTGTGAGCTCTTGCTGCGATAAAAAAAGCCCTTAATAAATCAATCATCACTTGTATCCCTTTACTTTCTTTTTGCTTTTTTCTAAGGCTTCATAAAACTCTTCTTCACTTATTTCTATGGAATAGATATCACCAAAAACAATATCAATATATGTTTGATGTTGTTCGACCTTACCATCGTTTATCCAGTAGTATATTCCACCTTCCTTTTTAGCATACCTCTTGTCATCTGGTAAATAATAAAATCTTTTTCCTAGCGCCTTCTTTTCAATACCTTTTAAATCTTTTTTCAAAATTATTACTCCTTAAATAATCCCAAAGTTATTTGTTCTAATTTACTTATTAAATTAAAGATTGAACTTAAAAATAAATAAATTCTTGTAGCTAACAACAGATAAATATCTTGCTTGTAAAAATAAAGACAAGTATCCAAAATTAAAATAAATGAAAAATTTGCGAAACCGCAAGAAAAGTTTTAGACGAGCTTAAAAGCTTAAGCCCTCATTGAGAAAGAATCATGATAAGATTTTCGATTCCATATATATTATATCCCATTAAACAAATTTTTTCTATAAATCAAAAACTTAAAAGCAATGAAAAAAGCTGTGTCACCACAGCTCTTAATACTTATTATTTAATTATCTTTAATAATTTATTTTATCCAGAATCCCCTTGAAATATGCTATAACTATTCCGTAGTTTGTTATTGGGATGCTTTTTCCTTTTGCGTTTTCTATTCTACTTCTAATATTTTTTGCATTTAGCATGCAGCCGCCGCATTGAATTATAAGGTCGTAGTCCGAAATATTTTCTGGGAATACTGATCCTGAGCTCACGTCAACTTGCAAGCCTTGGCCAACCTTCTTCCTTATCATGTTGGGGATTTTTATTCTTCCAATGTCTTCTTCTGCTGGGGCATGGGTGCAACACTCTGCTATTAATATTTTTGAATTCTCATTTATTTTTTTTAGAGCTTCTACTCCCCTAACATATTCATCAATGTCGCCCTTTAGTTTTGCAAATAGGACTGAGAAGGAAGTAAGCTTAACATCTCTTGGTATTTTTTCATAAACTTCTAAGAAGACAGATGAGTCTGCAACTATCAGGTCTGGTTTTTTATTTAAAAGTTCTAGAACGTCAGGAAGTTCTTCAAGCTTAACCATGGAAACTATGGCATTCCTATCGAGGAGTTCACGAATCGCTTGAACCTGTGGTAGTATAATCCTATTTTTTGGTGCTGCAATATCCTGTGGAATTACTAAGAGGACTAGGTCTTTTTCTTCCACCATTCCATCAAAAAGTCTCTCTTCTTTCTTGGGTTTAAATTTTAAAAGTTCTTCTAAGAATATATCAAAACCATTTTTTTCTAAGGCAGAAACTTCTATGGTCTTATAAGATGAAAAGTCCTCTCTTATTTTTTTAATTTCATCTTCTGACAAGATGTCAATTTTATTTATTAAAACAAGAATGGGAGTGTCCTTAAATTTTTTTAACATCTCTCTTTCAGGCTCTGTTTTAGTATCTGATACAACTAGGACTCCGATGTCAGTTTTCGAAATTACTTCATCGGTCCTCTTCATCCTCTTTTGTCCAAGAACTGTTTCATCACCTATGCCTGGCGTGTCCATTAAAAGACAGGGTCCCAAGCTTTTTATCTCCATGGACTTGTAAACTGGGTCTGTTGTAGTCCCCTCTTGGTTTGAAACAATGGATATGTCTCGACCTGAAAATTCATTGATTATTGAGCTCTTGCCCGAATTCACCTTACCAAAAAATCCAATGTGTATCCTGTTACCAGAATTTGTTTTGTTAAGTTCCATTAAAATCTAAAATCTCTCTTTCCAACTTTTTCCATTTCGTAGATATATTCTTTTGCCTTCTTCTTTACAATTTCATTGGGAATTTTTTCAAGCTCGCTTGCAATTAAGTCTTCGCTAAGTTCTCTTGTCTTTTCATTCCCATAATCTAACATGTACTCCTTCAAAGTCATAAGGGCATTGGGTTGACAACAATTTAAAATTTGTCCTGACTTGCAAAGTTGCATGAATCTGTCGCCAGTCCTTCCTTCCCTATAACACGCTGTGCAAAAACTTGGGATGTAACCTAGTTCTATTAGCCAGTCTATAACTTCTTCAAGAGTCCTATGGTCTGCTACATCAAATTGGGCAGAGTTGTCTTCTTCCTTTTCTTCTTCAACGTAACCACCAACAGAAGTTCTTGAACCACCAGAAATTTGACTTACACCAAGCTCTAAGGCACGTTCCCTAACTTTTTGTGACTCTCTTGTTGAAATAATCATTCCAGTATAAGGTACTGAAACCCTAATTAGGGCAATAAGTTTTTCAAAAATATCATCAGCAAGTTCATTTTTAAAGTCGCCTGGATCAATATCATCTGCAGGTTGGATCCTAGGAACAGAAATTGTGTGAGGCCCAACCCCAAATCTTGCTTCCAAATGTTCTGCGTGCATTAAGAGTCCAACTAATTCATACTTATAAGTTTCAAGTCCAAACAAAACTCCAATCCCAACATCGTCGATGCCTGCTTCCATTGCCCTATCCATAGCTTCAGTATGGTAGGCGTAATTGTGTTTTGGTCCTGTTGGGTGCAGTTCTTCATAGGACTTCTTGTTGTAGGTTTCTTGGAAGAGGATGTAGGTCCCAATTTCTGCATCCTTTAATTTTTTATAATTTTCCACTGTTGTTGCGGCAATATTAATGTTGACCCTTCTTATTTGTCCATTTTCATGCTTAATAGAATAAATTGTCTTAATTGATTCTAAGATATACTCCATTGTATTGTTTACTGGGTCTTCTCCCAGTTCAAGAGCAAGTCTCTTATGACCCATGTCTTGAAGGGCAATTACTTCATTTCTAATTTCTTCTTGAGTTAATTTTTTCCTTCTTATGGATTTATTCTTTGCATGATAAGGGCAATAAACACAACCATTTATGCAGTAGTTAGAAAGATAAAGGGGTGCAAATAAAACTATCCTATTGCCATAGTGGTCTTCTTTGATTTTCTTTGCAAGCTTATAAATTTCTTCTTGGTAATGCTTATCTTCAGCTAACAAAAGTAGGGCAGCCTCCCTGTGGCCTAGTCCCTTTTCCTTCTTTGCCTTTTCAAGAACACCGTCTAAGAGGTCCTTGTTATCTTTATTTTCTTCTGCATAGTCAAGAGTATCTAAAATCTCTTGATGGTTTATAAATTCTTCTGCAATTTTTGAATCTAACTTGTACATTGTCTTCCTTCTTCCTTTATCCTTACTTATAATCTCCTCTTGATTTGGAGATCCCATATCCAATCTTCCTTAGTTTTTCTTCTAGACCCTTAAAGTCATCAGAATTTTGTACTTCTGTGCCTATTTTATTATCATAAAGCTTATAGTTCTTTCTAAGTTTCTCTGCACCAACATTAGGCATAAGCACATTGGCCCCTGCCAAGATCCCCTTTTCTCGTCCAAAGTCATCAATACTCCCAAGAGCCGTCGTTGATGGCAAGAGAAGTTTCTCGTCTGCAATCCTTACAATAGATAAAATATTCAGAACATCTCTTAGCTTACCAGCTTCAAAGTCCCTAAAGGGAGTGTCATGCTGAGGTATAAAGGGACCAATCCCCACCATCTGAGGCCTTAATTTTAAAATAAATTTTAAATCTTCATATAAATTTTCAAGCCTTTGATAGGGAGAGCCCACCATCATGCCACAACCAGTTTGAAAACCAAGCTCTTTTAATTTTAAAATTGAGTCTATCCTGTGTTGAAAACTCATCGAGCTTGGATGAAGTCTTTCATAGTGAGACTTAGAATAAGTTTCATGACGCAAGAGGTACCTGTCAGCCCCCATGTTTTTTAGAACTTCAAAATCCTTAAAATCTCTTTCACCAAGAGAGAGTGTTATGGCAACATCAGAAAATTTTTCTTTGATTTCGCCAATAATCTCCTTCAGGTATTCAAGGCTATAAAAATCATCTTCACCACCCTGCATAACAATAGTTTTTATTCCCAAGTCCACAGAATGCTTTGCAAGGTCTAAGATTTCTTCCTTGCTAAGCCTAATCCTCTTGGCCTCCTTATTGGCAAACCTAAGCCCACAATAATAGCAATTATTTTTGCAGTAGGTTGAGACCTCGATTAAGCCCCTGATGTAAATTTCCTCGCCAAAGTTTTTCACTGCAAGTTCTCTTGCAAAGGCATGGAGGACTTCAGCCTCTTCGCCTTCTAATTTCATTAAGTAAGAAAAATCTTCAAAGGAAATCTCCTTAGTCTTATAAAATTGTTCACAAATATTTAAAGTTTTATTCATATAATCACATCTTAGTTAAAAAGTTCACAATCTATTATAATACTTACAGTTAATATATCAAGCTTAAAAATTTTGACAGTCTTCCGAAAAATTTTATTTCTCTATCCCATTACTTATCATTTTTTATTTTGATTATAAATATTACATATAAAATTATAATTCTTTTCTCCCTTTTAATCCAATTTTGTAATTTCTTCCAATATAAAGTACAATATTACTTATTAATTAACATCTAACTATAAAGAAAATTAATCGGGATGATTTAAAATTGAAAAGTAAATCAATATCAAATGTTGAAAAAAATTTAATGACTTCGGGATCTATTTGGAGGACCATCTTGCTCTTCGCCCTTCCCCTAATTCTTGGAAATATTCTCCAACAAACCTACAATACCATTGACTCAATGATTGTTGGCAATTATCTTGGAAGGTATGCCTTGGCAGCAGTTGGATCTAGCACCCCTCTTATTAATCTCTTGATTTCTTTTAGTCAGGGGATTGCTGTGGGCTGTGGAATTTTAGTTTCTCAATCCATGGGTGGAGCCAATCAAAAGGAAATGAAGCTTGCCGTCCACACTTCTCTTGCTATAGCAATAATCCTTGGACTTTTAATTTCTCTTATGGGATACGTCTTTGCCCCTTGGCTCTTGGAGCAAATGGATACGCCAGCAGAAGTTATGGAAGAATCCATTACTTATCTTAGAATTTTTTCCTTTGGACTTGTCTTCAATATTATTTACAACATGGAAGCTGGAATCTTAAATGCTGTAGGAAATTCAAAAAGGTCCCTCTTGTATCTCGGTATTGCCTCTGCAACTAATGTGGTCTTGGACTTTTTGTTTATTAAAGAATTTGGACTTGGTGTTGAGGGAGCTGCCATTGCGACAAATATTAGTCAGGCCCTTTCAGCCCTACTTGCCCTCTTATTTTTAATCAGGGTTCCAGAGATTTACAAGGTCCGTCTTTCAAAATTAAAAATTCACAAGGACATGGCGATGATGATTTTAAAAGTTGGAATTCCAACTGCTATTCAAAACACAGTTATTTCTCTTTCCAACGTAATCATGCAGTCCTCTGTCAATGTCTTTGGCGCCCTACCTATGGCAGGTTTTGGTGCCTTTATAAAAATCGACGGCTTTAACATCTTGCCTGTCTTAAGTCTTAGCATGGCAATTACAACTTTTGTTGGTCAAAATTATGGAGCTGGACAAATGGAAAGGATTAAGAAGGGCATGTGGACTACACTTATAATGACAGTCCTCTATACTCTCATAAGCGGCAGCCTCCTTTACCATTTTGCACCAAAACTAATTGGTCTCTTCACAAAAGATCTAAAAGTTATAGAAGCTGGCGTCCTTGCAAGTAGATTCTTGTGTCCCTTCTACTTCCTTCTTGCCATCTTGCATTCACTTGCTGGCACAGTAAGGGGAACTGGCAAAACTGTCCCACCAATGATAATTCTTTTGTTGTCACTTTGTTTATTTAGGATAATGGCAGCAAAGTTTGTCATCCCACATTATCACACAATAGAAAATGTCTACAGACTTTACCCCATCTCCTGGCTTATTGGGGTCGTCTTAATGGTTGGCTACACCATAAAGGTCGACTGGATTGGAGAAAATAAAATTTCATAAAAATAAAAGCATTGATTGAACTTTCTCAACCAATGCTTTTTTTGTTTCGTGATAGTTTTTAATTTTCTTTAAAACCTTCGTAAAGATTTCCTTCGACTTCGTCAATATATTTTTGAGCATTCATTGCTGCAACTGCACCATCGCCTGCTGCGTTAACAACTTGACGAACAGTCTTCTTCCTAATGTCTCCAGCTGCAAAAACGCCTGGTACATTAGTCCTCATTTCATCATCAGTCTTAATGTATTTATCCTCTGTAAGTTCAACCTTACCTTCAAACATTTCTGTGCTTGGGATATAACCAATGAATACAAAAATTCCAAAAGGTTCATCAGACTTAATTGACCTATCTTCACCTGTCTTAGTGTCATGAAGGATCATCTCGTCGACAATCTTGTCTCCCTTGATTTCCTTAACAGTTGTGTTCCAGATAAAATCAATTTTGTCGTTGTTAAAGGCTTGCTCTTGAAGAACCTTTGAAGCCCTTAGCTCGTCTCTTCTGTGGATAATGTAAACTTTCTTTGCAAAGTTTGTGATGAAAAGTGCTTCTTGAACAGCAGAGTCGCCGCCGCCAACTACATAAACAGTTTCATCTTCATAAAAGGCTGCATCACAAGTTGAACAATAGCTTACGCCTCGTCCCTTGTATTCCTTTTCTCCAGGTGCCCCAATCTCTCTTGGAGATGCACCAGTTGCAATAATGACAGCCTTAGCTTCATAAGAGTCAACATAGCCCTTGATTTTTTTCACTTCTCCATCAAGTTCCATATCCTCAACTTGGTCCATGATGATTTCTGCACCAAACTTCTTAGCTTGGTCTGCCATTCTCTTACCAAGTTCAACGCCATCTATGGAATCAATGCCTGGATAGTTTTCCACCTGAGTAGTTTCTGCGATTTGGCCGCCTTCAATGCCCTTTTCTATGATTAAAGTTTTCTTTTTACTTCTTGCTGCATAAAGACCTGCAGTTAAACCTGCTGGACCTCCACCAATTATTATAATATCGTACATTCTATCCCTCCAATTCTTATTATACCCAAAAATATATTTTTGTATATAATAGAGATAGGTGATTAAATGGAATTAAAAATGAACTTTTCAACTACATACTTTTTTATTATAAATGTTTTGATTTTTGTCCTATCCTTCTTTATGTTTTACCTACTCAATAAGAAAAAAACATATGAGACTGATAAGGACGTCGATTTAAATTATTATGAAAAGGCCTACCTCTACAAGGGCCCAAACTTTATCTACAACCCCATCATCGCTATGATCCTTAGAGCTAAGGCTAATGGAAATATTGAAATTGAAAAAAATATTTACACGAACAAAAGAGGAGAAGATACGGTCGAATATATATTAAAAAACTTAAATTCATCAAGACTTGATAATGGAGAAAGAAAACTTTTTGAAACTCTTTTTTCTCTTGGAGATGGAGATTCAATTTCCACAAGACAAATGGATAAGCTTAGAAGGACCGAAGCAGACAATTACAACAAGAAGTTCAACGACTTTATCTACTTCCTAGAAGACGAAATGGTGAAGAAAAAACTCTTCACAAGAGAAAAAAATACATTTAAAATATTTTTATCTTTCATAGTTTTTTCAATTTTATTTTTTGTGGGGATCGTAACAGTTTATAACGAAAAATTTTTTGGAATTGCAAGCATAGTCTTCTCACTATTCTTTTACGCATCCTTAATAAAATCTTTCTCCAAGATGACGGAGCTTGGAAACAAAAAATTTAGAGAATTAGAAAAAGTCGAAGAAGGAATAAAGGCTGGAAGAGGGTCAAGTGAAGAAGACTTTCTAGTAGCTCTTGGCTTTGGACTTAAATATGAAAATGTAAAAAGCATTTGCGAGAATATAAATAATAAGGTCTATGAAATCTACCTCGACGAGGACTTTTACAAGACATTAAAAACAGCCCTAGTAGGCGACCACTTGCTAGTAAGAAACTAAATAAAAATTTGCATTAAAAAAACTGTGATTTTACTCACAGTTTCTTTTTTTATAAATTTTTAAAATTCGCAAATTATTATTCTTCCCTGACCTTCTATTTTTATTTTTTCTTCTTCAAGATAGATGGCTGAGAATTTTTCAAAGTTCTTGCCTTGGACTTTTAGTTCTGAATCGTAGTTAAAGATTACTGCCCTCTTGTCTGCCTTAAATTCAAAATTATTTATATTTAAGGAGAACATCTTGGCTTCTTGTCCCTTTTTATAAATTAAGTTGAAGTCTCTCACATCGCCTGATGATTTTGTGGAGTGGTCTCCGTCAAAAAATAAAACTTCAAAGGGATCTAATGTAAATTTATTCCCATCACTTTCAATATTCATCACATTGTCAATTGGTGTGATGTATCTATAAAAACCTGTGTAGGGTGTGTAAACTGATTCCTTGTCTTTGCAAGTTGCCGTAGAAATTCTAAAGTCAAAGTTCTTTTCTCCAACACTTGCTCCTTCTGGGTAGATAAAAACTTCTGTAGTTACTCCTGCAGACCAATTTGAATCTTTAAATTCTTCTTTTTTTATAAATTTCATTTAGTCCTCCAATAATTCTCTTAGTTTTCCAGTCACCTTGTAATCAACTTTTTGAAGTTCAGAAATATTTTTTGCTCCATTTAACATCATTAGCATCTTTGTCTTTTCCATTAGTCCGTCAATGTATCTTAAGGTGTATTCGTATCCACCACGAACGATGTAGGAAAGAATTTCGCCGCTAATAGCAGTCATGTCTGCTCCGATGCAAAGGCTCTTTACTATATCAACAGAAGTTTTTATTCCGCCTGATGCTATTAGACACATGTCATCATAGGCAAGCTTCTTTGTTTCGATTAAACTTAAGGCTGTTGGAATTCCCCAGGAAAATAAATCTGAGATGTCGGCATTGGGTTCTCTTAGGTTTTCAATTTCAAAAAAGTTTGAACCACCGAAGCCTGATATGTCTACATACTTAACTCCAACATCGTGAAGTTTCTTTACAGTTTTTTGTGACATTCCAAAGCCAACTTCTTTAACTATTACAGGGACTTCAGATGTCTTTACAATTTTTTCTATATTATTTAAGATGCCACAAAAGTTTCTTTCGCCTTCAACTTGAACAAGTTCTTGGGCTGGGTTTAAGTGGATTTGAATTGCATCTGCCCTCAAGAGGTCAACTGCTAACTTTGCATCTTCAGTGCTAGCAAATCCAGATAGGTTCGAGATTACAATCCCATCTTTTATTATTTCTCTTACAATTTCAAAGGACTTTCTTGAGTCCTTGTCTTCTAGGGCAATGGTTTGTGATCCAACTGCCATGGGTAGGTCATATTCTGCTGCTACATTTGCAAGAGATCTATTTATTTCCTCTGAAAGATCAGATCCACCAGTCATGGCGTTAATCATCAGTGGAAACTTTACTTTTTTATTTAAAAAATTAAGACTTGTATCAATTTCATCATAATTTATCTCTGGAAGAGAGTCATTATACAAAAAGATATCAGAGAAAAGCGGGTCGCCAACATAGGTTGAGCGAAGGAAGTTTTCTATATGTTCTGTCTTTCTATATTTCCTCATTTCATCCTCCTTTATAACAAATAAATAATATCATCTTTAAATTTTTTTTACAAGAAAGGACTTCTAAAAATGCTGGCCCCTATCTTGTCGCCGTCATGTCTTATAAAGCCGTCCTTAATTTCTATAAACTCGCCCTCTGTGAGCAGGACATTTTTTTCTTTAAAATATTTTTTATCTTCTTCAGTGGCAAAGATTGGTGTGGATTCATCCTTGTTGTAGTAATACTTATAAATTTCATCTGTTGCCCTAAGGTCATTGGCTATGACTTCATCAATAAACTCATAGTTGGAGTGTTTTAAAATCGCCTCGAAGTGGTCCTTCAAGGAATAATTTTTTGTCTCGCCCTTTTGTGTCATGGCATTGGCAATGTAAATTACTCTAGCCTTGGTATCTCTTAAGGCTTCATTGATTCCTCCAACTAAAAAGTTTGGAATGATAGAAGTGTAAAGAGAGCCTGGTCCAATAATAACCACATCAGATGATAGGATTGCTTCAAGAGCATCTTCATTTGCTCTTGGATAATGAGGAATCATAGACATCTTTTCGATTTTTGTGTTTAACCTGTAGCACATCTTGGGAATGTAGGACTCACCCACAACCTTGTCCTTGGATTCGAACTCTGCCACAAGATGAGTTTCATCGAGAGTAACTGGGATTACCTTGCCCGTTACATTAAAGACACTAGACATTTCAAGAAGAGCCTTGTCAAAGGACCCAAAAATGTCAGTTAGGGCTGCAATTAAAATATTTCCCACATTTTGATCCTTTAAGGATCCTGACTTAAACCTGTAGCTCAACAAGTCCCTCATGGTCTTGTCGGTGTTGGAAAGGGCAATGAGGCACCTTCTCACATCACCTGGTGGAAGAATATTTAGTTCCTCTCTTAGGATTCCACTTCCCCCACCATCATCAGACATGGAGACAACAGCAGAAATATTTGTAGTAAAATCTTTTAGTCCACGCAAAATAGTGGAGATGCCTGTACCTCCACCTAGGACTGCTATCTTTTTTTCCATAAATTTTTCTCCATATCCCTATGGGTTACATAGGTGGACTTGTACTCTTCCTTGAGGATCCTGCCTATCTCTTCAGCTATGGCAACAGACCTGTGGAAGCCTCCAGTGCAACCTATCCCAATTGTAAGGACTCTCTTTTGCTCTGCCATGTAGTTGGGGATCAAAAACTTCAAGAGGTCTACAGTCTTATCTATAAATTCTCTAGTGACATCCCACTTCATTACAAAGGACTTTACTTCCTCGGTATTTCCATTTAAATCTTTAAGTTCCTTAATATAAAAAGGATTTGGCAAAAATCTAACATCAAAAACAAGATCAGCGTCCTTTAAGATGCCAGACTTAAAACCAAAACTTGTGACTTCAATGGCAAAGTTGTCCTTCTCGTCATAAGAAACAAAGGCCATGAGTTGCTTCCTCAAATTTTTTGTGGAAAGCCCAGTGGTGTCAATGACGAAGTCGGCACTCTCCTTAATCTTTGAAAGAGTTGCTTCCTCAAAATTATAACCATCAACAATGGACCTATTCATAGGGTGGGGCCTTCTAAGTTCCTTGTATCTTGCAATAATAGTTTCCATATCAGCATAGAGAAACAAGAGCCTGATTTTTAAATTCATTCCCTTTAGCTCTTCGTAGGCAGAATAAAAGTCATTAAAGAGCTCACCACTCCTCATATCTACAACAGCAGCTACTTTTTCAAAGTTCTTGCTCTTAGCATCAAGGGCAATGTTACAAAACTTTGGCAAAAGGGCTGGTGCAAGATTATCCATGGCATAGTAGCCAAGGTCCTCAAAGACATCAAGGGCATAGGACTTACCCGATCCACTCATTCCAGTAATAATTATAATTTCCATTTCATCACCAACTTAAAGCAACTTAGTCACCAATAATTTTAACTTCTCTCTCCATAGTTACGCCGAACTTATCATGAACAACTTTTTGAACTATTTCAATAGTTTCAAGTACATCTTGGGCTGTAGCCTTGTTCTTATTTACAACGAAGCCACAGTGTTTTTCGCTAATGCCTGCTCCCTTGTGGGTAAAGCCTCTTAGGCCAGAATCATCAATTAACTTCCCTGCAAAATAACCTGTAGGTCTCTTAAAAGTGGATCCAGCAGAAGGCATATCAAGAGGTTGCTTGTCAGCCCTTCTTTGGTCAAAGTCCTCGTACTTTTCTCTTATCTTATTCTTATCGCCATCTTCAAGAGAGAAGGTAGCTCCAAGTACAATTAAGTTCCTCTCTTGAACAAGAGAATGCCTGTAAGAAAAGTTCATCTCATCGCCAGGAACTTCAATAACATTTAGATTTTCATCAAGAAGTCTGACGCTCTTTACCACATTTTTTATTTCCCCATCGTAGGCGCCAGCATTCATAACAATGGCACCACCGAGAGAACCTGGAATGCCGTGAGCAAACTCAAGACCAGTAAGAGAGTTTTCCATGGCAAACTCGCTGATTTTTTTCATGCTTGCACCAGTTCCCGCATAAATTTCCTTGTCAGAAACTTTTTTAACATCATCTAACTTGTTTTTAAGCTTGATGATAATACCGTCAAAGCCCTTGTCCCTTACGATGATGTTAGTGCAGTTACCAAGAATATAATACTTGTAATTATTTTTTCTAATAGATTTTAAAATTTCCACAAGAGCCTCTTCATCCCTAGGCTTAATGAGAAGCTTAGCAGGACCACCAACACAAAAAGAAGTGTGGTTCTTCATAGGCTCATCGTAGAAAAAATCTCCCAAATTTTCATTTATATCAAATAACATAGAACACCTCAATTAAATACTAAGTTAATTATATCATTGAAAGAGGGGAAAAGAAAAAGAGAATTGATATCCTCTTTTAGATCTTCAATAGAGGCTTAAAAAGTTTTTGTCTTTAGTTAGTTTTTGTAAAGCTATGCTTTACTATTCTTTATCCGGAGGGGGTTAGGACCTTTCGATTGGTCCTTCCCCCTCCGGGCCTCCCCCAACACCTTCAACGACCTGGCAGGGGCCTTTGCCAACAACCCCGAGCGGCAGACAGCCTAAAATTCAAAACTCGTTAAGCTACACTTTTAAAATTAAAAAAATTATCAACCCAATAAAATCACGTCTTAATTACTCATGCACTCAATCGCTTAACTCAAACAGTTGAATTTCTTAACGGCTGTCTTGCCTTACGGGGTTTTTCAATCTTAGTCTACGATTTTACCTCTACAGAATTTCAAACTTATGTTAGTTTACTTAATAATACCTAACAACAAATTAAAACTTTTACATCAAAAAAACTTAATTAGTGAAGATTAAGCTTTTTCTTTTTAAAAGTTTCTATTTATTTGTGAACTTGTAACTTTTCATAGCTTCATAAGGAACTACAACTTCATAATAAGTTACGAGGCTATAAGATGTCATAACTTTATAACAATTGACGACTCTGTACTTAAACAGTGAGCTGATCGAGTGCCCCAGCTCGCTGAAATGTTATATAGTTATGAGCTTAGCCAATAAATCGCAAGCTAATAAAGTAGTAAGCAAAAAGTTAGTAGACGTTAAAAAAATTTCACTGTTTGAGCTAAGCGAGTTTGAAATTTTTAGTCGGAGAGCTTTTTGCGTATTAATGGGTCGAGCCCCTGCTAGGGCGATGGGGTCAGGGGGAGGTTTAAGGAGGGGGTCAGGGGCCTCGCTCGCCCCTGGCTCCCCCTCCTAATAAAAATAGTAAAGCATAGCTTTACAAAAGCTAATTTAAAAATAAAACTTTTTCAAAAAATTTAATATCTCAAACTTTTAAAAACTTTTGAATATAAAACTTGCCTTAAAGAAATTAAAAGCGAATCTTTTAAAATAATTTTCACTAAAAAAGCAGCCTTCTCTCGGCTGCTTTAATTTCTTAATAAGTTTTATTTTTCTTTTAAAATCTCTAGGGCTTTTTGGAGTTGCGTATCGGTTTTGAGATAGTCCACTCCAATCCCCTTCACATTTTCTGGAAGGTCTACTTCTACGTCGGGTTTTATTCCCAATTTATTTATTGAGTCGCCACTTGGTGTGAAGTATTCTGATGTTGTGAGTTTTAATCCGTCTCCTTCTGGCAAGGCTATTACATTTTGAACTACTCCCTTGCCATAGGTTTTCTTGCCAACAATTTTTGCCCTGTGAAGGTCGCTTATTGCCCCTGCCAAAATTTCTGATGCTGAAGCTGACCCTTCGTTAACGAGGACTACCATCTTGATGTCGTTGTACTTGTCGTCAGTCTTGTAGTCTTCTATGACTTCTCCCTTGTTGTTTTTTAAGGTTACGAAGCTTGCCTTTGGAAGGATTTCATCTCCAATCTCATAAGAGGAGTCTACAACTCCACCAGGGTTTCCCCTCATGTCTAGGACTATTCCCTTGACTCCTTCATCAGTGAGTTCTCTTAAAACTTTTTTGAAGTCCTTGCCCGTCTCTTCGTCAAACATTGTTATACCAATGTAGCCATAGTCTCCAATTTTATTTTTTAGGACAGAATCGATTTTTATCTCTTCTCTTTTTATCTCAACTTCTTTTGTCTTTAGATTTTTCTTCTTTAAAATTAAAATCTTGACACTTGTTCCTGATTCTCCACGCATCTCCTTTGATGCTTGGTCAATTTTATCTGCAGAGAAGTCCTTGCCATTGATTTTTAAAATCTTGTCGCCAGACTCAATGCCAGCCCTATCAGCTGGTGAACCCTTTATTGGAGATACTACAGTTACAGTTCCATCTTCTGCAGGAGAAATTATAACTCCAATACCTTGGAACTTGCCTGTGGTTTGCTCTGACAATTTTTTCATCTCATCTTTTGTGAGATATTGCGAATAAGGATCTTCAAGTCCTGCAACTAAACCCTTTAGGATTCCTGCTTCAAGTTTTTCTTCTTTTATGTCCTTATTGTAGAGATAGTTTTCTTTTAAATACTTTTCAAGTAAGACTACCTTACCAAAATTTTCATTTGTAGCTAAAATACTTTTTACTGTGTAAATTCTCGTAACAACAGCAGTTGTCAAGATTAAGATAACAACTGCTGCCACTTTTAATAATTTATTCTTTTTCATTATACATATCCCAATGGATTTACTGGTGATCCATTAACCCTAACTTCAAAGTGAAGGTGCGGTCCTGTTGATAGACCCGTTGTACCAACAAAGGCTACAACATCTCCTGCTGATACAGAGTCGCCTACTGACTTGTTAAGTGCTGAACAGTGAGCGTAAACTGTTACTGTATCGCCATGATCTATCATTATTACATTTCCATATCCACTCATAAGTCTTGATAAAATTACTGTACCTGACTTAGCTGCAACTATAGGTGTTCCACTTGGTGCTGGTATATCTATACCTGAGTGGAACTTAGAATAACCTAGGATTGGGTGAGTCCTGTAACCAAAAGGCGAAGATATAGAGTAATGACCTGGCACTGGCCAAGTGTAAGCTTGTCCATCTCTTGGTCTTGATGCAACACTTATGTTGCTATTAACCCTATTTGTCCTGTTAGCTGAAGCCCTTTGAGCTCTTGCCTTTGCTTCTTCTTCCTTTTTCTTTTGAACTTCAATTTCCTTTTGAAGTTTTAAAATTTCTAGGTCTAGGTTTTGCCAATCTGTTTGAGCTTTTTCAAACTCTATCTTATAGGCATCAATATTTTTTTCAAGAACTTTCATGTACTCATTCTTTGCATTAACCGCATCTTGATATCCTTGTCTTTCAGATTCAACAGCAGCCTTGCTAACAGAAAGTCTTTCCCTATCTATCTTTAATTTTTCTTCTGTCTTTTTTATTGTGTCGATTTGTGTTTTGATGTACTCGATTAATTCCCTATCAGCCCTTGCGATAGAAGAAATAATTGCGTTATTTCTAAGTAATTCTTCAATATCCTTAGAATTTAACAAAACTTCAATGTAGGTAATATTACCTCTCTTATACATTTCCCTTAGTCTTGACCTTAGGGACTTTGTATTGGCCTCAAGATTTGCCTGAGCTTCTTGCAACTTTCTTTGATTCTCAGCAATATCTTGGTTGAGTTTATTTATTTCTTTCTCAAGAGATTGAATCTTGTTAGACTTCTCTAGAATCTTGGCATCTAAAGTTTCTATTTCATCGGAAACAGATTTTTTTTCTGTTTCTGTATTAGAAATATTAGTCTTTTGCTCCTTCATTTTTGAATTGATTTGTTTTTTTTGTTGAATTTTTTTATTTTTTTCAATAGTTAGAGTCTTAGAAGACTTTGCAAAACTTGCACTTGGGGCAGCCATTATGGCAGCCAGGCAAATTGCAAGAATCTTTTTCTTACTATACATTCTTTCACCTACACATCTAAAAACTTCTTAGTGGAGAATAGGGATCCAAAAAATCCAATTCCAACACCAATGCATAAAAACACAATATATAAGTCTGTCCTAACAGATGCTGCAGTTAACATATCCACTCCTGTGATCTCATGGAGTTGTGGATTTAACCTATCAAAAATTATTCCATAAAGTCTCAGCGTCAAGAAACCTGATATGGCTGACCCAAGAATTCCAAAAATAATTCCATTTATTAAGAAGGGTCCCCTTATATAAGTATTAGTTGCTCCAACATACTTCATTATGTTAATTTCCTTTTCCTTGTTTGAAATGGCAATCTTAATTGTGTTGTGAATAATTAAAACAGAAATCAAAACTAGGATTAAAACAATTGCGGCTCCCACATACTTAACTCCGTTTTGAATTTTCATCATTTGAGTTACAAAGTCATAGTAATAATTGTGGTCCTCGACAATTGGAAGATCCTTGTACTTGTCTTCAATTTCCTTTCCATAGGAAAGTTCTTTCATTTCAACAGTTATAGAAGCTGGAAGTGGATTTCCACCAGGAATATTTTCTAGGATTGAGGAGTTTTCTCCAAAACCTTCTTTGAATTCCTCTAGGGCTTCTTCCTTAGAAACATAGGCAACTTTTTTTACCTTTTTGTTTTCATCAAGTTCATCAATAAAGGCATTTACATCCTTAGGCTTTGCATCGTCCTTTAAGAAAAATACAACCTTGTCTAACTTCTCTCCTGTTTGAAATACCATTCCGTTTAAATTCAAAACCATAAGCATAACTACACCAAAAAGTGTAAGCATAGCTGTAATGGAAATTACAGAAGTAAAGGACATGGTCTTGTTTCTCCACAAGCTTGAGAAGGCTTCCCTCACAAGATTAGAGAGCTGTCTTATTACCTTCATAGTAACCTCCTTCTCTTATATCCGAAACAATGGAACCATTGTCTAGGGTAACTACCCTTTTGTTAAACTTGTCTACAATATTAACTGCGTGAGTTGCCATTATAATTGTCTTGCCTGCATCGTTAATATTTTTTAGGGCAGACATAATATCCCAAGCAGTAGACTCGTCAAGGTTACCTGTTGGCTCATCACAAACTAGATAAGGAGCATCATTTACAATTGCCCTTGCAATGGCAACCCTTTGTGACTCTCCACCAGATAGCTCTGAAGGATAGTCCTTTACCTTGTCACTTAAGTTAACAAGGTCGAGAGCATAATCAACTTTTTTATTTATTTCTTTTTTTGATTCTCCAAGAATTTCTAGGGCAAAGGCCACATTCTCGAAGACAGTCTTTTTTTCTAAAAGTCTAAAGTCTTGGAAGACAACAGATATATTTCTCCTAAGTTTAGGAATCATATATTTTGAAATTTTAGTTATTTCATCATCGCCGATAAAAATCTTACCACGATTAGCTTTCTCTTCTCTTATTAGAAGTTTAAGCATTGTAGACTTACCAGCACCAGATGGGCCAACTAAGAAAACAAAATCGCCGCGAGGCACTTCAATATTTATATTTGAAAGCGCAGCAACACCATTGTTGTATTCCTTATAAACATTTTCAAATTTTATCATAAAAACACCTTTCTATAATCTTAATCAATTATATTACAAAGTGGTTACAAATGTACAGTGAATTTATTAATTTTCCCAATTAACCCTTGATATAGTAATATTTTTAAAGGCTAATTGCAAATTTATAAAATTTTTAAAAAAAATATTTTACATTTCTAAAGACTTCGTGTATAATTTTGAAGTAAAAAAGTAATTTATTTAAATGTAGGAGGAATTATGCAAAGATACATTGGTACAGTAGTACGTGGAATCCGTACACCTATTGTAAAAAGTGGAGACAATCTAGTTGATATTGTCGTTGATTCCCTAGGAAAGGCTCTTGAATCAGAAAATATTTCTGTGAGGGACAAGGATATTGTTGCAGTAACAGAATCTTTAGTTGCAAGAGCACAAAACAACTATGTTACTATTGATGACATAGCAGAAGACATTAACAAAAAGTTCGACAAGGAAATTGGAATTGTATTCCCAATTCTTAGCCGTAACAGATTTTCAACAATCCTAAGGGGTATTGCAAAATCAGGAAAGAAAATACATTTTCTCTTCTCCTACCCATCTGATGAAGTTGGAAATTCACTAATGGATCCAAGCCTTCTTTACGAAGCAAAAATAAATCCATTTGCAGATGTCTTAGAAGAAAAAGATTACAGAAGAATCTTTGGTGAAGAAGTTAAACACGAATTTACAGGTATTGATTATGTAACTCTTTACAAGGAAATTTGTGGTGGCAACTGCGACATCCACTTCTCAAATGATCCTAAGACTATTCTAAATTACACAGATGAAGTTCTTATTGGATCAACTCACACAAGATTTTCAATAAAGAGACTTTTAAAAGACGAAGGAGCAAAAGTTGTTCTTGGTCTTGACGATATATTAAATGAATCCATTAATGGAAGTGGCTACAACGAAGAATTCGGTCTACTTGGATCAAACTTCGCATCTGACACTAGATTAAAACTTTTCCCTAGAGACGGAGAAGCTTTTGTAAAAGAAGTTCAAAAGAAACTAATTGAAAAATACAACAAGCAAGTTGAAGTTATGATTTACGGCGACGGTGCCTTCAAGGATCCAGTTGGGAAAATTTGGGAACTTGCAGACCCAGTTGTATCACCTGCTCACACAGATGGACTTGCTGGTCAACCAAGCGAACTTAAAATCAAATACATTGCAGACACTGACCTAAAGGATATGGACACTGAACACGCAACTGCTGCAATGAAAGAAAAGATTTCTCACAAGCAAAAGGACCTTGTTGGAAAAGACGAAACTCTTGGAACTACTCCTAGAAGAATCACTGACTTACTTGGAAGTCTTTGCGACCTTACAAGTGGATCAGGTGACAAGGGTACTCCAGTTATTTACATCCAAGGTTACTTTGACAACTTTGCAACTGAATAATATATAAAATTTATGCCACCCCTAGGGGTGGCTTCTTTTTTTATTTCTTACATATTAATTATTAAATAAAACTTATAAATATAGTTTAACAAATTCTACTTTTATTTCATCTTAGTTAAATAAAATTTTTATCCTCTTAAAATTCAAAAATTTTTTTAAAATCTATTTTATAATTTCTTTTCATAATTACTTACTACTAATTAAATTTCTGCAATAAAAAAACAGGTGTCTTAACACCTGCCACAAATCTAAGTATATAAAAAGATTTTATGATATCATCTTTGCATCTTTATATGTCACATCTTCATCTAAAACTGTAACTTGAACTGTTGATGTCAATACGTCAGAATAAGTGTAGCTTGCAGTCACTAATTCTTCTCCATTAAAAACCTCAAGTACAAAAAGACTTGGGTAAGTTGCCTTTAGGATTCCCTTCCTAGTTACAATTTTTTTCCTGCCCTTGTTGGCCCTTACAATAACTTTCTTTCCAATGTGGTTCTCAAGTTCTCTCTTGATAATTTGCATTTGATTCATTCGACACCCATTCCTTCCAGAGCTTTAATATTAACTTATTATACATTAAAAAGCTATGTCTGTCAAATAAATCTATAATTTTACTCCATAGTAAAAACTTTGTCAATAAAATTTCTCCATTATTTTTAAATTTTCTCCAAAAGATTTTTAATAAAAATTTACAAAGAGGACAAGAATTTTTATAGACTAAATTTTTACAAGAAATATTTTTTATTTTCTCTTCAAAAGTCTTACAAACTCGTATTTTCTTAAATAAAGGTGGATTTTTCCAAACAACTATTGTATAATTATGTATTGTTATTGAGTGGATTGGAGGTATTGATGCAAGAAAAGAAAAAAGTCATTCTTGGAATGAGTGGCGGTGTGGATTCATCTGTTTCCGCAATTCTCTTAAAGGAAGCTGGCTACGATGTTACAGCAGTCTTTATGAGGAACTGGGCAGAAGATGATGGCATGTGCACTGCTAGAGAAGATTATATAGATGTTGTCTCTGTATGCTCTCAACTTGGCATTAAATATTTTACTGTCAACTTTGAAAAAGAGTATAGAGATAGGGTTTTTTCTTATTTTCTTAGTGAATATAAAAAAGGCAGAACTCCAAATCCAGATGTTATGTGCAATACTGAAATAAAATTCAAGGCCTTCCTTGACTACGCAATGGATTTTGATGCTGATTATATTGCTATGGGTCACTACGCCAGGACTAAAAAAGTCCATGGCAAGACTTACCTCTTAAAGGGTTTAGATAATAATAAGGACCAGTCCTACTTTTTATCAAGGGTTAAGTCGGAAGCACTTGAAAAAACTCTCTTCCCTGTTGGTGATTTAACTAAGGATGAAGTAAGGCGCATCGCAGAAAAATATGAACTCTCAACTGCTTCTAAGAAGGATTCTACTGGAATCTGTTTCATTGGCGAAAGAGATTTCAATGAGTTTTTAGATCAATTCCTATTTACTAAGCCTGGTAAAATTGTGGACGAAAAGGGCAAGGTATTAGGAGAACACTCTGGCCTTATGCACTACACCATTGGTCAAAGGCGTGGAATTGGCATTGGCGGCGTTGGAAGTGGAGAACCCTTCTTCGTTGCTGATAAGGATTTAAAAAACAATCTTTTAATTGTGGCTCAGGGGATTAACAACCCAGTTCTTTATAAGGATGAATTTGAAGTTGAAGATATTTTCTGGATTACAGAAAATCCTTCTCTTCCAGTGGATTTATCTGTTAAAATAAGATACAGGGCCAGTGATCAGGCTGCCACATTGGAAAAACAAAATGATAAATGTGTTGTTAAACTGAAAAAACCACTTAAGGGTGTCACACCTGGTCAAGTGTGTGTTTTTTATCAAGGCGATGTTTGTCTTGGTTCAGGTATTATAAAATAATTTTTGGAGGTATATATGAAATTAGTTTTAAACAAAAGAGATGCTAAGGGTAAAAACAAGGTTGATAAACTAAGAGCTAATGGTGAAATCCCAGGAGTTCTTTACTCAAAGGGTAAGGAAGCAAGAATGGTAAGCGGTCTTGAAAAAGATCTTTTAAAGGCTTATAGCCAAGAAGGTTATTCAAACATTTTCGATATCGACATCGATGGAGAAACTACTTCTGTTCTTTTCAAAGAAGTTCAAATGCACCACATTAAAAACGCTATGGTTCACTTTGACCTATATGAAATCGACATGAACACAGAAATTTCTGTTGAAGTACCTATCGTTCTTGAAGGTAGAGACGAAGTTAAGGTTCAACCATCTTCATTAATCCAAGTACTAAACGAAGTTACTGTAACTTGTCTTCCAAAATATCTTCCATCAGAAGCTATTGTAAATGTTGTTGAAATGCAAATTGGTGAAACTAAAACAATTGCTGACCTTGACATTTTCGGTGACGAAAACATTAAGATTGAACACCTTGAAGCTGATGAAGCTGTTGCAACTCTTGTTGAACCAACAGAAGAAAAAGAACCAGAAGAAGGAGCAGAAGAAGCTTCTGCAGAAGTTCCTACTGTTTCTGAAACTGAAGAAAAAGAAGAAGAATAATAATTTAATAAATTTAAATATTATAAAAGGGCTCTTGGAGCCCTTCTTTTTCTTGCCCAAATTCCTTGAGCTTTTTTATTTTTAATTTTTTAAGATAGAAATGTTTTACAAGCTTATAATAATTTCAAAACTTGACTTGGATCATCAATTATATTGTCTGTGTACTTGGCGAGCATTTCTCTCGAACCAGTCCCACATAGGACCCCAACCTTAATGGTGTCTTCACCAAAAACCATATCAACTCTTGAGTCCCCAACAATAATTATTTCTTGGTCTTCAAGTGAATATTTCTTTTTAAAAACTTCCAAGCTCTCCTTGTTGGGCTTCTTCTTATAAATATCTGCAGCTGCATAAAAATCTATAAAGGAGTCAAGACCCAAATAGTCCATAGAATACTTGGCCTGCCTGTAATTATCCGATGTGAAAATCCCTATTAGGATTTTTCTATCTCTTAAAGCTTCAAAAAGCTTCCTCAAGTCGCAGGTCTCCCTTATGAATTTATTATTTTCCTTCAAGTAGTTTAAGAGGTGGTCGTCTAACTCCCCATAAATTTCATCTAGGTCCTCATCAAGATACTTGGAAAAAATTATTGCCAAGTCCATAGCAGTCTCCGATGAGAGAATAGAATTTTCTTCCACTCCACCATCTTCCCTTATGCCAATTTCCCTAAAGACTTCCCTCTTCTTATTATCATCTAAAATTTTATTTTCTAAAAATCCTACAATTGAATCAACCCAGCCTTCAGTAAACTGGAGGAGGGTTCCATCCTTGTCAAATAATATTGCCCTTATCATCTTTATTCCTTTCCAATTATTATAAGTAAATTATAGCTTAAAATTCTCCAAAAGAAAAAGCCCTGACAAGCAGGGCAAAATTTTATTTATTCTCAAACCATTCCTTCATAGTCCTCATTACTTTTCTAAGTTCCTCTTCACTAATTACATAGGGAACCATAGAGTAAATGTATTTCACAAAGGGTCTTGCAAAGACTCCCCTTTCGTAGGCGAACTCTTGGAATCCTTCTATGTCCTTGCCATCCTTTACTTCAATGCAGACGCAAGCTCCCATGATCCTAACTTCTTCAATCTTGTCATGAGTGAAGCCTTCAATTTCTTCTCTTTCAATTTCTTCAATCCTCTTTATCTTACTCATGAAGTCTTCTTCTTGGAAGATTTCAAGACACTTCGATGCAACTGTGCAGGCTAGGGGATTTCCCATAAAGGTTGGTCCATGCATGAGGGCATGTCTTGGGTTATCATCGTAAAAGGCATCAAAGACCTTCTTGTTTGCAACTGTGGCAGCATGGCCAAGGTAACCCCCTGTAAGGGCCTTTCCCAAGCATATTATGTCTGGTAGGACTAGGTCTGCTACAAACCTGTTACCAGTTCTTCCAAATCCTGTTGCGACTTCATCAAAGATAAGTAGGACATTATGCTCATCGCAAAGTTTCCTTGCTCTTTCTAAAAAAGAAATGTCATACATCCTCATTCCACCAGCACCTTGTAAAAGTGGCTCAACTATAAAGGAGTTTAGCTTGTCCCCATATTTTTCAAAGGCATCTTCTAGGGCCTGTATTTCAGTTGGAATATTTACAACATACTTGCTCTTGCCATAGGTTTCTAGGACAAAATGGTAATCTTCATCGTCGCCAACTTCCATAGTCTTGAAGGTGTCCCCATGGTAGGCATGAGTCAAGGCAAGTATCATGGTCCTGCCGGCTTCTCCCTTGTTCATGTAGTATTGAAGGGCCATCTTTAGAGCAACTTCCACTGCCACAGATCCCGAGTCAGAGAAGAAGGGATAGTCCAAGTCCCCTGGCAAGAAGTCCTTTAATTGGTTGGAAAGTCTTTCTACTGGCTCGTGAGTTAAACCTCCCAACATTACATGAGAAAACTTCTTCACTTGACCTATAAGGGCTTCATTTATTTTTTCATTTTTGTAGCCGTAAATTGTAGACCACCAAGATGAAACTGAGTCAATCATTTCCTTGTCCTCAGTGTAAAGATAAACTCCCTTAGCATCTACGACCTTGTAGGGTGGCTTCATGGTCTTTAATTGTTCGTATGGATACCAAATCATTTTATATAGTAACTCCTATTCATAAATCTCTTTCAGCTTATCAATATCTATATCCAAATCCTTGTCCCCCTTCTTTACGCAGGCTAGGACTTTGAGACCTGACATGTGCTGGCACATTTTTATGTTGTCCTCTTGCAGCACATCTCCTGGGATAAAGTTGTTAAAAATTATTCCCTTGATCTTCATTCCCTTTTCCTTCATGTAAAAGGCCGTCAAGACAAGATTATTTATAGTTCCAAGGCCTGCATCGGCAACAATGATAGAAGAAAGCTTTGCCTTCTTTACAAAGTCCTCTAAATAAATTTCTTCATCATCAAATCTTAGTGGACAAAGAATCCCGCCAGAGCCTTCAAGAGTAATGTAGTCGTACTTTTTCTCTAAGTCCCTAAGCTTTTCCACTACATAGTCAAGATTCACAGGATTGCCCTCGATTTGAGCTGCCAAGTGAGGAGAGTAGGCTCTCTCATAAATGTAGGGACACATCTCATTAAGATCTTGGTCTATACCTGCTAGTTCTTTTACAAATTTTGCATCACCAGGTATGAGATTTCCATCAGCATCCTTGTCGTTTCCACTCATGGCAGCCTTGTAGTAGGCTGATTTTTCTCCTGCCTCGTGGAGCTTCTTCACAAGAAGTCCTGCCACGTAGGTCTTTCCAATTTCAGTTCCTGTTCCTGTTACAAAAATATTCTTACTCATTTCTTCTCCTTTAATTATAGGACTTGTTAAAAATTGGAATTAATCTCTTGCCAAGGAAGGCACCTAAGAAGCACAAAACAATGTCCCCTGGGATTGCAAGTAAGAAGCAATAAATTATAATTGCCTTAACTCCAATTGGTGATTCAAGATAAAAATTGCTGATTAAATAGTAATAAATCATGCCAAAACTATAAACTATGGCAAGGCCAGCAAAATTTGCCTTAAGAAGTCTCTTCATGTCAGGTCTCTTATCCTTGTTTGCAATCTTTCCTGTGACATAAGCGCCAACTGCAAAGCCTATTATGTAACCAAAGGATGGCTTAAATATATAGGCAAGACCACCGCCTTCAGTAAAGACTGGTAGACCCATAAGACCCAAAATTATGTAAACAACAACTGCTGTTGCACCGAGCTCTGGTCCCAACAAAAGCCCTGCCAACATGGTAAATAAAAGTTGCAGGGTAAAGGGTAAGACTGGAATGGGCACCCTAATAAAAGTTCCCACAACAATAAGAGCAACAAAAAGCGAACACATAACTAGGTCTCTCGCTTTTAAATTTTTCACATTAACCTCCAAAAATTTTATTAGTAAATAAATTACTTTAAATAAGTTAACATTTTACTTTTTATTTGTCAACTATATATTTTTTATAGTTAACCTTGTTTCTGTGTCCTTATTTTTTCCTCCTTTGCCCTAGAATTCAAGTCAAAATCTAAAAATCTTATTTGCTAGTAATTTAAATTTTTATAAAAAAACCCCATTTCATTTTTATGAAACAGGATTTCAAATTCTTAATTAATAAATTTATTTATTTCGCTCCCTTAAAAATTTTTCGTTAGCCTCCAAAAGCTTTTTATAATAATCATCATAAGCAGGTGAAATCTTCCTTATTAAAGGAATGACCAAGTCATAATAATTATTTTTTACCATGTAAGCTCGGAGCTTGTCGGAAATTTTTTTCACCTGACTAGACTTATAGTCCTCACTCTCTTTAAAGGCTTCATAGGTCTTGACCTTGTCTTTGTTGTCTTCCATCCAGTCTTTATAATTATATACAGCTTGGATTTTTTCCTGGTTAAGGGATTCTAAATTTTCTAAGTCAAATCCACTAGTTAGCTTTTCAATGTAGGCCTTCTCTTCTTCTGTAAAATCAATTTCTGGAAGAGAGTCCAAATATTTTATTAATTCATCAAAGTAAGACTCTTGATCTTTATCTAGCTTGTCAACTAAGAAAGGCTTATAAGACATGAAGAAGATGTGACCAAAGTATCCTGGAAAAACCCTTGTGAGTCTTTCATATATAGTCTCTTCCTTCTCTAAATATTCAAGGTCTTTAGAAATTTCTTCAAAGTCTTGGGACTTAATTAACTTCTCCAATAAGTTCTTCTTACCTTCTTCAAGTTCAAGTCTATACTGGCGGTCTCTTAAAATATTTCCAAGATGATTTTCATTAGATGATAAAATATTTTTTATTTCAAGGAGGCTAAGGCCTAACTTCCTATAAATTGAAATTTTTAAAAGCCTATCCACATCTTCCTGAGAATAGGACCTGTAATTATTTTCTCCCTTAGAAGGTCTTATGAGTCCCTTGTCTTCATAATATAAAATTGCCTTTCTTGTTAGTCCAGTAATTTTTTCTACTTCATTTCTTTTCATAGTCCACCTCCAAGTATAGGATAAGCCTGCCCCTTGCGGTCAAGTCAAGACCTTTTAAAATTTTATATAAAAAAAGATACCCCTAAGGGTATCTCTTAAAATAAATTTTAAATTATCTTCTTCCAAGTTCTGCGTCGAAGATATAAAGTCCAGACCAGCTTTCGTTGATTCTTTCAAGTCTTTCGATAAGTCCTCTGAAGTGATCTTCTTCTTCAACTTGTTCGTCAACATACCATTGTAGAAGTGAAGTAACTCTGTGGTCATTTTCCTTTACTGAAAGATCGTAAAGATTGTTAATTCTCTTTGTAACTTCTTTTTCGTGTTCTAATGCAGTCTTGAATGTTTCTGTAAATGTACCAAATTCAGTTTCTGGTTTTTTAATACCTTCAAGATCAGGTCTTACATCAATTGCAAATAAGAATTGTCTTAATTTTTCAGCGTGTTCAAATTCTTCTTCAGCTTGTTTGTCAAAGAAGTGAGCGAAACCGTCCATGCCCTTATCTTTAACATAGTTTGCCATAGAATAATAAATATATCCTGATTCTACTTCAAAATTGTATTGGTCAATAAGTCCTTTTATTAGTTTACTTTCCATAATTAAAAACCTCCCAGTTTTTTATTTTCTTTATAAGCTTATTGCTTCTAAATTTATGTTACCCCTCAAATATATTACTAAACAATTTATTTTAAAACTCCTAAGTTGTCTATAGAAATTTTTATATTATTCTTGAATTTAAATTCGATCTTGTTTATCTCAACTAAATTCAAATTATTATTTTGATTTTTAAAGTCCTCTAATGGAATTATAAGGGTTTGAGGTCCAAACCTCTTGTAGTAATCATCTTCAAGATAATCAATTTTATAGAGGTAGGATTTTGTCATTGGTATAAGCTTTTTATAATCACTAAGGCTTAGGGTAGAAGAATTGCCCCAAGTGTCTTGGATCTCTAAATCTATATCTCCTTCAATTTCTTCGAAGTTTAAATTCTCTATATCAAACTGTAAAAATCTACCACTAGGAATTTTTTCTGTGAACCTCAAAGAATAATTTGAATTTTCATTTGCATCAATAAAAACTCCTGTAGTCTTAGAATTTTTTTCTCCATATTCGTGGCTGTCTTCATAAATTTTTGCTAAGTTAGAAAAGTTTACGATTCCACCAGGAATTGATGTTGTAGTGATGTCGTAGTCCTCTTCAAAGTCTGCAAGCTTTATGAAATTGGAATCCATGTATCTTGTGTAGTAGTTTGTCTCTGGAAGGTCTCCATAATTATAAGGTCCTTCCTTAAAGATTTCTCTGTTGTAGGTTCTGCCAAAGACATTTTCCAAGAAGTTAAGGGTGTAAGCTGATAGAATTTCTCTTTGCTTCCTGCCATCTATTAGCTCCTTCCTATTTAAGAAAAATCCTTCGCCTGGGTCAGAGTCAAAGTCTCCCCAAAGTTTGTTGAAGTTGCCATGGTTGGCATAGCCAACATAAACTCCAGCCTTGAAATTGTCCTTTTCGCCAGAAAAGATTACATTGTCATAGAGGAGCATGCCTTCGAAGCCATCTACGTCGGCATCATTTGTTCCCCCAATGGTCAAATAATTTACATCTCTTAAAATTAAATTCTTACCACCTGGTTGGTACTGGTTGTAGGTTGGGGCAACAGTAATTATACCCTTGATGTTAAAGTCATACTTGTGAGTTAGTTTGCCATTGTCTGGGTGGAGTTTAAGTTCGTTAAAGTTGTAGGCAATGGCTGCTGCCTCGCCACCTCTTGAGTGACCCATGAGGGCAATATTATCCTTGTCAAACCTATTGTAAAGGACGCTGTCCTTAGTCCTATTCCTCTTAAAAATATTTTCCATATTCTCAAGTAAGAGGACTGCTCTTGCATCATTTTCATTGCCGAGTCCAAAGTTCATGAATCCATTTAACATATTCATGTCAACAGAGACCATGGCTATTCCCCTCTTGGCAAGATAATGACCTAGGTAGTCGTAGCCAAGATAGTTTTTTGTTGTGAACCTGTGGTTGCCATGGACCACAAATAAAACTGGAGCCTTGTCTAAGTCCTTAGGTGCGTAGATTCTTCCCTTGACTTCTGTTTTGTTAAGGCCCTTGCCAAAGAACTTGTCCCTGACTTTTTTTGTACTACCAGAATAGGATACAAAGTCCCTTAAGTCTACTGGAGTAGCTTCATAGTCAATTACTTCAACCTTATACTTTTCACTTCTTCCAGCAATTTTATTTTTTTCGCCTTCAAATTTATAAATTTCTCCAGAATTAAAACCTGGAAAGACCATAAAATAAATTGCAGCGGCCAAAATTATTCCACTTGGTAGTAAAAATAAAAGTGCCAACTTTTTTTTGTTCCTTGTAAAAGGAATTAATGACTTTGAAAAAGTTACAAGAACTATAAAGGCTGTGGCAATAAAAATTATTTCAAAATAATCCATGTCCACATAGTAGAGGCACTGGTCATAAAAATATTTCAAGCCCCAAACTAGCATGGAGTAGATGGCAAGGTTCTTTGCCCTCACCCTCTTTATAAGTAAGAATCCAATTTTTAAAAGTTGCCAAAGAATGAAATAGGCAAGATAAAATAGGACTGAAAGACCTAAGAAGGCCAAGCTCTTTGGAATATTAAAATCGGATATATAGTAATAAAAAAAGGTGGCCGAAAACAAAGATATTATTGCCACCATTATAAAAGCAAAGCCATTGGCCCTGCCAAAATGTCTCTTAAAAAAACTATTTATTTTATTGGAAATTTTAACTAAAAAATTATTTATTTTCATAACAAAGGGGATAAGACCTTATCCTATCCCTAATCCCTCTCTAATTCTACTAATTCTCTTTCGTCGTACTCTTCAACATTAAGTGATCTTGATCCATCTATAAAGGATCTGTTAAACTCACGAGTCCTCTTGACTTCAGAAAGTTCCATATAGACAGTTTCTTTCTCATCATTAACTTCAAACATAACCTTTACAAGCTCTTGTATTGTATAAGTTGAGACAACTGTACCCTTGCCTCTTTCTGTCTTGACAATTTCTCCAAGTCTTGGCATCCTCTTGTTAATACATTCGTAGCCATCTTGTTCGTATTTTAGGCAACACATAAGTCTGCCGCAAATTCCAGAAATTTTTGTTGGGTTAAGACTTAAATTTTGGTCCTTTGCCATCTTAATTGAAACTGGCGAGAACTCACTTAAGAAAGTTGAGCAGCAAGTTGGTCTGCCACAACATCCAAGACCACCAACAAATTTAGCCTCATCACGAACTCCAATTTGTCTAAGTTCTATTCTTGTCTTAAAGATTGCTGCAAGGTCTCTAACAAGGTCCCTAAAGTCAACCCTTCCATCAGCCGTGAAGTAAAATAATAATTTGGACCTATCGAAGGTATACTCACAGGATATTAACTTCATGTCAAGTCCATGCTCTTCCACCTTTTGGTCACAGATTATTATTGCTTCCTTGGCCTTATTTCTATTTTCCACATTGACATTTTTATCTTCTTCACTTGCAAGACGAAGCACAGGTTTAAGCTCTCCCTTAATGCTTTCCTCTTCTACTTCTTTTATAAGTTCAACTGCTCCAAACTCAAGGCCCCTCACAGTTTCAACAATTACATAATCTCCAATTTTTAAATCTATATCAATGGGATCGAAGTAATAGATTTTTCCAGTTCTCTTGAACCTTACTCCAGCTATTTCTATCATCTAACTCCCCCTAAATCTATTAAAAGCTTTTCTATATTTAAATCGAAATTCACATTTTTTTCCTTGCGACCCAAGGCATTTATAAGTGCATCATAAGAATGAATTGCCCTATCAATGGAAAGGTCTTGTAGCTTCAAGAGGTCTAGTTTGTCGATGTTAACAACAAAGTCCTCTCTGCCACTTTTCATATAAACTAAGTCAAGATACCAAATTATCATGAAGTTTAAAATATCCTTGAAGTCATCCTTCTTGTCCTTAAAAAATTTCATTTCATCAAAAATGAATTCTGTCTTCCTGATTATCCTATCAGTCATATTTATTATATCTTCTCTCTTGGATAGGAGTTCAGGATCTTCAGAATATTTTATTGCAAGACTCACATCTCCATTAGAAAGCCTAGAGAAAAGTTTGGCATTTCTAGGAGAAACCTTCCTTGAAAGTAAAAATTCCTCAAGCCTATCTTGTGTCAGGTCTTGGAATTTTAAAATTCTACACCTTGAAATAATTGTTGGAAGAATATTTCTCATGTTGCTTGAAATTAAAATTAAAATTAAGTAGTCCATAGGCTCTTCCAAAGTCTTTAAGAGTGCATTCTGTCCCTCAGCCGTAACCCTGTCGAAGTCATCAATAATAACAATCTTGTGGCTTCCAGAAAAGGGTTTTGAAAATGAATTTTCGATTATCTCTTCTATATCTTGTTTCTTTATTGTGTCCTTTTTTTGCACCACAAAGAGGTCTGCATCTTCAAAGTCATCAATCCCACTAAAAAATCTTATTCCTTCAGGTGTCTCCTTTAGGATGGACCTGGCAAAATTTTTGGCGTGGGAAAATTTACCTATACCCTTGCTGCCAGAGAAAAGATAGGCGTGACTATAGGATTTGTTGATGAGGTCTCCCTCTAGGCTATTTATTACGGACTTATTTTCTAAAAACATTAAATTCTCTTTGAGTCTTCCAAATCAACTACAAAAATCGTAGCTCCAGAAACCTTGAAGTCCCCTTCTTCCATGTGAACATCTTCGGCTTCTGTTTCTTCTTTAAAGATTTCATAAATCTGGTCAATTTCACTTTCTTTACATCCTAAAAGAAGAGTTGTGTTACCAGCTTTAAAAAATCCACCAGTTGAAGAAAGTCTAGTTACATATATATCTTCATCTAAAAATCTATCTATAAGTGCATCAGTGTACTTTTCTTGCACTATTGCAATCATCATTTTCATATTATCACCTAAAACCTTTTGAAATCCACTACATCAGTTACAAAAATTGTCGCTCCCCCAACCTTAACTGTGATTGGCACCGGGATCATAGCTTGACCTGGAATATTTACTGGTTGGATAGTCCTCTTAACTTCTCTTGTCTTGGAGTTCTCTTCGAGGATTCCCATAAACTTGTCAAGCTCTTCATCTTCTATACCTGAAAGGATAGTGACATTTCCAGCCTTTAGAAATCCACCAGTGGAACTAATCTTAGTAACCTTAAAATTATTTTCATTGAGACTTCTTATTAGATTTTCGCTGTCCTCATCTTGGACAATTGCGATTACAAGTTTCACAAAATCTTCCTTTCTTTAAGAATCTTCATACAGTCGCCGAAGACTTCTTCTATAGTCTGATTTACATCTATAAAATAATAATTTTCTTCTTTTTCTAAATTGTTGTAGTAGTCCCTGACCTTCTTGTGGAAGTCATCTCCCTCACACTCTAACCTGTCGTAGCATGCTTGGTCCTTCCTTGTCAAAGTAGAATTATTAGTCCTAAATATAAAGACAATGTCTGGCTTTTTGCCACCAGTTGCAAAGTCGTTTATTGCCCTAATGTCTTCAAGGTCTTGCCCTCTTGCATGACCTTGATAGGCAAGGGATGAAAGGACATACCTTTCACATAGGACAGTCACTCCATCCTCTAGGGCAGGAATAATTTTTTCGTAAGTATGTTGGGCTCTTGAAGCAGAATAAAGTAGGGCTTCTGTCCTCATGTCCATTTCCTTTAAGTCCTTATCCAGAATTATGTCTCTAATTTTTTCTGAAATCCTAGTTCCACCTGGCTCCCTAGTCTTTATAGTTTTTATATTATTTTTTATTAGTTCGTCATACACTAGGTTGCAAATTGTAGATTTACCAGATCCGTCTGGACCTTCAAAAGTTATAAAAGCGCTCATTTAACTACCTCAATCTCATCTTCTAAAAGTCCAATGACTTCTATTCCTTCTGCTAAAAATTCATCTATTTTATTAATTATTTCTTCACTTATGACTTCCCCAAAGGACACCAAGGGTACTCCCGGTGGGTAGGCTCCAATAATTTCTTTGGAAATCCTGCCTTTTGCATCCTTATAAGAAATTCTCTCTCCATGGCTTAAGAAGGCCTCTCTTGGCAAGAGTTTCTTATCTGGGATAGGAAAATCTTGTGGGATAATTTTTTTATACTCCCCATCTTCATAGGACAAAATTGCTTCCTTAAGCTCTTCTATCTCCCTACTTGTGTTAATGGGAGAAATAATTCCAAGGGCATAATAAAGGTCACCCATCTCAAGCCTTATGTCCTTATTTATAATAAAGTCCTCAACCACTTCTTCTCCAGTCATGCCAGGTATCCTAAATAAAAACTTCATGGGATCATTGGCAACAATGGACTCATGGCTTAGGTCTAGGTCATAATTTATTGCGTCTTTAAGACCTTCCATATCTTTACATCTCTTTATTAATTCGCTTCTTCCTTCCCTATCCATATAGTCGAGGCCTGCTTCAATTGAAAGCATGACCAAGTAGGATGGCGAAGTTGTGTTATAAATATTTACATACTTCAAGAGGTCTTCATGAGAAAACCTATCTGTCCCCCTGTGGATAAGGGCAGCCTGAGTAAGAGATGGAATCATCTTGTGGGTTGAATTTATTACAAGGTCTGCCCCTGCATCAAGGGCAGAATATTTTTTCAAGTCTGAAAAATAGAGATGGGCACCGTGGGCCTCATCAACTATAACTGGAATATCTTTCTCATGTAAGATTTCAATTATTTCTCTCAGCCTCAAAATTCCACCAAAATAGTTTGGAGAAACCAAGACGCAGGCAGCAATATTATTTCCCTCTATTTTTCCCCTAAGTTCATCTAAGTCAATGCCAAAATACATGGCACGGCTTTTGTCATAAATTGTGTTTAAATAAATTGGGTCTAAGTCGTTAAGTAGAAGGCCATTGTAGATAGACTTGTGAGTGTTTCTTTGAATCAAAACCTTGTCCCCTGGTCTAGTTGCCATTGCCATGGCAATGTGAAGGGCTCCTGTTGACCCATTGGTAGTAATAAAAGATTCCTTTGAGCCAAAGAGCTTGCTAATTTCCCTGTGGAGGTCTTCAATGACTCCCGATGGATTGAGCAAGTTGTCTGTTCCATAAATTTCTGTTAAGTCTCTTTTTATATCCAAGTCAAAAAATTCTTTTCCCTTATGACCTGGCATCCCAAAGGATATTTTATTTTTTACTTCATCTATCTTATTACTTAAAGGCCTCTTCATCTCTTCTCCTAACTTCTCTTAATTATACTATAATTACAAAGACTTTAAAAGTTAGGACCTACTTATAAAAGTCCCCCTTTATAGAAACTTCTCCACTGGAAAGAGTGATTTTTTCTTCTCCTGTGTCGACAATAAGGTTGCCCTTTTCATTGATGTCGTAACCCACAGCAGAATATTTTTTGCCGTTTAATTCAAAGGTCAAGTCCTTGCCAATGACAAGTGAATGGTCTTTATAGTATTTTATAATTTCTTGGTCGGACTTATTATAATTATTTTCATAAAAGGCATTTAAAATTGCTGAGAGAATTTCATTTCTTATTACATCAGTTCCAATGTAGCCGGCAATATTTTTCAAGTCCTTAAAGCTGTCGTCCTTTGGCTCATTTACATTTATTCCAATTCCAACAATAACTGACTTTACACTCCTTGATTCAAAGTCTGCATCAAGCTCTGATAGGATTCCACAAATCTTTTTGCCATCAATAAATAAATCATTGACCCATTTTATTTCAGCTTGTTTGCCTGTAGCTTCTTTGATTCCTTGAGCAACAGAAACTGCAGCCTTAACTGTAATTAAATCGAAGTAGGAAAAGTCAAAGAAGTCCCTTGGGTGAAGAATTATACTAAAGTAAACTCCACTTCCTTTTGGAGATGCAAAGGTCTTGCCTGTTCTTCCCCTTCCACCCTTTTGCATGTCAGAAACTATTACTGTGAAGTCCTTGACATCTGAAGAGTAGAGTCTTCTCTTGGCTTCTGTGTTTGTAGAATCTATTTCGTCGAACACAATAAGGTCAATGTCCTTTAATTCTTCTCTAAGTCCCTTTCTTATTCCTTGGTCAGAGAGCTTGTCGTCGCTTTCCATTAACTTGTAGCCCAACTTTGTCTGTGATTCTATTTGAAAGCCCTCTTCCTTTAAATTGTTAATGGCCTTCCAAATTGCAGTCCTTGAAATATTTAATTTTTCTGCCAATTCTTGACCAGAAATATAGGAGGCCCTATTTCTTTCTAATTCTTTTAATACAATATCCTTAGTTTTCAATTTATCACCTTATTCTTGACATTATTAATTATCTACTGTACAATAAATTTCTAGGCTGTGGAGAGATGTCCGAGAGGTTGAAGGAGCCCGCCTGGAAAGCGAGTATACACGAAAGTGTATCGGGGGTTCGAATCCCCCTCTCTCCGCCATCGCCATGCTAAGCGGGAAATTAGCGATGTCCTGTACCTGCGATTCGCTACAGCAGGGCTGAATTCCCAATAGAGGATTTTAATTTTGCAGTCTGCCCCTTATAAGTGGTGTTGACGATTGGGTCCTGCGCAACAGAAACTTGTGAACCGTGTCAGATCTTGATCGAAGCAGCACTAAGCAAGATCTTTTGTGTGCCGCAAGGGTCGCCTAATCTGAGCTAACTGTAAGGGTAACGTGTGAGGTTAACTTTCGACTTTGGGTGCATGGCTACATATTTAGTCCCAGTGATGGGACTTTTTTTATTGCCCTTTTTTAAAAAGTCTCGAAACATTTAAGAGTTCTCTCTCTTTAAGAAGTCCTCTTTCCCTGAGATACTTCTCTGTCCTTGAGTAAAAGCCACTCTTAGAGCCTGTCACATAAAAATAATCCCTAATATAATTTTCCTTCTTATAAGTATAATCTTCCAAAATTCCATCAACATTGGAATAAATTTCTATCTCCAAGACCTTCTTTGCAAAATAATTTATGAAAAAGTTCTTCTTCAAGTGGAGCCCACTTGAGGCAAGAAAAATCATCTGGTATTTTGAAAAGTCAAAATCCTTGAAGTACTCATCAGAAATCATCATCATGATGTCATCAGCAACTCCGTCGTTGGCTCCATTAATCAAAAGTGGGACATCAAGATAATCCACTGGCGAATCTGTAAAAATTTTTAAAGTCTCTTCCTGGCAAGTTAACTTTGATCCAAGACAGAGAATTTTTTTATCCTTTAAATTTTTCTTTAGGGCTTCCTCTCCGTAAAAGACTTTCGGAGAATTTTTAAAGTAGTCAATGGCATCAAAGTCCATGACTATTATTTTTTTTGCCTTTTTAAAGGACTTTTCTAAAAATTCTATCCTTTCATTAACTGCTTCTCGGTCATAGAGTCCATAGTATTCAAATTTATCATCGACATAATAATTTAAGTAGTCTCTATGAACTTCGTAAAGTCCAACTATGCCTGGACCTGTATCAAAAACTGCCAAATTTCTCACCCACTCTCAACTTATAGGTCTTGTCATAAGTTCTTTTGAAATGCCTGTAGGCATCTTCTAAGTCATTTTTATTTTCAAAAATTCCAAAAATTGTTGCCCCGCTTCCACTCATAAGGGAGGCAGAATTAAATTCTCTCATCTTGTTTTTTATCTCTAAGAGGTCCCTGTGTTTTTCAAAAACCACATCTTCCATCTTGTTTTCTAAAACTTTATTTAATCTTTTTATGTCTAAATCATAGAGAGCTTGTAGAACTTCATCAAAGTCTATTCTCTTTTCCTCTATCTTAATACTTTCGTAGACTTCTTTAGTGGAGACTCCGTAGCCAGGATTGACTACTAGGACATTGTCAAGTTCAATTGGCCTTACTTCTTCTAAAATTTCTCCTATACCAGAGGCAAGCTTAGTACCTCCAGTCATCATATATGTAAAGTCTGCCCCAAGACTTGATGATAGTTTTATTAAATCTTTCTTTGGAATTTTTAAATCGTACAAATCATTTAAGGCGTAAAAAGTCCCAGCTCCGTTAGAAGTTCCTCCAGCAAGTCCCCCTGCCATGGGAATATTTTTTTCTATTTCAACTTTAAAGGGAAGGTCCTTAGCAACGTAGTCTCTTAGTGCAAGGTAGGCCTTGTAGATAAAATTTTCCTTCATATCAAAATCAAAGTCGCCAAGGATTTCAAGCTTGTCGCTCTTAGAAAATTTCATCTCGTCATAAAGGTCTGTCATCACCATTAAAGTTTTGATATCGTGGTAGCCATTTTCTCTCTTTCCCGTTACGTCGAGAGACAAGTTTAACTTAGCGTGGGCTTTCTTAGTAATCATAAAACACCTCTAAATAATTATAATTCATTGAGAATATTTTTTCATCTAATTAGAAGTTAATTATGCCTTAATGAAAAATAAATTTTTAGATTCTGTTTTTAAAAAAATAAAAACTTTATCGTAATAAAAAAAGGCCCGTGGGAAGCCCACGAACCATTTTCTTTAACTTACTGAAATCCTCTTCTTATGCATATAATAAACTCCAGCGAACAAGACTATTGTTTCTAAAATCATTGGGATTAGTATTCCTATTCCCATCCCCCTCATGAACACATCTCCATTGTTTAGGAAGAGTTCTATATTTGTAAACAAGTCAAATTTATCTAATACATAGATAACTGCTCCTTCTATCATTCCTAGTCCTATATATACAAGGACCGGTCCGCCTAGTCCAAATCTTCTAAGTTTTTTGCCACCACCAAGGGTAACTGCAAAGATTATGCTAATTATATTGTTAAATAAAGCAATTAGAACCCAAGCAACACCTATTAATATATTTCTTACTCCAACTTCATTTATTAGCTCATTTATATCTGCCCAAGTTATATCTATTACTCCACCATCAACAGTAGGCACAGCCATAAATAGGAAAACAATTAATCCTACATAAAGTGAATAGATAATAAACATTATAAGATAATATAAAAATCTAGAAAAAGTTTTTGCTGATGGACTTATTGGTGTTGACTCATAAAACAGGGCGCTGTCGCCAAAGAACATATTGTAGTCGCCAACTATAACTGTTATAGCTGCTGCCATGTAGCCAAACATTAGGGCCATCATGCCTAGTGCAAATGCACTGTCTCCAATTGAATGATTAACATTTGAAAATAATAATCCAAAAATAATTAGGGCTACTGGCAAGACTGGAATAAACCAATTATTTCTAAAGTGATTTCTTATTTGATGTCCAAGTAATTTTCCCATTAAAATACCTCCGTAAAGTAGTCTTCTATACTCATATTTTTTTCACTTCTTATTTCATCTACTGTCTTGTTAAGACTAATCTTACCTTCTGAAAGGAAGAGGACCCTGTCAAGTAGTGGCTCGATTTGATTTATCAAGTGAGTTGATAAAATAATTAGAGAATCTTCTTCAAAATTATTTAAAATAGTTTGGATGATTGCCTTTCTAGCTGAAGGGTCAACTCCAGAAATTGGTTCGTCCAAGAGAAAGATCTCTGCCCTTCTTGAAAGGCTCAATGCGATTTGCATTTTTTCTCTCATGCCCTTACTCATTTCTTTGACCTTTGCCCCTTGTGGAAGTTTAAATTCTTCATAAATCCTATAAAACTTTTCTTCGTCAAAGTCCTTGAAGAATTTCTTGTAAGTTCTAACAACTTCCTTTACAGAAAGTTTATCGCTAAGAGCAAACTTGTCTGGTTGATAAGATAAAATTTCTGCTGTCTTATAAGAAATTTCTTCTCCATCAATTACCACACTTCCTTTGTAAGTTTTTTCTAATCCTGCAAGGATCCTAAGTAGGGTTGACTTACCTGCACCATTGGGTCCAACTAGGCCAACAATTTGTCCCTTATCGAGTTCTAGGTTTAGGTCGTCAAGGACCTTGTTCTTATAGCCCATATTTAAATTTTTTATCTCTAGCTTGCTCATACTTCCCTCCAATATTTGTCTAAAAGTTCCAGTGATTTTTCCTTTGTCATCTTGAGTTCTCCTGCAACTCCAATTAAGTCGTCGCAGGACCTATAAAAGGCACCCTTTGCAATTTCTTCTATTAGCTCTTCGTCATCTGTTATAAATCTGCCGCTAGTCCTATTTGACTTGGCAAGACCCTCTCTCTCAAGTTCTTGCAAGGCCCTTTGGACTGTGTTGGGATTAACTCCATAACTTTGGGCAAGATTTCTAACAGTTTCCATTTTTTCTCCACTCTTCCACTCTCCACTTGAAATTTTTAATTTAAAATCTTCTAGGAGCTGGATGTAGATGGGTCTGTTGTTATCAAATTCCATGTTTACCTCCTCCTGGGATTGGCTTATTAATAATTTTTAATCGACCTATCCATTTTATATTAAGTAAAATTTTATTAATATTTTAATCTTAAACTCTTGTCTTTTGTCTTTTGTCTTTTGTCTTAATTAGTTTTTTACCAATACAAGAGATTTGTTTTTTTGTATTGTTGTATCAACTCCTTAATACACTAGTTATTATATACAAGCCCTTTTATTTTTGCAAGACTTTTTATTAAATTAATAAATAAAAATTTTTATCTTGGGTATTACTTTTTTTATCTTCTTCCTTAGATAGTTTATGATAATATTTTTTTAATTTTCTTAAAACAGATTTTATCTCTATTAGCTTACTTTACATTGAATTTTCAGAGCCTTATCAAGGGAAGAATATAAGGAGGTATTATATGAAGGAATTATTAATTATATTTTTGATCATGGTCTTGGGATATGCCCTTGGTCATATTAACTTTTTCGGATTAAAGTTTGGTGCATCAGCAATTTTAATTGTGGCACTCTTCTTTGGTCACTTTGGATTTGAAGTCCCAAAGTTTTTAGCAAGCCTAGGCCTTGTACTTTTCCTTGCACCTATTGGCCTCATGGCTGGTCCAAGCTTTATGGCTAACATAAAGAAAAATGGTCTTTCCTTTTTGACAATTTCATTTATAACTGTTTCTATTGGAGGAGTTTTAATTGTCCTAGTGTCTAAGTTCTTTGACATTGATCTCGCCCTATCCATGGGACTTGCAACTGGAGCTATGACTTCAACATCAATGCTTGGAACTGTAAAGAGTCTTACTACATCAAACTTGCCTGGCGTTGGCTACGGGATTGCCTATGCCTTTGGTGTTGTTGGAGTTGTACTTATTGTTCAACTTATACCACGAATATTAAAGGTTGACGTGGAAGAAGAAAATAAAAAATTAATTCTTCCAAAAGATAATGCAAATACTGTAAAAAAAGATTTTGGAAACTTAATTGATTTTGAAAAGAATGGACTTTTTGCAATAGCCTTAGCTTCCACACTAGGAATTCTACTTGGTTCTATAAAAATTCCCATAGGAAATGTTAGCCTTTCACTTGGTGCTGGCGGTGGCTCTCTTATCGCAGGACTCGTCCTTGGTCATTATAGAAGACTTGGCAGGATTAACTTAGTTGTTTCTAACGACAGACTTGCCCTTGTTCGTGACCTAGGTCTTGCCTTCTTCTTGTTGGAATCAGGAGTAAGTGCTGGAACAGGTTTTGTAGAAGTTGTAAGTCAGTATGGAATAAAATTATTTTTTGCAGGAGTTATCCTAACACTTGTGCCTGCTTTAATTTCACTTTTTATTTCCTACAAGGTCTTCAAGCTTCCACTCTTTGCAGCTCTTGGTGCTACTACAGGATCAATGACCTCTGCCCCATCTCTTGGAGCCCTACTCCAAGTTACTAATGGGGACGACAAGGTTTCATCTTTCTATGCGGCTACACAACCAACTGCTACTGTGATGATGGTTTTCTTGCCACAGATAATTAATATTTTCTTTCCAATGAGTTAAGAGTGAGAGATTTATAAAAATTTTCAAAAAATTAGGATGCCCTTGAGGCATCCACTTTTTTCAAGTCATACAAAAAACCCAAGCTGAATTTATTTTCAACTTGGGTCTTTTTATTTGTTCTCTTTATTCTCTTTATTTTTCTTATTCTTTTTATTCTTTACCTTCTTAAGTCTAAAGAAGTCTTCCCTTTCCTTTTCTGCCAAGATGTCTTCAATCTCCCTAATGATATGCTTGTACTTAGGAATTTGAATCTTGTCAAGGGCGTTGGCCCTCTTAGCAGTCTTTTTAATTTCATTGGCAAGCCTAAAGACAGAAGTTTCTATCTCTGCAAGCTCATAGATAACAGGAAGAATTTCTGCAATATTAATCTTTGCCCTGTCAAAGGCTGCGTTAGATTGGTGGAGGGAATAGTCTGCCCTAGCGCTGGGCTTTTCATATTTTATTTTTGGAAGCTCAAGCCCCATGACTGAACGAGAAATAATTTCATAGTCATTTTCAAGGGGAGCTGACTCTCCCATGTCCTTAAGGGACAATGCCCCCATGGATATAGTTGCCATTACAAGTTCAGAGTAAGACTTTTCAAACTTTTCTTCTATCTCGTCTTGCAAGACCTTGGCATTTTTATTTAAGTCCATCATTTCCTTAATAAGGACTGTTCTCTTCTTGTCAAGAAGGTCGTAACCCTTCTCAGCAAGAACAAGGGCATTCTTTGATGCAATTAAATTTGCCTTAGTAGGAGTTACCTTAATCGCCATTATTATCACCTAGATATTTTTCTTTTAACTTAGGATCAATTCTATCAATCATTTGAGCTGGAAGAATCTTTAGTAGTTCCCAACCTAAATCTAGGGTTTCTTTAATATCTCTGTTTTCATTTTGATCTTGACTTAAAAATCTCTTTTCAAACTCGTCGCCAAATTTTAAAATTAATTTTTCGTCCTCAGATATATCATCTTCACCAATAATTTGAGCAAGGGCTCTAGTCTCTTGCACCTTTGAATAGGATGCAAAAAGTTGTGAAGATAGGTCTGGATGGTCCTCCCTTGTGTAACCTTCACCAATGCCGTCCTTCATAAGTCTTGATAGGGATGGAAGAACATCAATTGGTGGATAAACTCCCTTGGAGAAGAGGTCACGACTTACTACAATTTGACCTTCGGTGATGTAACCTGTAAGGTCAGGGATTGGGTGGGTGATATCATCGTTAGGCATTGTTAGGATTGGGATAAGAGTCACAGATCCTTCGCTGTCCTTAATCATACCTGCTCTTTCATAAAGAGCTGCCAAATCAGAATAAAGGTGACCTGGATAGCCCTTTCTTGATGGAACTTCTTCTCTTGAAGATGAAACTTCTCTTAGGGCTTCTGCATAGGAAGTTATGTCTGTCATTATTACAAGAACTTGCATATTCTTTTCAAAGGCAAGGTATTCTGCAGCAGTAAGGGCACACTTAGGTGCAATAAGTCTTTCCATAATTGGGTCGTCGGCATAGTTGATGTACATTACAACCTTGTCGATTACTCCAGAGTTTTTAAAACTTTCTCTAAAGAAGTCAGCTTCGTCATGCTTTACACCAATTGCTGCAAAGACAATGGCAAAGTTATCCTTTCCACCCTCATCTGCAATCTTAGCTTGTCTTACAATTTGAGCAGCAACTTCGTTGTGAGGAAGTCCTGATCCAGAAAAGATTGGAAGTTTTTGTCCCCTAATTAGAGTCATAAGTCCATCAATAGAAGAGATACCTGTTTGGATAAAGTTTCTTGGGTACTCTCTTGCTGATGGGTTAATTGGTCTACCATTTATGTTATAAACATCCTTTGAATAAATGGCACCGCCCTTGTCAATAGGGACTGCTGTACCATTAAATACCCTTCCCAAGATATCTGATGAAAGAGGTATTTCAAAAGGATGGGCAGAAAATTCAACCTTTGTATTTTTTGTTGATACGCCAAGGTTGTTGCCAAATACTTGGACAACTGCCCTGTCTTCATCTATTTTTATAACTTGACCAATTTCAAATCTCTTGCCATCTTTTGAAATAATTTTTACAACTTCACCGTAGCTAACTCTGTGAAGATTTGAAAGTTCTAGTAGGGATCCTTCAATTCTATCAAGTGTTAAATATTCTTTTTTCATTCTACATCACCATAAGTTGAGGCAAGCTCTCCATAGAAGTCGTTAATTTCATTGTTCAAGCTTACAAATTTCTTTAAGTTTTCGTTTTCTATATCGTACTTCATGTTAATTACTTTTCCATAAAGTTTGTCATTCTTGATTACAGAAATAGGAATCCTTAGCTTTAGGGCTTCCTTTCCCTTTTCATATAAGTTGTCTATAGTCTTTAACATTTCAAATTGCTTTTCAAGTGGCACAAAGGTGTCAATAGGGTTAAAGGCATTTTGTTGTAGGAATCCAACCTTAACAACACGACAAATTTCTAGGACAAGTCTTTCTTCGTCAGGAAGAACATCTTCACCAACAAGCATTACAATTTCATTTAACTTGGCTTCCTTGTGAAGGAGGTCAAGATATTTGATTCTTAAATCTGGTAGGTCACCATCAAGTCTCATGTCGTAGTAATTTTTAAGAAGTGGAATGTAACCTGAGTAAGAGTTCATCCAGTTAATAGCTGGATAGTGTCTTGAGTAGGCTAGTTCCTTGTCAAGTGCCAAGAATACATTTACGAACCTCTTTGTGTTTTCTGTAACTGGTTCAGAGAAGTCACCACCTGCTGGTGAAACTGCACCAATAAGTGTTACTGACCCTTCAGTTCCTGATAGGGTATTTACGTAGCCAGCTCTCTCATAAAAGCCTGCAATTCTTGATGGAAGATAAGCAGGGTAACCTTCTTCAGCTGGCATTTCTTCAAGACGACCAGAGATTTCACGAAGAGCTTCTGCCCAACGAGAAGTGGAGTCACCCATGAGGGCAACGTGATAGCCCATGTCTCTAAAGTATTCTGCCATTGTTACACCAGTATAAATTGATGCTTCACGGGCAGCTACTGGCATGTTTGATGTGTTGGCTATAAGGATTGTCCTGTCCATAAGAGCCTTGCCAGTGTTAGGGTCAATTAGCTTTGGAAAGTCTTCCAAAACTTCTGTCATTTCATTACCACGTTCACCACAACCGATGTAGATAATGATATCGGCATCACAATACTTTGCAATTTGGTGTTGGGTCATTGTCTTACCAGTACCAAATCCTCCTGGAACAGCAGTAGTTCCTCCCTTGGCAATTGGGAAGAATACGTCGAAGACCCTTTGACCTGTTACAAGTAGCTTGTCAATTGGTAGTCTTTCCTTAACTGGTCTTGGGATTCTTACTGGCCAGTTTTGATACATTTTTACTTCATTAATCTTTCCAAATTCGTCCTTAACTTTTAAAAGAACTGTTTCAATATTGTATTTGCCATCTTCAAGGATCTCTACAACTTCACCAGATACTTCTGGTGGAATCATGACCTTGTGAGTTATGATGTCGGTTTCAGGAACTTCTGCAAAGATTTGTCCTCCATGGACCTTGTCGTGAAGTTTAACCTTAAAGCTTACATCCCAAAGTTTTTCTTCATCAAGGGAAATAAGTCCAATACCTTCTGGCATAAAGGAACCGTGTTTTTCTTTTATAACTTCAAGAGGTCTCTCAATACCGTCAAAGATACCTCTTATCATACCAGGTCCAAGCTTAACAGAAAGTGGTGCTCCAGTGGAAATAATATCTTCATCACGTTTTAAACCTTCAGTTTCTTCATAAACTTGAACTGTTCCAAGGTCTCCATCAATAGAAATAACTTCGCCAATTAATTTCTTTTCGCCAACTAGGACCATTTCTCTAATCTTGTAGTCAGCCATGTTCTTACCAATTACAACAGGTCCGTCAACTGATTTAATTGTTGCTCTTTCCAATGACTTCACCCCTTTCCTTTAATTTTTCATGTAGTGTTGATCCAATTTCATATTTCATGTCATCAAGTTTATTCTTTAGAGAAAGGTTGATGTTGTAAGTTCGATTGATATCAGACACAATGAAGCCACCTAAGTGGTATTCAAATAGCTGGTCTAACTTAAGTTCAATTCCCTTTTCCTTTGCAATTTCTTTAAACTTGTCTACTAATTCTTTTTTCTCATCGTCCTTAACATAAAGGTAGATGGCCTTTTCGTCTATTTCATCTAAAATATTTCTAAAGCATTCAGCTTCTTTTTCTACATATTCATCTGTCTTTGTAAATTCTAAGAGTCTTTCTGAAAGAGTTTCTAGAAGTTCATTTAGAAGTTTTTCATCTTCTTCAAGGAAGAGAACCCTTTTTTGCTCTTCGACAGAGGCAATAAGTTCATAGCCCCTTCTCTTAGCAAGGTTAACTCTTCTATCAACATAGGCCTTTTCATCTTCTTCAAGAGATTTCATCTTGTCTTCAAGAATCTTAGCTGCCTTTTCTTTTTCTTCCTTAATTCTCTTTTCACACTCTTCTTTTTGCTTTAGAAAAACAATTTTGTTGAATATGGCAATTTTGTTTTCAAGTAAAATCATTTAATCACCTACAGCTTTCACACCAACAGATTCTCTGACATATTTTAAAATAAAGTCATCTTCCATCTTGCCGTCAAGATCTGGGATAGTTACCACTAGAGGAAGGGCTCCAGATAATTTAAAGTCTAGGACTTCCTCTTTTATTTCCTTAAAGGAAGAATAAGTTAGGATAATTATTCCAATACCCTCTTCTTTTGTGTAAGATTTAAAATTTTTTAAAAGTTCAGATCTGTTATTACATTTAACAGACCTTACGCCAGCTAGGCGAAGGCCGTTAATAATATCGTCGTTTGATGTTAAAAGAATTGATCTCATTATAGTCTTCCAAGAATCATAATTGAAATGATAAGACCATAAATAGCGATACCTTCTGCAAGTCCTAGATAAATCATTGATTTACCAAGAATGTTAGGGTCTTCTGATACAGCTCCAATTGCTGCAGAACCTACATTAGAAACGGCAACACCAGCACCTAGTGAAGCAAGACCAGTTGAAAGACCTGCTGCTAAGAATCCAAGTCCGTTACCACCTGTTGGAGCAGCTGCAGCTGATGCCATTTGTGGAACTAGAGATATAAGACCAAATACGAAAACTGGTGCGAATACAAAGAGGTTTAATTTCATAAAGGCACGAGCAAACTTTCTGTTCTTGTCTGTTCCCTTATATATAAAATAAAAACCTGAAACTACCATTGAAAATACAGTTAAAACTCCTAAAATAATAATTTTTTCCATAATTAAACTCCTTATTAATAAATTTTGTCGGCTTTAAATAATACGCCGTCCCCACTATAATACTTACTAAACATTTCATAATACTCAAGTCTAAGAGATTGAATAAATACAATAAGACCTTCTAGGGCAAGAATTAAGATATTGCCAAAAATTAAGACTGCAATATTTCCTCCCCTTGATCCAAGCATTTCTCCAAGAGTTTTAAAGGCCAAGAATAAACCAACGTGGTTAATTGCAAAAGCCCCAACCCTTATAAAAGAAATAATTGAAGACATAGTTGAAAGAAGGGCTTCCAAGAGTCCAAAAGAGGACTCAATATAATAATCTGCGGCAGATTCTTCTGGCTCCTTCTTAAATAAAATCTTAAGAATAGGCCTCTTTAATAGCATGATCACAAGAGATCCAAATAAAATTCCCATAGAAATATTCTTAGGAAGAGGAGATGAACCTCCCATTACGGAAATACCTATGTTAATCATGGCTATAAAAATTAGAACTCCCAAGAATCCTTCCTTTGCGAAGAAGGCTTCATCAGGCCTACCACTCTTTAATCTATTGTAAATACCAATGCCATAGGCTATGGCAAGTAAAATAATGCCGAAGTAAATGGCTGTTACAAGTGTGCCATTGATGTCTTCAAAGGGCCTAAACCAAAGGGCAGGAATAATTTCTTCTATCCCAAAGACTGACCCGTACATTAAACCAAAGAACATTGAGGATGCTCCCATTCTCAAGAGGAGGCCTCCAAAGTCCTTGTTCTTCTTAGCTAAGATTAGCCCAGCAACTGCAAATACTGCCCCTTGACCTAAGTCGCCAAACATTGCACCAAAAAGAATCATGTAGGTAATTCCAAAAATCACTGTTGGGTCAAACTCACCGTAACTAGGAGTTCCATACATGTTAATTAATAGCTCAAAGGGCTTGAAAAAATTTGCATTTTTAAGCTTTGTAGGTGTCTTCTTACTTCCCTTCTTAGGTTCAAAATATTCAATATCAATATCCTTGTACTTGGAGAGCTTTTCTTCTAGTTTTTTTGTATCGCTAAGACCAATCCAACCAGAAAGATAAAAATACTTATTTGACCTAAGCATATATTTCTTTGCCTTTTCAATTTCTTCATAGGAAAGCATGTGGGCAAGGCTTGTCCTTAGCTCTTCATTCATTGATTCTAAAAGATTTTTCTTATACTCTTCGATTTCAAAAATCTTTCTCTTTATATTTTCTTCCTCTTCTTCAAGATTCTTAAAAATTAAACCTGCCGTACCTTCGACGTTTTCGCCAAGAAGGTCAACTTCTGTAAAGTTTAGACTATTTAAAACCCTATCAATATCCTTTTCTGTTTCCTTTGGATAGATAACGAGGAAGAGTTCCCTATTGTCCACTGTGCCTGTGTGATAAATCATGGCAAGGATATTTCCATAATTTTTCTTTAACCTAAGCCTTGCATCCTTGTCCAAGAAACCAAACCTAGTGTTAAAGTATTTTAGATCAGCAATATCCTTAAGGTCTATATCAACGTTTTTGAAAAGTTCATAATTTTCCTTTAGGGTATCTAAAATCTTTAGACTTTCCTTTGTGTTTTCATATTCATTCATCTTTTCGCTAATATTTTTGACAAAGGAATCTACATCTTCATTTATATCTATCCTTTCGAAGTACTTGTCCTCAATCTTGTCAATGCCCAAGAACTTCATAATTTCTTCAGCCTTTTTTGCACTGACCTTGTGAGACTCATCTTCTTCAATAGGTTCAATATAATTAAGTTCAAGATTCCTTTCTAGGTTCTTATCTAGATTCTTTTCATCATCTAGGCTGAAAACAAACTTGTTTTCTGCAATGTTTGTCTCAGCAGACATAAATTGCATACATTTTAAATTTAAAATATCCAAAATGATGGAATCCATATCTTGAATCTCGCCCATTATATTAGCGACCTTCATTCTTTCAACGGCCAACTTCTTCACTTTCCTTTCTATCAACGATCATGTATCTCAATTTTTCTTCTTTACTTAGGCCAAACCTAGTAGCCTCTAAGATTCTTTCTATATTTGCAATTTCTGAATCTAAAAGAATTAGAAAACTCATGAATTTTCCTATACCATCAGTCTTCCTAAAGTTTCTATTTGCTATAGAGTAGAGGAGCTTTTTGGAAGTTCTTCCAGTTCTTATAACTCTTCCATCTGCAAAGAGAATAGAATATTTTGAATTTTTAATTTCCTCTTCAAATTCTTCTTCCTCTAAGTAGGATAGGTGGAGGAGCTTTTCAGAATTATAATTTCCACCAAAGATTGTAAAATTAAAAATTTCTTCAGGAGAAATGTCATAATATTTTTTTGCCCTATAAATCCAAATGATATTTAATAAGTCTATCTTAACCCCAAAAATATTTTTGAACTCAGCATGGTCCTTCTTAGATAGGGACTTCACAGATTCAGTTAAGTTCCTATAATAAAACTTGTCAAGATTCATCTCAATAGAGAAGAGAGCCTCCTCATCAGTAGATGACTTATAGTTTTTCATATATTCGTAATATGGAGTGTCCCTTAAATTATCTATGAAGGATTCAAAACTTTCTTCTTTAAAGGGAATTGACTTAGCCCCAATAATTAGCTTGTCAACTCTTGGCTCCTTATTCATCCTAAGAGCCCTAAGAATTTTTACAATTTTTTCTATCTTTTCTCTTTCCATGTAGGCCTTAATAAAGTCTGAATACTTGCCTGGCAAGAAGGCCTGAAGTTTTTTAATTTGTCTTCTTCTGTAATCTTCTAAAAATTCTTCAATCTCATATATATCTGAAAAGGAATCAATGGTTGGAAACTTCTTTTCCTTTAAATAGTTAAGACAAAACCTAACGCTGTCTCCCTCTGCCATATTCACAAAGTCATCGTAGACTAAAAAGTCCGAATGCATTTTTAAAATCTTAGCATTTAAAGCCTTTAGACCTTCAAACATTAGAGTCCCTTCCAATCAATTTGTCGAATACAACTTTAATTAAGTCCTCAGAAGTTTTTTCATAATAAGCTTCAATTTCTTCTAGGTTCTTTTGATTTTCTTTTCTTAAGTCATCAGCCTTCTTTTCAAAGTCTGATAAGATTTCATCGCTTTTCTCTTTACCAAGTAGCTTTGACTTTTCTATTGATTCATTTTCAAGATCTGTTAACTTTTCTCTCAAATCTTTTTTTATTTGTTCAATTTCTTTATCAGTATTTTCGACAAGTTCTCTAGTCTTTCTATCTATTGCCAAAATACTATCTATGCTTTCTTTCAAAAATATCACCACTCTTCTTTTATTCCTTGCGTAACTTTCATTATATTACTTTCAATTTCTAATTCAAGGGATTTACGCTTGCTTTAAAAATTTCACATTCTTTTCACATTCCATATAATGATTTGTAATTTCATATACAAAAATTTTTTTCATAAGTTTTTTCTAATAATACTATTGTTAAAACTTTTATAAAAAAATGAATTTATTATTTTATTTTTTTAATTATTATTAACTAATTGAAAATATTTTACATCAAATAATTTTCTTTAGATTTTTGAAAATATTTTTTACTAAAGTATTGGGAGATTATTTTTATTTTTTATTTGCAAAACTCCAATCCTTATCCTCGAGACTACTCCTTAATAATAAGTCACAAGCTAGCAAATTTTTTAATCTTATTCTCATAAGTATTAGTTTTAAATAAAAAGGCTCTATAATATCTGTTGGGAAGTAAAATCTCTAGATGGTTCCAAGGACTCTATCATTGATATTTTGCCTACTAGAGATAAGAATTTTTTATTTAAATACTTTAAAAAAGTACCTAACAAGGAGAGACAATGTGTTAAGTTTTTTGTAAGTGATATGTCCAATACCTTTAAGTCTGTCAAGAATAGATTCTTTAAGAATTCTATTCATATAGTTGATAGGTATCATTTCATTAGACAAGTTTCATGGGCTTTAGAGAATGTTAGAAAGAGAATTCAAAAAGATATTTCTTCTAAGCTTATAAAGTATTTTAAGAGAAGTAGGAGTCTACTTACAAAACCTGCTTCTAAACTAAGCTCTGAAGAAGCTAAAGATGTTTCTCTAATGCTTGTTTAAATGAAGATTTAAAATTGGTATACAGGTTAAAAGAATTATTTTACTGTATGCCCTGTGGGTACCAATATGTTCTTACTCAACCCAATAGAGTTAGAGCCACTAAATCTTTAAAGGAATGGATAAAAAGAGCTGAGGAATCTAATTTAAAAGAATTTAAATCTTGTACCACTGCTTTTAATAAATGGTTTGATGAAATATGTAACTCTTTTGATTATCCTTAGTCTAATGGTTTACTTGAAGTTACTCATACTAAGATAAAGACTTTAAAGAGAAATTGTTTTGGTATGAAAAATTTCAATTTGTTTAGAAAAAGAATTATGTTTGCTTGTAAGTAGTGATAGGAAAACAGAAAAATTCCGTAAAACCCCTAGTGGTTTTATTTGCTATGTTTATTTTTAGTAGTTTTTTGTTGTTTTAGAATTGATAGTTTAATTAGCGTCTAAGTATTGATTTTTAAATGAAAAGAGAGACTCGAATTAACGAGTCTCCCCAATATTTGACATAGAGCCTATTTTAATCATTATCTCTTTGCATCAATAATAATTCTACTTTATTTATTTTATTAATAGCAATAATTGAAGATATTGGTCCTAACAAGGTTCCCAAAATAATTACTATTATTAACATTAAAATCATAAGGAATATATTCGGTCTTAAAAAAGGCATATTCAAAAGTGATGAAAATACATTATTGAAAGTTATACTTAAAACAAAGGAAAGCACAGAACCTATGACTGCACCTGTACCATTAATTAGCATAGATTCAATAAGAACTACTTCACTGAGTTTTTTCTTTGTTGCTCCTAATATCCTTATGGTTGCAAATTCTCTTTTCCTTTCCTTAACTGATAAGGTATTTACAAGACTTAAAATAAAGAAAGCTAGTATCCAAATCAAAGCTATCAATATATACACATACACAAGCATGTTTTTTGCTGAATCTGAAACTTGTGTCATTATTTTTCTTGGCAATAAAGGATACACTTTTTCTTTTTTAAATTCTTCTTTAATAAGTTTTTGAATTGTTTTTGGATCTTTGTTTTTTTCAACTTTTACTAAAATAGAAGATATATCATCTTTTCTTGCCACCGGATGATTAATTATCTTTTCATATTCCTTGGCTAATCTATGAGTTTCTTCTATTGTCATAAAAACTGAATTATCAAAACCCATGCCAGTTTTTGCAAGCCTACCTCTTATCTCAAATTCTTGATTAAAAAATTTAACCTTATGATTAATAGTCCCCACAATGTTAGCACCTACAACAACTTGCCCAGCTTTAATTGGAGTTTTAATCTGTTTTTCAAGCCAAGGTTTAACGCTAAAGTCATCAGAAAAGTCAATTCCTATAACTTGAATGGGAAAAGAACAGCATCCAGCAGAAAGTGTAGCTAGATAAACTTGACCACAGGCTTTTTCAACTCCTGGTATTTTTTTTACTCTATTTAATATATCCTTGTCAAAAAAGAATGTATTAGGTTCTCCCCTTAATATTGCACCTGTAATTTTGGAATCATAACCTTCTGGGACTACTATAATGTCTGCTCCCATTCTATCTGATAGAGAATTCATGCCGTTTTTAAGAGAAAAAATTATAAATGATGACATGAATAATATAAAAGTTAAAATTCCTACAAGTAAAATCAAGGTAATTGACCTTGTCTTTTTATTTTCTATATTCTTTTTTGCTAAATTAACTGTGTATAAATCTTTCATTATTTTGCATCAGCAAGAGCATTGTTGCAAGCTTCTATAAATTGCTTGTAGGTTTGTGTTGCTCCCGAAATAACGTCCACTCCTTCAGGACTTCCTTTTTCCACTAATCTATCTGGGTATGACTTTGCAAGATTTATAGCTTGTTGGGCAATCTTATATAGTCCTTCATTTTGGCTTTGACCATAAGATTCATCCTTTTCTTTTCCATCTCCATCAATGTTTTGCATTGTGCAAGATTCAATCTTATTGTCTTTAACACTTATATCCACTTTTACAAGTCCGCCTCTTTCATCTTTGGCAGATTCTCCATGATATGTGCCGTCCTTATAGCTTACGCTTGGAGCTTCTTCTTTTTTATCTCCTCCACAAGCAACTAGGACAAGACCCAAAGATAAAATTATTAATGCATTTAAAATTTTTCTCATATAAACTCCTTAAGTTTTTCGTCTTTTATTGTAGAATCAAGAACAGGTCTTTTTCTTTTCATTTTTTCTTCTTTTGTAATCTTACCATGTTCAAGAGTTATCATTCTTTCAGATTCTTCACCGACTTCAGGGTCGTGAGTTACAACAATAATTGTTGAACCTGCATTGTGAAGTTTTTCAAATATGTCAAGAACTATATATTCATTCTTTTCATCCAAATTTCCCGTAGGTTCATCAGCTAAAAGTATAGCAGGATGATTGATAAGAGCTCTAGCTATACATACTCTTTGTTGTTCCCCACCTGATAATTGGTTGGGTAAGTGCTTGGCTCTATCAGCAAGACCTACTGCAGCCAAAGCTTCCATTGCTTCTTGTGCATCTGGCATAGAATGATAATATTGTGACATCATTACATTTTCCAAAGCACTTAAATAATTAACTAAATGAAACTGTTGGAAAATAAGTCCTATCTTATCCCTTCTAATAACTGTTAGTTCCTTAGATGATTTTTTTGCTATATCTTCACCATCCAAAATAACTTCGCCAAGTGAAGGTTTATCCATGGCACCAATAATATTCATCATTGTTGTTTTACCAGAACCTGATGGACCCATTATAGAAATCCATTCGCCCTTTTCTACACTTAAATTGATTTTGTCAAGGGCTTTAAGTTCACCATAAATTTTTGAAACATCTACGAGTTTTAATATATCCATAAAATTCCTTTCTATTCTCCACGAAGCACTAAAGCTGGATCAATATCAACAGTTTTAGATACTGGTATTAAAGATGCAACTATAGTTATTACTATACAGACAATAATTGTCATAGGTACTAAAAGAGGCAAGAAACTTACCTTTCTAGCAAATACCGAAATACTTACTCTATTGGCAAATATATATCCTAATGCAACACCTAAAAGTCCACCAAAAACCCCCAAAAATGCTCCTTCACCTAAAAAGTCAACAATTACTGACGAATTTGTGGCGCCCAAAGCTTTCTTAAGACCTATTTCTTTACGCCTTTCAGTTACAACAGCCATCATTGTTGTGGATACACATATCATCATTATAAATAATACTATTATCGTTACAATGAAGACAAGAGCTTGTAATTTATTCAAAACTATATCTTGTGAGGCGGTAACTCTTTTTACCATTTGTGGAGTTAGAGATCCATCCTTTTGTGAAATATTTGATACTATTTTTGAAAGTTCATTTTGTTCAGCTTCTACTGAATATTCTACGACATCATAATTTTTGTCTTTAACAAGCTGTGAAATATCATCAATATCCATAAAAATAAGTTCTTCTTCTTTACCACCTGTTGTTACAACTCCTGAAACAACAAAATTAGTATCTATAGAACCTTCTCCATTAACTTTGGGAGTATTTATAATAATTTTATCTCCCTCTTTTAATCCCAAAGCCTTTGAAACTTCATTACCTATTAAAACTTCTCTTGGTTTTTCAGGCCATGAACCATCAATAAGCCAGTATGGAGAATTTTTTTTCGCTCCCTTTAAATCTGTACCTGCAAGCATATAAGGTTGTTCATTAATTTTTGCATTTGTATAAATATAGGGTGCCTGACCGACAAGCTTTCCCGATGGAATTAACGATTTAATTTCATCTAACTGTTCATTGGTAATTTTTTTATCAGGGTTAGTGGGAATTACCAACATATTTGCACCATAAGACCTAAACTCCTTACCCATTTGTCTAGGAATATCATAGTAAATAGTAACAAGTCCTGAAATAATTGTTGCTCCCATAGCTATAGCAAGTAGTGCTGTTAACATTCTTGCACGTCTCCTTGCCAAGGAAGTCATTATCATTTTTAAGTAAAATTTATTTTTACTTTGTTTATCTGCCATGTAGTACCTCCGTTGGATTTAAATTCAAAAGGTATCTTATAGCTGGTATTGAACCCAATATTGTAACAAGAATAATAAGTATTGCTACAATAGGAACTACCATAGCTGTTGGAGCTATTGCTGAGCCAAAAACTGTTAGACCAATAATCTGAGTAAGTAGCAGACCAACACCGTAACCTATAACTGTTCCAAATATCGCTGTCAAAATTATTTCCACAAGAATTACACCAATTATTCTTCCATTTGACGCCCCTATAGCTTTTTGAAGTCCAATTTCATTAGATCTTTCCATTACAGATGCTGTAATAAGATTAGAAATACCAAAGCCTGAACCAATCAAAGTTAATACTGTAATTAAAACCATAAGAAGAGTAGTCTTATTTAAAATATCTCCTTCACTTTCTGCAACTTGGCGAATTGGCTTAGCTACAGAATCAGTCATTACTTCTGTTATTTGATAACAAATAGCAGAAACATAAGCTGTACAATACCATACTTCCCGTTCCTTAATAGTTAAAGATAGTGGGTTTTTGGCAGCCTTTCTTGCTAAGTCATTGTCTGGTGTAGTAAGAGCTGATACTTCAACTTTATTTACAACTCCAGTAACTCCAGCAAATTCTTGTGCTGTTTTTAAAGTAGCATATATAAATGCATCTTCATCAGAACCTGATGAGAAAATACCCTTAACTTTTAATTTTTTGTCTAAATTATTGCTTTTTAGTTGGATTTCATCACCAACTTTAAATCCATTTCTGTCTGCAAAAATCTTTCCAAGCATAACTGAATCGCTATCATTTTCTGATAACCACTCGCCTTGAACTTCCCACCAGTTTTTAAGTCTAATCATACCAGTATCAATTGATTCTCCAGTAGGCAAATCCATATGATTATTAAACCATGTTCCTACCATCTTAGTATGTTTAGAATCATTATTACAAGAAACCCAAGTGTTAAGATATGGCGTATAGTCTACAATATTGTAAGCCCAAAAAATAGTTTTAATGTTAGGAAGTTCTGATTCCTTTAAATATTTTTGAACCTGCCCCTCTTTTTCTTGCATGCCATACAAATCATCAAGAAGGGAAGCTTCCTTAGGCAATACATTAATATTTGCTCCATAGGTCTTTAATTCTTGATTAACTTTATCTCCAACACCGAGCATGGTATTTAACATTGAAGTGGCAAGAGAAGCTCCAAGGGCAACTGTAAATGCTATAAGAGCCATCTTTCCTTTTTGTCTAAAAAGTGCTCCTTTAACTATTCTCCAAAACATAAGCCCTCCTACTTAAATACATAAGACAATGCGTCAAGATCTTTTGGCGCAATCTTTATCTTTTCATCATGGACAATGTATGGGAAAGGTATCGGGTTACATCCACCCTTAAAACCTATTGTACCCCTATTCATTACAACGTCGCACAACTTACAAATAACATCATCGCCTCTTTCAAAATATCCAGATGGACCACATATCTCGCAAGCATCAAGTACAACTCCATAAGAACCTTCTGATTTTTTAATACAAAAAAATCTCATTTGTGCACCATCCTTTGCCTTATACAAATATCTGTGCAAATGCATATCCTCTAAGCTGCTTAAAGGAATAACAATCATTCCATTTTCAGTTTGATAATCTTCTGGTGGTGAAAGAGCCTGTTCCTTATTAGCATATGCCTTTCCAGCCGTTAATGAAAAAGTATTAATAAATAAAACGACAAGGAAAAAAATTGCCCAACGTCTTTTATTCTTCATTCTATACTTTATTTTTCTTAACTGAGCTCTATTGCTATATTCTTCATTAACTTTAATATTTTGCTTATATAAAATTACTGGAATAGCAATCATAATTAACATTGTTGCAAATAAAAACACATTTTCGTGATTAGCTATAAATGCAATAACTCTAAAAAAGTTAACATTTCTAGGAATAATCCCTTTAGAATAAAACCTTTGAATTATGATATTAAATTGGCTGATACCCGAACATATCAAGCTCAAAAAAACAATAATCTTTAAGTTTTTACCTTCAAGTTTAACTGAAGACTTATATATGCCAAGCCCTGATAAAATCATCATGATTATCCCAAAAACAAAGCCTAAAATCCTAAAAAGTACAATAGTTGAAACAGCACTTTCGCCATAATATACAAATTTGTTTGATTGGTTAAATACATACGGTAAATAATAAAAACAAATTCCTACAAGATAAACAACAACCGATGCTGAAATGAAATTATCATAAATTTTAGCATTTATCTTATCTTCAAATATCATAAAAATTAATATTAAAAATACCGAGATAACTATGGGTACCATAGACCAGAAATTCAATTCTGTTCTATTAATAAAATTAGGTATATTTCTTATAATTATTGAAACAATTGCTGCAATTACCCCTAAAACTAAAGAAATTATAATAACATACTTTTTATATTTGCTCTCTTTAGTTGTATAATAGGCAAGTATTAAAGAAATCATTAGAGAAAAGGCTATTCCCGCCTCCATAACTTTAATAAAAATTTTTAAAATAATTTCACCCCCATAAATGCATATAAGGGGAACATGAATTCCCCTTCAAAATATTAAAAACTTTCAAAATTTTACCATTGTGGTCCGTTCCATTCGAAGTCAGTCCATTCTGCAACAAGTGGTTCTGTCCAGAATCTACCTGTTACACCAGTTTCTTTATCTACGTGTAGTAAGTAGTCATTGCCTGGTGCAGATACTTCAAATTTTACGTCATAAACGCCAACACCTTCGTCAAATTTAACATTTGCACCATAGTGTGGACCATCAGATGCGTTCATTGGCATGAAAGCTACTTCTTGAACATGATCTGAACCTTTCTTTTGTAAATAAGCTTTTACTTTTAACCATGGAACAAAATCACCAACACCATAACCTAATGTTGAACCTTCTTGTGATGCTGTAATGTCAGCTTCAATATGGCAGTCAGCTTCTTCTTTAGGAATTGAGTTTCCTGCTGGTTCCATATCAACTGGTTGGAAATATACACCAGAGATTACTAAAGGTCCTTTAGTTTGGTCATCGCCAATTGGAAATTCTTCAAATCCTGCATCTTCTCCTGGAGCTGCAGCTTTTGCATCTCCTGCTTCTTTCTTGTTTCCTTCAGCTGGTGTTTTTTCTTCTGTAGAAGTTTTAGCTGTATTATTAGCTTTTGTATCTTCTTTTTTACCACAAGCTGTAAACATTAATGCACACACAAGCGTCATAACAACAAGAAATAAACTCTTCTTTTTTAACATAATACCCTCCTATTTTTTTTCTTGGCTGGCTTCAAGCTCAGCTCTAATTTTTTTGTTTCTATTATTTTGATAGATAACAGAAACAATGGTTACTACTAATAGAATAATTTGTGGAATAAGATTTTCATACCTATCGTATATACCTATAACTTCAGCAGACCATCCATTCATCCAAGGAACTACAGTTCTGCCTATTACATCTGCTTCTTGTAATTCTCCTATGCCCTTTCCTAAGAAAGACAAGCAAAGTATAAACATTAGCCAAGAAGTAAATGTAAAGAATGGTTTTAATGGTAGCCTTACAGAAACTTTAGCAATCAAATAATATACAATTGCAAGTATTATGGCGGCAACTAAAAGTCCAATCCACATATGCATTGGATTTTCAGAAATACCTGTTCTCATACCTTGGAAAAACAAAATAAGTTCTGCACCCTCTCTTGCTACTGCTAAGAATGAAGTGAAAGATAAGGCAAAATAATTACCCTTGGAAACAGATTGCTCAACTTTGTTTTTAATGTACCTATTCCAAACTTCAACTTCAGATTTAGAAAGCATCCAATTGGATACATAGAATAGTACGATAACAGCAAGAAACATCGCAATCCCTTCGAATATTTCTTGTCCCATTCCAGACTCAACTTCTCCCACTGTATTGGCGATGATATTAAATACTCCAGCTAGGACTACTGAAAAAACAATACCTAGCAAGGCTCCAATATATACACCCTTTAAATAAATTCTATTATTAGTCTTTGATAAATATGCAGCAATGGCAGCTACAACTAAAATGGCTTCAAGTCCTTCACGAAGTGTAAGTCCAAGAACTGCAAAAAATGTGCCAAATCTTTTTAGTAGCTCTCCCAACAATTGACCTGTTGAAAGGCTGTTTGCATCTTCTTGACTTTGACCACTGGACTTAGAATCTCCAGAGGTTCCATCAAGAGTATGGGCATCTTCATGAAGATAAGTTATAAGTGCATCAATTTCATCTTTAACTTCTTTTGGGTCTGCATCTTCTTTGATAGAATTTTTTGCTCTGTAAAATTGATGTTCAACCATTGAACCCCTTTGGCCTGAGATTGCAGACATAGTTGTTTTTTCAAATCCAATTTTTTCATAGAATTTAAAGTAAGCAACATTAATTGCATCTGTGGCTGCTTTTTTAGCATCCTTATCTCCAGGCTTGTAAACTTCCACAGCTTTTTGTAAATGTTCTGACATAGCATCAGCTACTTCAACCCAGTTACTATAATTTGTTTCTGCTGCAAAAGCAGGCATGAAAGTGAGGCTAATCATGATTACTATCATTGCAAAAATGCTAGCCCTTTTCTTTAATAAATTCATCTCTATCCCTCTTTTTTTATTAAACTTCCATCTTCCATTTGGCAAAGTGTATTGCCATATTTTAAAATATCAAGCTCATGAGTAACTATGATAAGTGCAGTACCTTTAGAATTTATTTTTTTTAATAAATCCATTATCTCCATAGTAGTGTTTTTATCCAAATCACTTGTGGGCTCATCTAAAATCAAAAGTTCCGGCGAATTAATCATAGATCTGGCTATCAGCACCCTTTTTAGCTCTCCTCCAGATAAATTTTTAGGAAAATCATCTTTCAAATGCAAAATTCCCATCTCATCAAGAAGCATAGCTGCTTTTTCATAAGCAGAGTCATCTCTTTTAAATAGATAATAAGGAAGAGACACATTCTCTAAAACATTTAAATTTGGAAGTGTTCCTAGACTTTGTGGCACAAAACCTATGACTTCATTCCTATATTTGCTAATTTCTCTATCAGAAAAATCACTCATATCTTTGCCCTTAGCAAAAATTTTACCTTCAGTCGGTTTTAATAAACCAGACAAAAGATTTAAAAAAGTTGACTTCCCTGAACCACTTCTGCCAATTATATTGACAAAATCTCCCTCTTCCAAGGTAAAGTTTACATTTTTAACTGCAAAAATTGTATTAGAACCTCTCTTAAAACTCTTGCTTAAATTTTCAGTTTTAATTATTGATTCCATTATGAATTTCTTTCTTTTATACAATAATAAATATTAACTAAAATCAATATGCCTGACAACAATGTGCAAAATGGAATGGTTTTTGCTCTGCAAGCCATATCAGCTTTCATGCATCCACCAATAAGTACATGAGCGTTTAGTATCTCTAAAATACCAATTGCTATAATTGAAATAGATAATCCTAAAGATATTTTTGAATCTTTAACTACAATAAGAATGATTGCTAATACTAAAATGACTGCGCCAATACCCATAGTCATATTTCCCATCCAATGGCATTTCATGAACATCCCATTTTCCATAGGAGGACAAACTGGTATTATAAATTTTGGTGCAAGCACTAACAAGAGACCTATAATAGCAGAAATATATCCTAAAATCTTTTTTCTACTCATTTTAATTATCCTTTCTACTTCTCTTTATTGATGACATTGTAATATAAAAACGTGTTTATATTTTTTTGAAAATTACATCAATTAAATATAAATTTGTAATTAATATTACTTAATCATTATTTTTAATTATAGTATGTAATTTCGCCAAATTTTTACAAGATTTTTCCGAAATATATTTAATAAATACTTAAAAGAATTTAGATCTTGTGTCACTTCTTTTAATAAGTGGTTTGATGAAATATGCAATTCTTTTGACTATCCTTGGTCTAATGGTCTTCTTGAAGGCACACATACTAAAATAAAAAACTTTAAAGAAAAATTGTTTTGGTATGAAAATTTTTAATTTATTTAGAAAAAGAATTATGTTTGCATGTAAGTAGTGATAGTAAAAGAGGAAAATTCGCAAAACCCTTAGGGGTTTTATTGCTATGCTTATTTTTAATGGTTTTTTAGTTATTTTAGATTTGATAGTTTATTAGTGTCTAAGATTTGATTTTTACACAAAGAAAGAGACTCGAGTTAACAAGTCTCCCCAATATTTGACATAGAGTCTAAAAAAAAAAGGAATACCTCCTAAAAGATATTCCTTTAATAATTTTATTTGTGTAAGTGATCTGTTGAGCATGATCCATGACAAGCGTCACAACCACAATCACAAGATCCCTTGCTTTTAATAACTTTTTTAACTGCAAAAACAATTAAAATTAAAACTACAGCTCCAACTATTATGTTAGCCATATTTTCACCCTCTTAAATTAATTAAATTCCGTACTGACTTTTTTTATAAGCACCATACTCTTTTTCCTTTACCCTATCTGGTCTAAAGATAAAGTATAGGTAAACAAGTAGGATTGCAATAGCAACTCCTGTTCCTAGGTTAAAGGCTTCTTTTAATACTAGGACTCTACCAAATTGATAAATCATAAGAGATACTGTGTATGAGAATACTAGTTGATAGGTAGTTGCTACAATGAAGCCCTTATATGATCCCATTTCAGACTTAATTGCCCCCATTGTTGCGAAGCAAGGTATAGTTAATTGGTTGAAGAATACAAAGGAGAATACTGTAACAACGTTAAATTGTGTGTGTAGTAATTGTACAAGTGGTGCTACGTTATCTTCTACATCTCCAAGACCTGCAACAACTCCGTAAGTTCCTACAACTACTTCCTTTGCTACAAGACCAAGGATAGTTGACACAGCTGCCATCCAGTTACCAAATCCAAGTGGTGCAAAGATAAAGGCAAGTTCCTTTCCAATGAAGGCAAGAATTGAATCTGTTGATGCTTCATCAAAGTTTACGAAGTGTCCTTCTACTGAAATGTTCTTTGCGAACCAAATTAAAACTGTCATTAGAAGAATTATTGTACCAGCCTTAACAACGAAGGCCTTTCCTCTATAATAAGTTGCTCTAAATACATTGTATGCTGAAGGTACGTGATATTCTGGAAGTTCCATTACGAATGGTGCTGGATCTCCACGGAATAAGTTAGTTTTCTTTAACATAACACCTGACACAATTACCGCTAAGATACCACCAAAGTACCAAATAGGTCCGTACCACCATACATTACCAAAGAAAGCTGCAAAAAGTGCAATAATAGCTGTCTTTGCTCCACATGGCATGAAGGATGAAACCATAATTGTCATCTTCCTGTCATTGTCATTTTCAATAGTTCTTGTTCCCATAATTGCTGGTACCGAACAACCTGTACCAATTAAGATTGGGATAAAGGATTTACCTGATAGACCAAATCTTCTAAAGATTCTATCTAGGATAAAGGCAATTCTTGACATATAACCACAGTCTTCAAGGATTGCGATACATAGGAATAGGGAAACAATTACTGGTAAGAAACCAAGAACAGCACCAACACCGCCTATGATACCATCAACTATTAGTGAAGTTAACCATTCAGCTACTCCTGCTCCTTCTAAGAAGCTTTGAACACTGCCGCCAACTATATCACCAAAGAAGGTGTCGTTAACCCAGTCAGTGATAGGTCCTCCAACAACCTTTACAGCGAACCAATAAACTACTATCATTATTGCTGCAAAAATTGGAATTGCCAAAAATCTATTTGTAACAATTTTATCGATTTTATCAGAAGGAGTTAGTCCCCTGTTATTCTTCTTAACAGATTCTTTAACAACTCCAGTTACGAATTCATATCTAGCATCTGTTATGATACCTTCTGCATCATCATCGTATTTTTCTTCAAGGCTAGTTCTTATTTCTTCAAGTCTATTTTTTTCTTGATCATTTAACTTGTAGGCCTTAACAACTTTTTCGTCATCTTCGAAAAGTTTAATAGCAAGCCATCTTTTTGAACTAAGATCTTTAATTTGACTGAAGTTTTCAATTTCTTGAAGAGCTGCTTCTATGTCATCTGTAAAAGTTTTTATTTCATTATTTTGCTTTCCAGCGATGCTCTTCGCTTCAGTAATTAATTCATCAATGTTTCTGTTCTTTAAAGCAGAAATTTCTACAACCTTACATTGTAAAATTTCTGATAATTTATCAGCATCAATAAAGTCCTTGTTCTTTTCCACAACGTCCATCATGTTAAGAGCAGCAATAAGTGGAATTCCTATTTCTCTTAATTGTGTTGCAAGATACAAATTTCTTTCTATATTTGATGCGTCAATAACATCAATAATTACATCAGGTTTTTCATTTAATAAATAATCCCTGGAAACAACTTCTTCTAATGTGTAAGGTGAAAGGGAATAAATTCCCGGTAAATCTGTAAAACTTACGTCCTTATCTTTTTTATACTTACCAGTCTTTTTTTCAACAGTTACCCCTGGCCAGTTACCAACATATTGATTTGAACCAGTTAAGTTGTTGAAAAGAGTGGACTTACCACTGTTGGGGTTTCCGGCAAGTGCAATAGTAATAGCCATCTTAGTCCTCCTTCTTTTCTGTTTCTTCAATTGTAATTAACTCAGCATCTGCTTTTCTAATGCTAAGTTCATAATTCCTAATATTAATTTGCACAGGATCGCCTAGTGGCGCTACCTTCCTTATGTAAATTTCTGAATTTTTTGTAATACCCATGTCCATTATCCTTCTTTTTAAAGGACCAGAACCATTGATTTTTTTAACGATGTAGTATTTTCCTACAACTGCATCCTTTAGTGTAATCAATTCTTACAACTCCTCTACCAATATTTTTTTTGCAATATCCTTACCTAATGCAACTCTGGAATCTTTAACATATACAATTAAGTTTCCATCGTTCTCATTAACAACCTTTATAACTGCATCTTTGACAAAACCAAGATTAGCCAGGTGAGACTCAGTTATATTACTATCTCCTAAAGACTTAATCCTTAAAATCTTATAATTAACATTTAAGGGCGCCATTACTAAGCTAAGCATTTAACCACTCGTTTCTTGTTTTTATTTTATTAAAATAAATTAATATTTGAATTTGATTATCGTTTGCTTAAACATTATACCATAGTTAACATAAAATTCAATTTAATACGATTGATTTTTTAAACATGAGCAGATACTTAATATTATTAATATTTTAAAAATTTTTCTTTTTTTTAATTGTTTGATTAATAACTGATTATTACTTAAAAATAAAAATATAGTTCTTACTTCTTTATTAAAAAATAGTTCTGACTTCTCTATTAAAATGCAGTTCTTGCTTCCTTATTAAAATATTATTTTCACTTCACAACTTACATTTATTTACATCTTCTTAAATAAAAATTTTATATTTTAAAATAAAATTCTTTCTATTTATAAAGAGCTTATAAAAGAGCATAAAAAAAGACAGCCTCTCGACTGTCTAATTTTTATTATTTTGCTTCGCCGTTTAATGTCCTGTAACTTATCCATCCGTTACCAACGTTACACCAAGTTCTTCCATCAGATCTTTTAGTGTCGTAAACGTAAACTGGGTCGCCTCTGTGAAGAACATAAGAGATGCTGTAGGCAAATCCTGGTCCACTTCTTACATTGGCCTTGCCTGAAGTTACAAATTGATAAGTGCCAACTAAGCTTGATACTTCACGATTTTGAAGTCTTTGTATTTGAGCTTCCAACTCATCAGCTCTTGCCTTTTGCTTTGTAGCTTCACTTTCTTCTTGAGCCTTCTTTTCGTTGTCTGTCCTTTCAAGATTTATTTCTTCTAGCATCTTTTTAAAGTCTGCATTGTCAGGATCAAGAGCAAGGTATTCATTTAACCTGTTGATTGCTCCATCATAATTTCTGCTAGACTTAAGTTGCATTATTTCAGACTTCATTCCAGCGTAGTTCTTCTCAATGAGTCCATCAAGCTTTTCTTGCAATTCATCGTCGTCTTCAACTTGAATTTCCTTTAGGTTGGCAAGTGAAGCTTCATAGTCTCTAGCTTCATATTTTTTATTGGCCTTAGTTAAAAGGTCCTTTGTTTCTAAAATTTTATCAATGTTATTGATTTCATCTAAGTACTTTTGATTAGAGGACTTTTCATAAAGTTGGCTAAACTTTTCTCTAGCTTCCTTATAATTTTTTGCCTCAAGATTAGCCTTTGCAGATGTCTCTAGTTTTGAGTACCTGTATTTGCTAAATCCAAAATTAAATATTAGGGAGAAAGCTAATAATCCAACAACAACTAATCCAAAGATTAGGCCCTTTTGTTTTAAGCCCATGGAGTCATCTTTAAAGGAATTATTCTTTACTATGTTATCATCATCTTCTTCATAATAATTGCGGTCCTTATTTATTATTTCTGTTTTTGAAAAATCTCTATCTTCCCTTAAGTCGTGACCACAGTCCATACAAAATAAAGCATCTTCTTTATTTTCTTTTCCACAATTTCTGCACTTCATATTAAACCTCCTAACTATTTTTCTTTGACATATCGTGCTTTAATTTTCTTAGTTTATGAATTATATCTTCATCAAGGGCTGTAACCCTTTCTTCCTTTAGTCTTTTGGCAACATAATTCACCTTGTTTTTGGAATTATTTACTTCAGCCTCAAGCTCTCTTGCAGAGATCCTAGTCCCGCCACGAGATAAAATTATTTGCTGCTCCACATTGTCACTTGTAGCTACACGAACATTGGTGAGCCTTCCTATTTCATCTAGCTGCCTTTCAATATAATGGTCTGCTGTCTCAAACTCCTTGGTAAAGATCACATCAATCCCATCTTTCTTGTAGGTCTTGCCTCCAGATTTTTTCACCAAGTAGGCATCAAAGACTAGGATTATGTGTTCCCTTCTTGTGTGAGAAAATTCAATCATAATATCGATTAACTCATTCCTCGCATCTTCAAGGGACACATTTTTTAATTCTATTAGGGGTTGCCAAGAATTTATTATATTGTATCCGTCTACAAAGAGATAGTTTACATCTCTTTTGTACCTACTTGCTCGCCTTCTCATTTTTATTCTCTGTTATCTTCTAATCTCATACATTACAATTGCTGCTGCAACTGAGGCATTAAGGGAATCAAAATCAGAAAAGTTTGGAATAGTTATAGTCTTGTCTGAGTTCTTCAAAATATTTTTTGAAACTCCCTTGCCTTCGTTGCCTATAACCACAGCTGCCTTGCCAGAGAAGTCACATTCTCTTATGTCTTCTCCCTCAAGATCTGTTGCGTAAATCCAAAAGCCTGCTTCCTTTAACTTTTCAATGGACTGAGAAATATTTGAAACCTTGCATACATCAATGTCATAGATTGCACCTGCAGAAGATTTTACTACAGTGTCGTTTACTGTTGCAGCCCTCCTGTTTGGGAAGATTATGGCATCAATTCCAAAGAAGTTACAGCTTCTTGCTATAGCCCCAAAGTTGTGAGGATCTTCTATCTTATCAAGGATGAAAATCCTCGCGTCTTCCTTGTCTTCTAACTTTCTTATTAGGTCTTCAAGCTCAATATATTCAAAGTCACTTACAAGAGCAACTACTGCCTGGTGGTTTTTTGTACCAGCAAGTTCTTCTAGCTTTTCATTGTCACTTGTAACTGTAGGGACCTTTGCATCTCTTGCCATACCAATAATTTTTTTAATAGACCCACTGGCATTTTTCCCTACATAAATTTTTTCTACTTCTTCATTTTTAATGGCCTCCATAACGGGGCCTCTTCCGTATATATATTTCATTTTAAATTCTTAAACTTCTCTCTAATTTCTTTTGCCTTGCCGCAAGTCATGTTTCCTTCAGGGCATGGTCCACTTACACAAGCTGGCCCTTCGTCCCTAAATAGGAGTGGTGCTACTTCCTTTACTTCTCTTAGCATTTCTGTTGCAAGGTCTCTAATTTCCCATTGGGCTCTTTCGCAACACCTAACTGTGAAGAAGTGTTGGAGAGTTCTAACATTCATTGTGACAACAATTTTTGTTTCACAAGCATTAGGGAAGACATATCTAGCATCTTCTATGGACATTTTTTCTACAGACTTTCTTGCCTTGGCCTCATCCATACCCTCTGCTATTAGTGGTCTTGCATTTTCTTCTACTAAGATTTCAACTAGCTTGTCGTAGTCCTCTTGGTCCCTCTTCATAGCTTCTATAAAAACTTTTTTTGCTTCCTCATTTCTTTCAATTTGAGGTGGAATAATGTATTCAAAGGAATCAAGTTTTACATACCTTTGGGATTGTTGTGAATAGGATGCAAGTCTGTGTCTTACAAGTTGATGAGTGAGAGTCCTTGAAACCCCTTCAATGGCAAAGGTAAAGCTAACGTGTTCAAGTGGTGATAAGTGAGAAAAGGACATAAGTCTATTTAAAAACTTTTCTGTAGATTCCTCTGTCAAATTTTCCGTAATTTCTTCAACACCAACTCTTGAATAGCAAAGTTTAGCAGCCGCAGCAATTGTCTTATCTGGATCAATTGTGTGGGAAATAATTTTTACCTTCATCCTATCATCTCCTTAAATAAGTCTCTAATCCTATCATATCTCTTTAAGAGGTAGAGGTAACCGTAAAGGGCCTCCACTCCAGTTGCAATCCTATAATCTATGGGGTCTGCATTCTTGGGAACTGTGTGGGACTTGGCATTTCTTCCCCTCTTAAAAATCCTCATTTCATCTTCTGTTAAGATGTCTTCTATTTTTTCAAAAAGTTCTCTTTGGCCCTTGGCCCTTACATACCTTATACTTTCCCTGTGAAGCTTGTTGGGGTTCTTTCTTATATCCAAGATTTCACTCCTAACTAAGATTTCAAAACAAGCATCACCTATATAGGCTAGGGCAAGGGGACTTAGCTCCCTTACCTCAGCTTCACTGTAGTTTTTGACTTCTAAAAATTTTAAATTCTCTTCCAAGTTGTTCCACTTCTCGTATCTTCTATTTCAATTCCCATATTCTTTAACTCATCACGAATTTCATCAGCCCTAGCAAAGTTCTTGTTCTTCCTAGCTTCATTTCTTTCCTTGATAAGTTCTTCAATGTCGCCTGAGATTTCTTCTCTTTCTTCTTCCATAATTCCAAGAACCTTAGTAAGCTTCTTAAGAAGTTCTAAGGATTTTTCTAAGATTTCTTTTGAAGAATTTTCGTCAAGATTTAAGTTGATGTCCTTAACTAGGTCAAAAATTGCAGTAATGGCATCAGCAGTGTTTAAATCATCTTCCATAGCTCTTTCAAACTTTTCAATGTGCTTGTCATAGCCCTTTAATAAATTTTCTTCCTCTTCTGTGATTTTTTCTACAGAAGTTTTTTCTATGGCATCTTCAAGCTTGTACTTTGCATTGTAAAGTCTCTTGCTTGAATTTTTTGTTTGTTCCATTACTTCTCTTGAGAAGTTAATTGGTGAACGGTATTGAGTTGTCAAAAGGAAAAATCTCAAAACTTCTAAGTCAAACTCTTCAGATATTTCTCTAACTGTGAAGAAGTTGCCCTTAGATTTTGACATCTTTTCATTGTCAACAGTTATCATTCCATTGTGAAGCCAATAGTTGGCAAAAGGAACTCCGTTGCAAGTTTCTGATTGGGCAATTTCATTTTCGTGGTGAGGGAACTGTAGGTCCTCGCCACCAGTATGGATGTCAATGTTGTCTCCAATAATAGTCTTTGCCATTACAGAACACTCAATGTGCCAGCCAGGTCTTCCTTCTCCCCAAGGTGCTTGCCAGTAGGGTTCTCCTTCTTTTTTATTCTTCCAAAGGGCAAAATCTTGTGGATTTTTCTTGTTGTCATTGACATCGACCCTGTGGCCAGAAATTAGGTCTTCAAGATTTTTCTTTGAAAGCTTGCCATAGTCCTTGGCATGGCTAATGTCAAAGTAAACATCTCCATTGGAAACATAAGCTGCACCCTTGTCAATTAGGGTTTGAATGAAGTCTATAATTTCATCAATGTGTTCAGTTGCCCTAGGATTTATAGTTTCGTAGTCATAAAGGTGGAGTCCACCTGCATCCTTTTTAAATTCTTTTATATATCTTTCTGCAATATCAGAAACCTTAACGCCTTCATCATTTGCCTTGTTAATCATCTTGTCGTCAATATCTGTAAAGTTAACTACAAATTTAACCTTCATCCCCTTGTAGTCAAAGTACCTTCTCAAGGTATCAAAGACAACTAGAGGCCTTGCGTTACCAACGTGGATAAAGTTGTAAACAGTTGGACCACAGTTGTAGATTCCAACTTCGCCTTCCTTAATGGGAACAAAGTCTTCCTTCTTCCTCGTTAGAGTATTGTATAATTTCATAAATCCTCCTATAAAAAAACGCCTCAATTGAGACGATTATATACCTCTGAAAAATTTTTCGTAGTAATCAAGTCCAATAAAAGTTTTGTCTTCAATCATTTGTTGAATCTTTTCCACGCTGGCTATGTCAACATCCATAACCTCTTCCTCCTGCATGACTATTTCATCAAGAGAAACATTTTTACGCACTAGAAAAATATAAAATATTGTGTTTTTTTCAGTGATTATCCTCTTGAGCTTGAGCTCATCTTCTCTTATATCGATACCAAGCTCTTCCTTAAACTCACGGATCATGCCCTCCTTGGGAGTCTCTCTCGATATAACAGACCCACCTGCAGAACAATACCACATGCCAGCAAAGGATTTTTTATTAAGAGACCTTCTTTGGATAATAAAATTTCCATCATCTCTTAGGATCCATCCCTCAACTATAAGGTGGTAATCACTATTTTTAAGACGCTCGCCCTTTCTTATGACTCGCCTCTTCCATTTTCCTTTTTTATCATATACATCCCAATATTCCACGACAAAACTCCTTACAGTTATTTTACACTATTTTCAGCCTTTTTTAAAGATTATAAAGACTTTATTTGAGTAAAATTAGGCTTAAAAATGCTGGGATATTTCCTATGATTTTTTATGATTTTTTTACCTATAATCTGACATTATTTTTCTCAAAATTTTAAACAAGTATGAAAAGCTTCCACTTCTAGTTCACTTCATTAATATAAATCATAAAAATAGATAGAGATTTACTTTAGTTGCTTTTACGACTTATGTTATAATTGGATAAAGAGGTGATTATATGAACTTTCAAAGAGTATTTTTAATTATATTTTTATTGGGATTTATTTTTATAAATTATTTTCCAAAATTTAGTAAAAGAATAGATGATCTAAATACAATTGCAACCAATATTCAGTTTACCTCCATGTTGTTTGCCTTGCTCTTAGATCAAATGATAATCTATTCCTTAATTTTAATTCTTGGATTCATTATTACTGCTTACAATGATAAGGTAAAAAGTCTTAAACCAATCTTTTTTGAACTTATTATATTGATTATCTTGCCCCTACTTATTATTTTTGATTTAGGCATCTTTGTTCCTCTTACTGAATCTGGCTTCACAAGATCTTCTGATATTTATTTGGGACTCATACTTACCCTACCTGTTTTCTTCTTAAACCTATATAAGTTTTCAAAGCTTGAAGCTGTTAATAAAAAATATTTCATTAGCTTTCTTTTACTTAATATAATTCTTTATGCTGAAAATTATTTTTTGATTTTCAAATCTATAAAATAAAATTTTTCATAAAAATAAATGCTGCTTGTATGATTTACAAACAGCATTTTTTAATAGCTTAAAAATTTTTAAATTTTAGCGACCGCCACCGCCGCCACCACCGAAGGATCCTCCTCCGCCTCCAACTGATGTTGCTCCTCCCACGCCAGGGCTGGCAAAACCAGTTCCTGATTGGTAGGACCTGTTTAACTTGCTGGAGAAGTTTCTTGTTGCAATAAGGTGGGCGTTGTAAACAGAAAATTCTCCTGCAGTTGCTGGATAGGCCTTGGCACCCTTCACAAATTCCTTGTCCAAGAAGAAGATTGATGAATAGATTAAATACTCTTCCCACTCCTTGAAGTCAACTTCTTCTGTGACCTCATCAAGACAGTCCTTTAAATAATTTTTAAACTTAATTAAGTTTTCGTAAAGAACTTTTCCCTTTTCAGTAACTCTTAGTTCCTTGCCAGTCCTTCTGGAGAAGAGGAATTTCTTTTCATAGACATAATCTTCAAGGTAACCTGCCTCTCTTAGGTTTCTGATGGATGAAGTTTGGAATTCTTCGTAGTAATTTTCCATTTCCTTCTTGTGGTCCTTGACATATCTCTTAAAGGCCTTGGCAGTGATGAAGTCCTCTTGGCTTTCTTCATTGGCAGCATTAATCATGTCAAAGAGTTCTTCTTCCATAGGCCCCATGTCTTCTGGCCTTTTTATAATTTTTATTTTATTGTCGGCAAAGCCCTTGCCCTCTTCTATAAATTCAATGGCTCCTTCAAGGCTCCACTTCAAGATAAAGGCGTTTATATAATTTCCAACTAAGTCACTTGTAACAAGGTAGGCTTGGCCGATAAAGTAAGACAAGTCTTCCATTGGTCCATCATAAGGTAGTTTTTTATAATATTCTCCCTTTAGGTCCTTAATTGTTGGAAGAGATTTTTTATTTTCAATTTTTCTCTTGTTAAAGGATAGGCTTGCAGCTCTTGCCACAAAATAAACTACTCCAAGTACAAGAGCCCCAACAAGACCTAGAACTGATTTTTCTGTATTTGACATTGGCTCTTGATAGGCCTGGCCTTCTCTGTTTTCCCAGTCTGATCCCTTAGCTGCCATATTGGCATAGTCGTCGAAGTTTTTGTCAATCTTGTAGGCAGTGTTGAAGTAGCCCTTTGGAAACTTCAGCATGACTGTTGCATAGTCAACATAATCTGTTGATTTCATTTGGATTACTCCGTCCACATTATGGATTTCACCCTTAAGACCAAAGCCCCACATTTCTACATCCTTAAAGGCTTCATAGCCCTTGATGTTTATCTCAACATTTTCTGGTTTTGGATTAAAGTTTTCTCCCACGAAATTAAAGAAGACCATGTCAGCGTCCTTTAGTCCCACTACAAGGGGATTTATTGTGTAGGACAAGTTGTAGGTGTTGTCCTTAAATTCACTTATGCCCCAAGTGAGTTCAACTTGGTCCTCCTTGTCAATCCTTCCATAGTGGTAGGCCTTGTCTTCAAAGGATGCATCAAGGTCCCAAGGAGTTTTTTCTGTGAAGTCTCTTCCAAGAGCATTGACAGAAAAATTTTCAATCTTTATACCTTGCAAGTTTTCTATCCTCTTGTATCTCTCTGTGTAGTCCTTATTGTCTTCGTTTATTTGCCAAACTTCCTTTACCTTGGCAACTCCATCCCTATCTATGTTTGCATCAATTTTTATAGACTTAAAATCTTCTGCAAAGACGAGAACAGGTAGTAAGACAAATAACATTGTAAGTTTAAATAAATTTTTTAATTTCATGTCGCAGCTCCTTTATACTTTATAAGTTTAGCATATAACTTTTATAAGAAGATTTCAATTTTTTATTTATAGTTCCCAGCTTCTTGTTATTTTTTATTTTGTAATTTCATCCCACTTTATAATTTTCTTTTAAGTACAAAAATTTTAATTTTCATTCAAAAGTCACAAGCTCATAAGCAAAGACAAGTTTATAATTTCTTTCGATTCAATAAAAAATATTCTTTATCTTAATAGGCAAGACAATTTAAAATTCAATAAAAAAAGAAGCTACCAAAAATGGTAACTTCTAAAAAATTTATAGTTCTTTAAGATATTTCTTTAATAATTTGTATGAAGCTTCTTCATCCACAGTAGAAATTAGTCCAGCTGATGACAGGATATACTCCTTATCTAAATAACATTTTACGTCCCTGTTAATTAGATATTTTTCATCTAAGTCCCTAATGGCTGATAGGATCTTCTTTGGATCATCAGAGTTGATGAGAGATCCACCAGTTCCAATAAACATTTCTGCCGGTCTCAAATCTTTTCCATACTGTTCATAAATAGTTCTAGTAGGTGTCTTAATTTTTTTTATGTGGCCAACGTGTCTCATTAGTGATGTATGAGTTGCTATATAACACAAGACATTGTCAAAGAATAGGTCTTCGTCATTGTCTGGAATGTAGTTAGTATGGTTAAAGCGAAATTCAGTTTTTTCCTTCGCATCTTTTATTCCAAACTTAAGGAAGGGTTCATCACCAACTGACTCGTAAAGAGCAGTGGCAGAATACCTCATACCCATATCGCCTTCCACAGTCCTCTTTTCATAGGGCTCATCAATAGGAGGTGAGATGACATTTTCTTCTCCATAATAAGTTTTTCCTATGGAATGGATATCTGTAGTTGCCCCGCCAATATCAACAGATAAAATAACCTTATCCAAATATTTGGCGTAAACTGACATGGCCTTTTGAACTGCAACTGGAGTTGGCAATAATATTTCAAAATCTTTACTTAGTAGATCAATTCCCTTGGCATGGGCGATAGTCTTTATGAAAAGATCTCCAATTGTCTGCCTAAGAGGCCTATAATTTATTGTGTTTGTTGTTGGCATGACATTTTCTGTGAAGTCACAAGGGACATCAGCTTTATTAAAGATGTCCCTTATTTCTTCATGAGTGTCAATGTTTCCTGCCACAACTACAGGAGTTTTAACAGATCCCTTTGCAAGTTTCTTTGCATTGTAGATTATGTTATCCCTGTTGCCGTGGTCAGTTCCTCCACATAAGACTATGATATCGGCACCAGCAGATTTTATTTCTTCTACTTGCTCATCCTTGAGTTCGTAGGAATAAACATTCAAAATCCTGGCACCACTTGATAGTGACGCAAGTCTTGCAGCGTCAGTAGTAAGGCTTTTTGAAAAACCTATAGCTATGACCTTTAGTCCTCCTGATGCCGAAGAACAACCTAATATTTTATCGTATTTAACATCAGAGATTTCCCTTAGCTTTTTGTAAGCCTTGTTAAAGCCCTCTCTAACATCGGTCTCCACAGTAGTATAACTTGAAGCTCCAGCCAAAATTACATTTTTATTTGTATCCACTAAATGCAACTTTGTATAAGTTGATCCAACATCGACTAAAAGATAAATCATGCTAATTTTTCATCTACCACTTTCATAATTTCTGCGTGATTCTTTTCTACAATCTTTCTTGTAGCAGCCATTTTTTCTTCAAGTTCGTGTCTGTAATCTTGGTCCTTAAGTGAGTTAAGGTTGATGATTACATTTAAGAAAGCTCCGTGAACTGCAGCTTCAATGTTTAATAGAGCTACTGCTACGTCAGTGATTGCATTTGAATTACCTTTTTCAGCAAGTTCTCTTGCGTAATCGTATAATTCAGTAACTTTCATTCCAAGTCCAAGAGGTACTTCAATTGCATTTCTGTATCCTTCTTGAATTTTTTCTGATCTTAGAGCTTTTTCTTCTTCAGTTTCCTTAGGAAGTTTCATAGCGTCCATAACACCATTAAAAGAGCTAGCGTCTTTGTCGATTCCATCAACAAATTCATCCTTGTATTTTAAAAGTTTTGCTTGAAGTTCTTCCATTCTTTCAGAAACGTCCATATATTTTTTCTTGCCAACAGTTAGTCCTGCAACCATTGCAAGAAGTGAAGCAGCCATTGATGCATTTAGTGCAGCAATAGATCCACCACCAGGTGCTGGTGAATCTGAAGCTGTTTCATTAGCAAATTCTACTATATTTAAATCTTTAAGCATTTTTCCTCCCGTGAATTAGAATAATCCAGTAATAACTCCGTTGTTATCAATATCCATCTTGTTAGCAGCTGGAACTTTTGGAAGTCCTGGCATTACCATGATGTTTGAAGTTTGAACAACGATGAAGCCTGCTCCTGCAGATACTCTTACATCTTGAATTTCAATGTCAAAGTCTGTAGGTGCGCCCATTATCTTTTGATCATCTGTAAATGAGAATTGTGTCTTAGCTACACAAATTGGAAGCTTGTCAAGACCAATTTCTTCAAGTTTTTTAACTTGGTTCATTGCAGCCTTAGTGAATTTAGCTTCTCTACCTCTGTAGATTTCTTTAACAATTGTGTTTACCTTGTCAACGATAGATGCATTTACATCGTAAAGTGGTTTGAAGTCAGTTTTTCCTTCGTCGATTAGTTCAACAACTTGTTTAGCAAGGTCTTCTGCACCTTCGCCACCCTTTGCGAAACATTCACAAAGTGAAATTCTTACTCCAAGTTCTTTACAAAGTTCTTCTAATTTAGCAATTTCAGCTTCAGTATCATCAGCAAATCTGTTGATTGCAATAATAGCTGGAACGCCAAACTTTTTAATATTTTCAACGTGACGTCTTAAGTTAGCAAATCCTTTTTCAAGAGCTTCAACATTTTCAGTCTTAAGTTCTTTTTTATCTACTCCACCGTGCATCTTAAGAGCCTTAATTGTAGCAACAATTACAACTGCATCTGGAGAGAGACCTGCCATTCTACATTTAATGTCCATGAATTTTTCAGCACCAAGGTCAGCACCGAATCCAGCTTCTGTAACTGCGTAATCACTTGTTGCAAGTGCAAGTTTAGTAGCTAGGATTGAGTTACATCCATGAGCAATGTTAGCGAAAGGTCCACCGTGAATAAATGCTGGTGTATTTTCAAGAGTTTGTACCATATTTGGTTTTAGTGCATCCTTAAGAAGCATTGCAACAGCACCTTGGATTTCAAGATCAGCAACTGTTACAGGTTCGTTGTCTAGGTTGTAGCCAATAATCATCTTAGCTAGTCTGTTCTTTAAGTCTTCAATGTTTTCTGATAGACAAAGAACTGCCATGATTTCAGATGCAACTGTGATCATGAAGTGGTCTTCTCTAGGGAAACCATCAGCTTTTTTACCAAGAGATATAACAACATTTCTAAGAGATCTATCATTCATGTCGATAACTCTCTTCCAAGTGATTTGTCTACAGTCAATTCTTAGAGCATTTCCTTGGTGGATGTGGTTATCGATACAAGCTGAAATAAGGTTATTTGCAGCTGTCATTGCGTGAAGGTCTCCTGTGAAGTGAAGGTTAATGTCTTCCATAGGAACTACTTGTGAGTATCCACCACCTGCAGCTCCACCCTTAACACCAAATACAGGTCCAAGAGATGGTTCACGAAGAGCTACTGCTGATTTCTTTCCGATTCTGTTAAGTCCTTGAGTAAGACCAATAGAAACTGTTGATTTACCTTCACCTGCTGGTGTTGGAGAAATAGCAGAAACTAGAATAAGTTTACCATTTTCACTGTTTTCTTCGATTCTCTTGATTGCATCCCAAGAAATCTTAGTCTTATATTTACCATATTGTTCAAGATCGTCTTTTTCAAATCCAATCTTTGCAGCTACTTCTTCAATTGGAAGCATTTTTGCTTCATCAGCTATTTGTATATCTGTTTTAAATCCCATTTTACTTAATTACTCCTCTATTAAAAGTGTTTCAAGAACTTGTTCTTGCTTAAATCCATCAATTTGCATGTAGTAAGCTGCTGAATCAACAAGAGCTTGTAGTGGAAGAAGTCCAATAAGTTCAGTGTTAACAACAGTTACTCCGTATCTCTTAGCTTCTGATTTTACCATTTCAAGAGCTTGGTAAATTGCAGTTTTTTCGAAGTTAACAAGGTTCATTGATACTTGTGTTTGACCCTTTTCTTCTAGTTCAAGACCGATAGCCTTGCAGAATCTAAGTCCTCCACCAATGTGACGAACTGTTTTTGCAATTTTATCAGCAATAGCTAAGTCGCTTGTATTTAAGTTTACGTTAAATGCGATAAGGTGGAATCTTGCAGCAACAGCTGTAGCTCCTGATTTAACGTTCATTTCTTGTGGACCGTAGTCTGGTTTCCATTCAGGTTCTTTGATTTTGTCGAAGAATCCTTCGTATTGTCCCTTTCTAACCTTAGCAAGGTTCTTTCTATCTGGACTTGTTGCAGCATCTTCATATAGGTAAACAGGAATTCCCATTTCTCCTATTGCCTTACCAACTTTGTTAGCATATTCAACACATTCTTCAGTTGTACATTCAGTTACTGGAACGAAAGGTATAACATCAACTGCGCCCATTCTTGGGTGAGCACCTTCATGTTTAGACATATCGATTATTTCAGTAGCAACCTTTACAGATTCAAGAACTGCAGCTATAACAGCTTCTGGTTCACCAATTACTTCAACAACAAGTCTGTTGTGGTCAGCATCTGGTTGGTAATCGATAAGTTTTACATTTTCCTTTGCTCTAAAACATTCAGTAATTTTTTCAACTTTCTCAAGGTCTCTACCTTCAGAATAGTTTGGAATACACATTACTCTTTTCAATTAATTTTCCTCCTATTAATTTGAATTATTTAATACTTTTTTCTTACTTCTATATTATAAGTTAACTATCTTACTATTTATTAAAATTTTACTACTTTTTCTACTTCTTCAAGAAGTTTTCCAGTGTTAATAAGTTCTTGAGCTTTTTCAAGTTCTTCATAAATTTCGATAGACTTGTCATCTTCGATTAATGCAACTTGTTTTCTAATTACATCGTGAGCAACTTTTGTTCCCTTACCAAGTTGATATTTGTTGTCTTCCATTTCCATTCTGAAATCAAGAGCTTGAGCAGCTATCATAAGTTCAGTAGTAAGGATTCTAGCTGTGTTCTTAATAACTTCTCTTGCTTTTCTTGATGCCCAGTTACCCATAGAAACGAAGTCTTCTTGGTTTTCACAAGATGTTATTGAGTCAACACTTGCTGGGTGAGATAAAGTTTTGTTTTCTGATGCTAAAGCAGCTGCTGCGTATTGTGTGATCATGAAACCAGAGTTTAGACCAGGGTGTTTTACTAAGAATGAAGGCATTCCAGAAAGTGTAGTGTTAACCATTCTTTCAATTCTTCTTTCAGAAACATTACCTAGTTCAGAAACTGCAATTGCTAAGAAGTCAAATGGTTGTGCCATAAGTTCTCCGTGGAAGTTACCACCAGAAATTACCTTACCATCGTGAGTGATGATTGGGTTATCAGTTGCAGAGTTAAGTTCGATTTCAACTTTTTCTTTAACATATTCAAGAGTGTCTTTAGAAGCACCGTGAATTTGTGGCATACATCTAAATGTATAAGCATCTTGTACTCTAAGTTCAGCTGTGTGAGTGATATAAGTTGAACCTTCAAGAATATTTCTTAAGTTTTCAGCAGTCTTAAGTGATCCTGCGTGTGGTCTAATTGTGTGAAGTTCTTCCCAGAATGCGTCGATGATTCCTCTAGCAGATTCACAAGCCATAGCTCCAGCGATATCAGCAATCTTAGAAAGTTTAAGTGCATCGTAAGTTGCAAGTGCTCCAGTTGCTGTAAGAACTGTTGTACCGTTAATTAGTGCAAGACCTTCTTTAGCTGCAAGTGCGATTGGTTTTAAGCCAGCTTTTTCCATAGCTTCTTTACCTGGAAGAAGTTCGCCTTCATAGTAAGCTTTTCCTAATCCAAGCATTGGAAGAACCATGTGTGCAAGTGGTGCTAAGTCACCAGAAGCTCCAAGAGATCCTTTTTCTGGAATAAATGGAACTACGTTTCTATTTAACATTTCAAGAAGTAATTCAATAGTAGAAAGTCTGATACCAGAAACACCCTTTAGAAGTGAGTTGATTCTAATAAGCATAACTCCTCTTACTTCATCTTCAGGAAGTGGGTTGCCAAATCCAGAAGCGTGAGTTCTAATAATGTTTTCTTGAAGTTGAACTGAATCTTCTTTAGAGATACTTACTCTTGATAGAGAACCAAAACCTGTGTTGATTCCATAAACAACTCTTTCTTCTTCAACAATTTCTTCAACGTATTCTCTTGATTTGTTTACATCAGCAATTGCCTTTTCATCAATTTCTACCTTAACATGGTCTCTACATACGGCTACTAATTGTTCAAGATCAAGATCGTTACCTGTTAATACTACTTTGTTCATAATTGTACTCCCTTTCTTTTAATACATTGCATCTTACTTACTAATTCAAAAGAAAATATTAAAGATGAAATATTAAGTCATCTTTTGAAAAAGTAGTTGCCAAAATTTCTTCATCTGCATGGTGAATCCTTGCAAATGTTTTCTAAGTAGATTTTATTCTAAATATAAATCATTGTCAATAATTTTCACAGAAATAAAACTCTATTTGCTTAAAAAGTACAATCTTTTAATACGTTTTCTCAATAGTATGTTTCTCAGCTTGCGTGTTATAATGTAACTTGTTATCTTTTTCCCACAAAAACTACTTTTTAATGTTTTTTATTCAGAAATACTTTAAATAAAATATGTTATTAGTTTTAATCTATATTTAAATTCTCATTAATAAAATCAAGAATAAAGTTTACATAAAAAATGACTTAGTCGCCTAAGTCATAAATTTCATATTAATCTTTCTTTATTAGTCCATAGATAATAAGTCCTATGGAAAGTATAAAGGCAATTTTTAATGTAAGGTCATCTTTAAGATAATCAATTAAATTATTTTGATAAGAGGATGTCAACTTCAAGTCCAAAAGTGGCATGAAGTGAATGAATATTATTAATAAAATAGTCAATACCACGCCAGTTATAATATACTTGTCTCTAGCTTTCATTTGTTTTCTCCTTTCTTACTATTAAATATCCTCCTACAACTTTCTTTGCAGTCCCTTTTGATGTCTCCCTTCCATTTTTATGTACTTCAAAGTCATAATGATTTATCTCAGGGAAAAGACTCAGGCTTGCAAAAGTTTTTCCTTAAACTTTTACTTCAATATCTAAATTAACTTTAATTTTCTTCTCCACATCAAAACCTAGGGAATTAGAAATTATTTTTGGGTCCATGGGAAGGTCTGCCATGTAATCATTTCTTAAAATTCTTTCTCCAATTTTAATTTCAGCATCTTCTTCCTTTTCATTTTTACAAATTGATTGGTAAAGATCACGTCCACTAAATTCTATTGCATCTTTAACTTCTGAAATGTTTTCAATTGTATAGCCTTCTTTACTATTTACTTCTTCTTCAGTGTAGTCAGCCTTATCAAGGAACCTAATGTGTTTTACTTCTGCAATTTCATAGCCAAGACTTTCTTCCATTTGCTTCTTCTTTTCACTTGGCACTTCTAAGATTTCAAAATTTTTATTGCCCTTGCCTTGATTTAAGTTTACTTCTTCTTGCTTATGAACTTTCGAGCCTTCGGTATAGGACCTGTAGACAGTCCCTCCAAGAAAGACTAAGCTTAGGAATAAAAGAGCAAAAAGAATAATTAAATTTTTCATTAAGCACTTCATTGCACTCGCTCCTTAAAAGAATTATATCATAAAAATATTTTCCCTTATTAGATTGCAATAAAAAATGACCTAGCCTTAACTAAGTCATTTGATTTAAATTATCATATTTATTAAAGAACTTTTCCTAAAAAGTCTTTGGTCCTATCGTTTTGTGGATTACCAAAAATTTCTTCTGGGCTACCTTCTTCTACGACGTAGCCGCCATCCATAAAGATAATTCTGTCGCCAACTTCTCTTGCAAAACCCATCTCGTGAGTAACAACTACCATGGTCATTCCTTCCCTTGCAAGGTCCTTCATTATGTCAAGAACTTCTCCAACCATTTCTGGGTCAAGGGCTGATGTTGGTTCATCAAAGAGCATTACCTTTGGATTCATTGCAAGAGCTCTTGCAATTGCGATCCTTTGTTTTTGTCCACCTGATAAAGACTTTGGAAAGGCCTCTGCCTTGTCAGGAAGTCCAACTCTTGCAAGTAATTCTCTTGCCTTTTCTTCTGCCTTAGCCTTTTCCATTTTCTTTACAAGTGTAGGAGCAAGAGTAATGTTATCCAAGATGTTTAAGTTGTTAAAGAGATTAAAGGATTGGAATACCATTCCCATATCTTCACGAACCTTATTTATGTCTATCTTCTTTGAAGTAATTTCTTCATCATCTACAAAGATCTTGCCACTTGTTGGGCTTTCTAAAAGATTTAAGCATCTCAAAAAAGTTGACTTACCTGAACCTGATGGTCCGATAACAACTACAACTTCTCCATCTTTTATCTCTTGGTTTATTCCCTTTAGGACCTCAAGTTCTCCAAAGGATTTTGTAAGATTTTCTACCTTAATCATTTGCAAGTCTCCTTTCCAGACGTCCCATTGCCTTTGAAAGGCTGAAGGTCATAATGAAGTAGATGCAGGCTGTGAATATAAAAGGCCTTACTAGTTCAAAAGTTCCCGATGAAATACTTTTACCTGCGTACATTAACTCTCCAACGCCAACTGTGTAAGTAATTGATGATTCCTTAATAAGTGTTATAAATTCATTAACTAGGGCTGGCAAAATATTTTTTATTGCCTGTGGCATGATGATTTTTCTCATGGCTTGCTTTTCATTAAGTCCAAGAGACCTTGCAGCTTCCATTTGACCATAGTCAACTGAACTAATTCCAGATCTTATAATTTCTGCTATGTAGGCAGCAGAGTTTAAAGAAATAGAAAGGGCACACAAGAACATTGGCGCAGTCAAAAGTGTAAATTGTTCTGGAATAATTTTTTTAAGTCCAAAGTACACAATCATTATTTGCACAAGCATTGGTGTTCCTCTTACGATTTCTATATAAACACTTGATAAGATATTAAATATTTTTAATTTTGATATTTTCATTAGAGCAAGAATTACCCCAAGTGTGAAACCTAAAATGACGCCAATTATTGAAAGTTCAATAGTGGTTATGGCACCATTTAAGTAGGTCGGTAAGTACCTCTCTATGAAAGATATTTGATTCATAATTCCCATTTTATCCCCTTAATTTTTTAAAAATAAAAATTCCCCACATTTAATGTAGGGAATATTTAATTATTTCATTGCCTCTTTATTAGATAGTTCAATATACTCATCAAACCATTTGTCTACTTGGCCTGAATCTTTTAATCCTTTAACAACTTCGTTAACAGCTTTTGTTAAGTCGTCGTTGCCTTTTTTAACTGCTACTGCAAACCCACTGTCATCTGGAATTCCTAGGTCCTTTATAATAACTAGTCCGTCAGCGATTGAAGCAAATTGCTTAGCAGGTAATTCTGATAAGAAAGCTGCATCAATGGACTTGTTCTTTAATTGTTCAATGATGACATTGTTAAGATCAAATCCCTTGCAGTTGTCTCCAAATTTTTCTGTTGCAAACTTGTGTTGAAGTGTACCAAGTTGTGTACCAACAATTTTTCCTTCTAGGTCATCAAAAGTTTTGTACTTGTCTTTGTTTTCTTCAGTTACAAGTAAAACTTGTTGTCCTTTTGAATATTCTTCAGAGAAGTCAACTTGTTTCTTTCTTTCTTCGTCGGCACCCATGCCTGCTATAACCATGTCAACGTCGCCTGAGTTTAGAGAAGCAAGAAGTCCTTCGAAAGCCATGTTCTTAACTTCAAGTTTAACTCCAAGTGAATCAGCAATGGACTGTGCAATTGCAATGTCAACACCTGTGAATTCTTCTTTACCAGATTGGAAGGATGTCCATTCCATTGGCGGGAAGTCTGCTGAAGTTCCAAGAACTATTTTTCCCTTTTTCTTAATAGCGTCAACTGTTGGTCCAGTAGTTGTTATTTCAAACTTCACTGCTTCCTTAGCTTCTTCCTTAGCTTCCTCTTTTTTTCCACAACCGAATAATAAGAGGGCTGTCATTGCAACAAGTGCAATATTAAAAATTTTCTTTTTCATGATTTCCTCCCAATATAATTTAAAATAGCCTTCTAAAGCTTGTGCTTTAAATTTAAAAAACATTATAACGTAAAGGCTTATGATTTTCAATGGCTTAAGACTACTTTATTAAATTAAAATTCTAATAGGTCACCTGCCTGCGCTTCTTCTATTGGGTTCCTATTTTCTTCTATAGGTTTTTGCTTTTCTACTGGCTTTTCTACTGGCTTTGCCTCTGCCTTCTTAGGTCTTGAGAATTGGTAAACTCCCCAAGATTCTAACTCTGCATCTGTTCCCAACCAAACTGGTGCTCCAACCTTCATCTTTGGAAAAATTTCATTTTCTATATCGTAGTTAAACATCCTTATGCAACCATTGGAATAGTAACCACCAATTTGGAGAGGTTTAATGTTGCCATGAATTCCATAACCACTTTTACCAGGTATACTTAAGCCCATCCACCTTTCTCCAAGTGGATTCTTTGGATCATTGGATGCAACTGGAGTGTACTTGCCTCCCATTCCACCCCAAGCTGGGTTCTTGTGCATGTTGTGAATCCTTGCCTTTGCTGATGGCGTTGGAGTAGATCCTGTCCCAAGAGTTACAGGAAACTTTCCAAGAGCTTGTCCACCCTTATAAAGAGTAAGAGTCCTCCTAGACTTATTAACCACTATCCAGTTGCCACTTGTTGGTGGATTAGTTACCATGTCATAAACTTCGTAATTTTCTGTATAAAGAGCCTGCTTTGTCTTAGCGTTCATCCCACCAGTTACAGGAAGGTTCATCCTTGCCTGCCACTTTTTTAGGGAATGAGTTCTCTCACTTCCAGACTTATTCATGAAGTCATTTTGTCTCACAAATCCCTTTGCTGAAACAAAACTTGGTAAGAGACTTAATGCCAAGATAAGGGCTCCCATTTTTTTATTTTTTTTCAAATTAATCCTCCAATTTATTCTTCAAGAATTCTCCTGTGTAAGAATCCTTGCACTTAATAATTTCTTCAGGCCTTCCAGTGAAGATGACTTGACCCCCACCTTCTCCGCCTTCTGGTCCAAGGTCGATTATGTGGTCAGCGCACTTTATAACATCAAGATTGTGTTCAATTGTTATCACGGTGTTGCCCCTGTCCACAAGTTCTTCCAAGACCTTAATTAATTTATTTACGTCTTCTGAGTGAAGACCAGTTGTTGGCTCGTCCAAGATGTAAAGAGTTCTTCCCGTTGCCCTCTTAGATAATTCTGTTGCAAGTTTTATCCTTTGGGCCTCACCACCTGATAGGAGGGTAGAGGACTGTCCCAATTTTATATAAGAAAGTCCAACATCTCTTAGGGTTTCAAGTTTTCTCAAGACTCTCTCGTGGTTTTGGAAGAAGTCAATGGCCTCTTCAACTGTCATGTCAAGGACATCGTAAATATTTTTGCCCTTGTATTTTACCTCAAGAGTTTCGCGGTTGTACCTCTTTCCATGGCAAACTTCGCAAGGAACATAAACGTCTGATAAGAAGTGCATCTCAACTTTTAAGATCCCGTCGCCCTTGCAGGCCTCGCATCTTCCACCCTTGACGTTAAAGGAGAATCTTCCCTTCTTGTAGCCACGCATTTTTGCCTCGTTGGTATTGGCGAATACATCTCTTATTATATCAAAAGCGCCTGTATAAGTGGCAGGGTTTGACCTTGGTGTTCTACCAATTGGCGACTGGTCTATGTCAACAATCTTATCAATATTTTCAAGACCTTCAATGGACTTGTGCTTGCCAGGTTTTATCCTAGACTTGTTTATCTTTTGGGCAAGGCTCTTGTAGAGAATTTCGTTTACAAGAGAAGACTTGCCTGATCCAGAAACTCCTGTCACGCAGACAAATTGTCCCAATGGAAATTCAACATCAATGTTTTTTAAGTTGTTTTCCTCTGCACCTATTATCTTGATGGACTTACCTGTGTATTCCCTTCTTTTCTTGGGAACTTCAATCTTCTTTCTCCCACTTAGGTAGGCACCAGTTATAGACTCTTGAACTTCCATAATTTCTTCTGCAGTTCCTTGGGCAACAATTCTTCCACCGTTAATACCTGCAAGGGGTCCAATGTCTACAATCTCATCTGCAGCAAACATGGTATCCTCATCGTGCTCAACTACAATTAAGGTGTTGCCAATATCTGTTAAGTTCCTAAGAGACTCAAGAAGCTTTGCATTGTCCCTTTGGTGGAGTCCAATACTTGGCTCATCAAGAACATATATTACTCCAACAAGTTGGGAACCAATTTGCGTTGCCAACCTAATTCTTTGTGCCTCGCCACCGGAAAGAGTTCCTGCCATCCTGGATAAGGATAAATATTCGAGACCAACATTTACCAAAAATTCTAGCCTTGACTTAATTTCTTTTAAGAGCTCCTCAGCAATTATCATTTCATTTTTTGTAAACTCTAAATTTTTAAAAAATTCTAGGGACTTGTCAATGGACAATTCTGTTAGTTCATGGATATTTAGACCTCCAACCCTTATTGCAAGAGATGAATCTTTTAATCTTGTTCCATGACACTTAGGACATGGGACTTCTTCCATAAACTCGTCAATCTTATCTAGCATCCTATCAGAGCTTGACTCAGTATATCTTCTCTTTAAGTTTTTTAAAATTCCCTCAAAGCCTCCAGAGTATTTTTTCTCTCCAGAGAAGTAGGAATTAAAAGTAAAGCTAAGTTTTCCCTTGTAGCCTTCAAAAATTGCCTCAATAAATTCCTTTGGAGCATTTTTTATTGGTTCCTTAGTAGAAAAATTAAATTTCTTTGCAATTTGTGAAATTATTTCATAATAATAAGTTCCCTTAGAGTTAGAGTAGCAAGCAATTGCCCCCTCATCTATGGAAAGGTCTTTGTTGGGAATAACCAAATCTCTTGAAACTTCTTTTGAAAATCCAAGTCCCTTACACTCGTCACAGGCTCCCATAGGAGAGTTAAAAGAGAAGGATCTTGGAGTAACTTCTTCTATTATAATGTTGCAGTGAGGACAGGCAAACTTTGTGGAGAAAATCATATCATCTCCATCTATTACATTTATCTTTGCTATCCCATCACTTAGGTTTGTTGCAATTTCTAGCGAATCTGCAAGTCTTGACTCAATTTTTTCCTTTATTATTATCCTATCAATGACAATGTCTATGTCGTGATTTTTATTTTTTTCAAGTTCAATTTCTTCCCCGATGTCGTGCATTTCTCCGTCAACTAGAACTCTTAAAAATCCATCTTTTTTTATTTTTTCAAAAACTTTTTTGTGTTGACCCTTCCTATGTCTAACAACTGGAGAAAGAATTTGGATCCTTGTCCTCTCATCTAGTTTCATAATTTCGTCCACCATTTGGTCTATAGTATAGGAAGAAATTTCTCTTCCACACTCTGGACAAAAGGCATGACCAACCCTTGCATACAAGAGCCTTAGGTAGTCGTAGATTTCTGTAACTGTACCCACTGTTGACCTTGGGTTCTTTGACGTAGTCTTTTGGTCAATGGAAATTGATGGACTCATGCCTTCGATGTAGTCAACCTCTGGCTTGTCCATTTGTCCCAAGAACTGTCTTGCATAGGAAGATAGAGATTCCACATACCTTCTTTGACCTTCTGCATAAATTGTATCAAAAGCAAGGGATGACTTGCCCGATCCAGAAAGTCCTGTGAAAACTACAAATTTATTTCTAGGAATTTTAAGGTCAACATTTTTTAGATTGTTGACCCTGGCTCCCTTTACTATTATTTCGTCTTTCAATATAACACCTCTTTAAAGGATGGCAGATTTTTTCTTCTCCCTTAGATCCTTTATCTTGTCCCTAATTTCAGCAGCCTTTTCAAAATCAAGTTCCTCTGCTGCCCTGTACATTTCAGGTTTTAGGGCATCTATCATTTCATTTATTTCATCCTTAGTAAATTCATTTTCTTCATCTTTAATATCTTTAAAGTCAATGGACTCTTCTGCAGCAATGGCAGTATTTATGACTTCACGAACACTCTTGACTATGGTCTTTGGAGTGATTCCATGCTCTTCATTGTATTCTTCTTGAATTTTTCTTCTTCTAGAAGTTTCATCAATAGTTACCCTCATGGAAGGAGTTATAGTATCTGCATACATAATAACTTTTCCGCCAGCATTTCTCGCAGCACGACCAGCAGTTTGGATAAGTGATGTGACAGAACGAAGGAAACCTTCCTTGTCTGCATCAAGTATGCAAACCCTTGAAACCTCTGGCAGGTCAAGACCCTCTCTCAATAGGTTAATTCCAACGAGGACGTCAACCTTGCCAAGCCTTAGGTCTCTTATTATCTTCATCCTCTCCAAGGTATCCACGTCAGAGTGCATGTAAGTAACCTTATACCCAATTTCCTTTAAATGTCTTGATAAATCTTCAGACATCCTCTTAGTTAGGGTTGTGATAAGGACTCTTTCTTCCCTCTCAATGGCTCCATTTACTTCATTTATAATATCATCAATTTGATTTTTAATTGGCCTTACTTCTATTATTGGATCAAGAAGACCTGTTGGCCTAATAATTTGTTCAACCTCTTGCTCAGTGTGTTCAAGTTCATAGGGTCCTGGAGTTGCAGAAACATAAACGCATTGGTTCATCATTTCTTCAAACTCATTAAATCTTAATGGCCTGTTGTCTAAAGCCGAAGGAAGTCTAAAACCATATTCAACAAGGGTTTCCTTACGTGCCCTGTCCCCATTGTACATACCCCTAATTTGTGGAATAGTTTGGTGAGACTCATCAATTATTGTCAAGAAGTCCTTTGGAAAATAATCTATTAATGTATAGGGTCTTGAGCCTGGAGCCCTACCTGATAAGTGCCTTGAATAGTTTTCTATGCCAGAGCAAAATCCCATCTCAGACAACATTTCCAAGTCGTACCTTGTCCTTTGCTCCAACCTTTGAGCCTCTAAAAGTTTTTCTTGGTCCTTTAAGACCTTAAGTCTTTCCTCAAGTTCTTCTTCTATTGTTACTATGGCACGCTTTACCTTTTCTTCCGAAGTTGCAAAGTGAGATGCTGGAGTGATGTAGGCATGGTTAAGATAGTGGAGGACTTGGCCTGTCAAGGCATTTACTTCTGTTATCCTATCAATCTCATCTCCAAAAAATTCGACTCTAATAGAATTTTCTGATGATGAGGCTGGGAAGATTTCCAAAATATCCCCACGAACCCTAAAAGTCCCACGCTTAAATTCATAATCATTTCTAACATATTGGATGTCAACAAGCTTACTCATGACTTCGTTCCTGTCCCTTATCATGCCAGGTCTTAGAGAAATCGCCAACTTTTCATAATCAATTGGGTCCCCTAAGCCATAGATGCAGGAAACTGACGCAACAATAATTACGTCCTTTCTTTCGAAAAGAGCCATAGTTGCAGAGTGACGAAGTTTATCTATCTCATCATTAATAGAGGAGTCCTTCTCAATGAAGGTATCAGTCCCTGGCACGTAGGCCTCTGGTTGATAGTAATCGTAATAAGAAACAAAGAATTCTACAGCATTCTCTGGGAAAAATTCCTTTAACTCAGAGCAAAGTTGGTAGGCAAGAGTCTTGTTGTGGGCAATTACAAGAGTGGGCTTTTGAACCCTCTCTATTACATTTGCCATGGTAAAGGTCTTGCCCGAACCTGTTACCCCAAGTAGATTTTGGTGCTTGTAACCCTTTTTGATACCCTCAGTTAATTTGTCAATTGCTTGAGGTTGGTCACCTGTGGGCTTGTATTCAGAATGAATTTTAAATTCCATTTAATCACCTTCTAGTAAGAAAAAATATTGGAGTCAGTCCTCTTTTCTGTTCCACCAATATAAACGTCTTTATCCTTTAAAATAATCTGGCCCCTACCCATGTCTTTGAAGTCACTTACAACTTCAACTTCGTGGCCGAGATTTTTTAGTTCATCTATTATTTCAGGTCCAAAGTCCTTTTCCGCCTGAATCTTTTTGTCATTAATCCACATGATTCTTGGCGCATCAAGGGCAGCTTGTGGATTTAAATTAAAATCTATCATATTCATGAGGACTTGGACATGGGCTTGAGGTTGCATAAAGGCTCCCATTATTCCAAAGGCTCCAAGTGCCTCCTTATTTTTTGTCATAAAGCCAGGAATTATTGTGTGATAAGGAAGCTTTCCTCCATCAAGTGAATTGGCAAGTCCTTCTTCAAAATAAAAGTTTTCAATCCTATTGTTTAAACTTATCCCAGTTCCAGGTACGACAATACCTGACCCAAAGCCAGCGTAGTTTGATTGAATCATTGAAACCATGTTGCCATCCTTGTCAGCAGTTGCAAAATAAACTGTGTCAGAAGAATTAATTTTAAAAGCTTCAGGACTTTTTGCCCTGTCACTTATTTTTACCCTCCTGTCATCAGCATAGTCCTTAGACAAGAGCCTTTCTATTTCAATTTTCATCTTAGCTGGGTCAGCCACATAGGCCTTAGCATCAGTAAGAGATAATTTTATGGCCTCAATAATATTGTGAAGGGTCTTAGGGTCTTCACGGTCTTTAATTTCCATTTCACTTAAAATGTTCAGAGCCATTAAGACAGATATGCCGTGGCCATTAGGAGGAATTTCCCAAATATCAATTCCCTTGTAGTTGGTAGAGATTGGATCAACGTAGCTTGCTTCAAATTCTCTTAAGTCATCAAGACTTAAAAAACCTCCAAGCCTTTCAACTTCACTTGCAATTTTTTCTGCAAGCCCTCCTCTGTAAAAGGATTCTCCCTTGGTATCACGAATTTCTCTCAGGGTCCTTGCCAAGTCAGGAGACTTAAAAACTTCTCCAGCCCTTGGAGCCCTTCCATTTATAGTAAAGGACTTGAAAAATTCCTCAAACTCATCCCTATTTAAATTTTTATATTTTTCCACGCTCTCTCCCCAAAGTTTTGCGATTTGAGGAGTAACTGGATAGCCCTCTTCTGCATAAGATATTGCAGGCTCAAAAATTTTATCCAGGCTGAGGCTGGCAAAGTCTTCATGAACTTTCATGACCCCACCAATAAGTCCCGGTGTATTAATTACATTTACCCCACATGAAGGCATTTTATCGTAGCCCTTTTTTCTCACTTTTTCAATAGAAATATTTTTAGGACTTCTGCCACTGGCATTTATTCCATAGAGCCTGCCTTCAAAATAAATTAAGGCAAACATATCTGATCCCAGTCCATTACCTGTAGGCTCAACTACTGGCAAGGCCATTGATGCCGCAAGGGCAGCGTCAATAGCATTTCCTCCTTCAAGGAGAATTTTTGCCCCAGCACTTGTTGCATAGGGTGACGATGTGGCAACCATTCCATTTTTTCCAAAAATTGTCCTTCTTGTTGAAGGATAGGGATAGGAGTTGTAATCAAATTTCATTTTATCATCCTTTAAAATATTTCCATGAGTTTAACTTCTATAAAGTCTTAAACAAAAGCAGATTAACCTATTTAAGTTAATTTGTTTTTATAAATTTATATTTAAATTCATATGACGAACTTTCTAAATAAGTGTCTACTAACAAAGTTTATTCTATAATTAAAGAGTAAATAATTCAACTTCTAGGAACTTATAAAGTCTTATTAAGTTCTTGCATTTTATAAAGCCATAAAAATCTATGAAGTCACTTCCTTTCGCAGAGTTAAAATTTTTTACGAGTCTATAGCTTTCTATAACTTCGCAAATTTTCAATAACTAATCTTCCTTTATAATTTTAAACAAGAAAAAAGAGACCTCTCACTTGAAGTCTCTCAAAAATTTAATTTACTATTTCTTTTTTTTAGATTTTTTCATACTTTCTTTAAATCTCTTTAAATTTTGCTTATATTCATAGGCATCGTAAATTTTTATTTTTTTGTTATGGCTTTTTGCCACTTCAAAGACCCTATCTTGATCATTTTCGTCGAAGAAGAATCTCTTTGTGACATCACCCTTAGTAAAATATAAAAGAATCTTACCCTTTTGATTAGGCACTTTTTCATAAGTTATAGCATCGATCTCTGACCACTCCCAAAGCTTGTAGGTCTTAGTGATTTTCATATCAGTGTACATCTCAAGGCCTTTGGAGCTTGCTGCCACATATCTTTTTGTAATTAGGGAAAGCAAGAGGAGTAGGGCAAGGACTACTGTCAACTTATACTTTGTGAATATGCCCAGTATAATCAAAAGAGAAGTGATCATGTAGGCATACTTTTCAGAAAATTTATTTCTAGGATTTACATATACGTATTTAATTGCTTCGCTGTCGTCATCCCAAGGTAATTTTATATCTGACACATAATCACTTCTTTCTATTATTTACATTTTAAATTTTAATTTTTTATTAGCACTTAATATTTAATTAAGCGTTAACCTTTGGAGCCTTACCTTCTGCTCTTAATTTTTCAAGTTGAGCAAGAGCATATTTGTGTGCTTCTTCAGGAGCCTTAGCTGCTTTTCTCATAGTAGTTTTGCCAAATACATTTGTATAAGCTCCGTCAGCCCAGAAGATATTTCTGCCCATGAATGCAGTTAAACAAGCATAGATTGGATTTAGTAAATTAACAAAGGCAAATGGGAAATATACAAATGGGTTCATTCCTAGTATACCTGATTGGTAAGCACCACAGGCAGTCCATGGGAACATACATGCCCAAAGTGTACCAGCATCTTCAAGTGTTCTTGAAAGCATATTTCTTGCAAGACCAAGTTCATCATACTTGTTGTCGTATAAAGGAGCTGGAACACCGATTCCTAGGAATTGGTCACACATTGCTGCGTCACAGAAGATTGATGTAAGCATTGTTGCGAATACAAGTCCACCAACAGTGTGAATTTTATGTTTAACATTGCCAAAAATTCTTTCAACAGAACCACATTTTTCAAGAGCACCACCAAAGGATACTGCAAGTAAAATTAAGTTAACTGTCCACATTTGATGGTCCATACCACCTTTTGCAAGAGCCTTATCTACAAATTCATTTCCAGTTTCAACAGATGGTCCATAGTGTAGCACGCTAAAAATTTCCGCTACATTGTGATGACCTTGGAAGATAACTGCAAATAATACACCAGTCACTACAGAAATAATAACGCCTGGAAGTCCAGGAACTCTTAAAATACAAACTGCAACGATAACTGCTATAGGTAAAAGTACTAGTGGGTTAAGGTTAAAGTTTGCTGCAAGTGAATCTTCAATACCTTGTGCAATTGATGGATCATAATTTACAACATCAATTCTTGATCCAAGAATTGTATAAAGGATTAGGGAAATTATAAATACAGGACCTGTTGTAGAAACCATTGCTGTTACGTGGTCAAATAATCCTGTTCCAGAAACACCTGATGCAAGGTTTGTAGTATCAGATAGTGGAGAGAATTTATCTCCAACATAGGCACCAGAAATTACCATACCTGCTGTTAGTGCAGGGCTGATTCCAAGACCAACACCTATTGTCATAAAGGCAATACCTATTGTACCTGTTGCTGTCCAAGATGAACCACAAGCAAGAGATACGACTGCGATAAGCATACAACCTACTGGTAAGAATAATTGTGGTGTAAGTAATTTCAAACCGTAGTAAATAACTGCTGGAATAGTTCCTGATATCATGAAAGATGATATTAATAGACCTACTGTAAGTAGAATTAAAATTGCTTCAAGAGTAGCTGTAAGTCTTTCGATTATACCTTCTAACATGTCAGAAAAACTGTGTCCACAAATTCCACCTACTATGCATGCAATACAAATTGCAATTACTAGTGGCATGTGAGCTGCGTCGTAACCGCCATCAGAAAAGTTGAAAACATATACCATCAAACATACCATTGTAATGATTGGCAAGAACGCTTCAACAATACTTGGTAGTCTAACAGTTTTTTGACCGTCGTTCTTCATAAAATAACCTCCTTAAAACATATTGTAAGGCACGCTATAAAGTATTTAGTGTGTCTGCGATACAGTATATGAAATTTTTGTATCGCTGCAAATGTTTTCTAGCTTCATCTTACTCCTGCAAGAAGTATAAGTCAATAATAATTTATAAAGATTTTTTTATTGTATTTTATTTAATACAATAACTTTCCTTGTTTTTATGCTAATTTATTAAACTAGCTTAGCCTTTATATATGTAAGATAGTATTTTTAAAGATTTACAGCTTCTTAGTTAAAAGTATTAAATCATTGTATTTTCGAGTTTTACAATTTCATTATTATTAATTCTATTTTAAGTATTATATGTTTTATTTATTGATTAATGGATTGTCTATAGTTTTGTATAATCTTTTTAAGGATAAAGTTTTCATTTAGACTTTTTTTAACTAAGACATAATTAGGATTACTTATTTAATAACAGATAAAAAAACAGGCACTTAAGTGTGCCTGTCTTAATGACTAAAGTCAAATTTAAAATTATTCTATTAAGATAATAATACTGATCCGATTACACCACCGATTACTAGGAATACGTCAAATGCGATAAATGTAGGTACGCAAGTATCCATAATGTGATCGTGTTGTCCGTCAGCGTTAAGACCAGATGTAGGTCCCATTGTTGAGTCAGATGCTGGTGATCCTGCATCTCCAAGAGCTGCTGCTATACCAATTAAAAGTATAATAGCTGATTTAGAGAAGCCTAATTGTTGAGCTAGTGGAACGTAGATTGCTGCTACTACTGGGATTGTACCGAAAGATGTACCGATACCCATTGTAATAACAAGACCAATTGCTAATAGAACAATTGCTGATACTACAAGTGAAGCGCCTTCCATCATAGCTGCTGTGTCATTAACTAGGTGAACTACTGCACCTGAAGTGTTAAGAACATTAGCATAGCCACCTGCAACTAACATAACGAATGCGATAAATGCCATTAGGTCAAGTCCACCATTAACCATTTCATCAATTTCCTTCCATTTAATTGAACGAGTAATTAATAGGAAGATAATTCCAATTAATGCTGAGAATGGAAGGTTAGTTGTAATGATTTGAACTATAAGCATTGCTAGAGCTGAAATTAATGCTCCCCAAGCTTGTCCAGTCATATGAACTTCTTGATCAAGAGAAATAACTCCTGGGATTTCAACGTCATCATATTCTCTGTCTTTTCCGTAAAGAACAAATACTACAAAGATTAAACCAATTAACATTGAAAGTCCACCAATCCACATTACTTTTTGAGTATCTGCAACTGTTGTTGGCATACCTGCATCTGTCATGTTTGATGCGATAATGTTGTGGAAAATAAGTCCAAATCCTGCTGGGATCGAAATGTAAGGTGCCTTTAATCCAAAGCAAAGAGCTGATGCAACTGCACGTCTGTCAATCTTTAACTTATTCATAAGTCCTAGTAGAGGTGGAATTAGAATAGGTATAAAGGAAATGTGAACTGGTAAAAGGTTTTGTGAAAAGATTGATATAAATGCTATAAGGAAAATCAAATAAAATTTATTGTTTCCTACTAACTTAGAAATCTTTTTAGCAAGTATAGTAATAAGTCCTGATTTACCAATTGAGTATGCGAACATACCGATTAGGATATAAGCAAGAGCTGTCTCTGCCATTGTTCCCATACCGCCAATGATTGTTCCAATAATTGCATCGCCTTCAGTTCCAAATCCTGGAAGCTTTCCAACTGTATTAGCTTGCCAAGAGTCTGGGTTAAATACGTATAGTGGCATGCCTGCAGTTAATCCTGCAACAACACCTGCTACTAAAAGTGAAAGTAGTACGTTAAGCTTTAACATACATAAAACTACGAGTAATAGTACCGATACTACTACGGGGTTAAATAATAACATATTATTCCTCCTTTGAAAATGTTTTCTTTATTTTCTCATATTATTGTACTTTTGTCAATAAACTAATTCTCTATTATGATAAATTATACAATCCTTTAGTCTAAATATTCTATTAATTTATTAAAGTGGTAATTGCCAACTTTTACTATTTTACTTGTTTTTATGAGGTATCATATCTTTTTATTTCATCTCTCTTATGCAAAATTCATAATACTGTTTTATAATATAAACTATTGTATTTTTTATTTTTAAAAATAAACATTATTTTGTGCAAAAAATAAAGGAGCCGAAGCTCCCTTATTTTAAAATCCTATATTGTTTTCCTGCTTAATTATTTTACAAGCTTTCTATCTTCAACAACTAATTCTCCATCAATATAAACTTGTTTACATAGGTTTGTTGCGAAGAAGTAAAGTGTGTAATCAATGTTGTGTGCATCAAAGATTGCAATGTTTGCCCTCTTGCCCTTGTCAAAGGATCCAATAGTTTTTGCCCTGTCAACAGAGTAAGCAGCGTTAATAGTTACTGCATTATAAACTTCAATTGGTGTAAGTTTCATTTCTAGGCAACCAAGTTGCATGATGAATTGAAGGTTTGCTGTTGGACATGATCCTGGGTTAGAGTCTGTACATAGTGTAATTGCCATTCCCTTATCAAGCATTCTTCTTGCTGGTGCATAAGTGTCTAGCATAAGTGAGAAAGTTGTTCCTGGAAGAAGGTTGCCAATTACATTTGCCTTTGCAAGTGTTTCAATTTCTTCATCATCAACTACCATTAAGTGTTCTGCAGAAACTGCTCCAACCTTAGCAGCAACATCTACCCCACCAACATTTTCAATTTCATCTGAGTGGATTCTTAGTTTAAAGCCATGTTTCTTTGCAGCTTCAAGAATTCTTTCAGATTCTTCTGCTGTAAATACTCCCTTTTCACAAAATACGTCACAGAATTCTGCAAGATTTCTCTTTGCAACTTCTGGCATCATGTCGATAACAATGTCAACATATTCGTCTGGGTTATCCTTATATTTTTCGTGAATAACGTGAGCTGCCATAAATGTTGTGATAAGTTCTGTTGGGAAATCTTCATTTAATTTTTTAAGAACTTCAAGTTCCTTTAATTCTGTTTCAAGAGTGATTCCGTAACCACTTTTTGCTTCAACAGAAGTTACACCATGAACTAGCATGTGTTCAAGAAGGTTTCTTGTTTTATCATAGAGTTCATCAAAGCTAGCTGCATCTGTTGCCTTTAGTGTAGAAAGAATTCCTCCACCAGCTTCAAGAATTTCAAGATATTCCATTCCATTAAGCTTCATGGCAAATTCATTTTCACGACTTCCACCATAAACAAGGTGAGTGTGAGCATCAATAAGACCTGGAGTTGCAGTCTTGCCTGTAAGGTCAACTATTTCAGTCTTGTCATCTTTTAATTTTTCGTAGCCATTACCTTCGCCAACTTCTAAAATCTTACCATCTTTAATAGCAATGTAAGCATTTTCTAAGATGTCAGCTTGGTTCATTTCTTCTCCCCTAAGTGGTCTACCAATATCCCTTGGTGAGAAAACCTGTTCAAGATTAACTAATATTTTATCCGCTTTCATAAATTCCTCCTTTTTTCTGTCAATATCTTAACACATATTATATACCCAATAAATATGAAAATATTTTTATTTAGATTTTCAAAATATTTTTGACCTTTTATAGCGGTATTTTTACAATTATTTTTATAGATAAAAATTTCAATATTATATTTTTAGAAAAATATTTTCTTACTATCTTAAGTTTTAATTTTTATTTTTTAGGAACTCATCAAGTGTAATGACTTTATAAATCTTTGTGACTTTATAAACTTCTTTAGATCTATAAGTATTTGCAACTTTAAAATTATCTGTGACTCTATAAGAAGTCACAACTTAATATTAAACCATGACTTTATAAAGATTTACGACTTTATATTTATTTACAAGTTTATATTTATTCGCCACTTTATGATCCCTTGTCGCCTCATAATAATTCTCAAGTCCATAATCTTTCGCATCAATTATAGAGTAAATATATGAGATAATTTTTCATGTCCTTGTAAACTCCTTTCTATATATAAATTTGAAAACGATTCATTTCTTCAATTTATCATGGTAAATTAATTGGGTTTTTTAGGGAATTATGTCCTTGACACTTGAGTTTTCAAGGCAATTTAAGAAAATTAATCACTTTTTTGAGATATTTTTAAAAATTTAGGAAATTAATTTCCCTTTGTATTTACTTTTCAATTTTTTTATTTTATAATGACTAATAAATGGAGGTTGATAAAAGTGATAAATAATCATAACGCAGAAGTTCAAAAGATTATGAAGGTAGAAATTTCAAACCTTCCAGAAAAAAAATCTTTTGAACAAGGAATTAGAAGAGCTCCTGATAGAGGATTTAGACTTTCAAAGGATCAAACTAAGATTGCTCTTAGAAATGCTCTAAGATATATCCCAGAAAAATATCATGAAGAACTTATTCCTGAATTTTTAGAAGAACTTACTACTAGAGGAAGAATCTACGGATACAGATTCAGACCAGAAGGAAGAATTTACGGTAAACCAATTGACGAATACAAGGGAAATTGTTTAGCTGGTAAAGCTTTCCAAGTAATGATTGACAACAACTTAGACTTTGATGTTGCTTTATATCCATATGAACTTGTAACTTATGGAGAAACTGGTTCAGTTTGTCACGATTGGATGCAATACAACCTAATTAAACAATATCTTGAAATCATGCACGATGACGAAACTCTTGTAATGGCTTCAGGTCACCCACTTGGACTATTTAAATCAAGAAAGAACTCTCCAAGAGTTATAATCACTAACGGTCTTATGATCGGTGAATATGACAACCTTGAAGATTGGGAAGTTGCAGAAGAAATGGGCGTTACTAACTACGGTCAAATGACTGCTGGTGGTTGGATGTACATTGGACCACAAGGTATCGTTCACGGAACTTACAACACAATCCTTAACGCTGGTAGATTAAAACTTGGTCTTGGAAATGAAGATAACCTAGCTGGTAAATTATTCATTTCTTCTGGACTTGGTGGAATGTCTGGTGCTCAAGGTAAGGCTGGAGATATCGCTGGTGCTGTTTCTATCATCGCTGAAGTAGATATTTCAAGAATCGAAACTAGACTTGAACAAGGCTGGATTAAGAAACTTGCTGAAAGCCCTGAAGAAGCTGTTAAGCTTGCTACAGATGCTCTTGCAAAGAAAGAAGCTCTTTCAATTGCCTTCCACGGTAATATCGTAGACCTTCTTGAATATATGGAAAAAGAAAATGTTCATATTGACCTACTTTCTGACCAAACTTCTTGCCACAACGTTTACGATGGTGGATATTGTCCAGTAGGAATCACTTTCGAAGAAAGAACTGAACTATTAAGAACTGATAAAAAGAAATTCCACGAACTTGCTGATAAAACTCTTAGAAGACACTTTGAAGTTATTAAGAAACTTACTGAAAAGGGAACTTACTTCTTTGACTACGGTAACTCTTTCTTAAAGGCTGTATATGATGCAGGTGTTAAAGAAATTTCTAAGAATGGTAAAGACGATAAAGACGGATTTATTTGGCCTTCTTACGTTGAAGACATCATGGGACCACTTCTATTTGACTATGGATATGGACCATTCAGATGGGTTTGCCTAAGCGGTAAACACGAAGACTTAGTTGCTACTGACCACGCAGCTATGGAATGTATCGATCCTAACAGAAGATACCAAGACCGTGACAACTACAACTGGATTAGAGACGCTGAAAAGAACCAATTAGTTGTTGGTACTCAAGCTAGAATCCTTTACCAAGATGCTAAGGGTAGAGTTGCAATAGCTCATAAATTTAACGAACTTGTTAGAGAAGGAAAAATCGGTCCTGTTATGATGGGACGTGACCACCACGACGTATCTGGTACAGACTCACCATTCAGAGAAACATCTAACATTAAAGATGGTTCTAACGTAACAGCTGACATGGCTACACAATGTTTCGCAGGAAACTGTGCTAGAGGTATGTCACTAGTTGCTCTTCACAATGGTGGTGGAGTTGGTATTGGTAAATCAATTAACGGTGGATTCGGTCTAGTTCTTGACGGATCTGAAATGGTTGATGAAATCATCGATCTTTCACTTACTTGGGACGTTATGAGTGGTGTTGCTAGACGTAACTGGGCTAGAAACGAACACGCTATCGAAGTTTCAAAAGAATTTAACGAAGATAATGAATTCGGACACATTACACTTCCTTACTTTGTTAAGGACGAATTAATTGATAATGCTGTTGATTCACTAAATCTTGACTAATATCAAAATATTTCAACCCCGCAGGACCTTGTGGGGTTTTTTTATTGTAAAAGCCTTCATAAACTTATAAAATTAATTTAAGATATAGTTTTAGTCTAAGGAGGAGTAATGAAAAATTATTATTTCAAAGAAAAATTTTTTAAAATTACAGACCACTACCCTATATTAGACGACGATGGAAATGCTGCCTATTATGTAAACCAAGATTTTACTTTATTAGGCTACAAGTCAAGTCTTTCTGATGCAAATAAAAATCCCATCTTTGACATTGACAAAGATATTTTCAGTCTCTTTCAAAAATTTAATGTAAATTTTACTGACGGAAGATATATGAGAGTTGAATCAAAATTTAGCCTTTTAAAAAGAAAAATTGACGTAGACTATGATGGCGAGATTTTAAATTTGCAAGGCAGTTTTTGGGACATGAATTTTGACATTTATAAGGGTTCTGACTTAATTGGCGAAATTGAGAAAACTTTATTTGCCATGACTGACACTTATAGGCTCACAGTTCACGACGATAATTATAGAGAAGCTCTCCTTGCCCTTACCCTTTGCCTAAATAATATTAAGGACACTGCTAAATCAAGATCTAATTCTGCTGGCTAAAAAATATAAATAATACAAGAAAATTTAAAGTAAAAAATAAAAATCTGCTAAAAAATTTGATATGTACCCTCTTTACTGGACAAACCAGTAAGGATGGTAGATATCATAAAAGTCCTAGCAGATTTTTTTATATTATAAAATTTTTAATTTCTCTATTATTTCTATTACATTTTTCTCTACTTCATTCTCTTCAAGAGAAAAAATTCCACTGGACATACAAAGGCCAGGGATATCCTCCCCCTTAAATAAGTCTAGGTTTTCCTTGTTTATACCACCTATTGGAAATGCAGGTATCAAAACACTATCTCTTATTTCCTTGTATCTTTCCAAATTAATCATTGATGCATCTTTCTTGGTTTCTGTTTCAAAAAAAGCTCCAGAACCAATATAAGATGCTCCCATATTTTCTGCCTCTATTGCAAGCTCAGTGGTTTTTGCTGTAGCACCAATTATTGGGTCTCTGCCCAAAATTTTTCTTGCAAGATAAATTTCTTCATCATCTTGTCCTAGGTGAAGAGACGTTTCATATTCTTTGGCAAGTTTTAAATTATCGTTAAGGATGAAGAGACAAGTTTCTTGAATTTCTTTTTTTATCTTTAATATTTTTTCTCCAAGCAAGGCTTCGTCTGAGGTCTTATCCCTTAGCTGATAAATTTTCATGCCAGCTCTTGTTGCATTTTTTATTTTTAACAAATCATTGCCATCAGAAATTCCATATAAGCTTGGTCTCGCAAATTTATAGCTTGGCGATAAAATTTCAATATCTCCACTTATTTCCTCAAGCCTTTGAATTTTACTTATTATATCTTGAGCATTTATACTTCCATCAACTATAACTTCTCTTGCAAGCTGCCTAAAAAATATTGACGAAATAGCACAAGCCTTTAGGTTTGACATGGGTGCAGCCAAAAGTGAACCTATCATTGCTGATTCCATATCCCCAAGCCCACTTATTTTTCTCAAGCTATCATTGCCACCTGGTATAGATATAAGCATGTGAGAGTTAGCTATTACTTCATACTTGCCACTTACGACAAGTGTTGCCCCAGTTTTTTTATTCACTTTTAGTGCAAGTTCTATAAAGTCCTCTTCAGATAAATTTTTATCTCTTGAGTCTATACCAGCAGAGGCTTTTCCCCCAGCCAAATAATTTATTTCATTAAAATTTCCTCTAATGACATTAAACTTAAAATTGTCCAGAAGGTATTTTGCCAAATTCCTTCTTATCTTGCTAGATCCAACTCCAACTGGATCAAGGACAAGGGGAATATTATTTTCTTTCGCTGTTTTTGCTGCGATTTTAATTGCTTCAATCTTATCTTCATTTAACATTCCCATATTCAAAACTAGGGCTAAAGATTTTTTTGTAATTTCAGATACTTCTTTTGAGTACTCTGCCATCATTGGACTTGCACCTATGGAGAGGGCAAAGTCAGCTACCCTTCCCCTAGTAACCCCATTGGAGATAATATGTACTAAGGGAGCCTTGTCCCTTAGTTTTTTTAGATTGCATTTAATTTTCATCTTTATCACTCAAATTGTACATATGATAGAGAGGACCTCTGCCCCTTCCTATATCAAGACCAAAGGTTATTGCTCCACTTAAATATTTTTTTGCATCTCTAACTGCATCAAAAAGATTTTTTCCCTTGGCAAGTTCGCATGCCAAAGCACTGGAAAGGGTGCAGCCAGTTCCATGTGTATTTTTATTTTCAATATTCTTTCCCTCTATGAGAAAGATTCCATCTTCATCACAAAGAAGGTCATCCTTTGATCCCTCAAGATGTCCACCCTTAATTAAGAAGGCTGTCCCATATTTTTCAAGTAAAAATTTGCCTGCTTCCTTCATACCATCGTGATTTTCAATTTCTTTCCCATAAATAATCCCAGCTTCAATAAGATTTGGAGTGATTAAGCTAACTTTATCAAAAAGAACTTCCTTCATCTTCTCAACTGTATCATCAGGCACAAGGGTAAAGCCACTTGTAGATGTAATAACTGGGTCTAAGACAATGGGAATATCCTTCAAATATCTATCAATTACTTCCCCTATAACTTCTACCTGACCAGGGCTTGCAAGCATTCCAATTTTTACAGCATCAGGAAGAATGTCATCACAAATAGATTCAAGTTGCTCCCTAAGTATTCTTTCATCAAGACTTAATGAGTCTTGGACTCCCAAGGTGTTTTGAGCTGTTATGGCTGTAATTGCACTCATCCCATAAAACCTATATGCACTTATAGTCTTTAAGTCTGCCTGTATGCCTGCACCACCACTGGAGTCAGATCCCGCTATAGTGAGGATTTTTTTAATTTCCATTTCTACTTCCTTATAAATTAAAATATTTGTTAAGCTCTGTGTTTTTAATTCCTAAAATAATTATTATGGCAATTATTGAGCCACCAAGGGTACTTACAGAAAAAGGAATAAGCATTCCAAATAATGCCATTTCTTTTCCTAGCACAAACTTAGCAATAGGATAAGCTAAGAGTGCACCAATAAGACCTGTGCCAATTACTTCCCCTAAAAAGGCAAGGGAAAGTTTTTTTGTCTTGTAAAATAAAATTCCTGCAAAAAATGCGCCAATCATTGAACCAGGAAATGCCATTAAGGATCCTGTTCCAGACATATTCCTAATAAGTGATGTACAAAAGGCAACAAGGACTGAGTAGAGTGGTCCCAATAGGACAGCTGATAAAACATTGACCATGTGTTGAATTGGATAACATTTTGCAAGACCCACAGGTATATTTACAAAGGAAAAAACAACGCCAAGGGCAACAAAAAAAGCTGCCATAGTCAACTTCTTAGTATTAGATTTCATATTAACCTCCCGAGAAATGTTGACAGAGCAGCAAAAGTCCTTATATCCCTACGTTGGCATTATCCAAATCAGGTAACGGTCGAAATTAACAATTTCCTCTCAGCCTGTCAACAAGCTCCCTATTTTTATTTTTTATTTTCTAATTAAATTATCTTTCATTAAATTATTTTTTAGCAAGAAACTCTTATCAATAAATAGTCCTGAATTAAGCTTCTATTTTTATATCTTTACCTTCAAGTATTAGGTTCATATTTTTTGCAGAGCACATTGATCCACACATTGTACATGTGTTTTCTTCTTCAGGCATTGATGAATTTCTGTACTCTCTTGGTTTTTCCTTATCAAGTGCAAGCTCAAACATGCCTTCCCAATCAATCTTTTGTCGTCTCTTACTCATTTCAAGATCCCAAGCTCTTGCATCCTTTAACTTATTAATGTCTCCTGCATGGGCTGCAATCTTGCAAGCAACAATCCCTTCACGAACATCATTAACATCTGGTAGTCTTAAATGTTCAGCAGGTGTTACATAACAAAGAAAATCTGCACCATGAGCTGCAGCAATTGCACCACCAATTGCAGATGTTATGTGGTCATAGCCTGGTGCAACATCTGTAACAAGGGGTCCCAATACATAGAAAGGAGCCTTGTGACAAAGCTTCTTTTGAAGCTTCACATTCATCTCGATGTCACCAATTGGCACGTGACCTGGTCCTTCAATTATTACCTGCACATCCTTATCCCAGGCTCTTTTTGTAAGTTCTCCAAGTGTAATGAGCTCTGCTATTTGAGATGGGTCAGTTGCATCGTGAATTCCACCTGGTCTTAATGAATCTCCTAGAGAAAGGGTTACGTCATATTCACGGCAGATATCCAAGAGTTCATCATAGTATTCATAAAAGGGATTCTCTTGATTATTCATCTTCATCCAACCAAAGAGAAGAGAACCTCCACGAGATACAATTTCATTAACACGTCTATTTCTCATGAAGATTTCTGCATTGGCCCTATTTATCCCTGCGTGAATTGTAACAAAGTCAACTCCATTCTCAGCATGGTTTCTAACTACATCTAAAAACTCTTCTGCCTTAATAAAGGAAAGACCCTTGTCTAAGAATCCAACTGCATCATACATGGGAACAGTTCCTATCATGGCTGTGGATTTTTCAATTAGCTTTTTTCTAAACTCCTGAGTCTTGCCATAGTTTGAAAGATCCATTATGGCTTCTGCACCCATAGATAGTGCCATGTCTACCTTTTTCATTTCCATGTCAATGTCATTTAAGTCCTTAGAAATTCCAAGGTTAACATTAATCTTAGTCCTAAGTCCAGTCCCAATACCCTCAGGAGAAATTGATTTGTGATTTTTGTTTTTTGGAATTACAATTTCACCACATGCCATCTTCTCTAGCAAGTATTCACAAGAGACATTTTCCTTCTTTGCTACAATTTTCATTTCTTCTGTAACAAATCCATTTTTTGCTGCTTCCATTTGAGTAGCATACTTCATAAATAAAAAAACCTCCTATAAAATTATAGGAGTAATAATACTTTTCCTTGCCAAGGCATTATCCTAACAAGTAAAATGGTCGAGTCTTAACTCCTCTCAGCATATTGCTCCCATAAGTTTATTTATTTAATTATTATATTATTCTTAAAAAAATAATATGCGTACTTGATACAGTTTAAATCAATTGAAATATATTTACAAGAAATTTTAAAATTTTAAATTAATACTTTATTACAGAAAGAACTTTTTCGCCCTTTAATACATCTCTTCCCTTAAGTCCTTCAAGCTCTGCCAAGAAAAGTAGTGAAGAAACTTCTCCTCCTAGACTCCTAACAAGTTTTAAACAAGCCTTTGATGTTCCACCAGTTGCAAGTAGGTCGTCTACTATTACAACTTTTTCTCCTGGCTCAAGGGCATCCTTGTGGATCTCAATGGAGTCTTGTCCGTACTCAAGGTCATAGGACTCGCTTAACTTGTCCCAAGGAAGTTTGCCAGGTTTTCTAACAGGTATAAAGCCCTTGTTTAGTTTGTAGGCAAGAGCTGCTCCAAAGATAAAGCCCCTTGCTTCAATCCCTATTATTTTATCAACGTCTTCATCTATTTTTGCTGCCATTTCATCAACTGCTTTTTTGAAAGCATCTTTGTCCTTTAAAAGAGTTGTTATGTCTCTAAAGATAACTCCCTCTTTTGGATAATCTTCAATTGCACGAATTGTGTCTTTTAATTCCATAATTTCCCCCATTCCCTTATAGTATATCATCTTTGCCACCCAATAAAAACTTTAAATAAGGACTTTATAATGATATAATGGGTTAAATTTTTGAATTTTATAAGAGGTGTTTTATGAGCCAAAAAAATATAAATAAATATGAAAAAGAAGTGAGGAAGGCAAACTTTGCAGAAGCCCTCTTCACCTTTGTCTCTCTTACAATAATTATGTTTATAAGCATAATTAAGTATGAAGAGAGCCCCCACATCCCTATGCTCATTGGAGTTTTAATCGCCTCTCTTGTCGCTCTAAAGATTGGCTACTCTTGGAAGTTTATAGAAAACTCAATGATCAAAGGAATTTCACAAGCCATGCAGTCCATAATAATCCTTGCCATAATTGGTGTCTTAATTGGGATTTGGATCTTGGCTGGCGTTGTGCCTACAATGATTTACTATGGGCTTATGATTTTAAAACCCTCAATTTTTCTTGTTGCAACAGTTTTGATTACATCAATAACGTCTCTTGCCACAGGAACAAGCTGGGGTACTGCTGGCACCATGGGGATTGCCCTTATGGGGATAGCAAGTGGACTTGGAATACCTGCTCCTGTGACTGCTGGTGCAGTTTTATCTGGCGCCTACTTTGGAGACAAGATGAGTCCTCTTTCTGATACAACAAACCTTGCTCCTGCAATGGCAGGCACAGATGTCTTCACCCACATCAAGGCAATGTTTAAGCCAACTCTTATTGCCTATGGTTTGACACTTTTGATTTTTGGATTTTTATCTCTCAAGTACAAGGGAGCTAGCGCCGACTTATCAAACGTTGACGTCATCGCTAATGGACTAAAAGAATCTTTTACAATTTCACCTGTTCTCTTGTTGGCACCCTTAGTCGTAATAATTTCCATTGCCAAGAAGCTCCCAGCAGTTCCCGGCATAAGTCTTGGAATTATTATTGCTGCAATCCTGGGACCAATCTATCAAGGCGTAAACTTTGGAGACATTTTATCAGCTGGGCTCAATGGCTACGTTTCAAACACTGGCCTCGAAGCAGTGGATAAACTTTTAACCACTGGTGGCTTAAACAACATGATGTCTTCCATTTCTCTAACTATCATTGCCATGATGTTTGGTGGAATTGCAGAAGAAACTGGAATACTTGAAGCCATAGTTAAAAAATTCCTCCACAAGGTTAAGTCTGTGGTTGGACTTGTGATTTCTACAATTTTAACTTGCTTCTTCACCAACGCAACTATGCCTGAGCAATACATCTCCATAGTTGTACCTGGAAGAATGTTTAAAAATGAATATAAGGATAGGAAGATAGATCCTAGACTCCTATCATCAACTCTTGAGTCAGGTGGAACTGTTACATCAGCCATGATTCCTTGGAACACTTGCGGAACTTATATGTCAACAGTCCTTGGTGTTTCCACAGTCCACTATCTACCATTTTTATTTTTCAACCTATTGATGCCTCTTGTTCAAGTAATAATAGTGGCAATAGATTCAAAAAAGTACAGAATAGACTAATATAAAAGGACTTTCATCAATTGAAAAACTGCTTCTTTTTGATATAATAGTTATTAAAGTAAAAAAAGAGGTGTGATATGTATAAGGATATAATTGGTGGACTTACAAATTCTGCAAACACTAAGAAAAATTTACTTGAAAATTCTCTTTTTAAGTACATGGTCGCTTCAGTTCTTGCAGGATTTTTTATTGGAATGGGAATGTTAATCATGACCCTATCTGCAAGTGTTTTTTCAGGGCTTGAAATTCCAGCTGTTAAATTTATAAATGGCTTTGTCTTTTCCCTCGCCCTTTCCTTTGTAATCTTTGCTGGTGGCGAACTTTTCACAGGTAATGTCCTTGTGACAAGTATTGGAAGATTAAACAAAAAAATTGAAACTTCCACACTTTTAAAGATTTTAGTTTTTTCCTACATAGGAAATCTTTTGGGATCAATTTTAATTTCTTTCTTATTTAAAATGACAGGAGTTTCCCCTGAATATAACGAAGCCCTCTTAAAACTAGCAACAACAAAGTCAAGTTTTGACTTCACTGCACTTTTATTTAAGGGAATAATGTGTAACATTCTAGTGTGTCTTGCAGTTTTAATTTGCTCTAGACCCATATCTGATTCATCAAAGTTGATTTTAATCTTCTGGTGTATCTTGGCTTTCGTAAGCCTTGGTTTTGAGCATAGCGTGGCAAATATGACTTGCTTTGCCCTAGCAAAAATGTTAAATCCTGAATTTGGATTTGCACTAATTTTCAAAAACTTAATACCAGTTACTATCGGAAATTTTATTGGCGGTTCTTTAGTTGCCATAACCTATAATATTCTAGGTAGCGAAAACTAAAATAAGACGAGGCTTTAAACTGACCCCCAAATTTGGACTTAAAAACCAACTAAGGAGGTCAGTTTTTTAATGAGATAGCTTGTAAAATTAAATGCGACACAAATAAAAAACTCATACTAACTTCGTGTAAAATGTTAATAAGGCCAAAAACTAACACGGAGATCAATATGAGCTATAAACATCTTTCACTAAACGAAAGAAATAAGATAGCGCTAAAGAATTTGCTTGTTATGATGAAGTTGAAAAACTCGGAATAGACTTTTACTTTGCTGATCCATACTCAGCATGGCAAAGAGGAAGTAATGAAAACTCTAATGGTTTGCTAAGAGAGTATTATCCTAAAAAGACGGGTTTGGCAGATATATCTATAGAAGAACTTATTAAAAATTTAATGGAGCTCAATAACAGACCTAGAAAGTGTCTAAATTATCGAACTCCATTTGAATTGTTTTTACATGAACTTAGTTTAATTTAGGTGTCGCAATTTTATTTGCAATTCATCAAATATAAAAAAGTTATTAAACATAAGCCTTTTTACAAAAATCACCATTAAGTATTTTGTACACTATGTAACACATAGGGATAATCATAGCTATAGAAACTACATTTACTACAGTTGCCCCTATGCCTGCCGGAACAAAATCCTGCAATAGTCCCATAAGGTTATTTGCCATATGCAGAATAATTGTGAATAATAAATTTTGCTTCTTCTCATAAACTACACCGGCTATAATTCCCATAATAGATGCATATACAATTGCAACAGGATTCATATGATAGATACCAAAGATTAATGCTGAAACCATTATTGATACCCAGGCAGGAAATACCTTTCTAAATGAACCAAGTACAACTCCCCTAAATATAACTTCCTCAACAATAGGGGCAGCAATTACTGCACTTAAGAACACTCCATGTAGGCTTCCTCCACCAATCATCGCATTTCCTTCTTTCATAGCAGCAAGCTGTGCCTGAAACATAGGTATCTTTCCCGCAATCGTAATCCATATTAAAGATAGACCTGAGACTCCGACACCTACTGCAAAGCTGAGTCCTATATCCTTTAGATTAAGCTTGGTTCTTAACTCATCGTCATTTCTTTTTACTAACAGCTTATATATGACAAAGAATATAATTAACTGTATTAAATCTATAAGAATATCTGAAAGATACATAAATTTGATGAACTGCTGCATAGGTATCTTCAAAATTCCTAAAAACAGTTTGAGTGCAAGCACATTTAGATACTTTGTTAGATAATAGTATGCTATAATCGAAAGCATAGCTAATGCTATAAATCCAATTTTAGACCACAAATTTTCATTATTTTTAGTCATGGTTTGCCTCTAAATTATTTTTTCTTTAACTCTGCGATTTTCTTTTCAATTTCATCAATCTTTTTAAGACCTTCCTTAATAGTCTTAATCTCATCCTCTGTAAAATCAGACTTTGATGCCTCTAACTGCTCTTTTAAAAACTCACCATAAGGCTTTTCAACATTTTCTTCCGCCTGATCCTTCTTTATTTTTGAGAATAACTTATTCCAAGTATCCTGATTTTCCGCAAAAATTTTGTTTTCTTCTTCATAAAGTGGTGCTGTAGGGTCATCATTAGTAGCTGACTTGTCTGAAGTTACTGAAGAAGTTACACCATTTCCAGCCTTTATCTCCTTGATTACCTTAAGGATTTCTGCCTGCTTCTTTTCATCTTCAATAGCTCCTAATATTGGATCTCCAACTATATTACCATTCTTATCAACTATAACAGTTGTAGGGAAGCTGAATATCTTTCTAACATACTCGTGGTCATCTGGAAGGATAAGATTTCTATAGGTTACACCCTGCTTTGAAAGTATATCCTTTGCCTCTGCAAGTCCCTTTTCATCACTCGCTGTACCTGCATTTATACCTATAAGCTCTGCACCCTGCTCTTTAAGCTTTTTACTAAACTCTTCAAGTGCAGGCATCTCGTTTACGCAGGCTGAACAACCATTAAACCAAAAATTAACAAGTGTTGCCTCATTTTTACTAAATAAGCTTTCATCAACATCATTTCCCTCAAAATCCTTACCCTTAAAGCCAGGAAACTTCTCTCCGGCAGCTTTATTGCTGCTTGCCACAGTCTTGCTTCCAGTCGTCATACTTCCTGAGTTATTTTTGCTGCTACAAGCTGTCATTGTTGCTGCAAGCATTGCTGTTATCATAAATACAGGTAAAATTCTCTTAATTCTCATCTTTGTTTTCATTGTTTTTTTCTCCTTAATTTACACTTTTTGTTGTTTTATTCTTGTTAAGCTCACAAGCCTTTTCAAGCAATTTCATTTTTTCAGGTCCCCAGTTTACACTGATTGCCTTTGTAGGACAGACCTTCACATACTCTAAGCATAAGTTCATTGCTTTAGTAAATACAGTTTTAGCTTCTCCACGATATGCCCCAAAGCCTATGAAAGCAACCGATATGACAAGTAATATTACTTGTACTATAAGCTTTTGCTTGGTAGACTTGAAAGTTATCTTATCCATACATATACATCCTTGTCCTTCTTGCTTGTCCTATTGACAAAATGGATTATAACATGAACGATGTAAAGTTTTTGTTAAGATAGGTTGTAAAATTAAATGCGACACAAATAAAAGCCAAGGGCCTGGAGTTTAATCCAAGCTCTTGGCTTTAATTTTTAATTTATAAAATTTTATTTTTCTACAAAGTAAGTGTTATCTTCTATTTGTCTAAATATTTCGTCGTAATTTTCTTTTTCAAAACCTACCACACACTTGCTAATCTTCTTGCCATCTTTTTCCAAAGTCATAATGTGAGTTGGATAATAAACCCTGTCGTTAAATTCTGGAAATTCTCCATAAAACTCTTTGAAGACTTCATCCTTTTTACCTTCACAATCTCTAATGTCCCTTGAAAGATATTTAATTCCCTTGCCATCTAAGTAGGCTTTTAATTTTTGGCAATAAGGACATTCATCGAAACCATAGATTAAAAAGCTAATATTTTCTTCTCCACCTTTAGTTTTTATTTTATTTACAGGTGGAGTGAAGTAATCTTCTTCAAATACATCTGCTAATTTAGGATTGTCTGAGTTTAGAAGAACTCTTTGATCCTTAAAGTCGTAGGCTACTCCAAAGTTCAAAACTTTACCCAAGTCTCTTAGGCGAAAATAGTTGTAGCCATCTATGAAATATCCCTTAAGTTCAATTTCTTGTCCCTTATCATCAACAATTTTTTGCCTTGTATCCTTGGCAATTCTCTCTTCTTTTAACTTGCTTTCCTTATAAATAAAGCTATCACTGTAATTTTTTCCCTTGCTTATGATTACACTTTGCTTTTCATTATCATAAGCTAGGTCAAACTTGGCAGGAGTGTCCTTTAGTAAGGCAGCTACATCCCTAATTTTTACATAGTTGGACCTATTTATTAGGTAAGCATTTATTTCTAGGTCTCTTCCGTCGAAGCTGACATTTTCACCTGAAACAAATGCCATCTTTTCATCTGAAGCCAAGTCTACTTCTTTTACTTTAGCTTCTGATCTTTTACTACTTGCACTTACTGCCAAGGGACTTAAGAGAATTAGAAGTCCCAATAAGATAATTGATCTTTTCACGTTATCCCTCCTAATTTATATAGTATATTTTATCACATCATTTAGTAAAAGTTACCAGCATCTTTCAAAGGTATTTTTAATTTTTAAAAATTATTACTCTGTAATTTCTAGTAAAAAACCTAAGCTAAAATTACTTTAACTTAGGTAACTGATCTTTTTTTAATTTTGAAATTATCCAATAAATAAAAAATGTGAGGACCATTACAAAGACTGTCACTATAAAAAGTCCCACCACGTAATTGGGAAAGACATCCTTTATAGTTGCAAGGGCTGATCCCTCATAGGGCTCTTCTATAAAATAATAGTTTGCATCAAGCTTTTTGTTTAAAACTTTTATTATTGGAAGAGTCACAAGAATAAAAATTATTGGATATATTATATCTCTTATCTTTGGTAGGTATTCCTTTGAAATGACAAGATAGATTGGATAAAAGGCATTGACCCCATGAATGATCCAAGAAATAATTGCCACATAAGAATATTTATTTACTTGGTCCCAGCCTGGTGTGAAAAGACTTAGGATTGCTGCTGGCATAAAAAGATAATAGAGGCAGGCTTTTATAAACTTCCTATCCACAAAGGCATCTACTGCCATGAACTGGGCGCCAATTAGGCAGAGGTGGAAGGGCAAGTAAGAAGAATCGTAATGGCCACTTATTAAGACTCCAACAAGCCTAATCATTTCCAAGCTAATTGGTGTTAGGGCAAGAAAGATTCTAAAGTTTCTACTTGCTCTCCAGGGTTTGTATAAAATTATTGCAAATATAAAAATAATAGCTAGACAAGCGTAGTGGTAGGTCCCAAAAAACTTGAAGCCAACTTCACCATAGTCTAAGTCCCAAAAATTTCTCATAATTAAATTCCTTTTTCTTATTTCTTGAATATTTTAGCATAAAATTTCAAAAAAAGATTGAATTTTTTATCCATTAAAGAAAGAAAGTTGTCTTATGTTTAAGTCTACAAGATTTGAAACTGTTATTCCAATAAGTCTAAGCTTGTCGCCCTCATAGGCTTCTTCGAAAATTTCCATGGACTTGTTAAAGATATCCTCTTCTTCATAGATGGCATTCTCATAAGTCCTTGACCTAGTCTTGACCTTGAAGTTCTCGTCCTTCATCTTTAGGGTCAAGGTGTAGCCAGAAATTTCTTTTACAATTAAGTCTTCTGAAACTTCTTTAGAAAAATCACTAAGGTAAGAAATCAATTCTTCCCTCTTACTTGTAACCTCAAAGGTGGACTCTGTCCCAAGACTCTTCCTCACAGTGTTGGGAGTGACCTCCCTATTGTCAATCCCTCTGATTCTCTTATAGATTTCTTCCCCACTCTTCTTGAACATGGTTACTAAAAAATCATAGGAGAGGGAATATAAGTCCTCAACGGTATTTATACCTATGTTTCTCAGTCTCTTCTCCGTCTTATTTCCAATCCCGTGGACCTTTCTTATATCTAGGGGAAATAAAATCTCTGGTATGTCTGACTTCCTAATAATTTTTACTCCCTTGGGCTTGTTCCAATCGCTGGCAAGTTTTGCCAAAAATTTATTGTAACTCAAGCCGCAGCTAACATTTAAGCCAGTCTTTTCAAAAACTTTTTTCTGCAAATCATATACAATGTCTTCGTCGTAACCCAGTCCACTTATGTCAAGATAGGACTCGTCAATGGAGACTTTTTCAATTTTATCTGTGTAGGTCCTTAGGACTTCAAAGACTTCTCTGGACTTCTCCAGATACCTCTCTCTTCTCATGGGTTTTATTATAAGATGGTCGCAGAGATTCTTTGCCATATACATGGGCATGGCTGAGTGGATGCCATACTTTCTTGCAACATAATTAGCCGTAGTTACAACTCCATGATTGGACCTGCCACCTACGACTAGAGGTTTGCCTATAATAGATTTGTCGTCAAGCTCTTCTACCGATGCGTAGAAGGCGTCTATGTCTACATGTATAATAATTCCCATAAATATCACGGCTTTAGTATATCATAAAACTTTTTATAATGAAGTCTATTTGATATAATTCTATTGAGGTGAGATTTTGAAAAGAAAGCTTGCGCTCTATGATTTTGACAAAACTGTAGTTGATTGCGAATCAATTGTAGAGCTTTATAAGTATGGATTTAAAAATAAAAAAATAAAATTTGCGAGGACCATGGCTGGTCTTGCTTCTGCCTACATAAGGTCTAAGCTGCAATCTGACTTTAACATCATGAAGAACCAAATGGTCTCTATTATAAAATATTTTACCGAAGATGAGCTAAAGGACTTTGTAACTGATTACCTCTTCCCCAAATTTTTCTTTGTGGAGTTTGAAGACGAATTTTATTCTCACGACGAGGACACAATAAAAATTCTTTGCTCAGCATCTGCTACTCCCTACCTAAAGTATGTAAAGGACCTCTATCCCTTTGACTACATAATTGGTACTGATCTTGGAATTGACTACAAGCTCACAAGAGGCAACAACAAGAAGGGCGTAAAGGTCAAAAACATTAGAGACCTCTTGGCGCAAGAGGGGATTGAAATTGACTACGAAAACTCCTCTGCCTATTCTGACTCCTATGATGATGACAAGTATATGCTTAGGATGACAAAAAATAGATTTTTAATAAACTCTAAAGTCAAGAAGAAGGGCTACGAAAATTTATCTTGGCACACAGAAGAAACTAAATAAACTTTAAAGACAAGTTAATATGTAAAGCATAAAAATAAACTGGGAACTCAATCCCAGTTTTTTATTTCTCAATTTAATTCTAAAAGATATTCTTCTATTAGGCCGGCAATTTCATCATAGGATTTTTCTCCCATGAACTCGTAAATTTTTTCTCCATCCTTGTAGAAGGAAACTCTAGGAAGTTGAAAGATTTCATGTTCTTCTGCGAAGGACTTGTTCTTGTCAAGGTCCATGTAGAAGCAAGACACGTCTTTGAACTCTTCTTCCAAGAGGACTTCCATAACTTCCATAAGTGGCTCGCAGTGAGAACACCTCTCTGCCCCATAAATTAATATCGCCATCTTGTTCTCTCTAATTGTCTCGTCAAAATGATTTGCCGCAATGTATTTAATCACAGACTCATTTCTCTTGATTACCTTTTTATTTTCCACAAGGTCCCTTACAGACTCTGACTCTTGAGAAAGTGGGTCGATGTCAATTGATAGCCTACTCCTATTTACATTTGTAATCTCAACTGACTTAAAATCTCCTGCCCCAGGAAGTTTGAAGTAGGATGCGTCTTCTATCTCTTGAATTTCATTTTCTTCTTCATCAATGTCTAGGTAGTCGTAAGGATACCTATAAACCCTGTAAATCATATTGTTCTTCAAGAGGTTTTCTGTCGTTGTCCTATAAGGGCAGGTCCACTGCCAGACAATTTCTTTCGATGGGGTAACTTCAATTACAAGCCCCTCTGTGGCAAGAGTTATCAAGGTGTTTCCATTAGGCAGTCTTTGAAGGTTGCCCCCATATGGAGAATAAAACTTGTAGCCATTCATTGGAATGGAAAAGCCAAAGTCTCTTGGGTCCACAGACCAATTTACTGCAAGGGTAACTGGATTTATCTCAAGAACTCTAGAATAATTTCTCACAAATGGCAGTAGACCTGAAGGAGATGTAAGAGTTGGCGAACCGTAGCCACACCTTCCCCCGTTGTCAAAAATTAAGAGGTTCCCTTCTCCTGGCAGACCCTTTGGTACAATACTTGCAAAGGCAGATCCAACAACTGGGTCCACCTTAGTGAAGTCAGAGAAGTTTGGTCCCAACTTGTAGCAAATTCTTGACCTCTTCTTGTCGATTATCCCAATAATATTTGCAGCCCTTGCTGTAAATAAAATGTTGTCTGGATGAAAGCGTGGGTCTCCCTGGTCGTACCACTTGTTTTCTCCAATTGTCGAAATTGAAGTTATGTCAAGATAGTTGCCCAGAGGTCTCTCTGTAATCCTCAAGTTTGGATTTCTATAAATTACGTTTTTTGCTTCTTCAGAAAATCCCAACTGTTCAAAGTGTTCGCTAAAGGAAAACTTCCAAATTATATTTCCATCTTCATCAACTTCCAAGATAACGTCATCGAGCAGGGCCTTGTCAGAAATCCTAGTATCAACAATGGCATCGTGAACAAGAAGGAGAGTCTTCCCATCTTCCACAATTTTTTGTTCTGGATAATAATAGCCAACAGAGTTGCCCTCCCTTTGAAAGTCGGAATGTGCCCTTGCCATCCACTTAGGCCTGTAGCCCCTGTCCTCTGTGAACTTAAACTTGTTAAAGTCAAAGACAACTTTGCCATCCTTATCGAATTCCAATAGATCAATCCCATCACTGACACCAAAGTCCGATGACCTAAAGGAAGAAATACTCATGATATTTTTATTTGGCAGCATCTTCGCCGGCATGGGGTTAACAGAATACCTCTTAAGCTCTGTTCCATCCATTTTTGTTATAAGGGCCCCGTCCTTGGCAGTGGAAATTAAATTTATGCCATTGTAGGCCTTTTCTCTCTTGTAAACTACTGTCCCCCTTGGATAGACTCTCATAAGACACCCCTCTTCCTAATATATCTTTCTGCATAAACTGTTGCCACTGCACCATCATTAGCTGCAGTTACAATTTGTCTAAGGACCTTGTCCCTAATATCTCCTGCTGCAAAAATTCCTTCCACAGAAGTTCTCATAGCTTCGTCAGTTTTTATAAATCCAAAGTCATCTACTTCTACAAGATTTTTAACGAAGTTGGAGTTGGGACTCATGCCTGCAAAAATAAAAATTCCATCAGAAGTCACCCTAGTCTTGGTATTGTCAGATAGATCTAGGATGTCAAGGCTGTTGACTCTTTCATTTCCATTGATGCCCTCAAGTTTTGAATTCCAAGTGTAGGAAATTTTTGGATTTTTCATTATCCTTTCCACTTCCAACTTGTTGCCATCAAACTTACCTTCTTCGTGGATAATTATCATGTTAATAGAGTTGGCAAAGTTGGAAAGATAGTCAGCCTCTTCAAGAGCCAAGTCACCAGAACCTAAAATATGTATGTCCTTGTCCTTAAAATAATCTGCATCACAAGTGGAACAATAGGAAACTCCACGACCTGCAAATTCAGTTTCACCAGGCACATTTAGCATCTTGGCATAGGTTCCCGTTGCAATAATCACAGCCTTGGCAGTATATTCTCTCCTTCTTAAAGTCCTCAAGACAAAACCATCTTCAGTTTTTTCAATTTCCTTAACAGTTCCAAAGGCAAATTCATTTGTAGGAAAGCCCTCTGCCTGCTTCCTAAATTCGTTAATAAGATCTCTACCAGAGATTTCCTTAAAGCCAGGATAATTTATAATCTTGGGAGTATCGTTGACCCTGCCACCATAGGAAAATTTTTCAATGACAAGAGTTTTTAAAAGAGCCCTGCCTGCATATATTGCTGAGCTAAGACCAGCTGCTCCTCCACCAATAATTATTAAATCGTAAGTAGTCATATTATCACCTCAAATTGAATCCACTGGATTCTTAGGAGCCTTCTTAATAATTTTAAAACTCCCATCTTCGTAGTCCGCTATATTAAACTCGCCATTTCGTCTCACCCTGTTGGACCAAAAGTCTTCAATAGGTATCCCCTCAATTAGAGAATAAATGGCAACAATAGTAACGCCGTGAGTCACAAGAAGAATATTTTCATCTTCATTTGGATAAATTGCTTCCTCAAAAAATTTCTCCACCCTATCTCTAAGGTCATGGATACTTTCTCCATCAGCTCTTTCATAATTTTTTGGATCTTCAAAATATTTTTTGTATAAGACCTCATCATCTACTTTGACGTCCTTGATATTTTTTCCTGACCAAGACCCAACATCAATTTCTCGAAGAAGGGGCGTCTTAATAATTTCCCTGTCAGGGCAAATTAACCTTGCAGTGTCATAAGCACGACCAAGGTCAGATGAATAGATCTTATCAAAGTGAAGGTCCTTTGACATCTCTCTAAGTCTCTTTCCCATCTCAATGCCCTCAGAAGTTAATGCCGAGTCCAATTGTCCCTGGATAATACCAAGCTTGTTCCACTCAGTCTCCCCATGTCTAGTAAAATAAATTCTCATCTTTCCCCCACAGTCATAAAAACATTTTCTCACTTATTAATAGTATAAAGGATAAAAATCAAGTATTAAAGGCAAAAAAATTACTTAGGTAAAATTTTACCTAAGTATGGTCATAAAATTTATTTTTCTTCCATCTCTCTCGAAAGTTTTTTTGCTTCTTCTATTATATCTCTTGGATAATTTAGGCTATCCAAGATTGCAATGGCGTTACGACTTCTTGCTGGTCCATCTTTTAAAAGATAGTCAAACTTTATGTCCCCATCTTCTATCTTTTCTTCAAAGTGTTTGTTAACGAATGAATCTTTTAAAAGAATTGTAAGTTCTATGTCGTGGGTTGCTGCTATGACGTGATCATTCTTTGCCAGGTACTTTAGGGTTGCTGTTGCCGATGCAATCCTATCAATTGTGTTAGTTCCCCTAAATATTTCGTCTAGCAAAATTATTTTTTCGCTCTCATCTTCTATCATGTCGCCAATTGCCTTGGACTCTGCCATGAAGTAAGAGAGGTTTTTCATTATTGAGTCGCTGATGTCTATGGCTGAAGTGATTTTTATTGGTTTGATTTCAAATTCTTCTCCAAAGAAGATTCCAAAACTAAGGGCAAATACCACGTTTATTCCAAGAGTCCTAAGATAGGTTGACTTGCCTGATGCATTGGACCCTGTCAAGATAATTGACTTGTCCAAGTCAAGGTCATTGGAAACAGGATTCCTTATCAAAGGGTTGTAGAGATTTTTTCCAAAAATTTTATTTCCAAAAACTGCTTCTCCAGTCTCGTAGGCCTTTGATAGAGAAATAATTCCTATTTCGCAGTCGATTTTTCCCAAGAGGTAATAAAGTCTAAAGATTTCGTCCTTGTAGACTTTAAAATATTTTTGAGTTTTTGAAAAGCTCCTTGCCTCTGACAAAAACAAAATATTCTTGTAAGTTTCTGCGAAGTCCATCTCCATGTTGCCTGTCAAAAATCCAAAGGACCTCAAGCTCCTCTTTAAGGGACCAAGCTCTGCTAAAATATTTTCTATTTCCTTAATTTCATCTTTGAAAATTCGGCTTTTATTTTTAAGCAAGCCTTCTGATACATTGAGAAGACTTTTGAGTCTAACTAAAGTATCTAATTTACCCAAAGTCATCTCCTTAAATTTTTTGTAAATAAAGGTATTTGCTGCCAAGAGGGCAAAGATAAATAAAATTGCCTGAGCTCTTAAAGTTATAAATAAAATCAAGATGTAAAGTGGCGTAAAAGAAAAAATCCTTGCTAAGATTTCAAGCTCTCTTTGGATTTTAATTTCTTCTTCCACAAGCTCAAGTAGGTCTTCCTTAAAGTAACCAAGCTTTCCAAGTTGAAATTGCAAGTCCTCAAGATCTTCTTCCCTATCCTTATAAATTTTTCTCTTCTCTTGAAGCCTTGTAAGTTCATCCTTATCTAAAATTAAATCCCTAAGTCTATAGTAAAAATATTCTAAGCCCATCTTCGACATAGAGTGGTTCATCTTCTCTAAAATTTCGTCAAGGTTTAGGTCATTGGCTGTGATGTCACTGACATTTCCTCCAAGCCTCTTATGTAGTCCATTGATTTTTCCCTTGAACTTCTTAGAATGAACTTTTCCAAAATTCTTTATTATCTCTTGTCTTAAAATTTTTTCATTTCTCTGCTTCACGTAGAAGTTGTAGAGGAAGATAAGTCCAATTAAGACAAAAAATAAAATCACAAGTGAATAGTAGTCCTTCATGCAGCCTCCTTTTGGTATCAACAAATTAGCTTCATAAGCTCATATGATTTACTTAAATAAACTTTATCCTTAATTATTTTTCCTGTCAACAAAACTATTTGTTTGCAAAAAAAAGACTGCTCACCTAAGCAAGCAGCCTTTAAAATTTAAATTTTATTTATTCTTATTTTCCGAAAAGTTCATCAAAGTTTCTTAGGATTACATTTCCGATATCGTCTTGAGCATCAATTGTTGATCCACCAATGTGTGGAGTTACATAAAGTCTGTCAAGTTCGAATAATTTACTTTCTACTGGAACATCTTGAGTGTCAAGTCCGCCAGAGCCAAGTTCGTTAGAAAGTGTATCTAAGTTTGCTCCACCTAGTTTGCCATTCTTGATGTAGTCGTATAGGTCATCTTCGTTAACAATTCCACCACGTGCAGCGTTGATAATGCAAGCGCCGTCTTTCATCTTTTCGAATTCTTTTGCTCCAAAAAGATCCTTAGTGTCTGGAGTTAGTGGCATGTGAAGAGTGATAATGTCAGAGTTTTTAACGATTTCGTCGAAATCAACAAGTTTAACATAATCAACTTTAATGTCTTCTGGTTTTAGGAATGGGTCATAAGCAAGAACGTCCATATGGAATACATTAGCGATTTCAGCAACTCTTCTTCCGATTGCACCAAAACCACAAATTCCTAGAGTTTTATTTCTAAGTTCTCTACCAATCCATCTATATTTGTTCCAGATTCCACCCTTAACTTCGTTTTGAGCTTGTACAGAGTTTCTGTATAGGTCAAGAGCCTTAGCAAATACTAGTTCAGCAACTGCGTTTGCGTTTTGTCCTGGAGAGTTTTTAACTGGAATATTTTTTTCCTTAGCATATTCAAGGTCAATGTGGTTAGTTCCTGTTGAACCAACAAAAATTGCCTTTAAGTTTTTAGCAGCATCAAGAACTTCCTTGTTGATGAATGGGTCAACTCTCATGAATAAGAAATCATAAGGTTCAATAATTTCTGCTAATTTTTCTGAAGTTGGAAGCATAACCTTATCAAGTTCAATACCTCTTTCTTCAAGTCCCTTGTCAATTACGTCTGACATGTAATCTACCATTAACGCTTTCATTTACATCCTCCTTAAAATTTTATGTACTTCGTTACATTTCTATTTTAGATGAAATCATTATCTTTTTCAAGGTCATTTATAAGCTTAGCCCAATTAGCACTTTTCTTTAAAAAAGTCCTTGGAAAACCCTTGGATATTTACTTAAAGTTAAAAGATTTTGAGATCACTTTCTTCTATATTATATGACAATTCTTTATGGTCTTTTTAAATTGCTTACAAAAATAAAAATAAAAAAAGAGGCAAGCCTGCCTCCTTAAATATTAAAATAAAATCTCAAGAGTCCAAGTATAAATAGATGGACTGGATAAAATAAATAATTAAAAATTTTATTCTGTTTTCCCTTCTCTCCGTTATATAAAATCGTAAGACCAAAGCCTAAGATGGACCAAACTTCTTTCACTATTGTAAGGTAGGCACAGATTGCTCCAGCCACTGGTCTCTCATAAAGCATATAGAAGACAAAGGCTGTCAAGATTGCATGAAAGTCGTAGTCGCCTGATACAAAGTTGGACACAAAAAACATAATAATTAAAAGCGGAATAGAAATAAGAATCCAAAACTTTCCAAGTTTATCCTCGTATCTTTTTCTAAACTCGTCTAGTATCCAAATGCTAATTAGGGACAGGGCAAGTGAAAACAAGACGTTGTTAAGTCTAAACTCTAATATGACTTTCGACGAAAACATGTCATAGGGAATTTCTGATATCACTGCAAAGAATATTAGGTGTAGAAGATATTTCTTTTTGTCGTGGGTCCTAAAAAATCCTTCTACTATAAAGAAGGAGAAAAGCGGAAAGGCAATTCGTCCTATTACATCAAAGATAGAACTTATAAATTGCAAAGCTCCTCCACCTTCTAAGTTGGGCCAAATTAGTGCCTTGTTTATGTGATCAATTAACATGGAAGTAAAGGCAATATATTTAAGCTGAGCTCCATTTAAAATTTGGAATTTTTGTAAATTTTTGTGCTTAAATCTTTCCACAATCTTCCCCCTTATTTTTTGTTAGAGAATTATTTTACAATAGACTCCTACACTTGTAAAGTTTAATTACTCTTAAAAGGTATTTTTTAGCTTTCATTTAACCTATAGTCAAAAATTTTTGAATTATCTGTTACACAAGTGATAATTTCCACTTCACTTATCATAAGCATTTTATTTAATTTCTTAATTTCTCTATGAATCATTACCAAGTTGACGTCAAAAGGATTGTCTATAATCTTTTTTATTATTCTTTCTTAATTTCATCTCTCACCTGGTCTGGAGCAAAGATACCTGTGAAAATCATCCTAAGTCCAAAAGTATTTGAAATTGGGTATGCTGGATATGATGTAGAAATATTTGTCAAAACTCCACGAAAAATTTTATACTAAATATTAAAAACTTTGTGGGCTTTCTAAAAACCGCAAGATTTTAACTCCTTATAATTACAAATTCATGAAATATATGATGATAATAATTAATTACCCGAATACAACAATTTTGTCATTATCTATAAAGAATGAATAACTTTTTAATTCAAGTTAAAATTCATTTATACTTTTTATTTAATAAAAATGGAGTATAAAAAACTATATTAATTATTACAGATACAAATAAAAATTCTTTTGTAAAAATAAAATCTTGATTGTATTCTGCACTAGTAACATTAGCCATAAACATATTGTGCAAAAGATGGATAAAGGTTACCATAATAACGCTTCTACTCTCCATGTAGATGAGTCCAAGCACTATCCCAATGGCGATACAAAATACAGTAATTTCTATACCTGCGTAGAGACCTTCTGTTCCAGAATAAAATACCACACAATACAAAGGAAAATGAGCCAAGCCCCACATAAGACCAGTTAACAAAACTCCTATTCTATTGCCATATAATGATTGAAGCCTTGTTTGTGAAAAATATCTCCAACCATATTCTTCACCCATTGTAAATATTAAATTAAAAGTTGTACTAATTAATCCTACTGTAAAGGTTCCAGCTAATCTATTAAGAAGATCAGTAAAATCAACTTCTGATTGAAAATAAAAACTTAATATTCCCAATCTAAATAAATCTATTATAATTACAATAAAAGCCCATTTAAGAAATAAAGAAAAATTAAATTTTCCTCTTAATCTTTTATCATCTATCGTTAATACATAAAGACTAATTAGCCAACCCAAAGACACGACAAAATTTATATTATTTAAAACTTTTTCTGAAAAGAATGACAATATGTAAAAAAATATAAATAATATGAAGTATAAGGAATATATCACACTAAATTTATCTTTAGATAAATCTTTTAACTTAAAATCTTTTTCTAATAAAATTGCAATAAAAGCAGGAACTAAACTCATAACAAGTGTTATAACCCCTGCATTATCTACTTTATAAAAATATTTACATGTAATTCCTATCAAAAAATCTAGAAAAAAAACTATAAATAAAAAGTATTTTATTTCTTTTTTTGTGCTCATATTAACTCCTCTCTTACTATATTTATTAACTCACTCATTTATTTATATTCACGAAAATATTTTTATTAACAAAAGAACATTTCTTTAATGCATACAGTTTTCCCTGACTTTCAAATATAAATAACAAGCAGCTTTTATAGATTCAAAAAAGACCACAAAGTCTAACTTCGTGGTCTTAAATAATTTACTATTATCTTAATGTTTGAGCAACATTTAAGAATACTGTTATAAAGAATGAGTTAATGATATCAATTGCAAAAGCTCCTACCATTGGTAGTATAAAGTATGCTTTTGGAGATGGACCAAATCTTTCAGTAATTGAGTCCATGTTTGCAAGTGCGTTGTAAGTAGCGCCCATACCAAATCCACAAATACCACCTGATAAAACAGCTGCATCATAATCTCTACCCATAACCCAATAGTTAATGAAGTAAGCATAGAATGCCATGAATATAGTTTGTGCAAATAGAATTACAAGCATTGGTCCTGCAACTTCCTTTAGGTCTAGTAGGTTGATGTCTATAAGTGCCATTACTAAGAATACATTAAGTCCAACATCACCACAGATAGAGTTTGCTCTATCATCAACTGCCCATTTTGAACCTTTCTTACCAATTGTATTTACAAAAATACCTGCAAGAATCATGGCAGTTACATAAGCTGGTAAGCTTAATGGGTTACCCATAATAGAAACATGTTCTTTGATGAACACTTGAAGAATAGCGCCAAGTCCAACTGATACAAAGATAAGTCCTAAAACTTTGATAAAATCTAATGCTTCTAGTGGAACAACTTTCTTATAGCTTTCTCCAGCATTGTTCTTTTCTAAGTTTTCAAGAACGTCAATATTAGAACCGTTTTTGTCAAGTGGACTAGCTAATTTATGCTTTCTAATAAGTGTAGAACCAATAGGTCCACCAATTAATGATCCCATGATTACACCGAATGTAGCTGCCGCCATACCAAATGTTGACGCGTTAACAAGACCTTGTTCTTCAAAAGTTGTACCCCAAGCTCCTGCTGAACCGTGTCCACCTACCATTGTAACTGAACCACAAATTAAACCAAGTAGTGAATCTACTCCTGTAACTTGTGAAAGTACAAGTCCAATGGCGTCTTGGAATATAACTAATACAGTTGAAACTAATACAAAAAGGATAAAACCTTTTCCTCCTTTTTTAAGTGTTTCAAGGTCTGCTCCTACACCAATTGATGTGAAGAATACCATCATGAATGGATCTTTTAGTGTTTGGTCAAATTCGAAAGTACAAATTCCACCAAGTTGTAATAAGAATCTAATTATTGCAAAAAGGAATCCTCCTATTACTGGTGCAGGTACACAAAATGTTTGAAAAAATTTGACTTTGCTTCTAATAAGTTTACCTATGTAAAAAACTATTATTGCAAATCCAACAGTTTGCATGACATTAAATGAAATATTCATTTAATCTCCCTCCTTTATAAAAATATTTGTCTTTATCTGACACATATATTATAATAAAACCTTTTCATATTTGCAATAGGATTTTTTTTATGTTTTTTAGTTTAATATCGCTTTTCTGTTAGAAAGTAATAGATTTTATAATCAATAATTTTTCATAAAAAAACAAGAGTTTTTATTTACTCTGGCATGTATCCTATTAATTTTCAATTTATAATATATTATTATATTTTACTTCCTGTATTCCCCGTGACCAAAGATCACATACTTGTAGCTCACAAGTTCATCAAGTCCCACTGGTCCTCTTGCGTGAAGTTTTTGTGTTGAGATTCCAAGTTCTGCACCCTTGCCAAACTCTCCTCCATCTGTAAATCTTGTTGAAGCATTTACATAAACGCAGGCTGAGTCAACTTCTTCTAGGAACTTCATAGCCCTCTCATAGGACTCTGTCAAGATTGACTCTGAGTGGCCTGTTGAATACTTTGTAATGTGGTCTATTGCCTCATCTACATCATCAACTGTCTTAACAGAAATTTCGTAGTCCAAGTATTCTCTACCGTAGTCATCTTCCTCTGCCTTCACTGCATTTTTAAGCTTAGGAAGAGCTGCTTCATCAGCGTGAACTTTTATCTTATGTTCTTCTATGACTTCATTGAATAAGTCAAAGAATATATCTGGTAAATTCTTATTTAAGACAAGAGATTCCACTGCATTGCAAACTCCAATTCTTTGAGTCTTTGCATTTTCAATAATTTTTACCGCATTTTCAATGTCGCACTCATCGTCAACATAGATGTGGCAATTGCCCACTCCCGTTTCAATTACAGGCACCTTGGCATTTTCAACTACTGAATTAATAAGTGAAGCTGATCCTCTTGGAAGTAGCAAGTCAACATAACCCTTTAGTTGCATTAATTCCTTTGAAGATTCTCTCGATGTGTCCTTTACAATTTGAACAAAGTTCTCGTCATAGCCAGAATTTTTTATCCCAAGTCTAATGGCATCTGCAATGGCGATGTTGGACTTGATAGATTCCTTGCCTCCACGAAGGATAATGGCACTTGAAGCCTTTAGAGATAAAATTGCCGCATCAAGAGTTACGTTAGGTCTTGATTCATAAATTATGGCAATAACTCCCATTGGGACAGTTTTCTTGCCAATTAAAAGCCCAGCGTAGTTTTCTTCCATTGATAGGACCTTGCCCACTGGGTCTTTGAAGTCAATTACCTCATCAATGGACTTGGCCATAGCTTCGATTCTCTCATCAGTTAAGAGAAGTCTGTCGATTAGGCCTTCTGGCATATTATTTTCTCTGCCCTTCTTGATATCCTCTTCATTGGCTCTTAAAATATTTTCCTTTTGGCTTAAGAGGGCCTTCTTGATTTCAAGAAGCATGGCATTTTTTTCCTTAGTTTTTAATTTCTTTAACTTGTAGGAAGCTTCCTTTGCAATCTTCCCCATTTCCTTAACACTTAAAGTATGTTCCAATTTCTTCTCCTTTAACTATATCTCTTATTATCTTCATCTTTTCTCCAGATCCAATAACAACTTCTATGTCCTTTTCTATGGCAAGCTTGGCAGCCTTTATCTTGGTGTACATGCCACCAGTTCCAACATTGGATTCAGTTTCCTTTGCCATGCCTTCAACCTCATTTATATCTGCAACCTCGTGGATAATTTTTGCATCAGGATTCTTCCTTGGGTCATCTGTATAAAGTCCCTCAATGTCTGTAAGCATAATAAGTAGGTCTGCCTTAATCATCCTGGCAATAACTGCTGAAAGGGTGTCGTTGTCCCCAAATTTAATTTCATAAGTAGAAATTGTGTCGTTCTCGTTTATTATTGGTATTACATTCATACCTAAGAGTTTCTCAAAGGTGTTCTCTGCATTGACCCTCATCTCTTGGTCAACTTCTATAGTCCTAGTAAGAAGGACTTGGGCAGAGTTGTAACCATAGGACACAAGGGACCTGTCGTAAATATTTGTAAGGGCAACTTGACCCACAGCTGCAGCAGCTTGCTTGTCAGAAGTTTCTTTAGGTCTTTCCTTTAGATTTAATTTTGCACGTCCTGCTGCAATGGCACCTGAAGAAACAAGGACAACATCATAGCCTTGATTCTTTAAGTTTGCTATCTCAAAGCAGAGCTCGTCAATTTTTTGTAAATTTATTTTTCCATTGTCGTGGGTTATGGAAGATGATCCAACCTTTATCACGACTTTCTTTATTTCTTTTGAAAATTTTCTCATTTCAACCACCTTACCTATAATATACTTGAAATTTACACATTAGTAAATATTTTTCTCCCTTGCTAGCAAAATTCAATTAAATAAATAATCATACTATATTAAATTTTTCTCACCTGTAATTGACCTTATGCTATAATAAGCTTGGGAGTGTGATGATTTTGCCAAAAATTTTAAGAAAAAAAGAACTTGCGCCAAATATATTTTTATTCGACATATATGCGCCTAAAATTGCAGCCTCTGCAAAACCAGGCCAATTTATTATTTTAATTGCCGACAAGTATTCCGAGAGAATTCCCCTAACTATTTCTGATTACGACATAGATAGAGGCAGCGTTCAAATAGTAGTCCAAGCTTCTGGCGAATCTACAAAGAAAATTGCAGCCTTTGAAGAGGGCGAAAGCTTTAAGGACTTTGTTGGACCTCTTGGCCACGCATCAGATTTTTATTACATGGACCTAGAGGACTTAAGGGACAAGAGATACCTATTCGTAGCAGGTGGAGTTGGTACTGCACCAGTTTATCCTCAAGCTAAATTTTTCAAAGATAAGGGTCTTCACTGCGACATAATCATTGGAGCAAAGTCCAAGGAATTTGTAATCCTTGAAGATGAATTAAAGTCCGTTTGCGACAACCTATACATAGCAACTGACGACGGATCCTATGGCTTCAAGGGTCTTGTAACTGACAAGATCGTGGATCTTGTGGAAAATGAAAAAAAACATTACGACCAAGTCGTTTCCATTGGACCTATGATAATGATGAAGTTTGTCTGCCTAACAACTAAGAAGTTCGGCCTTCCAACAACAGTTTCCCTAAATCCAATTATGGTTGATGGAACTGGCATGTGTGGTGCCTGTCGTGTTTCTATAGGTGGAAAAACTAAATTTGCCTGCGTTGATGGACCCGAATTTGACGGCCACCTAGTGGACTTCGATTCTGCCATGAAGAGGCAAAGACAATATATAGACAACAAGAAGACTCACACAATAGCTGACCACCACTGCACAATGGACCTAGCAGTGTCTGACCACCTAGCCAAATCTTCTGCCCAAGATAATCAAGGTCTTGTAATAAAGAAGGCTGAAGACAGGTTTAAAAAAGTTCCAATTGCTGAACAAGCACCTGATGAAAGAAATAAAAACTTCAAGGAAGTTTGTCTTGGCTACACTGCAGAAGAAGCAGCCACTGAAGCTTCAAGATGTCTAAACTGTAAGAAACCTGGCTGCGTTGAAGGCTGCCCAGTTTCCATTGACATACCTGGCTTCATAAAGGAAATCGCTAGTGGCAACTTCGAACAAGCCTACAAGGTTCTTTCCCTTTACACTTCCCTTCCAGCAGTTTGTGGTAGGGTTTGTCCACAAGAATCTCAATGTGAAGAAAGATGTGTCCTCTTAAATAGGGGCGACGCAGTTTCCATTGGTAAGCTTGAAAGATTTTCAGCTGACTATGCAAGACGTCACCAAGTCCAAGAAAATTCTGACATCAGAAAGATTGACAAGAAGGTTGCAGTGGTTGGAGCAGGTCCAGCTGGTCTTACTTGTGCAGGCGAACTTGCAAAAATGGGCTACGACGTAACAGTTTTTGAAGCCCTTCAACAATCTGGTGGAGTTTTAATCTACGGTATTCCAGAATTTAGACTTCCAGACGAAGTTGTTGAATACGAAGTTGAAAATATTAAAAAACTTGGAGTTAAATTTGAAAACAACTTTGTTATAGGAAGAACTGAGACCATAGACGACCTAATCAAGGATGGCTTTGAAGCAGTCTTTATTGGATCAGGTGCCGGCCTACCTAAGTTTATGAATATTCCTGGTGAAAACCTAAATGGAGTTTATTCAGCCAACGAATTCTTGACAAGAAACAACCTCATGAGGTCCTTTGATGAAGAGTACGACACTCCAGTTAATGTAGGAGAAAAAGTTGCAGTTATTGGCGGCGGCAATGTTGCCATGGATGCTGCAAGAGTTGCAAAAAGACTTGGAGCTGATGTTTCCATTGTCTACAGACGTACTGAAAAGGAACTTCCTGCAAGGACTGAAGAAGTCCACCATGCCAAGGAAGAGGGCATTAAGTTTGAAATGCTAACTGCTCCTGTTGAAATCCTTGGAGACGACCAAGGCTGGGTTAAGGGAATGAAGTGTGTGAGAAATGAACTTGGAGAACCCGATGCATCTGGTAGAAGAAGACCTGTTGCCGTAGAAGGTAGCGACTATGAAGAGGACTTCCAAACAATTATCATGGCCCTTGGAACAAATCCGAACCCACTAATTTCTTCAACTACAAAGAATCTTGACATAGAAAAATGGGGCGGCATCATTGTAAATGAAGAGTCTCAAACATCTCGCCAAGAAATCTTTGCCGGTGGCGATGCAGTTACAGGATCAGCAACAGTAATCCTTGCCATGGGTGCTGGTAAAAATGCCGCAAAGTCTATCGACGAATTTTTGAGAAATAAATAAGATTATAGATAAATAAATTAAGGGAAGAGTTTTACCTCTTCCCTATTTTTGTGTATTTATTACTTAAGTTAAGATGTTTTGAAATATTTTTTAAAACATAATTATATCTTTAAATCTTCTTATATAGTTTTGAAAAAATATTATAAAATGAAGAACTAAAAGATAGAGGTAGTTATTGCTACAATTATATCTCTTGCTAGGTCAATCAGCTGTGGCAATGATGCAAGTGAATCGGATTATGACCATAGGGGATCGATTGCTTTTTGATTTCAATTTGTATATTGAAATTTTTAAGGGTATAATTTTTAAAAATAGAAAAGTGGGGTAAAATTAACGAATTTAGAATTAAAAGACTTTAATGTTCTATTAAATAATTTCTACAATTATTACTTAGTAGACTATCTTGAAGAAGTTGTTTCAGATGAGAATGAGGAGTTATCAGCAGTATTATTAATAAACGCCTTAGAATAATTCATAGAGTTATGTGAAAGAACAATCATTAAAATTCCATTTTATGATTTAGAATCTTATTTAAAACTCAATTATTCAGATTATGAGGAAATTTATAATAATATAATGGAAAAATACAGAAAAGAAAACAGCATTTATCCAGGTAAAAATGATTTTAGAGAAGAATTTAGTGAATTAAACATTGGTAATTAAAGAAAGGGGTTATATGAAAAAACTGATGAAATATCTAAATTAAAACAATAATTTTCAAGCTTACAAACTTTTTATAAGTCCACAAATTTTTACAAAGTCCTATTCTTTTATAAGTCATAAGTTTTTTCACCTGACACTAAAATCCTACTTCCTAAAAATACAGAGCCAAACTGCCTTCTCCTGCCATGAAACCTTGTGGATCTCGTGGGGTCTTATTACTAGGCTGTCCCCTTCTCCTAAGTCAAGTCTCCTTCCATCTTCATATTCTATTTGGGCCTTGCCCCTTAATAAGAATACAATTTCAAGTTCCTCTTGGTCATAAAAGCCTGTGACCTGATTAAGTGACATAGTCCTAATAACTTTTATTCCCTCATCTTCATAAATTTTTTCTTCAATTTCTTCTTCACTAGAAAATCTTATATTTTTAAAAACATTGTATAATTTATCCATAGGCTAATTATAGCATGACTTTAAATCTCAATATATAATACCAAAGTAATTTGCTATAATTATAAGAGAGGTGGAAAATGTTTAGAGAAATGAGAAGAATAAAGCAAGAGCTTCCCCTTGAAGAAGCTAAGAGCTTGCTTATGAAAAATAAAAGAGGAGTCCTATCCTTTAATGGCGAAGATGACTACCCCTATGCCATTCCCATAAATTTTTTATATTACGAGGAAGAAAATAAAATTTATTTTCACGGAGCTAAGAGTGGCTACAAGCTAGACTGCATCAAGAAAAATAATAAGGCCTGCTTCGTGACCTATGGAGACGAAAAACTTTCAGAAAATGGCTGGTCCTACTATCTAAAGAGCCTAGTTGCCTTTGGAGAAATTGAAATCATAGAGGACAGAGACCTAGCAGCCCAAAAATTAATAAGACTTGCTTCAAGATATTTCCCTTCAATGGAAGAAATAAATGAAGTCATGGAGAGAAGTTTTAAAAATGCCCTAGTCTATTCCCTTAACATCCAGCACATGACTTGCAAGAGAGTTCACGAAAAATAAAAAATCACAAGCAAAAAACCAAGGTCTTAGTATTACCTAAAACCTTGGTTTTATTTTTATATATTTAATTCAATTTCTTCTAATTTCTTTTCCCTTTGACTTTCCCTATAGTGGGCAAAAATTGAACCAATTAGGTTTTGAACCACAGAGAAAATTGCTCCTGGTAGTGCTGCAAGTGGATTCATGGCAAAGTTTGTGTTTGCAAGAACTACTGCAAGACCAGAGTTTTGTGTCCCAACTTCAATTGAAAGAGTTGACTGCTTGTCGTAATCAAGCCCCATTAATTTCCCAAGTCCTAGTCCAAGGCCAAGACCTAAAATATTGTGGATAATAACAACTCCAAAGACTAAAAGTCCTGAAGTCATAATTTTTTCTGCATTAAGTCCCACAATTGCTGCAATAATTAGGGCAATCGCCATAGAAGAAATAAGTGGGAAGACAAAGTCCACCTTCTTAATTCTTTCTCTTAATAGTGCCTTGGCAATAATTCCAAGACCAACTGGCAATACAATTACCTTCACAATAGACATAAACATTGCCACAAAGGAAACTTCAACAAGAGATCCTGCCATCATGTAGACAAGAAGTGGCGTCATAATTGGTGCAAGTAGGGTTGAAGCAACTGTCAATAAAACAGAATAGGCAAGATCGCCTTCTGCAATGTGACTCAATACATTAGATGCAGTTCCACCCGGGCAAGTCCCAACAAGGATAACCCCAAGGCTTATGTCCTTTGGCAATTTAAAAATCACTGATAAGAGAAGTGCCAAGAGGGGCATAATTGTGTACTGGCAAAGAGCTCCCAAAAATATAAGTTTTGGTGCCTTTAAAAGATTTTTAAAGTCCTCAATTTCTATGTTAGTTCCCATACCAAACATTGCCGCTGCCAAGAATAGGGCTGTGTAATTTGTCATCCCCTTAAAGGCATCTGGGTACCTCAAGGCAGTTGCAGATAGTAGCAGGATAATTAAGATCAAGTATTTTTCTATATAAAGTGAAATTTTTCTAAACAATTTACACCTCGAAGAAAAAGTTGTCAATAAGTCTAGTCGTACCAAACCTAACAGCAAGAGCAACAAGGCAGTCCCTATCAATGACATCCATGTCTTTAATCTCTTCTGTGTCAACAACTTGAACATACTCAATATCAGCAAGTTCTTCGGTTTTTATTTCATCTTCAATAATCTTAATTAAATCTTCAGCCTTCATGCCCTTTGTCATGGCAGCCCTACCCTTTTCTAGGGCCCTATGAAGAACTGGTGCAGCCTTTCTCTCTTCATCAGACAAGTAAACATTTCTTGATGAAATTGCAAGGCCGTCCTCTTCCCTCTTAATTGGGCAAGGAACAATTTCGATTCCAAAATTCAAATCCTTAACCGCCTTCTTAACAATTAAAAATTGTTGGGCGTCCTTCCTGCCAAAGTAGGCTCTAGTAGGTCTAAAGATATGAAATAACTTTGTTAAGACAGTTAAAACTCCCCTAAAGTGAATTGGGCGAGTCTTGCCACATAAGTTGTCCTTTAAATCTTCGATAGTTACATAAGTTTTGTGATTTTGATAAAACTCCTTAGGGTCTGGTGTGAAGACTGCGTCAACTCCAGCCTCTTCACAGAGTTTAAAATCTCTTTCTTCATCTCTTGGGTAAGATTCATAGTCTTCGCCAGGTCCAAATTGAGTTGGATTTACAAAAATAGACACGACTACAATATCGTTGTTCTTTCTTGCTTCATCAATAAGTGACTTGTGACCTGCGTGCAAAAATCCCATAGTAGGAACCAAACCCACAGACTTTTGGTAATTTCCCTTGGTAAATTCCAAAGCATCTTCTACATTTCTTAGTACCTTCATCATTCTCTCCTTAAAAATTTATTTTGGAGAAATATTTAATTATAAATATTTAAGTACGGTTTATAAAAATAATACCGTCTCCGGCAATATTATAACAAAAATAATAAATTTTTGCAGAAAAAAAGGCACTAAATTAGTGCCTTCTTTAAAAGTTTTAAATTATTTTCACTACCTCAAAGGAATTTATTTTTTTAATTCCAACTCTTCCATCTCTTATAAGGTCTTCTAAGATTTTTCCTCCTCCAAAGACTATTTTAATTTCTTCCTTTAAGACTAAGTTGTAGGACCTTATGTAGTCCATAATTTTTTCTTCGTCGCTTAAGTTTTCTTCTCTCTCTTCTAGTTCTAGGTTTTCTAAGAAAAATTCTTCTACTCTTGAGAAGTCCATTATGTTTTGCAAGACTCTAGAATTTTTTGTAATCAAGAAGCCTGGGAGTTTTTTTATCCTGTAGTCAAAGGCCTCCATCCTATCTTGTAAAAATAAATCATGAGAGTTTTCGTAATTAAATAAAAACTCATCATAGTCTAAGCCAAAGCCTTCTAAGATTTCTTTTTGAACTTCTAGCTTAAATATATTTTTCTGAAAGACTATGGCTTCTTCTAAAGTTTTTCTCATGTAGTCCCTGGCTAGGTCCTTATTCATTTCTTCTACTGATATGAAGTACTTGTCCAAGGGATAGGACGACTTGTAGTCCTTTGTGAAGAGGTCTGGCGAAGCTTCAAAGCCAGGCATGTGAGTTATGGTTCCACTTGCCCTATACATGTCAAAGAGGATTTGGTTCCCAAGGTCAACTGAGTTCTTGTCTCTGAAGTTCTTTGGCAAAAATTCTTCGTAGTTACCAATTAGTCCTCCCATGACAAATTCATAGGAAAAGTTTTTATATTTTCTTTCAAATTTTCTAATTATTGGAAATAGTCCCCACAAGAAGGGATCTAATACGTCTGTAAAAATTTTTAACATAGGTCCTCCTAATCTAGGTCGATTATATCAAAGAGAAAAAATTTTTTCAGCAAATTCTTCTACAAAGGACTTGACTTTTAAATATTTTACAATATTCACCACAATATATGTTTTCCTTATGGTTTTCATATACTATATGTAGTATAATTATATCTGCATTAGAAATGGAATTATTATTTTTTATATAAAAGGAGAGATGGAAAAAATGCCAGAAGTTATTAAGAGAAATGGCGAGAAGGTTGCCTTCGACAGGGACAAAATTGTAATCGCTATTGAAAAAGCTATGCACTCAAGTTCCGGTGTCTACATTGAGGACCAGGCTCTTGAAATTGCCAAAGAAATTGAAGAACTTGCTAACTCAAAGGGCCTTCCCCTATCAATCTATGACATTGAGGGAGAAGTTTATTATCGTTTGATTCAAAACAACAACCCAGCTACTGCTAGGGCTTACGAATCTTACAAGTCAGTTCAACAATACAAGCGTGAACAAAATACTACTGACGAGGATATTCTTGGTCTATTAAACGAAACTAATGAAGACTTAATGGATGAAAATTCCAACAAGAACGCTGTTATTGCCTCTACTCAAAGAGACCTAATAGCTGGTGAAGTTTCTAAGGATATAGCCAAGAGAAAAATGATCCCAGCCGACTTAGTTGAAGCTCACGAATCTGGCGCCATCCACATCCACGACATGGACTACTTCATCCAACCAATTTTCAACTGCTGCCTAGTTAACATGAAGGACATGCTTGACAATGGAACTGTAGTTAATGGCAAGATGATTGAAACTCCTAAGTCCTTCCAAGTTGCCTGCAATGTTATGACACAAATCATTGCCCAAATTGCCTCAAACCAATATGGTGGTCAAAGTATTAATATTTCCTGCCTTGGCAAGTACCTAAGAAGGTCTTACGAAAAGAATCTTTCTCTTGCCCTTGATACTCTTGGAGATATTGAACTTGCTGAAAAAATGGCAAATCAAATGACTAAGAAGGATCTTGAAAGCGGAATCCAAACTATTCAATATCAAATAAATACTTTGATGACTTCCAACGGTCAAGCACCTTTTGTTACCTTATTTATGTGGCTTGAAGACGACGACCAATATGTTGATGAAGTTGCAATGATAATAGAAGAAATCTTAAAGCAAAGAATTCAAGGCATTAAAAACGACGCAGGTGTTTATGTTACACCAGCCTTCCCTAAGTTAATTTACGTTCTTGATGAAAACAACATCAACAAGGACTCAAAATATTATTATTTAACTTCTCTTGCAATTAGATGTACTGCTAAGAGGATGTACCCTGACTACATTTCTGCCAAGAAGATGCGTGCCAACTACGAAGGCAACGTATTTTCTCCAATGGGTTGCAGGGCCTTCCTTCCACCTTATAAGGACCAAAAGGGCAACTACAAGTTTGAAGGAAGATTTAACATGGGAGCTTGCTCTATCAACCTTCCTCAAATAGGAATACTTGCAGGAGGAAGCGAAGAAAAATTCTTTGAAATCCTAGAAAAGAGACTAGACCTAGTTAAGAGGGTTGGACTATTGCGTTACGAACACCTAAAGAAGGTTAGCAGCGATTCATCTCCAATCCACTGGCAACATGGTGCCATTGCAAGACTAGGCAAGCACGAATCCATTGCTCCTCTTCTTTTAAATGGTTATTCAACAGTTTCCCTTGGCTACATTGGAATCTACGAAGCCACAATGCTTATTAAGGGAGTGAGCCACACAGACAAGAAGGGCTACGACTTTGCCATGAGGATCATGGACACACTTAACGATGCTGTTAATAAGTGGACTGAAGAATATGGAATTAAGTTTACACTATATGCAACACCAGCTGAGTCACTTACACAAAGATTTGCCAACATCGACAGAGAAAGATTTGGCATCATAGAAAATGTAACTGACAAGGGTTACTACATCAACTCCTTCCACGTTGACGTTAGAGAAGAAATTTCTGCCTTTGAAAAATTTAACTTCGAGGCAAAGTTCCAAGACAAGTCAACTGGAGGTTGCATCTCTTATGTAGAAATTCCAAACATGGGTCACAACCTAGAAGCCCTAGAGACAATTGTAAGATATATTTACGACAACATCCAATATGCAGAATTTAACACAAAGTCAGACTATTGTGCAGAATGTGGCTTTGATGGTGAAATCAAATTAAACGACCATGGCGATTGGGAATGCCCACAATGCCACAACACTGACAGGTCAAGCCTTACAGTGGTAAGACGTACTTGTGGCTACCTTGGTGAAAACTTCTGGAACGAAGGCCGTACTAAGGAAATTAACGCAAGGGTTCTTCACATATAATGAACTTTGCCCAAATAAGAAAGTATGATGTTGCCAATGGCCCTGGCATAAGGACCACAATTTTTGTGACAGGCTGCACTCACAAGTGCCCCAATTGTTTTAATGAAGAGTACCAAGACTTTAACTTTGGTAACCCTTGGACTCGCAAAGAAACAGATGAAGTTATAGAAGATTTAAAGTTAGATGAAGTTAAGGGCTTGACAGTCTTAGGTGGTGAGCCCTTCCAAAATGAAGTGGACCTCTTGCAAGTTCTTCGTGACATAAAAAAAGAAGTCCAAAAGGAAATTTGGATCTTCTCTGGCTATACTTATGAAGAAATTTTAAAAGACCAGGACAAAAAGAAATTACTAGAAGAGTGTGACGTCCTAGTTGATGGAAGATTTGTAGAAGCCTTAAAAGACTTGAGTCTTAGATTTCGAGGATCCTCCAACCAAAGAATAATAAATATAAAAAAATCCTTGGAAGCCAATGAAGTAGTTTTGTTTGACCTGTAAAATTTAATTACGAAAATATTTTTCTATTCTCTCAAGATATAACTGCTTAGATAAAAATAATAAAAACCCCAGTATTAATAAAGTGAACCTTAAAGTTGGTCTAAATCCAACAAAAGTAGGTCTCCTTTAGGTTTAATCTGGGGTTTTATAATTATGTTTTTATTAATCTGCTTTTTTTATTATAACATTAAAGAAACCACTGCCACTTGTTCTATCGGCAAAATCAATATCAACTGATAACATTACCGTTATCTCTTCTAAAGGTGGAGTAATTACAGCCTTTTTTATATCCTCTAATTTATTTTTATCTACTTTTATTTCTTTTATTTCAGGTAAATTAGGCGTTGATATTGCATTTTTAATCATTTCTAAAGTAACTTCATCTCCTTGTTTTATAGAAATATCTGTAAATTCAATATCATGGTCCTCTGTTTTATCAACTTCTATTGACACTTCTAATTCACCAATTCTACCATCATTAAATATAACTTCAGCATTAAATTTTATTTCCTTTTCTTGTGATAAACCATCTAATACATCTTGTACTTCTTGTATTTTCCCTTCATCTACTATAATGTCTTTTACATTTTCGACATTATCCATTTCAAGGTGTTCTTTAATTGTTTCTTTATTAAAAGTTGTGTCATCCATATCTAATTGAATGAAAGTTTTCATTGGAATTTTTGTATAAACTAAATCACCATTTTCAAAGTAAATATTGTCAGCATATTTTAAGTAAATGATAGGCTTCAAGATTTTTACATCTTCTGGCAATTCACCATTTATAGTAACTGTTATTATTCCATCTTTTTCTTCAACACTATAAAGATCTTTATTTAACTCTTGTTTTTTATATTTTGGTGTAGATTTAGAAATTGCATCAACACTGTCATAATCCTTTTTAGAAATATAATTTAATTTAATATATCTCTCCTCAGATTCTCCTATTTTTTTAACATCACTAAGAAGTGTTTTTATTCTTATTTGATTATTCTTTAAAGATGTATAATACTTACCATTGTTTTTATTTCTAGCATCTCTTTCACCCAATACCTCGGAATCAACTAGAATATTCTTTGCAATTTTTCTAAAGGATCCTATATACTTTTTACCTTCAAATTTTGTTAATTCTTCAAGTTTTTTTATCTCATCTGAAGATAAGTCTTTTTTGTTTAACAAAATCTTAGCTTCTTCTATAAGAGATTTTAAATCAGCTATTGATTTTTCATTTTTGGGAGTCTTAACTCCTCCTAGTTCTAATAAATCATTTTTTCTCGAATCGATTATTGCCTTTAAAATCTTTTTCAATTCAATAACGTGTTGATTCTCTGAGCTACTCTCACTTACTAATGTATTATTACTTTTTTTATTACTTTCCTTATTTTCATAATAGTTATAATTATGTCTTGATTCTTTAGTTTCTTTTGTAATTATAGACGCATTTTTAGATTTCTTGCTTTCAGATTTATAATTTTCTGAATTGGAATAAATTGTATTAAATAAAAACTGAAAAGCATCTTTTCTAAGTGCGAATGAATTTGGATTAATATTTTTCCCACATATGTTTTCTTCTTCAGCCCATTTAATCCAGTCATAAGGCCACTTAGCATTATTTATTGCAGTCTTATTTAAATTCTTTTTGTGGCAAACAAGAATCTTTAGAAGCTCTGCATTAGTAATATTTTTCTCACCTTTAAATGTTCCATCTGGATACCCACTTATTAAGTTCATGTTATTCTTTGCATAAGAAATCACACCGTTGGCCCAGTAATCTTTCCCTACATCGCTAAAAGGTATTTCTTTTCCTTGTAATTCAATTGCCTTATTTTTATTCCCAAGTGAATAAACTAAAATTTTCGTTATCTCACTTCTTTTCAAATTGTTTTCAAGACCTAAACTACCATCTGGATAACCATCTATTATCCCTTTTTCCTTTAAAAAAATTACTTTCTCAAGTTCATTATCCTTGGAAGCAAATACACTTATATTAAAGACCGACAAAAACATTAAAATAACTAATAAATTAACAAATCTTTTTAACATCAATTCCTCCTTAGTCTATACTTTATTCATACAATTTTTAGACAATATTAATTGTATCAGAGCTCAAATTTTAAAATAATTTATATTAATGTAATGATTTTAATCAAAAAAACAAAAATCGATTTTGTAATTATAAACAAAAAATACCTTCCTTACTGGATTGTCCAATAAAGAAGGTAGATTTATCTATCCTGAATTTTTTTGTCCTATTTTATTCTTCTGGTGGGATTGGCTTTTCTAAATTTTCATTGTCAAAAAAGTCTGTGCCGTCATTTGCATTATCTTGGAAGGTCCCAAAGGTAGAAAGGTAGTCCACACCATCAATTGTGTAGTAAATTTCAATCCTTAAGTATTCCAGAAAATATTTTTCAAATTGAGTGCTATATCTTTTAGTCTCATAAAAATACCTTCCATCATCAAGTCTGTCTAGTTCTCCCTCTATTACCCTCTGTTTTTGATCGTCAGCATAGTGAGAGGCAGAGGCAAAGATTTTTATTTTAGGTATTTCTGGCTCATAAACTTTTCCATCTTTTGTAAATTCAAAATAAATCTTATTATCATAATTTAAATGAATACAAGGAATGTCGCCTTCTATCCTTCCAGCAATTTTATCCCTTACTTTCATGACCTTACTCTCAGGTAAACTTTCAAATTCCTCTCTCTCAAAGGTCCTTACAATTGGTTTTCTCTCATCATTGGAAACTTGAATATTTACTTTAACGCCGTTCATAGAATTATTCCTACTAAAATTTGGAGTTGGAGAAAAATAAATTTGAATGGCTGCAAATAAAATTATTGTAAGAATAATTACAATAGCAAAAACTTTTGCGACTTTACTTTTCATAATATCACCTACTTATAGTTTACCCTAAAAATAATTCAATATCATCAACTTTTAAGGTCAGGCAGATTATTTATAATTCCTTTAAAGATTTCCATACTATATAAATTTTTCCAATAAAAAAATCTCCCAAGAGGTTTTGGAAGATCTTCTTATCTTTAATATGTAATGAGATTACTCATTGTGGAATAATTAAAGCAAAATATTTTACTAATTTTAAAAGGAGTATTTAAAATAAAAAGTCTATTGACAAAGGAAACCTTACATCAATAGACCTTTTAACTGGCGATAACTTACTCTCCCAGGTCGTTGCCAACCAAGTACCATCAGCGGACTAATGCTTAACTTCTGTGTTCGGTATGGGTACAGGTGTGTCCATTGTCCTATTCTCACCAGATTAACTTAAAAACTAATCTTCCTTTAACTCTTTGGTCAAGTCTTCGACCTATTAGTACTCGCTAGCTGAATGTATTGCTACACTTACACCTTGAGCCTATCTACCTAATTTTCTTCTAGGGGTCTTATCTTTCGAGGGAAATCTCATCTCGAGGGGGGCTTCGGGCTTAGATGCCTTCAGCTCTTATCCCTTCCAAACTTAGCTTCCCAGCTATGCACTTGGCAGTACAACTGGTGCACCAGAGGTTTGTCCATCCCGGTCCTCTCGTACTAAGGACAGCTCCTCTCAAATTTCCTACGCCCACGACGGATAGGGACCGAACTGTCTCGCGACGTTCTGAACCCAGCTCGCGTGCCTCTTTAATGGGCGAACAGCCCAACCCTTGGGACCTACTTCAGCCCCAGGATGAGACGAGCCGACATCGAGGTGCCAAACCTCCCCGTCGATGTGGACTCTTGGGGGAGATAAGCCTGTTATCCCCGGGGTAGCTTTTATCCGTTGAGCGATGGCCCTTCCACTCGGTACCACCGGATCACTAAGTCCTGCTTTCGCATCTGCTCGACTTGTTGGTCTCGCAGTTAAGCTCCCTTCTGCCTTTATACTCTACGCACGATTTCCATCCGTGCTGAGGGAACCTTTGAACGCCTCCGTTACTCTTTCGGAGGCGACCGCCCCAGTCAAACTGTCCAACTGAGAGTGTCCCTTCCCCAGATTCATGGGGTTAGGTTAGAATTCTAGCATTAAAAGAGTGGTATCCCAACGGTGGCTCCTTAGATACTGGCGTACCTAATTCTCTGCCTCCCACCTATTCTGTACATTTAATCCCAAAATTCAATCTCAGCCTACAGTAAAGCTCCACGGGGTCTTTCCGTCCTGTCGTGGGTAAGCGGCATCTTTACCGCTACTACAATTTCACCGGATCCTTTGTTGAGACAGTGCCCAAATCGTTACACCTTTCGTGCGGGTCGGAACTTACCCGACAAGGAATTTCGCTACCTTAGGACCGTTATAGTTACGGCCGCCGTTTACTGGGGCTTCAGTTCTAAGCTTCGCTTGCGCTAACTTTTTCCCTTAACCTTCCAGCACCGGGCAGGTGTCAGCTCCTATACTTCGTCTTTCGACTTAGCAGAAACTTGTGTTTTTGGTAAACAGTCGCTTGGGCCTTTTCACTGCGGCCCCCTGTTACAGGGGCTCCCCTTCTCCCGAAGTTACGGGGTCATTTTGCCGAGTTCCTTAACAAAGGTTTTTCCGCTCGTCTTAGGATTCTCTCCTCACCTACCTGTGTCGGTTTACGGTACGGGCGATACTTCTCTTGTAGTGGCTTTTCTTGGCAGTGTGGAGTCATAAGCTTCTCTACTTGTTTTCGATCCGCATTACGCTTCATCCTTTTCGGAGAGCGGATTTGCCTACTCTCCAGACTTTGCGCTTGCACGCCTCACCAACTGGGCGCTCTTATTATCCTCCTGCGTCCCCACTTCCTTTAACGATTGTATCGGTACAGGAATTTCAACCTGTTGTCCATCGACTACGCTTTTCAGCCTCGCCTTAGGTCCCGACTTACCCTGAGTGGACGAGCCTTGCTCAGGAATCCTTGGGTTTTCGACGGGTGAGATTCTCACTCACCTCTCGCTACTCATGCCAGCATTCTCTCTTGTATGATGTCCACACTGCCTTACGGCTTATGCTTCGTCCTTCATACATTGCTCCTCTACCAACGTTATTCGTTCCATAGCTTCGGTATATAGTTTAGCCCCGGTTATCTTCGGCGCAGAGTCACTTGACTAGTGAGCTATTACGCACTCTTTAAATGAGTGGCTGCTTCTAAGCCAACATCCTAGTTGTCTCAGTAACTCCACATCCTTTCCCACTTAACTATAATTTTGGGACCTTAGCTGATGGTCTGGGCTCTTTCCCTTTCGACTATGAAGCTCATCCCACATAGTCTGACTCCCTAGTGCATGATATGGTATTCGGAGTTTGATAGGTTTTGGTAACATATGCATGCCCCGCAACCAATCAGTGCTCTACCCCCTTTTCATGTCTTACTAGAGGCTAGCCCTAAAGCTATTTCGAGGAGAACCAGCTATCTCCGTGTTCGTTTGGCTTTTCACCCCTATCCACAAGTCATCCGATAACTTTTAAACGTTACCCGGTTCGAGCCTCCATTGAATTTTACTTCAACTTCACTCTGCTCATGGATAGATCACACGGTTTCGGGTCTACAACCACTAACTTTCGCCCTATTTAGACTCGCTTTCGCTTCGGCTCCGCATCTGTAATGCTTAACCTTGCTAGTAATCGTAACTCGCTGGCCCGTTCTACAAAAAGTACACGATCGTGGCGTATGCCACTTTCGCTGCTTGTAAACACTAGGTTTCAGATTCTATTTCACTCCCCTCTCGGGGTTCTTTTCACCTTTCCCTCACGGTACTTGTTCGCTATCGGTCACCAAGTAGTATTTAGCCTTAGGGGGTGGTCCCCCCATCTTCCCACTGAATTTCTCGTGTTCCGTGGTACTCTTTTGTGTCGGATATCTTCGCTTTCGCCTACAGGACTCTTACCTTCTTTGGTTAATCTTCCCAGATTATTTGGCTGGCTATTGTCTCTTTTTACACTTTGGGCTCTTCCCCGTTCGCTCGCCGCTACTCAGGGAATCGAGTTTTCTTTCTTTTCCTCAGGTTACTTAGATGTTTCAGTTCACCTGGTTCGCTTCCTATAGTTATGGATTGGCTATAGGATACCTTACGGTGGGTTTCCCCATTCGGATATCTACGGGTCAATGGATATTTGCTCCTCTCCGTAGCTTTTCGCAGCTTGTCACGTCCTTCGTCGCCTCTTGGTGCCTAGGCATTCACCTAGTGCTCTTTTTAACTTGACCTTTGTTAATAAACATTTCTGTTTATTTCCAGTTTAATTGTTTGTTTAAGAAATTTTGATTAGTTTTTAAGTTGTTATGGTTCTCTTCTTTTTTCAAAGAAGGTTCAGAGTAGCATTTTCATGCTATTCATGGTGGAGATAAGGAGATTCGAACTCCTGACCTCCTGCTTGCAAGGCAGGCGCTCTCCCAACTGAGCTATACCCCCATATATATAATTAAAATAGTGTGAAGATTATTTTCCTTAGAAAGGAGGTGATCCAGCCGCACCTTCCGATACGGCTACCTTGTTACGACTTCACCCCAGTCACCTATCCTACCTTCGACTGCTGCTTCCTTACGGTTTGCTCGCAGGCTTCGGGTATTACAAGCTTCCATGGTGTGACGGGCGGTGTGTACAAGACCCGGGAACGCATTCACCGCAGCATTCTGATCTGCGATTACTAGCAACTCCATCTTCATGTACTCGAGTTGCAGAGTACAATCCGAACTGGGAAAGACTTTTTGAGGTTTGCTTAATATCACTATTTCGCTTCCCTTTGTATCTTCCATTGTAGCACGTGTGTAGCCCAGGGCATATAGGGCATGATGATTTGACGTCATCCCCACCTTCCTCCGATTTATCATCGGCAGTCTCTTTAGAGTCCCCATCCGAAATGCTGGTAACTAAAGATAGGGGTTGCGCTCGTTGCCAGACTTAACTGAACATCTCACGACACGAGCTGACGACAACCATGCACCACCTGTATTGAGGCTTCCGAAGAAGAGGGTATATCTCTATACCGGTCCTCAGTATGTCAAGCCCTGGTAAGGTTCTTCGCGTTGCTTCGAATTAAACCACATGCTCCGCTGCTTGTGCGGGTCCCCGTCAATTCCTTTGAGTTTCATGCTTGCGCACGTACTCCCCAGGCGGAGTGCTTAATGTGTTAACTGCGGCACCGAATTATTCCGATACCTAGCACTCATCGTTTACAGCGTGGACTACCAGGGTATCTAATCCTGTTTGCTACCCACGCTTTCGTTCCTCAGCGTCAGAATGAGCCCAGTAAGTCGCCTTCGCCACCGGTATTCTTTTTAATATCTACGCATTTCACCGCTACACTAAAAATTCCACTTACCTCTACTCTTCTCAAGATATGCAGTTTCAAATGCTTACAGTAGTTAAGCTACTGCCTTTTACACCTGACTTGCATTTCCGCCTGCGAACCCTTTACGCCCAGTGATTCCGGACAACGCTAGCCCCCTACGTATTACCGCGGCTGCTGGCACGTAGTTAGCCGGGGCTTTTTCTTATGGTACCGTCATTATCTTCCCATATAAAAGAACTTTACGACTCGAAAGCCTTCTTCGTTCACGCGGCGTCGCTGCATCAGAGTTCCCTCCATTGTGCAATATTCCCCACTGCTGCCTCCCGTAGGAGTTTGGACCGTTTCTCAGTTCCAATGTGGCCGTTCACCCTCTCAGGCCGGCTACCCATCGTCGCCTTGGTGGGCCGTTACCTCACCAACTAGCTAATGGGACGCGAGTCCATCTTAGACCGCCGGAGCTTTGATCATTTATGCATGTGCATATGTGATTTCATTTGGTATTAATCCCGGTTTCCCGAGGCTATCCCAATGTCTAAGGCAGGTTACTCACGTGTTACTCACCCGTCCGCCGCTAATCCATCTTATCTTCGCCCCGAAGGGTTCTGTTAAGGTTTCATCGCTCGACTTGCATGTGTTAAGCGCGCCGCCAGCGTTCGTCCTGAGCCAGGATCAAACTCTCAATTAAAAATTTGTATGACTCATTAGTTTTCTCAAAACTAAACGAATATCTGGTTTGCTTTTTGATTCTTTGACAAGAATCTGTGATTCTATCACGAATTTGTTTATCTTCACACTATTTAATTATCATGTTTCATTTGCTACCTTTTTGAAGTAGCTTGTTTATTATACTACCGTGTTTTTTCTTTGTCAAGTAATTTTTACATTTTTTTTATTTTGTTTTTACTTAACTAACCAGTAGTTTTTTTGCTGTCTTTAAGTGACAACTTCTATATATTAGCATCTAGAAAATCATCTGTCAACTGTTTTTTTATTTTTTTGTAAAAAAAATATATAGCAGCTGTTTTTTTGACAACTGCTATATATTACTATTTTCTTTTTTATCTGTCAATGACTTTTTTAAAAGTTTTTTATTTTTTTACTCTTAGTCTCTTGAGTATTGATCTCTTATCCTCTCTCTTAACTCTTCTATCTCTCTTTGTCTTTCTCCTAGTCTCTTACTTAAGTTAGGGAAGGATTTTAATATTCTCTTTTCTTCTAATTGAGCTTTTCTTTCTTTTAAATCTTTGATCCTATTTTCAATTTCTATAAACTCTGGCTTCTTCTTTAGTTCTTCTTGTCTACTTTCAATTTTGACTGTCTTGTCGTAAACTCTTACTCCAATCTTATCGGATACTTTTTTAATGTCTCTACTAATCTTATCTATGGATTTAAATTCTTTATTCAATCCAATAAGTGTAACAATAGTAGCAATTAGATCTAGGGTCATAATTATTACTAAACCAATCCCCAGATATTTTATAAAAGCATCTGGCACAAAGCCCACAAGTTTTCTTATTAGTGGATGGACTGCTTCGTATAATAGGAAGCAAAACATCCCCCATATTACTGAAAATTCTAAGCAGACGTAGCCTCCTATGTTTAATTTTCTATCGGAGTAATCCCACCATCTCTCGTGAAATATTTTTTCAAGCAAGAAGCCTGCCACGAATTCTATTAGGGTCGCTATTAACATTGAGCCAAGGAACAAGACCAACTTGTTCTTCTCTGCTATGTCTGTCAAAAAGTATATTACTGATATGGCACCAAAACCATATATTGGACAGTAGGGTCCTGCCAAGAAGCCACGGTTAATAAACTTCCCCTTTGTGACTGCGTGGTAGGATACTTCTACTACCCAACCTATGAAGGCGTAGATAAAAAAATAAATTAAATAGTCTCTCATGTCTTCCTCTTTCTAATTTTATGTAAAAAAAAATATGTTAGTCTTACTAACATATTATAAACTATTAATATTTAATTTGGCTGTAATTTTTTATTATTTCTTTTCTTCCACTGACTCCTAATTTTTTGTAGACAGAAGTTAAGTTGTTCTTTATTGTTTTCTCACTAATAAATATTTCTCTCGAGATCTCCTTGTTGGTCTTGCCCAAAATTATTTCTTCTAAAAGCTTTTTCTCTCTCCTGTTGAGAGTTTTTAGTTTTTCAAACTTATAGCTCCTATTAGTCTTAGCTTCTTTTAAACTTTCTTCTATATAGATGTAGCCTCTTAGGGTCTTATCTATCCCTTCTCTTACATCATCAGCTGACGCCCAATAGCTAAGTAGTGAATAGTCTATTACAAGGGGAATATTTTTCTCGTCTATTAATCTGATCTTATCAACTTCAAGCTTCTCTAAATTCTTGTCTTCAAAGATTAGGATGTCAAAGTCTTCTCCTGCGTCCTCATAAAAATCAAGGACTTCATATCCTTCTAGGATATTTTGAAGTCCCTTCATTATAATTTCACTTTTGGTCTCAATAGAAACTCTTGTCATCTCAATTCCTTTACACTTTCTCTTTCAAGAATTTGTGATGGAAGTACAAGATTTTCTGATAGGTCGCTTTCCTTCTTGTCAATTTTCTTTAGGATCTTCCTAATTGAAACTGCACCGATGTCGTAGTAAGGAATCTTTACAGTTGTAAGTTTTGGTCTATAGATATCAGAAATATAAGATCCTCCAAAGCCTGTTACGGAAATATCATCTGGAGTCTTGTAGCCATTGTCTAACAACATGTTCATTAGGTGGATGGCAATTGTGTCATAGGATGTGAAGAAAGCTGTAACTCCCTCCTTCTTAACTGTGTCAAGAATCTTTCCTTCTTCATCTTCTATGTCCTTTGCATCACGACCTTCAACAAAAAGATTTATCTTCTTTAAGCCAGCCTCTTCCATGGCCCTGTTGTAGCCTTCAACCTTTTTCTTTTCAAAAGTCCTGTCATAGTCCTTCCTTACAGCAAGAGAAGCAATATTCTTGTGTCCCTTTTCTATTAAAAGCTTAACCATTTCATAGGATGCTTTTTCATAGTCTATTTCTGTTGAGAATTTTTCAATTTCATAGAAGTTTGAAATGATTACATATGGTATCTTGCTTTCTTCAAGTTTGTATTCAAGTTTAGGATTGTGTAAGTTTGAAATTACAATAATACCTTCAACTTGTTTTTGTGCCAATAGGTTGGCAAACTTCATTTCAGATTCTGCGTCACCATAGGAGCTTGATAAAAGTATGTCGTATTTGTACATTCTTCCAACTTCTTCAACCCCTCTAAGGATTTGTGAAATAAAATTGGATCCAATGTCTTCTACAATTACACCAATTAAATTTGATTTCTTTGTAACTAAACTTCTCGCAACTTCGTTTGGTTTATAATCCAAAACGTCAATAGCGTGTAGGACTCTTCTTCGTGCCTCAGGGCTAACAGGTTTTGAGTCATTTATTACCCTTGATACTGTAGATATGGATACATCTGCCATTTTTGCTACATCTTTAATTGTAGATGCCATAGTTTCCTCCTTATGGTACTATTATTTTTAATTTATTTTCCAAAACTTTAAAAGTCATAGGAAGTGTTGAAGCTTTCTCTCCATCAACATCAATTGTTAGATTTTCATCACTAGATATTTTTATATTTTTAGTCTTTAAGTACATTACCTTGTTATGGTCAACATGTCGTCCACCCATTAGAGAGGCAAAAAGTTCAGGAACATCAGAAATCCTGATTTCCTTAAAAATAAGTACATCCAGAAATCCATCTGAAATATCTGCCAAGGGAGCCATTTTTTTAAAGCCTCCAACTGAAGTCGAGTTTGTTATTAGAAACAAAAGTCCTTCAATAGTTCCAGTAAACTCTTCACTTTCTATATAAAAGTTTAAACTCTTTTTATATTTAAAAATTTTTTCTTCTAAAAGGACCCTTGCACCTTCAAGATAATAAGCCATGTCACCTAAAGTTGCTTTTTTCTCAGCTGAAACAGTGTAGGCAATCTCTGTAAGCATGCCACCTGCTGCAACATTAATAAAGGCTCTTTCGCCAGCAAGTCCCAGGTCAATGGTCTTTGTCTTATAATTTTTTATCATTTTATAGAAGGCATTGGGGGATGTTGGTAGTCCTTGTGCGTTGGCAAAATCATTTACCGTACCACTTTGAAGGATTCCCAAGGGAATATCCCTACCTGATAGGTACATTCCATTTACAACTTCATTTACTGTCCCATCTCCACCGCTACAAATTATAAAGTCCTCTCCAGAGTAATCGTAGGCAAACCTAGTGCCATCGCCCTCTTCGTGAGTGAATAGGAGTTCAATCTCATACCTGTCCTCACTCATCAACTCTATAAGTTCTAATATTTTGCCTAACGCTGCCCCTCTGCCGGAGTTTGGGTTGGCAATAATTTTAACTCTCTTCATTTTTTCCTCTTGTCTACTTATAAAAATAAAAGGAGACGAAGAATAACTCCGTCCCTAGTTTATCTTAGAAAGACTTCTTTAACAGTCTTTGCAACTTCTCTTAAAATATAAAAATAGTCGATGGCGTTATTTGAACTAAGTGAAATAGTTTTAGCTGTATCAGAAATAACATCTGATATATTCATAACTGTATTTGACACTCTAAAAGAAGTATCATCGACTTGTCTAGTAATACCATTAACTGTATCTGAAACAGAACCTACAGTTGACATAAGTCTTTCGACTTCTGGTTTTACATCATTTACAAGCTTTGTAGCATCAGTTGAAATTGCATTCACATTGTCAGAAATATCCTTGGCATTATCCATAATAGAAGGAACAGTCTTTATTGTGTGATCAATTTCTCCTTGGTTTCTCTCAACAATTTCATTAACATTCTTTAAAATTTTAAATACATTAATAAGCACTAAGAATAGTGCAACAAGTGCAGCTATACCAGCTACATAAAGTAGGAAACTAAGTAGGCCACCTATAGTAAATGCTTGATCTAACATCCTATATACCCCCTATCTTATTTTCTTGCTTCTTTTTCTACCTTGTCTTTTGTTTCTTCAACAGATTCTTTTACATTTTCAGCTGATTTTTTTGCTTCTTTTTTAACTTCTTTAGCGCCTTCTTTTAGGTCTTCTTTAACGTCTTTAGCTGTATCTTTAACTTCTTCTGTTGTATTTTTTACATCATGTTTAATGTCTTCAGCGCCAGCTCTTACAACTTCGCCAATTGCTTTAGCTTTAGCCTTAGCTACTTCAACATCTTCGTCAAATTCATATTTTTTTTGTGCAGCTCTTTCTCTTAAGTCAGCATAAGTCTTCTTAGCTTGTTCGCCAGCTTGGTAAGCCTTGAATTCAAGAGTGTCCTTAGCATCATTAGCTGCGTTTAAAGCTTGGTTAGCTGCTTCTTTAGATTTGTTTGCTATATCTTCACGAGTCTTTTTACCTTCTTGAGGTGCAAAAAGAATTCCACCAAGTGCTCCTAGTGCAAGACCAGTACCAATTTTTGAAATTTCTTTAAGTCTTCTTCTTCTAACTGCTTGATTTCTTTTTTCTTCTAAATAATCGAATAATCCCATAATAACTCTCCTTTATATTGTTTGTTTGTTATACTTGTTAATATTTTACCCTTTAACATTTAAATTAATCACATTAACTCAAGATTATTCAAAACAAGAATAAAATTCATATAAATAAACATTTAAAATAATAGTAAAAACCGCAATGCCGATACCTAGTTAATTCACACCCGCCAAAAATTATGGTGGGTAAAAAACTTGATAGCGTATTCTGACTTCCGCTCAAAGACGGATTGCCATAGGACGCTCATACACAGTTTCCCGTGTGTAATTTGTCGGTTGAATTAAATAGGCATTCTTCGTACATCGCAGAATTTACCTAAGTAAATTATAACGCAATGAAAGTGTTTTTTCAATAAGAGCAGGGAAAAAAGGAAAAATCTTTGGGAAGCTTTGCATAAACTTCTATCTCCTTATTATTCCTTGGGAGTTTAAATTTTAATGAATAGGAGTGAAGGGCCTGCCTATTAATAAGATCTGACTTCTTACCATAAAGACTATCACCTAGGATAGGGTGACCTATGTGGGCCATGTGAACTCTTATCTGATGAGTCCTTCCTGTGTGAAGGGTCAAGAGGACTAGGCTCATATCCTTGTACTCATCTAGGACTTCATAAGAAGTTAGAGATCTCTTCCCGATGACGTAATTTACTTCACGTCTTATACCGTCTTCACTTGTGGCAATTGGTCCGTCAATAAGTCCTTCCTTCTCTTCAAGAATTCCCTCAACTACAGCCAGATATTTTTTCTCCACATCTTCTTTAAAGTCGCTGGAAATTTTATCTTGAGCAAAAGAATTTTTTGCTGCCACGACAAGACCCGAAGTGTCCCTGTCAAGTCTATTTACAAACCTGACCTTCCTCTTTAGGCCTTCATCTTCAAAATATCCCAAGAGATAATTTAAAAGAGTCCCATCAGCATCGTCCTTGGCAGTGTGAGTCACCATAAAGGGTTCTTTGTTCACTATGACAAGGTCATCGTCCTCGTATATGATGTCAAGGTCTTTGTGTTCTACTACTCCATTGGGATCTTCATCTTCAAACCTAAGTGATACAAGGTCGCCCTTTTTTAAAAATTTATTTTTCCTATTTACTCTGGAGTTCAAATAAATATTTCCACTCTTAACTGACTTTCTTATTAGTCTTGAGGAAAGTCCTCTCTCCTTTAAGAAGTCATTTACCTTTATTTTATTTCCCGAATTTCCGTTGAACTTAAAATTTATAAAATCTTTTGAATTTAATCTATACATTATACACCTCTAGTCAAGGGAACTTTATTCGTTTATAATATAAATAATGATAAAAAAAATCAAGGGGGTTTAAGTCTTGTCAAAAATTATAAATATACTTACCAACGCAAATTACGAGTCAAAGAAAACTGCTACAAATTTGCACAAGGTTTTAACAAAATATGGATATGAACCCTTTAACGGTTTCAAAAAAAATGCTGAGATTTCTATTTGTATAGGGGGCGACGGCTCTTTCATAAAGGCCATCCACAAGAACGACTTTCCAGAAATGCCCTTCGTGGGAATAAACACTGGCCACCTAGGTTTTTATCAAGAGATAAAACCTGAAGAAGTTGAAAAATTTGTAAAGGACTACAAGGATGGCAACTACCAAGTTGACGACATCAAACTAATTAGGTCTGACATCTACACAAAAAGCAAGACCTACAAGTTTTACTCCATCAACGAAGTTGTATTAAAGGCGGCTCACTCAAAGACAATTCACATGAATGTCTTTATAGATAGGAACCACGTGGAAAAATTTTCTGGCGACGGCGTCCTAGTTTCAACTCCATCAGGATCAACTGCCTACAACTTTTCTTCTGGAGGCGCCATAGTCTATCCAAGTCTTCACGTCTTGCAGATGACTCCCATCTCCCCAATGAACTCAGCTGCCTATAGGTCTCTTGGCTCATCAGTTATTGTACCAGGGGCTCACACAATTTCACTTGTTGTTGAAAAAAGATACAAGGACTCCAATTTGCTCTTAGTTGACGGGTCAGAATACTTCTTCAACAACTTACACAGGGTCAACATAAGACTCTCAAACAAAACAATAAAAAAACTTGTCTTCTCAAATAATTCCTACTGGGATAATTTAAAAGACAAGTTCCTATAAGAAAATCCTGGTCAAGAACCAGGACTTTTTTATTTTTTAATAAATTGCTTTTAATATGAAATTAAAACTAAAACTAAAACTAAAATCCAAAATTTAAAATTTAAATCCAAAAATTAAAATTTAAAATTCAAAGTTTCAAAAGAAAAAAAATCTCACCCACATAAGATGGATGAGATTTTATTTTTTATATTTTTATTTATTTTTCTTTTGGATTACTGCTTTCACAAAGCCGTTAAATAATGGGTGAACCTTTGTAGGTCTTGACTTAAATTCTGGATGGAATTGACAAGCCACGAAGAAGTCTTCGTCCTTTAGTTCAATTATTTCAACTAGGTCCTTGTCTTCGTTGATACCAGAGAAGACTACGCCAGCTGACCTAATCTTGCCCCTGAAGTCGTTGTTAAATTCGTATCTGTGTCTGTGTCTTTCCTTAATTTTTTCTTGACCATAAAGAGAGTAAACTAGGGAGTCCTTTTCAATTGTGCAGTCATAATTGCCAAGTCTTAAAGTTCCTCCAACATTTTTAATGTCCTTTTGGTTTTCTAAAAGGTCAATGATTGGATAGTTTGTATCTGGATTTATCTCTGTAGAGTTGGCATCCTTAAATCCAAGCTTGTTTCTTGCAATGTCAATAAGTGCGATTTGCATTCCGTAACAAATTCCAAAGTAAGGGATGTGGTTGTCACGAGCGTACTTAGAAGCCATGATCATTCCTTCAGTTCCACGTGATCCAAAGCCACCTGGTACAATTATCCCATCAAGTCCATCGAGTATGCTTGCATCTTTTTCAATATCTTCTGCATCTATCCACTTGATATTTACCTTGTAGCCATTTTCGCAACCTGCATCAGTTAAAGCTTGAGTCACAGAAAGATAAGCATCGTGAAGGCTTACATATTTTCCAACAAGTCCAATGGTAACGTCACCCTTGACGTCCTTAAATCTTTTAACCATATCTCTCCACTTGCCCTTGGAAGCTGGTCTGTCTTCTAGGTCAAGTTCCTTTAAGATGTAGTCGTCAAGGTGTTGTTCGTGGAAAACTAGGGGAACTTCATAAATAAGTTCAACATTTGTTGATTGGATAACTGCTTCCACTGGCACGTCACAGAACAATGAAATCTTTTCTCTCAAGTCATCTGTAACTAGACCATTAGACCTTACAATTATTACATCTGTTTTAATTCCATTAGACATTAGCTCCTTGAAGGAGTGTTGAGTTGGCTTTGTCTTTAATTCATCTGAACCAGGAATGTTTGGCACAAGAACTGTGTGAACAAATAGGACGTCAGATTTTTTATTTTCTGAGTGAATTTGTCTTATAGCTTCCAAAAATGGAAGGGATTCAATGTCACCTACTGTACCACCAATTTCTGTTATTACAACATCAGCCTTGGATTCCTTGGCAGCCTTGTAAACTGCATTTTTAATTTCGTTAGTGATGTGAGGGATTACTTGGACAGTTGCTCCGTCGTAGTCTCCCCTTCTCTCCTTGGCAATAACTGTTGAATAAACCTTGCCAGTTGTAATTGACGCACCCTTAGTCAACTCTTCATCAATAAATCTTTCATAGTGACCAAGGTCTAAGTCAGTTTCTGCTCCATCCTTAGTTACAAAAACTTCCCCATGTTGGTAGGGACTCATAGTTCCTGGGTCAACATTTAGGTAAGGATCAAATTTTTGCATAAAGACAGAAAGTCCCCTGTCCTTTAAAAGTCTACCAATACTTGCTGCAGAAATTCCCTTTCCAATTCCTGAAACAACTCCACCTGTAACAAATATAAATTTCGTCATACTTCCTCCTAGCTTAATGAATTAAAAATATCTTCGTAAGATGGCAAAGTCATATTCTTTCTTGAGATTAATCTTTCCATTTGGTCTGCTATCCTTCTTGTTGTAAGGAGCTTAGTGGCAATATTTCTCTCAACATACTCTGCCTTTTTGTATATGTCATCTATATTATTTGAATGATCAAGGAGAAGATTGATTTCATCTCCACATTCAAGTAAGTCCGTAATCATCTTGTCTATTCTATCATACTTAATCCTTAGTTTTTCATTGTTTTTGAATTTTAAAATTTGAGATAGGTCATTTAATTCAGCCATCCCCATAGGAACTAGGTCCTTGTGAATCATTGAGACCATAGTCTTGGCCTCAAGACTTTGATAAATTACAACTTCTTCAAGGTTTACCTCATAGGAAGCCTTGATTTCCTTTTCTGTATAAATTCCCCTCTTGATGAAAATGTCGTGGAAGTCAAAGTCCCTCAAAGAAACTAGGGCATCAAAATAAGTCTTGTGGTTGGCAAGTCCCCTTCTCTTAGCTTCTTCCTTCCAATCATCAGAATAATTATCGCCATCGCAAATTATCCTGTCGTGGTTTTCCATAATTTCTCTTACAATTCCAAGAGTTTTTTCCCTTAACTTATTAGGATCATCTTGGAAGTCCTTTAACTTTTCATAAATATTTGCAAGAGAGTCTGCCATGGCACAATTTAATGCAATGTTTAAATCAGACCCAGTCTTAGATGAGCCAAGCATCCTAAATTCGAACTTGTTACCAGTAAAGGCAACAGCAGCTGTCCTGTTTCTGTCGCTTGAGTCCCTAGGAACACTTAAGAGGTTGTAGCCCCTAAAGCTATTGTCAGAATCTTTTTTGTATTCGATGTCTTCCTTAATGTCCCTAAATAATTCTTCTAAGTCAGATCCAAGGAAGAGGGAAATAATTGCTGGAGGTGCTTCGTCTGCTCCCAGCCTAAAGTCGTTGGAAGTTGATGATGCACTTACCCTCAAAAGACTTTGGTACTTGTCTGTAGCTTCGATAATCGCTGCAGTAAATAATAAAAATACATTGTTATTGTAAGGGTCATCGCCTGGGTCAAAGACATTTAGTCCATAGTTTGTGACAATGGAATAATTGTTGTGCTTGCCAGATCCATTTACACTATTAAAGGGTTTTTCATGGAAGAGGCATACCAAATTATTTTCTAGGGCAGTTTCCTTTAAGATATTCATCAAAAGTTGATTGTCATCTATTGCCACATTTACATTTTCGAATAGGATTGCCATTTCAAATTGATTTGGGGCAACTTCGTTGTGCTCAGCTTCAGAATAAATTCCAAGCTCGTAAAGTTTTTTGTCTACGTCCTTATAAAATTTTTCTACCCTTGCAGGGATTTGACCAAAGTAATGGTCTGATAGCTCTTGCCCCTTTGGAGATGGAGCACCAACAATGGTCCTTCCAATATTTTTAAGATCGCTTCTCTTCTTGTAGACTTCCTTATCAAGTAAGAAAAATTCTTGTTCAAGTCCAACCTTGACCCTCATCCTGTAGGCATACTCGTCCTTTTCAAATAAGTTAACAACCTTTGTTCCTTCTTCGCTTAAGATTTTTGTGGAGTCAATGAGTGGACCCCTCTTATCAAGTTTTTCTCCCTTGTAGGACATAAAAATAGTTGGGATGTATAAGACACTTCCAATTACAAAGGAATTTGCTGTAAGGTCCCAATAAGTATAACCTCTTGCTTCAAAGGTTGACCTCATACCTCCAGATGGGAAGGATGATGCGTCAGGCTCTCCCTTGACAAGCTCCTTGCCAGAGAACCTATTAATTGGTTCGTTGTCAGAGGTCCTAGATATAAAGGCCTCGTGCTTCTTTGCAGTGTGACCAGAGAGTGGCAAGAACCAGTGGGCAAAGTGCGTTGCACCATTTTTTAAAGCCCAGTCCTTCATGGCGTGGGCAATGGCATCTGCTGTCTCCCTGTCTAGGTCTTTTTCGTTTCTTAGTGCATCCTTCCACTTTAAGTAGATTGGATAGGGTAGTGATTCCTTCATCTTCTTCTTGTTAAAACTTTTTATCCCAAATTCTTCTATCATACTTCCCCCTATTAAAAATAAAAACAAAAAAATGGCAATTAATTAAAATTGCCATTATGAAAAACCTGTGGTTTCTTTTTATTTTATTTCAATTTAAAAACTTTGTCAATAAAATATAGTCAATCAGAATCCCTTAAGAGGAGGACGTGGACCTCGAACCACTGACCGTGGATTGACACCTTGACTTCTCCACCGAGAAGCTCTGCCAAGTTCTTCACTATGTTAAGACCAAGTCCTGATCCCTCAGAGTGTCGTGACCTGTCAGCCTTTAAGAGTTCTTCAAAAAGTTCATCAGAATTCATATTTAGTTTTTCATCTACTATGTTCTTCACATAAAATTCTATGGTTGACTCTCTTTCTATTACACCAGCGAGGACTCTTGTGCCAGGTCTTGCGTGCTTGGCTGCATTGGAAAATAAGTTTTCCACTATCCTCACAAAGAGATTGACGTCAGTGTAAATTAAAATTTCATCACTTGCTGACTTGTAAGAGAATTCCAAGTCCCTCTTCTCGAAGAGGGAGTCGTAGTCTCCATAGATTTGTAAAATCATCTCGTTTAATTCAACTAAGGACTTCTCAATAGAAAGGTTGCCCGTGCTTGTCTTGGATGCAAAGACCAAGTCAACGATTAAGTCCTTTAACCTCGTTGAGTTCCTCTTTAGTATTGCAACAAAATTCTTCGCCTCGTCATCAAGGACTTCCTTCTTAGACAAGAGGTCGGCGTAATTTATTATAGAAGTGAGAGGAGTCTTTAAGTCGTGAGAAATATTTGTAATCAAATCAACCTTAAACCTCTCGGACCTAAAGTTTTCTTCCAGCCTTAACCTGTCACGGACCTTAAAGTCTTCCATTAAGACAGTAATCTTGTCCAGGTATTCATTCTCAAAGGGGCTTGGGATTTCAAATTCATAGCCATAGAGGATGGATTCTATGAGCTCAATGGAAAGAGCATTTTGAGCAAACTGAACTTCCACAATAATAACCGCCCTTAGGATCATAAAGAGTAGGACGTTTAAAAGGACTATATCACTTTTTATCAAGCTGTAAAAAATTATGTACATAATTATCAGAGTAACATTCAAGGTCCCAAAGAGTCTGAAATTTTTAAAACGCCTATACTTGTAGAGGTTGTAGGTAAAAATTGTATCCAAGAGTTTCTTCCTCTTGATCTTTAAGAGGGCAAAGATTAAAGTTACAGTCCACGCTAGGATAAAGTGCTTGTTGATGTTAAAGAGCTCAAAAATAATTACTGAAGACACAAAAATATTTTCAAGAAAGACCCTGTCCATTAAATCGAGAAATAGGTCTCTCATAAAAACTTTAAAATCAGATAACATTACTTGACCTCAATCTTATAGCCCATCCCATAGACAGATTTAATTAGGTCAGGCTTCCTTGGATTGATTTCAATCTTGTCACGCAAGTGGGAAATATGAACAGAAATTATTTTTCTAACATCAATAGCTTCTTCTTCCCAGACTCTTTCATAGATCTCATTAGAAGAAAAAACTCTCCCAGGATTTTTTGCAAGCAAGTAAAGAATCTTGTATTCATAAGGAGTTAGGTTAGCAATATCATCTTCAACACGAACTTCCTTTGAGTCGTCAAAAATTGAAACTCTGCCAATTTTTAAGTCTCCAGTCTTTATGTCTGATGCACCAAGAGAAAAATACCTTCTTATTAGAGAGTTGACTCTCGCTGTAAGCTCAACTGCATTAAAGGGCTTAGTGATGTAATCGTCGGCTCCAACATTTAGGCCCACAATCTTATCTGTGACTTCACCCTTAGCCGATAAAACAATTATTGGAATATTTGTCTTCTCCCTCATCTTCATTATGAGGGTAATTCCATCCATAACAGGCATCATTATGTCAATGATCGAAAGGTGAATTTCATTCTCCTTAATAATTTCAAGAGCTCTAGCCCCATCTTCTGCTGTGAAGACCTTGTAGCCCTCGGCTTTCAAATAAATTTTTATTGCGTCTAAGATATCTCTCTCGTCGTCGCAAACTAATATATTGTAGTTCATAGTATCACCTAATCCTATTTTATCATTTAATGATTTGTTATCATATGACATTTACTATATAATACTCAAGAGGTGTTAAAGAAAATATGAATAATTTTATAGATAAGGTCAAAGACAAAAAGGCCTTTACTTTTTTTGATAAACTAATTTACAGGGTCTTGGACCACGACACCCTATCTTATGGAGGAAGTCTAACATATTTTTTAATATTATCCATCTTCCCCTTCTTAATATCATTAATCAATGCTATTAATTTTTCAGGGATTCTTGATCCAGAATATCTTTACGGACTTCTCGATGTCCTTCCTGGTGAAATCCAAGAAATTATAAGAAACTTTTTAAATGAGCTTCACATGTCATCATCGGGATCCTTTTTAACAATCTCCTTCGTGGCAGGTCTTTTCACTGCATCAACTGCAGTCTTTAAGCTCATGAAGATAATAAATCAATCCTATGGCTTTGTTGAGTCAAGAGGCTTCCTAGCTCAAAGGCTAATGGCCCTCTTCTTTACCCTAGCCCTAATCCTCATGATTTTTCTTCTTGTCCTCACACAAATCTTTGGACAAATTATTTATGTAAACATCATGTCCTACCTGGGGATTGAGAATGCATCCTTCGACAAGATTTGGTCCATTGCAAAAAATGCAATTCCCCTTGCCTACATGCTTATTACCTTTATCCTCTTGTACAAATTTTCTCCATCAAAGTCTAGAGAAAATATGATTACAATAAAGTCCGTCTTGCCAGGTTCAATCTTCGCAACCCTTGGCCTAATAATTGCCTCATCAGGATTTAACTTTTATGTATCCAGCTTCGGCAAGTATTCCATAACTTATGGATCTCTTGGAGGTATCATAGTCTTTTTGATTTGGCTCTACCTCCTATCAACTATAACTTTAGTTGGAGCAGAGATAAACTCCACCCTCTACTCCATGAGGAACTTTAAAAGTCTTAACAACTGGCCAAGACATGATTCAATCTTTAAAAATTTACAAGGCTAAGCAATTTCTGTGGCTGCAATTAGTGCAGTCACTTTTTTTATGCCTGCCTTCTTGGCAATTTTTGTGAGTTCAGATATTGTTGCCCCAGTTGTTATTACGTCATCAACGATAATTATCTCTTCAGCATAATTTTTCACTTCAAAGGCATCTCGTAGGTTCTCTTCACGGTCAAACTTCTTTAAGCCAACTTGAAATTTGGTATCTATAACTTTTTCAAAGACATCCTGGCAGGGCAGGTCCAAGTTCCTTGCAATTTTCTCCGCCAAAATCTTGGACTGGTTGTAGCCTCTTTCCCCTTCCTTCTTCCTGTGCATGGGGACATAGGCTATGACTTGGTCCTTTAAGTTTTTCTCCAAAATCTTTTCCGTCATGATTTCAGAAATTATTTCTCCATAAGAAAGCTTTCCCTTAAATTTAAAATCAATAATGAGCCTCCTCATAATGCCAGAGTAAGTGGAAGAAACTATTAAGTCATCAAGACCCTCAACGTCATAATAGTAGGCTGGGTCCTTATTTATTAGACTTATGCACTCGTGACAAAGGCCATAGTCTTCAACCACTCTCCCACATAAGGGGCACTTATCCTCTTTTAATTTCATCTTGGTCCCTCAACTTTTTCTCAAGCTTGGAATACCTCTTGCGAGTCCTATTGTTTTCAATCATCTTCATGAGATAGTCGCTTATGCCCACAAGGACAACTGCCTTTGATGCTCTCGTTATAGCTGTGTAAATCAAATTTCTTGTTAAGAGCATTGGAGCAGCCCTGTAAATTGGAATAACAACTACGGGGAACTCACTTCCCTGAGACTTGTGGATGGTCATGGCATAGGCAAGGGCAAGCTCATCAAGATTATCAGACTTGTATTCAACACTTCTCACGTCATCAAAGACAACTGTTAGCTTTTTATTTTCCTTGTCAATTTTTGAAATATAACCAAGGTCTCCGTTAAAGACTCCCTTTTGCTTGTCATCATAAAATTCATTTTCTATTTTGGATTCCAACTCATAATTATTTTTTGTCTGTAGGACCCTATCCCCTAACTTAAATTTTTTGCCAAGGACTTCTATAAATTCGTCGCTGTCATTTAAGTGGTCTTGGAGGGCAAGGTTCAAGTTTTCTGTCCCATGGACCCCCTTCTTAGTTGGAGTTAGGACTTGGACGTCAGCCTGGCTCACATTAAAATAATTTGGCAACCTAGTCTTCACAAGGTCCTTAATAATTTCAAGTCCCTTGGCCTCTCCCCTTTCAGAAATCATAAAGAAGTCTCCACGATTTAAGATTGGAGCCTCCCCCTTGTTGATCAAGTGGGCATTTTTTACAATCATGGACTCTTCAGACTGCCTAAAAATTTCTTCAAGGTTGACTGACTCAATAACTCCTGATTCCAAAATATCTGCCAAGACATTACCAGGGCCAACAGATGGAAGTTGGTCCTTATCGCCAACTAGGATCAAGCGAGTTGGGGACTCAATGGACTTTAAGAGAGTTTCCATTAAGAGGATGTCCACCATGGAAACCTCATCAAGAATTAAGACGTCACACTCAAGCTCTTCCACATTGGCAAAGTCGCCGCCAAAACCAATCTCAAGGAGCTTGTGGATGGTGAAGGCATCTCTTCCTGTTTGTTCCTTCATCCTCTTGGCAGCCCTTCCCGTTGGAGCAGCCAACTTTATCTCCTTGTCCATGGACTCAAAAATATCTATTAAGACCTTTAGGGTTGTGGTCTTACCTGTTCCCGGTCCTCCAGTTATGACAAAGACACCCTTGTTGATGGCGTCCTTGACTGCCCTTCTCTGAGTTTTTGAAAGTTCAATATTTCTAAATTTTTCAGTATTTTTAATTTTTTCATCAATATCAAAATTTTCATCAAAGGAATTATTTAATTCAATTAACTTGCCTGCAACATAATTTTCTGCTGCCAAGTATCTAGCTATGTAGCAGTTGTAGTCTTCTCCATCTCTCTCAACAAAAAAGTTTTTCTCAAGAGTTAGAGTCCTTGCAATCTCATCTGGGTCCTCAAAGCTTGTCCCAAGAATTTTTTCTCCTGCCTTGATTAACTTGTCAAGGGGCAAGTAAGTGTGACCATCCCTATTGGCAAGCATAAGGGCGTACTTAAGTCCAGCCAGCCTCCTAAAGTCAGAGTCCTTTGCGATTCCAATGGACTCAGCAATTTCATCCGCCTTCTTGAAGCCCAGTCCCCTCACTCTTCCTATCAAGTCGTAGGGATTTTTCATTACAAGATCTATGGACTCATCCCCATACTCCTTGTAGATTTTTAAAATCACAGAAGCTGGAAGATTGTACTTGGAGAAGTGAAGGAAGATCTTCCTCATGGCATACTGCTTGTCCAGGACTTCCTTGATGTCCCTGTATTTTTTCTTCCCGATGCCCTTAATAGATAGGAGCCTTTCAGGATGATTTTCTATAACATCAAGAGTCTGGTCCTTAAACTCATCAACAATTCTTTCAGCCATTTTTTCTCCAACGTGGGGGATCATGGCAGAAGATAGATAGGAAACAATGGCAGCTTCCCCCTCAGGCATAACTTCTTCAAGGTCTGTAAAGGCAAACTGGTCTCCATACTTATTGTGGTAGGTGAAGTCCCCAGTAAATTTGTATTTTAAGTTTTCTTTAAAAATTGTGGCCGATCCAACAACTACAAGGTCGCCATCACTTGAAATTATTTTTGCAACAGTGTAGCCGTTGTCTTCATTTCTAAAAATTATTTTCTCCACAAGACCTTCAAGACTAATCAATTAAAACACCTCGACAATATTGTATCAAGTAATGGAGAGATTATACAGAAATATTTGCCAGCTTATGAGCATTAAAAAAGAGGTCCCCTTGGACCCCTCTCTCAATAAAAATCTTCGTCATTCTTCTTTTGTCTTTCGTACTCATCCCTATAATTTCCGTAACTATCTTTGAATGGATCAGAAAACTTTTCGCCATAGGACTCATCTATTCTCCCGATTGGTTCGCTTGGAATAATAATAGCAAGGGCAATGTAGACCCAAATGCTAAGTCCTCCTGGCACAATTAACAGAAAAGTTATAAGTCTCACAAGTGTAGAGTCGATGCCAAGATACTTTGCTATCCCGCCACAAACTCCTGCAAAAAACCTATCATTTCTCGACCTGTATAACTTTTTCATTTCACACTTCCTTTATAAATTTCATAAGCTAATAATAAATTACCCCAGAGAAAATTTTTTATTCAAAGCACAATAATAGCTGGCCACTTTCCACCATGTCGCCTTCTCTTACCCTGATGTCTTTAACTTTTCCATCAATGTTTGCGACAATATTTGTTTCCATCTTCATGGCTTCAGCCACAAAGAGGCTGTCTCCCTTTTTAACTTCGTCGCCTTCAGCAACAAGAACTTTTACAATCTTGCCCGGTATTGATGAACCAACTTCCCTTTCATTCTTTGGATCGGCATAAATTTTTTCTTCTCCGAGACTTTCTCCTGCCTTTACAGTTTCGTCCTTGATCTTAATAGTCCTTCTTGATCCATTTATTTCAAAAGTTAAGTTTCTTGTTCCATCTTCTAATAGTTTTCCAACTTCAATTAAAGTTACAATTAAAGTCTTGCCTTCTTCAAGAGAAATTTCTGTTGACTCGCCTTCCATTAGTCCATGGAAGAATACGTCTGACCCAATTCTTGTCACTTCCCCATTTTCTTTTATATAGTCAAGGTAGTCATCAAAGACCTTTGGATATAGGGCTGAAGAAATTATATCTTCTTCACTTGGACTTATTCCCTTGTCTTCCAAATGCCTTTTAATTTTATCAAAGTCCTCATCTTCTAAAAGTTCTCCAGGTCTTTTTGTAATTGGACTTTCTCCCTTAAGAATCATTTCTTGTAAGTCTTTAGGGAAGCCTCCATAAGGTTGACCCATCATTCCCCTAAAGTAAGTCATGACAGAGTCAGGATAGTCTAAGTTTTTACCCTTTTCCAAAATATTTTCTGGAGTGAGCTCATTTTGCACCATAAAAATTGCAAAGTCCCCAACCATTTTTGATGAAGGAGTTACTTTGACAATGTCGCCCACCATTTCGTTGACACGCTTGTACATTTCCTTAACATCCTTAAACTTGTGACCAAGTCCAAAGGACTCAACTTGTGGCTTTAGGTTTGAATATTGGCCTCCAGGAATTTCATACTTATAAATTTCTGTAGTACCTGACTTCAAATCAGATTCAAAGTTTGAGTAAACTGGTCTAACTGCAGCCCAATATTTTGAAATGTCCTCTACCTTATCTAAATCTATTTCTGTATCCCTTTCAGTGTTCTTAAGGGCAGCTACAACTGAGTTAAGGGCAGGTTGGGAAGTTAGTCCACTCATGGAGTTAACTGCTGTGTCAACAATATCAACCCCAGCTTCAGTTGCCTGCAAGATTGTTGCAACCCCGTTGCCAGTTGTGTCGTGAGTGTGAAGGTGGATTGGAAGACCCACTTCTTCCTTTAAGTTCTTGATTAACTTCTTAGCTGCGTAAGGTTTTAATAGACCTGACATGTCCTTGATGCCAAGAATTTGTGCACCAGTCCTTTCAAGTTCTTTTGCAAAGTCAACATAATACTTAATAGAATACTTGTCCCTCTTCTCGTCAAGTATGTCCCCAGTGTAGCACATTGTCGCCTCAGCGATTTTTCCATTTTCAAGAACTTGGTCAATGGAAAGCCTCATACCATCAAGCCAGTTAAGTGAATCAAATACCCTAAAGAGGTCAACACCATTTTTTGCAGACTCCTTGATGAACTTTACAACCACATTGTCTGGATAATTTTTGTAACCCACTGTGTTGTTGCCACGAATTAACATTTGCAAAAGCATATTTGGCATCCTTTCACGAAGGAGCCTCAACCTTTCCCATGGATCTTCGTGGAGGAACCTGTAAGCAACATCAAAGGTTGCCCCGCCCCACATTTCTACAGAGAATAATTTATCCATGTTGTAGTTCATAGCCTCAGCAATCTTCACAAGGTCAATAGTCCTCATCCTTGTAGCCATAAGAGATTGGTGGGCATCACGCATAGTGGTATCAGTTAAGAGGAGCTTCTTTTCCCTTAAGATGTGATCTTTAATTCCATCAGGTCCCAGCTCATCAAAAATTTGCTTGTAACCCCTGAAGTTCTTTCTCTCAAAATCTGGAACTTGTGGAACATCAAAATTTTTCTCAAGAGTCTTAGTGTCATTGACAACCCTCTCTCCAATAATTTTCATGAGCCTAAGTTCCTTGTCCTTAGAGGATTTAATCTCGAACAACTCTGGATGCTCTTCAATAAAACCTGTGTCGCAAGTTCCCTCTTCAAACTCTTTGGTGTTTAAAACATTTAACAAGAAGCCAATGTTAGTCTTAACTCCACCAACCTTTAGTTCAGAAAGAGACCTCTTTGCCTTTCTTATGGCATCCTTCCAAGTCCTTGCCTCGGTAATTACCTTTACAAGAAGAGAGTCATAATAAGGCGAAATCACTGCACCAGTAAAGCCGTTGCCACCGTCAAGTCTTACCCCAAAACCAGAAGATGACCTGTATAAATTAATTTGCCCAGTGTCTGGCATAAAGTTGTTGAGAGGATCTTCTGTTGTAACACGACATTGGATAGAAAAACCCCTGTGGTCAATGGCATCTTGACCCCTGATTCCAATTTCCTCACTGTCAAGCCTGTAGCCCATGGCAACGAGAATTTGCGACTGAACAATATCAATATCAGTGCACATTTCTGTAATAGTGTGCTCAACTTGGACCCTTGGATTAACCTCTATAAAATAATGGTCTCCCTTGGAGTCAACTAAAAATTCAACAGTACCTGCGTTAGAATAGCCAATAGACCTTGCAATCTTTAGGGCGTCTTGGCAAATTTCTTCCCTAAGTTCCACTGGAAGAGAAAAGGCTGGAGTGTATTCAATAACCTTTTGGTGACGTCTTTGGATAGAACAGTCCCTTTCATAAAGGTGAACAATATTTCCATACTCGTCTCCCAAAATTTGCACCTCAATATGCTTTGGCTTGTGAAGATACTTTTCAATAAACATGGAATCATCGCCAAAGGCTTTTTTCGCTTCGTTCTTGGCAGATTGAAACTTATCCAAAAGTTCCTCTTGGCTCTGGGCAATCCTCATGCCCCTACCGCCACCACCAGCAGCAGCCTTAATCATAACAGGATAGCCACAAGACCTTGCAAAGAGAAGAGCCTCTTCCTCATTGCGAATAGGTTTTTCAATTCCAGGAATAGTTGCAACACCAGCTTCCTTTGCAACAATCTTTGAAGTGATCTTGTCCCCAAGCTTTTCCATAACCTCTGGGCTTGGTCCAATAAAAGTAATTCCCTCTTCTCTACACTTCCTTGCGAACTCAGGATTTTCTGACAAAAATCCGTAGCCAGGGTGGATGGCATCAACGCCCTTCTTCTTTGCAAGACTAATTATCTCGTCAATGTCTAGGTAGGCATCAAGAGGTGACTTCCCCTTGCCAATCTCATAAGACTCGTCAGCCTTAGTCCTAAAGAGTGCCAGCCTATCCTCTTCAGAATAAATGGCAACTGAGCGAATCCCCATTTCTCTTGCTGCCCTGAAAATTCTAATGGCAATCTCTCCACGATTAGCAACTAAAATTCTTTTGAACTTCTTCATAATTTCCTCCCTTTTAGTTTTAGATATTATACAACAAATACAGACTAAAGTGTAGAAGTAAGAGTAAAGAATTGGCCAATAAAAATAAGGACCTCAAAGGGTCCCTAAAAATTTTTATAATTTATTATTACTTAATATAGTTTTGCAAGTTTATAATTATTTACTGCTTCATAAATAATTACAACTTAATAAGCTTTTACAACTTAATAAACTTTTACGACTTAACAAATTTTTACAAGTTTATAAGAATTTACGACTTACAAAAACTCCTGAATTAGCAAATAATGTTAGTCAAGAGCAGACATGCTTGACCTACCAGCAATTTGTGAAACAAATTGCTGGTAGGTCAGCTGCAATCATTTGCCGAAGAGAAGAAGCAAAGCGAACTTCGATTCTTAGCAAATGTCTGCTAGCTACAAATCTATAAAGAAATTTTAAACAAAAAATAAGAACCCTCTTGCAAGGGTTCTCGTATAAACGATAATATTATCTTTTTGAGAATTGAGGAGATTTTCTAGCCTTTTTAAGACCGTATTTCTTTCTTTCCTTCATTCTTGGATCTCTTGTTAGATATCCTGCTTTTTTAAGAACTGATCTGTATTCAGGATCCACTTCTAGTAGGGCTCTAGCTACGCCGTGTCTAACAGCTCCTGCTTGTCCTGAGTATCCTCCACCGATTACTTTTACGATTACATCAAAAGATGCTCCTGTTTCTGTAAGTTCTAGTGGTTCTTTTGCAACTATTCTTAGTGTTTCAAAGTTAAAGTATTCTTCGATATCTTTACCGTTGATAATAAATTTTCCATTGCCAGGTAGAAGTCTAACTTGGGCGATGGATTTTTTTCTTCTTCCAGTACCTCTGTATTGTATAGTTTCCATTCTTACCTCCAATTAAAATTCATAAACTTCAGGTGCTTGTGCTGCGTGTGGGTGTTCGCTACCAGTGTAAACTTTAAGTTTTTTGATCATCTTTCTGCCTAGTCTGTTCTTAGGAAGCATTCCCTTAACTGCTAGTTCGATAACTTTTTCTGGTCTCTTTTCCATCATTTCAGCGTATACAATTTCTTTTCTTCCACCTGGGTATCCAGTGTGATATGCGTGAATTTTTTGGTTTAGTTTGTTGCCTGTCAATACAACCTTGTCTGCATTGATTACAATAACAAAGTCTCCACAGTCCACATGTGGTGTAAAGATAGGTTTTCTCTTTCCTCTTAAAACACTTGCAATTTCTGATGCTAATCTACCAAGGACTTTACCTTCGGCGTCGATAACATACCATTTTCTTTCAATTTCATTTGCTTTAGCCATGTAGCTTTTCAATGAATTTTCCTCCTAAATAGTTTAAAAATTATTCCGGGGCTTTTTAAACATGACATATATTTTAGACTATAAAGTCTATCTTGTCAATATTTATGGGGATTTTTCTTAAATACTTTCTCTTTCTTTTTCTATGTGGACATTTTCAAGTGGAGTTGGATAAGCTGAGTCCTTCTTGAATTTTTCAATTTGCTTCTTAACTCTGTTTACTGAAGCTATTGTTCCCACACCTGCTACACATCCACCAGGGCATGCCATACCTTCTAGTAGGTAGCCGTTAAGCTTGCCTGCCTTTGCGATTTTTAACATCTTCTTACATTCTGCTAGGGTATGTGCTCCTTGGATGTGGATGTCTTTTTCTGGTGCAAGTTTTTCTGCCACTACCTTTACTGACTCGGCAACTCCACCTGCTATTGGGTAACCTCTACCAAGGGCTGATCCGTCATCTACAACTTTTTCTACTTTTATTTCTGATGGTTCTATGTTCTTTGCTACGAACATTCCCATTAGTTCTTCAAAAGTTATTACGAAGTCTACGTCTGATTTTACTTTTGTATCTATGGCTTCAAGCTTCTTTGATGTACAAGGCCCTATGAATACTACTACTGCATCTGGGTCCTGTGCCTTTATGTGGTTGGCTGTGTATCTCATTGGTGAGCCTGAGTCTGATACTTGTTCAAAGAATTCTGGGAATTCATTTCTTATCATGAGGGTCCATGAGAAGCAACAGCTTGTACCCATGAATGGGATCTCTTCTGGCACTCTTTCTAGATATTCTTTTGCTTCGTGTAGAGTTGTTAAGTCGGCTCCAAGGGCAACTTCAAGTACGTCTTCGAAACCAAGTTGTTTTATTGCTTCTATTATTTGTTCTGCACTTACGTTGGCACCAAATTGTCCTATGTAGGATGGTGCTATGGCTCCATATACTCTCTTGCCTGATTTGATTGCTTTTATAAGTTGGAAGATTTGTGTCTTATCTGAGATTGCTCCAAAAGGACATTCTGCTATACATCTCCCGCAAGCTACGCACTTGTCATGATTTATTTCTGCTCTGCCAAATTCGTCTGATGAAATGGCATCTACCCCACAAGCAGCTGCACATGGCCTTTCGTACTTCACTATTGCAGAATATGGACAAGCGTCATGGCATCTTCCACATCTTACACATTTATCTTTGTCGATAATTGTTCTATCTTTACCCATTGAAATGGCATTTACAGGACAAACATTTATACAAGGGTGTGCAAGACATTTCCTGCAGTTATCTGTTGTATAATAAGCCTTAGTTGGACAAGCTTCGCAACCAAACTTTATAACATTTATTAGTGGTTTCTCGTAAGCATTTGTATCAATATCAACCTTGTCAAAACCGTCAGTCACATTTTTAAATACGCCAATCTCTCTAACATCTAGCCCCATTGCTAGTCTAAGTCTTTCGTCGACAACTGCCCTTTCTCTAAAGATATCAGATCTATATCTTGCCACTTCGCCAGGTACTATCTTGTAACTGGACTCTTCTAGGGCAGATATATCTAAATCATTGTAGGCAATTCTTGCAACTTCAGCAAAAACTTTTCTTCTGATGTCGACAAGTGTTCCATAAATTTCTTTCATCGTTTCCCCTTATTACTTATATTCTTAATTTATCAATTATTTTTGCACTAACTTCTTGTGCAGTAGCCTTTAGCATTATCTCGTCGTCTACGATGACAACAGGTGATGCTTCGTTGTTGTGAATCTTGCAATAGTTTAGACAATGTGCAAATTCAACTTCTAAGTTTTCAGCAGAACATAGTTCGGACTCTGGTCCGCACAAATGATCTTGTAAGTACTCTACTGCATCATAAATAGCATTAGCTCCCATAAGAGTGCATCTAGCACCCATACAAATAGTAACTTTCATATATCCTCCTCATCACTCTATAAGGATAGTTTAACATTTAACAATCATTTCTTCAATCATTATAATTAATTTATGATAATTATATTAAAAATGCTAAAATATAGGAGAGGTGTGACATGAAAGACATTGAAACTTTAAAAAATCTGGCCCTCTTTAAGGGTCTTGATGATGAAGAATTAATAGAAATAGAAAAATATTTGTCAGATGTGAAAACTTATGAGGCTAAAGAAATTATTTTTACTATTGGGGATGAGATAAATTATTTTGGAATACTTTTAAGGGGTCAAGTGGACTTGTCTCTTGAAGACGTCTTTGGCAACAAGGCAATCTTGTCAAAGTTAACTGGCCCAGCCCTCTTTGCCGAGTCAGTCCTAATTAAAGATGTGGGGGAGATCCCTTTATCTGTTGTGGCAGCTTGTGATTCAGAGGTTGTTTTCTTTGACTACAAGGCCTACAAGTCATCAGACTCAAGGTCTCTTATCAAGGTCCAAGACAATCTCATAAAAATCTTGGCTGGGAAAAATTTATTTATGCGTGACAAGTTAAACCTACTTAGTCTGCCTTCATCTCGTGCCAAAATTTTATATTTTCTTTCTAGTGAGGCACGCAAGAGGAAGTCAAAATATTTTACAATCGATTTTAACATTAGCGAGCTGGCACAGTTTATGAACTTAAATCGCTCTTCCCTATCTCGTGAACTTTCGAAACTAAAAAAAGAAGGCCTCATTGATTATCACAATAAGACCTTCCGTATTTTATAAGTTTATTTTATTTTCTTTGCAATTTAAAATTTTGATTTGCAAATTTATTCTTTATTTTGATGGGCTACTCTTGCACAGGCTGCCGCAGCTATGGCTGCCACCAAGTCGTCGGCAAAAGTAGTCACTCTTTCCACTTTTTTCTTTTCATCTAAGTCTTTGATTATGCCAATTTTTTTCTTGTCCAGATAACCAAAGTTTGTGAGACCAATTGTCCCATACATATTTACAATTCCAAGAGTAAGGATCTCATCGATTCCATAAAGGCCCTCGTCATCTCTTATAATTTATTGGAGTGGTTCAGGCAACTTGCCTTCATTTGCCAAGTCGTCTAGGGCAAGCCCCGTTAGGATTGCGTGGATGGACTCCCTCTTCCTAACAACACTTTCCACACTCTCAAGGCATCTTTCCAGGCTCAAGTCATCAATATAATCTCCTTGCAACTTTTGCACAAGCTTTGCAATTTCTATTAACTCTATTCCAAAGTCCTCTAACCTCTTAACAGTAAGCTGGTAGAGTTCTTCCATGTCATATTTATATAATTTGTCCTTCATAGGTCCTCCTATCTTCTTCTCATTTTTGCCCTATTCCTTCTTATCATCTTAGCTCTTGATATCTTAATGGAAATCCCATAGATAAAACCAGGTATAAGACTTGCCACAAAAAGGCTTAGGGGATTGTAGGATATTCCCAAAATCTTAATAGCATAAACCTGAGGCATCAAAAAGAATTCCAATGGAAACTTCCAATAGGAGCCTCCCACTGACCTTGTAAAGACTTCTCTTCCCAGGCCCACAAAGGCAAAGGCAAATAAAACTAGTCCAATTAGCCAGATTAAATTGCCTGCAAAAAAGTCCAAGCTCCTTGCATTCTTCTTTGATAGTCCCTTGCCAAAATTAAAATAGAGGATAAGGATTAGTCCCACTAAGATAACTTTGAAGGCAAGGTTGCCATAGACAAGGTTCCTCACCTGGCTAGACAAGTTAATCAAGCTAGCAACAGCGAAGGTTATAAAAACTATTAAGATGTGAAAAATTAAAGCTCGAGTGTTATTTCTCATCTCAGGTCCTACTTATCTAAAAACTTGCTTGCGTTTTCTGTGGACTTAACATTCATGTTCTTGTCTACCCACACAATTCCTGCTCCAGTTTTATCTGACAATTCTTTTATTTCATCATCAGTGGAATTAAAGGCAGCAGTTGATAAGAAGTCACAAAGTCCAGAGTCCTCCTTGATTACAGTTGCAGACTTGATTTCGTGGGCTGGCTTCAAAGTATCAGGATCAATGATGTGACAGTATCTCACACCATCAAGATCAAAATATCTTTGGTAGTCGCCACTTGTAACAATAGAAGTGTTGGCAACATTTAAAGATGCTAAAACTTGGTCATGGCTTTCAAGATCTGGATTTTGGATTCCAATCTTAAAGTTGTCCCTACCATCTGTTGGTTTGCCAATAATTCTAACATTACCGCCAGCAGAAATTACGCAGGACTTAACTCCCCTATCTTCAAGTTCCTTTGCAACAAGTTCAGTTGCAAAACCCTTGGCAGTTGCACCAAGGTCAAGTTCCATTCCCTTTTCAAGAGAAACTGTCTGTTTCTCATCATCTAACTTAATCTTATCAATGTTTACAAGAGGACGTAACTTTTCAAGTTCTGCATCGCTTGGAAGGGCCTCACCCTTTAGGGCAATAACTTCTTCCTTAGTCTTGCCTCCCTCGTAAAGTTCCCTATACTCATTCCATAGCTTAGTCACAGGTCCCAAGGCAATGTTTGTATTGTGAGAAATGTTATTGTAGTCGTCAATGGAAGACTTTATAAGTTGAAACAAGGTGTCGTCAACAGTCACTGGCTTGATGCCTGCATTGTCGTTAATTGTCTTTACGTTTACAAGGTCTGGATAGGTCTTGTAGTTGTCAAAAAGTTTGTGAAGTTCTTCGTATCTTTCCTTGGCATAAACCAAGTTTTCCTTGGCAAAGCTATCATCATCAGTGTAGATGGCAATGTGGACTACTGTGTCAAAGGTGTCATAAAATTCAATCTCTTGCTTGTCCCCATCCTTGTTGACTTCGACAGATGCCACATTTTTGTTTGTATTTAAGTTTTCATTTTTTATGTTTTCAGCCTTCTTGTCCTTGCAGCCAGATAAAATTAAAAGACCGCTAAGACTTAGTGCCAATAAAGTTTTTTTCATAATATCACCTTTCTCTATAATACCATTTAAGACGCCGTTTTTTCAACAAATTTAAGCTGGAGAAGTCTAAGGCTTATCTTAATTTTCTTTACATAATATAATTTTTTTCTTCTATAGAATAAATGATTTATGCTTAACGATTTTTAATTAATTTATGGCAATTAAATTTTATATGTCGAGGAAGTCATTATCAAAATTTTTTCTCTTATTTATTGGCAGTTTATAAAAATTTATAAGTCTATCACTCTTCATAAAGTCATAAAAGTTTATAAGTCTATCATCCTTCATAAAGTTATAAAAATTTGTAAGTCTATCATCCTTCATAATGCCATAAGAACTTATAAGTCTATCTCCCACCATTAGCTTGTGAAAATTTATTGACCTGTCTTCTCTTATAAGTTTATAAAAATTTGCGAACCTCTTATTTCTCACTAAGTCCTAAATATTTATCAAGTCACAAGCTCTTAGGACTTTTTAACTTTTCATCAAATACTTTTCTTTGATTTAGTCCCACCTTCTTATAAAGTCATAAAAAAAGACAGCCCCATGGACTGTCTCAAAAAATTATTTTTTATTCTTCATCTTCTTTTTTTCTCTTAAATCTACCTAATAGAAGTAATAAACCTGATGCAAGACCTGCTGATGCAGTTTCAAGTGCAAGACCAGCGTCGCCTGTCTTAGGAGCCTTGTCATCGCCAGCAAGATTAGCTTTGCCAGCTTCATTGCCTACACGACTTGCTTCCTCATCTTCTTCTTGTTCAACTTGAGCAAGAACCTTAGCTTCTTCAGTTTCTATTTCTTCATCAGCTTCTTTTACATTTTCAGCTTCCTTTACCTTTTCAGCTTCAGAAACTTTAGGATCATTTTCTTTTTCAAGCTTTGGATTTTCAGGAGATTCTTGCGGTGGATTCTTTGGATCCTCACTTGGATTTTCTCCTGGCTTATTAGGTGTCTTCTTACCTAGTTCTGATGGAGTATTTTCCCCTGGTTTGTTAGGTGTGTTTTTACTTGGCTTTTGTGGATCTTCTTTACCTGGCTTTTCTGGATCTTCTTTGCCTGGCTTTTCTGGATCTTCTTTGCCTGGCTTTTCTGGATCTTCTTTACCTGGCTTTTCTGGATCTTCTTTGCCTGGTTTTTCTGGATCTTCTTTGCCTGGCTTTTCTGGATCTTCTGGAATTGGACATGTAGCTGGTTTTGTACCTACTACTATAATCTTATCCTTAGCTTCTTTAGTAATTTCTTCACTTCTGGATTCTTCTTCACTATTTTTAATCTTAATAGTAGTTATTTTTTCGCCAACTTCTCCCTCTTGTTCAACCTTATAAGTTCCAGCATCCATAGTGTTGTCTTCTTTTATTATGACTTTATAAGGAAGATCAGATTTAACTTTAACACTTCCATTAGTAACTTCTTTTTCAGTCTTAGTACCATATTCCCACACTTCATTAGTAGGCTCTTTAGTTTTTACAACTTTTGTTTCAAGCATTTTTGTTTCTTTGTTGAAAGTAGTTGTAATTGTATACTCGCCTGGAGTACCATCTTTGATTTTCTTTTTTGTACCAGCTTCAAGTTCAGGATTGTGATTAAATTCTGTATTATGTGGAATAGACTCTTTCTCAACTATTGGTTTTATACCAACCCTTATTACTCTATTTGTTGAATCTGTTTTTTCTTCTTTTGTTACAAGTTTCTTTTGGTCTTTGTCATAAGATGTTGTGATAGTTGTCTTTCCATTCTTACCTGGTGTCTTTTCTTCCATCTTTCCAGCTTCAAGGGTATCATCATATTCATACTCTGTATCGTACCCATTTTCAACTTCTGTAACAATTGGCTTTACACCAATTTTTATAACCTTATCTACAGGGTCTTTAGTTGTCTTGAATTCGCCCTCTTTAGTTTCAGTTACTTTACCATCTTTGATTACAAGAGTGTTTGTTCGTTCTTGTTCTCCTGGACTACCTTCAGTTACTACCTCTTTCCCTGCTTCTATACTTTCATCGTACTCAATTCTAGTTTCGAATGGTAATTCTTTCTTTTCTTTTATTTCGTGGTTACCGTCATTAGTTCCTTCGCCAACTAAAACAACTGCCTTCTTTGGTTGTTTAGTTACTGTTGGATCAGATGTTTCTGTTACTTTTGAATTAACGATAGTTAGGGTCTTTTCTTGTTCGCCCTTTTCACCCTTTAGTTCATTTCCTTCATCATCTGTGGCGTATTTCCATTCGCCCTTCTTAAGTGATGGATCTTTTTTAACTTCAACTTCAAATGGAATTTCTTCCTTAACTTTTTCAGTTCCGTTAGTCTTTCCACCGATTTTAACAACTCTGTTTTGGCCAGCTTCTTCTGTTTCAGAAGTTACAACCTTCTTTTGGTCCTTGTCATAAGTTGTTGTGATAGTAACCTTGCCGTTCTTACCTGGAGTTACTTCTTCAGTCTTTCCAGCTTCAAGGTTTTCGTCATAAACATATTCTGTGTTGAATGGTTTTTCTACTACTTTTGTAACTGGTTTTGTACCAACTTTTACAACCCTGTCAGTTGCTTCTTTGGTTGTCTTAAATTCGCCTTCTTTAGTTTCAGTTACTTGGCCATCCTTGATTACAAGAGTGTTTGTTCTTTCTTGTTCTCCTGGATTTCCTTCTTTGACAACTTCTTGTTGACCAGCATCTAGGTTCTCATCGTATTCGATTACTGTCTTGTAATCTAAGGCTTTCTTTTCAACTATTTCATGAGTACCTTCATTTGTTCCCTTACCTACTTGGATAATTGCATCTTCTGCAGCAACTTCTGTTACAGTTGGCTCTCCATCGACTTTGGAGTTTTTGATTGTCCAAGTTGTTGTTTTTGTTCCAACCTTACCTGGTTTTACAATTCTGTATTCGCCTTTTTTAAGTGTATCTACTTCTTCAACCTTATATTTGAATGGTAGTTCTTCCTTGTGTTCTACCTTGCCTTCGGTATTTCTACCTACTTTGATTATTCTCTTTTTAGGAGCCTTAGTTTCAGTAAACTCACCTGTTTCAGTCTTTGTTACATTGCCATCTTCAATTGTAAGAGTGATGTCTCTCTTCTTTTCTCCAGCTTCACCTTTTTGAATTTCTTTGGTTTCGCCTGGAGCAAGGCTATCGTCAAATTGGATTTCAGTTTCAAATCCTACTTCAACCTTTTCTTCAATCTTGTGAGTACCATCATTTACACCTTCGCCAACGTGGATTAGACGTTCTTGTGGTTTTTCTATTTCTTGTTCTTCTTCTTTTGTAATTTTTGAATCTTCGATTGTATAAGTTACTTTCTTAGATCCTTTTTTACCTTCAGTGATGACTTTGATTTCGCCTTTTTTAAGCTTTGGATCTTTTTCTACTATTTGTTTCAAAAGGAATCTCTTCAGTTTTTTCAACTTTTCCGTTAGTACCATAAGCCACGAATTGGACTTCTGTCTTCTTTGTGCCTACTTCAAATTTTTCACCCTTGTCATCTTCTTCATAATAATGAGCTGTAACTGGTACGTTTAATAAGGCTCCGTCAATCTTCTTGCCTTCTTCTGCATTTGGCACTGTAGCTGTAACTTTACCTGTATCTTCATCTATAGAGACATTCCAAGTATTGCCCTTATCATCTGTGTATGTTGGAGAATCTAGGGTGTACTTGCCTGGTCTTCTGTTGTATTTATCTTCTGTATTTAGGATTACATCTGAAGAAAGCTTATCTCCTGACTTACCTGCCTGAGCATTATAACGAGGAGTCATGTTGGCTCTTTCTTCAATTACGAAATAAGCTTCAACCTCTCTAGTTATGTCTTCTCCTGGCTTTTGTTCATCTACATAGTGAGCAATTACTGGTACTGTAAGCTTTTCTCCACCATTGAAATTTGTTGGAACTAATGGTTTAGCATTGACCTTACCAGTCTTTTTATCAACAGATACAGCCCAGTCATTACCTTTAGCATCCTTAATAATCTTATTTCCTTGGTCATCTGATGGTAATGTATCTGGAAGGGCATAACTATCTGGCGCTATCCTCTTAGGATCATCTGCAACCTTAGCAGGCAATGATTGTTCTATAGATGGGAAGTTAACTTCTGTTCCATAGTCTGGTCTTATATAAGTAGACTCTTGAACTACAAAGTGGAACCAATGAGTGTCTGTTGAACCATTTGTGTAGGTATAAGTTAATGGTACAGCTACGAAATCTCCTGCCTTGGCGGATTGTGGTGGAGTTATTTTGAAGGTTGTCGGAAGAGTGCTTTCATCATATTCAAGCTTCCATTTATCTTTTTCTTTCTTGCCTTCATTAATCTTATCTATAAACTTCCTATCAATAGTACCTATAGCTTGTTTAGCATCCTTAGCAGCTTTCATTTCCTCTGGTGACTTTTGATTTGGGAATAATTCTTTATCAATATTTCCATCTTTATCTTTTTTATCTTCTGGTACGTAAAGATTTACTTCAAACTCTTCACCTGGTTTTACTTCAGAAGATGTGTGCTTAGATGTATCTTTATCATTACCATCCATGAAACCTTGGTCGTAGTACCTTGTATCATCAAGATTTAATTTCAAATTACCGATAAGGTTGTAGTGGTCGTAGCGGTCTATACCTTGTAAATCTACTTCAACGTCTTTACCATTGTGGTTTATTGTCTTTGTACCAGCACCTGTTGATGTGTATTTATCTTCACCGTAGTTTGCTTCTTTACCGACTGCTCTAAACTCTGCTTCTGTTCTAGGACGAGCAAAGAATTTAACATCTAGGGATTGAATGCCTTTGTAGTCATTATCTTTATAGAAAACAGAATCTTTGTTTAGTGTACCATCTTCGTTAATTACTCCTTCTGGCATTTCGACTTGAACAATTCCATTTTCGTCGATATAAGCTTTTGCTCCAGGAACAACCTTACCAGTGTTTGGATTATAGACTTGTCCAACGAGTCTTTTCTTGGCATTTTCATCAAGATTTTGAACTTTGACACCTGTGTTTACTTTTTGACCTTGTACAAAGACCTTATCCTTATACTCACCTTGTAGCTTAATTAGACTTAACTTATCATTTTCATTTGGCCATGGGTTGACTGTAAAGTTGAAGGCGGCACTACCTCCTTCGGTAGCTTTTAGACCATTAGGATTATCTACCTTATATTTTCCTTCCCAAGCCATGACAATATTCTTATTATCTTGGTTATTGATATACTTAAGATCTTCTTCAGTTGCATTAGCGTTTAGGTTTAATTGACGACCAGCTTTATCAATAACAACCTCTGTATTAGCCTTATAGTTAGGGTCTTTAAATCCTTCTGCAAGTTTGCCATCTTCTGGTGACTTTGCAGGAATATTTCCAGTAGCAAGCACTCCTCCAAGGAGACCAGAATTTGTAAATACAAAATCGGTATAGGTCCTTTGACCTTTTTCCTTGTCTATCTCAATCTCATATCCCCATTTTTTCTTGTCAGGGCTAGCTGCACCTGGTTCTAGGGTCTTATAGCGATAGCCGTCTATAAACCTATTTTCTTGATCAAGATTATCAAAAGATGCAACAGGACCATTACCTTGTTCCAGTTGGGTTTCTCTATAGCGCTTAAATTCATCGAAGTCTTTGATTTTTGATTCATCTATGCTGTAATCTTTGACCACTGTCTCAGCCGGAGCTAAAGTTTGTTCCTTACCATCAGGGTCAGTAAAGATAACTTTTCCATCATTTGAAACTGTTATAGAGTTAGCTTTAACATCTGGATTTGCTTTAACTACAGCCTTTTTGACATTTTCAATTTCTTCCTCTGTCAAATTCTTAGGATCATATACTCCTACTGGGGTTGGATTTTTTAATTCAAAAGCTTTAACCTCTGTTTCCCCAGCTTGTTGAGCTTGAGGTTCTCTTTCTTCTCCTAATTCAAGTTTGTCTTCTTTATTTTCTTCAGCTGCTTTATCTTGTGTAGTTTCAGCTTGAGTAGCTTGTTCTTCTGCTGGTCTCGCTGATTCAGCTTTTTCGTCACCTGCAACTTCAAGCCCAGATACTTCGTCAGCTTTTGATGCAGAATTTTCTCCAGTTACTCCAGTACTTCCCGGGTCTATAGCTTTATCATCTTCTAAAAGATTTTCTTTTTTAGTATCCTCAAGGCTTGCTCTATCTTCCTTAGCTGCAATAGTTTCTTCAACCTTATTTGCACTAGGTGCATTATCCACGTTTTCTACTACAGCATGTGCAGCACTTGCTGCAGCTGTATCTATTTTAGATTCAGCTCCTGATGCTGCATCTACTTTTACAGACATGGATATTGACATTACTGTCGCCATAGAAAGTACAGCAAAGACCTCTTTACCATTCTTTATTGGGTTCTTCATTCTTATAAAATCTCCTTTTTAAAATATCTTTATAAAACTTATAAATAATAAGTAATTCAAACAATAAAAAAATCCGTATAATTTAAGACTTCAAATTTACGGTTATAGTTTACCTCTATTGTCTCGTATTCTATATTATACCAATTGAATCCCTAATCTAAGCATTTTTACGAAAATTTAATATGATTTCTTTAATTAATTCTGGTTTTTTATAAGTTTATTGTATCTTCTTCTTTTATATGCCCCGTTATATTAATAAATAATTATTTTTATTTCTTCTTTTTTGAACTTTTATTTTTTCTTCTTTCCCTATTTTATCGGATTTTATTTTCTCTGTTAACTTTATTATATCCTATTAAACTATACTTTATTAAACCTAAGATTGTATTTTTATTTTTTATTTACTTTTCGAAAATCTTTTTAATTTTATCTCTAGACTGCTTGAATTAATAATTTTTTGTAATACTAATTTAATTTTGTATATAAAAGTCAGTGTAAAATTGTTCAAGCTAATTCCACATCAAATATTTATTTTTATTTTGTATTGTCATATTACAAGATTTTTTCTTTAAATTTTTTTGCAATAAAAAAGTCAGTGGACTGATCCACTGACTCATTTCTTATAAGATTAAAATTTATTTTTCGTAAACTGGTCTCAAGGAATCCATGTATTTTGGATTTCTACCATGTGTTAGGTCTGCGAAAAGTTTTTTAAGTTCTAGACATACCTTGCCTGGTTTGCCATCGGCAACTTTGATGTCGTCAACTTCAACTACTGGTGCAACTTCCATGGCTGTTCCTGAGAAGAATACTTCGTCTGCGTTGTAAAGTTCTGTTCTCGCAACAGATTTTTCCACACATTCGATTCCAAGTTCTTCTTTTGCAAGTTTCATTACAAGGTCTCTTGTGATTCCTTCTAGGATATCATCTGATGCTGGAGGAGTCATTAGTTTTCCCTTCTTGTATAGGACGATATTTTCTCCTGGTCCTTCACATACAAAGCCATTTCTGTTTAGTAGGACTGCTTCATCGTAACCATTTTTTGTTGCTTCAAAGGATGCTAGGGCTGAGTTTAGGTAGCCTGCTGTGGCCTTTGTTCTAGGTGGCAACATGTTATCTGCTATTCTAACCCAAGATGATACCTTTACTTTGAAGGCTTCTTTGTCTATATATTTTCCCATAGGTTGTAGGTAGATAACAACGCAGTCATCTTCGTGTCCGTGTAGACTAATGCCAACTGTTTTTCCGTCCTTGTAAGCAATCGGTCTGATGTAAGTTGTTTCTCTAAATCCGTTTTTTCTTAGAAGTTCGATTGTGTAGTCTGCTAGTTCTTCTGCTGTGTATCCTACTTTTAGATTGGCAACTTTTGCTGATTGTAAAAATCTTTCATAGTGTTCTACAAGTTTGAAGGCGTATAATTGTTCTTCTTCTTCGTTCCAGTAGGCACGAATTCCTTCGAATACTCCTAGTCCATAGTTGACAACCTTGGACCTAATGCTTATAGACACCTTTTCTTCTTCTACTATTTCACCATTATAAAATACATATGATTGGTTCATCTTTCTTCCCTCTCTTTAATTTTTATTTATTTTTAAGTTGCTTTTTCTTTATCATGCTACTTAAAAATATTAAATGATATTTTACCACTTTTAAGTGCAAAATTCTAGTATTTTAAAAAAACTTTATTTGTCTTTTTTTCTTTTTTCAAATTCTTTATTTATAAAAATTTTTTGATTCCATGGATTTATTTTGACCTAGTAATTTTCTTTTTTTAATTTTTACTAGGCTCTATTAGCTTATGAGTCAAAAATTTTTTACTTCCCTATAATTTTTTATAAAGTTATAAGCTCTCACTAGTCCATAGCTTTTTATAAATTCCTAGTTCTTTATGACTTGGTCCTAGCTTGCTACTTAATAAATTTATATGGCTTTCTAGTTTTTTAATTTTTCTTTCTTATAACTTCCCCTTTATTTATAAGCCATAAAAACTATCTCATCCCCTAATCTTTACAGGGTCCATAATTCTTTGCAACAAAAAAGAGACTACATTTGTAGCCTCTTCTTATAATTAAAATTTAATTTAGATTAAATTTCTGCTTTAATTCTTTGTTCTCTTTCAATAGCTTCGATTAGTTTTGGAACAACTGCGTTGATGTCCCCAACTACTCCAAGGTCAGCTACTTCAAAGATTGCTGCTTCTGGGTCCTTGTTAACAGCTATGATAAGGTCTGAGTCTTCCATACCTGCAACGTGTTGGATTGCTCCAGAGATACCCATTGCGAAGTAAAGTTCTGGTCTAACTGTCTTACCAGTTTGTCCAACTTGGTGATCTTTTGTGATCCAACCAGAGTCTACTGATGCTCTTGATGCAGAGATTTCTGCTTCTAGCTTGCCAGCAAGTTCTTGAAGTGGTTTGAATCCTTCTGGTCCACCGATTCCACGTCCACCAGATACAAGGATCTTAGCTTCTGTGATATCTTTCTTGTGAGATTCTTCTTTTGCAATGTCAAGAATTTTAACATTCATGTCTGCATCTGTGAAGTCAACTTTGAATTCTTCAACTTCGCCTTTTCTTGATGTGTCATTGTCAAGTGCTTGCATTACGCCTGGTCTTACTGTAGCCATTTGTGGTCTGAAGTTTTCACAAACGATAGTTGCCATTAGGTTACCACCAAATGCAGGTCTTGTCATCATAAGGTTTTTAGAATCTGGATCTATTTCTAGTTTTGTACAGTCTGCTGTAAGTCCTGTGTGGATTCTTGCTGCTAGTCTTGGAGCAAGGTCACGGCCTATTGATGATGCACCGTAGATTACGATTTCTGGTTCTTTGTCCTTGATAATTTTTGTTATTGCCTTTGCGTAAGGTTCAGTAACATATTCTTTTAGCATAGGATCTTCTACTACGATAACCTTGTCTGCACCGTGTCTAATAAGAACGTCTGCGTGATCTTTTACTTTTTCGCCAAGTAAAACACCAACAACATCTTGTCCTAGGTCGTCAGCAAGTTCTCTTGCTTTTCCTAGAAGTTCTATTCCAACTTTTTCAAGTTTATTGTCTCTTTGTTCTATAAATACAAATACATCTTTACTCATTTTTAAACCCCCAATTAGATAATATACTTTTCTTGAAGTTTAGCAACGATAGCTTGAGCTGCTTCGTCAGCAGTTAAGTCAGTTAAAAGTACGCCCTTACCTTTACCTTGTTTAGGGAAAGATTTTCTAACTTTTGTAGGTGAACCCTTAAGTCCTATGTTTGCCATGTCAAGTTTGTCTTTAATATCTTCTAGACCCCAAACTCTGATTTCTTTTTGGTAAGCTTCAAATACTTTACCAATTGTCATATATCTAGGTTCTGCTAATTCTGCGATTGCAGTAATTAAGCATGGGAATTTAATATTAATTGTGTGGTATCTGTCTTCGAATTGTCTCTTAACTGTGATACCTTTTTTGTCATCGTCAAGTTCAAGTTCTTCTACATAAGATACTTGTGGAACTCCAATGTGTTCTGCAATTTGTGGTCCAACTTGTGCTGTATCACCGTCGATTGCTTGTCTACCACAAATGATTAGGTCAAAATCTAGGTGTTCAAGTGCTGCAGTGATTGTACAAGATGTTGCCCATGTATCAGCTCCACCGAAAGCTCTATCAGATACTAAGATTCCTTCGTCAGCGCCCATTGCAAGTGCTTCTCTTAGTGCTTCTTGAGCTTGTGGAGGTCCCATTGATAATACTGTTACGTGGATATCTGGATTTTCATCTTTAAGTCTAAGTGCAACTTCTAGACCTGATTTATCATCAGGGTTTATAATACTTGGCACACCGTCTCTAATAAGTGTATTAGTAACAGGGTCAAGTCTAACTTCATTAGTATCAGGTACTTGTTTAATACATACTACTATATTCATTTATATTACTCCTTCCGATTATTTAACGCCCATCCAGCTAGATACAACCATCTTCATTACTTCAGATGTACCTTCGTAAATTTCTGTGATCTTAGCATCTCTCATCATTCTTTCTATTGGATAGTCACGAGTGTATCCGTATCCACCGAATAATTGTAGACATCTTCTAGTAATATCACTAGCTGCATTAGCTGCAAATAGTTTAGCCATTGCTGCAAAGTGTCCATATGGAAGGCCTGCTTGCTTAGCATCTGCTGCTCTATAAACTAATAGTTGAGCTGCTTCTGCAGTTGTCTTCATATCTGCAAGTTCAAATTGAGTATTTTGGAATTGAGAAATTCTTCTGCCGAATTGTTTTCTTTCAGTAGTGTATTTTACAGTTTCATCAATTGCACCTTCAGCAATTCCTAGTGCTTGAGATGCGATTCCAATTCTACCACCATCAAGTGTCTTCATAGCGATAGCGAATCCCTTACCTTCTCTTCCAAGAAGATTTTCCTTTGGTATTCTACAGTCTTCAAAGATAAGTTCACAAGTTGAAGATCCTCTGATACCCATCTTGTCTTCTGGTTCTCCAACAGTAAAGCCTGGAGTTCCTCTTTCAACTATGAAAGCTGAAATTCCGTGGTTACCCTTAGATCTGTCTGTCATTGCGATTACGATGAATACATCAGCAAATCCAGCGTTTGTGATAAAGATCTTTGAACCGTTAAGTACATATTCGTCTCCATCAAGTACTGCAGTTGTTCTTTGTCCACTTGCGTCAGTACCAGCGCCTGGTTCTGTAAGTCCGAAAGCACCAAATTTTTTACCTGCTAGTAAATCTGGTAAGTATTTTTTCTTTTGTTCTTCTGTTCCGTTTTCGTAAATTGGAGCACAGCATAGTGAAGTGTGAGCTGAAACAATTACACCAGTAGTAGCACATTTCTTAGAAAGTTCTTCTACTGCCATAGCATAAGCTAGGTAGTCAGCACCTTGTCCACCGTATTCTTTAGGAAATGGTATTCCAAAGAAACCGTATCTGGCCATTTTTTTAACATTTTCCATAGGAACTTCTTCAGTTGCATCTACATCAGCAGCAACTGGTTCTACTTCATTTTCAGCAAAAGCACGATACATTTGTTGTAATAATAGATGTTCCTTATCCAATTTTAAATCCATTTAAAATCCCCCTAACAATAATTTAAAGAATGTTATTTAATTAACATACGTTATTTCTATTATATCATTATGTCTTTGTTTTTCAAGACTTTATTTAATTAAAAACTCTTTGTTTAAAACAATTTCCCCTTTCATAAAAACAAAAACTATTAGTAAGAATATTATCTTAATTTAGTAAAATTTGTTAACTTATGAAGTCTTTTAACTTAATGGTTTTTTATTAAGTCCTAGGTCCTTATAAAGTCACGAGACTTTGTGACAAGGTTTTTATAAATTTCATAGCTTATAATTTGCAATCAAGATCTCTTATTCTATAATTTCTTCCAAAGAAAAAGTCAGGAGATGCCTGACTAATTTTTTGCAAAATAAAAAGGACGGATACCCGTCCCTATTTTAAATATCTGCCTTAACAACAAGTACAGATTTCTTTGAATGATTTATAACCTTATTTGATACTGAGCCAAGTAGAGTTCTTGAGAAAGCACCAAGTCCCCTGTTACCCATGATAATAAAGTCTACATCTTTTTCGTCTGCGAACTTACAAATTTGTTCGCCTGGATTGCCTGAAGTGTAAAAAGTTTCCACATTGTATGGGTACCCCTTTAAATCACTTTCTGCATCCTTAAGTATCATTTCAGCTCTCTCAACATTTGCCTTGTCAATTTCAAGTGTGAAGTTGAAGTTTGCTGGATATTGCTCAAAAATAGAAGTTTCTGGTGTCACTGTGAGGATAAGTAGTTCAGCACCTAACTTTTCTCCCATGTCTCTTGCAACGTCAATTGATTTTTTTGAACTCTTTGATCCGTCAATTGGTACTAATATTTTCATCTCTTGCCTCCTATTTATTTAATATATTTTTTCTAATTATATTATACCCTAAGAATGGAACATTTAACATATCAGATTACTTCTTTATATAATTAAAGTGCAAGGATTTTGTTTTTGTTTTATTAAGATATACTTTTTATGGCTTTGTTTTTCTTTGCTAAGTCCTAACATCTTACAGCTTTATATGCTTTCATCAAGTTATATTATCTTTCAACTTTATCTTATTTCATTAAGTTCCATTTTCTTACAACTTCATAAGTTTTTATCAAGCTATAAGATTTTATGACTTTCCTTCCTTTCACTAAGTAGAAATTTTATGCAAAGCCCTGAGATTTTAATTCACAAAGACTTATAAAAAAGTTTGACAAATATAATAAATAGATTTATTATTAGGTCAAGTGACATGGTGTCACTTTGGAGGTAACATGGCAAAAAACACTTTTAATAACTTAGACGAAAAGAGAAAAGAAGAAATTTATAAGAGCCTCAAGGAATACTTCGAGGAAGAAGATCTCAAAAAGATTAGCGTATCGGGCATCGTAAAAAAACTTGATATAGCAAGGGGATCCTTCTACCAATACTTTGAAAGCCTAGAGGACTGCTATGACAGTCTCTTGCAAAGGGAAACTGGTCAGGTCCACCACAAGTTTTATTTTCTCTACAAGGAAAACAAGGGCGACCTTGAGAAAACTCTTTGGACCTACAGAGATTATTTGGCAGAAGAACTCTACGACAAAAATTTAAAAAACTTGTACGTGGCAAAATTTTTCTTGTTTGAAGATTCCTTTGTCTCTCACGGCAAAAACTTTTTGATGAAAAACTTGTCAAAGGAAAACTACCACCGCATGGTCTTCACCATGGCAATCTTCCACCAGCTTCTAAAGGAGTCCATAACGAGAGACTATTCAAAGGAAGAATTTTTAGAAGTGTGTGACACCTACATCAAATGGTTGTTAGGAGGTATAAATAATGAATCAATTTGAAATTTTTTTTGACGGACTTTATCTAAGTCTAGTCATCTTTCTCGGCATAAGAATGCTTTTGATAAATCACGAGGACAGCAAGACTCTCGGAGCAATGACCCTACTACTTGGACTTGGCGACTCCTTCCACCTAATCCCAAGAATTATTGCCAACGTCATGGACAATGGCTTTGTTCTTAATTCAACTTCACTCTTTATTGGGACTAGGGTTTCTTCTATTACAATGTCAGTCTTTTATCTCTTGTTTTACTTCTACATCAAGAAAACAAAGGACTTAAAGAATAAGGGACTTGACCTCACAATGCTTGGCCTCTTTGTAGCAAGACTTGTTACAGTTCTCATGTCCTTTAAGAGTGACGCCAAGATGGATCTCATTTCAAACCTTCCTTTTGTTATCATGGGAATAATTGATATTGTCCTCTTGTTTAAGAATAGAAATCTTAAAGCCTTTAAGGGACTTTACATCTACGTCTTCTTTAGCTTCCTCTTCTACATCCCAGTAGTTTTATTTAAAAAAACTTATCCAAGTGTTGGGATGCTTATGATGCCAAAGACTGTCATGTATGTTTTGATTGTCCTAAAGCTTTACAAAAATTTGCAAAGGGACTTTGTTAAGAGGGACCTAATGGAATATGCCTTCGCCTATCTCCTTTCAGGAATTCTTGTCGGAGCATCCTACAGGGAATTGAGCAAGGTCTTTGATGTGACAAAGTACATGTCCCTTGCCCACACCCACTTAATTGTTTTGGGCTTTGTCCTTCCAGGTCTTTTCTATCTCTTGATAAAAAATTCAGACCTTGCCGATGAAAAAATTAAAAAATTATTTAATCTTTATAACTTTGGAATTTACTTGGCCTTCACTTCAATGATTATTCACGGCCTCGTGGATTCACACATTCCATTGCGACTAACTGAGATTGGACTTGTTTCTATCAGCGGCATAGGTCACATTCTTCTCACAATTTCCATTATCCTCCTTGGCACAAGTGCCTTGAGGTCAAGGGAAGTCAAAGAAGCTTAATAAATAAAAATAATCTGTTGGGAGACCAGCAGATTTTTTTGTGCCATTTTGCCTTGGCTAATAGCTTTCTATTATAATTTTCACTTCTTCTATTCACTTAATTTTCTCTCAAATTTTTAGTTCACTATACAAGAGCAAAAAAATAAGACGGCATAAGCCGTCCTATTTATATTTTAATTTATTGCCAAACACTTACGTCTTCAGCCTTGTCGCCCTTAACTGCATTGTGTCCATTAGAAGCATCTATGATTTCATAGTATGCCCAGTGGCTCATTGGCACGTCAGAGAATTTTCTCAAGCTGCTTGTATTTACATTTGCAAAGGAAGTTGCCTTAGTGTTTCTTCCAAATACAGAGTTTAGAACTGTAACAGCTTCAGCTCTTGTAAGTTTTTGATCTGGTTTAAATGTTCCATCAGGGAAGCCCTTGATTGTCTTGTTGCCGTAAAGTTGGTCAATTGCATTAGATGCCCAGTGACCCTTTACATCCTTGAAGTTTGAAGATCCTGGATAACCATCTTTAACAAATACAGCAATCATTTGTGCAAATTCTGCCCTAGTGATTCCTTGGTTAGGTTTAAATGTTCCATCAGAGTAACCACTGATGAAGCCCTTAGATACTGCAAAGTTGATTTCATCAGAATACCATTTATTGTTGGCATCCTTAAACTTAGTAGTTGGGTTCTTAGGAAGTTCTTTTCCATTGTTAACAAGGCTTACAAACATCCTAACAGCTTCTGCTCTTGTAACTTCCTTGCCAGGTTTAAATGTTCCATCAGGATAACCTGCTATATAAGAAGGTGAGTTTACTTCAGCAGTAACTTTTGCTTCTTGACCTGCAATCTTAACTTCAGTAGATCTAGAAACTTTTCCAGATTCCTTAGCTTCAACCTTAATAGTTTCGCCTGCCACTAGGGCTCTGTTTAGGCTGATATTATAAATACCAGTTGATCCTGCAGTTGTTCCACCAAGTCTTACTCCATTTGCATCGTAAACTGTAACATCTGCGTAAGCACCTGCGTTACCTCTTACAAAACTTGCGCCAGCAGAAAGTGCATTTACAACTGGAATCATTGAGTAAGTAGAATCACTTGTAGAAGTTCCATTTACATAGTATTCAAGACTTCTTGAAGTTGAAACGTATGGAGAGTTCCAAGTCACATTGAAGTAACCGTCAGAATCTATTTTACTAGATCCTAGATAAGTTCCATCATCGTAAACATAAACTGTTCTGTTCTTGTAGCCCTTTAGGTAACCAGATGCTGAGTAGTTTGTTCTTGAGATGTCAGTTGGATAAACTCTAGCGTCGTATCTGTTGTACCACCAGTCACGTCCATAATATCTTCCATTGTTGTAGTAGTATCCATCTTTCCAAAGATTTGTTTCAGTAGAATAGAAACCTTCTTTTTCTGCAACTAAGTCAGCCTTATAGTCTCTATATCTCCTATAATAATCTGAGTACCAAATATAATTTCTCTTACCATCCTTAATGTAGTAGTAATCTCCGTCAGAGTCTCTACGAACTTCGTAGCCATTATAGTAGCGGTCTCCGTTTCTATAATAGTAGTCGTTCCAATAATAGTTGTAGTAATCTCCTAAGTCGATTGTGAAGTTACCGTTAATGTCAGTTTCTTTAGCCTTAGAAGTTTTAGATCCATCAATTTTAAGTGTAACTGTAGCCTTGTAAACTGGTTCTCCATCTGCTGTTACCTTACCACTTACATATCTTCCATTGTATTCAATGTTAGAGATATAAAGACTTTGTTTAACTGGAACTGCTGGTTTGTCTTCTTCCCACTTGGCTTTTAATTCGACTTCTTCATTTATTGCTTTTGAAAAATCAAATTTCTTTCCATCTTTTTGCCATTCTACAAATTTAAATCCATCTTTTTTTGGAGCAGGACTTGGTTCATTCACTGTCTTACCTTTTTCGACTTCTATAGGATTTACTTTACTTCCACCATCAGAGTCGAATGTTACCTTAACTTTTTCAGTTTCTGGTGCTTTTTTAGTGAATTTCACATAAATTGTAGTTGCATCTTCTAATTTTTTTGTAGTATCAAATTCAGTAGTTAATTCTTTATTAGAATACCAACCACCAAATTCATAACCAACTTTTTTTGTTGGTGGTAATTGTCCCTTGGCTATTTGAGTTCCCTTAATGATTTGGACCTCACTACCCAAAGCTTCTGTCGAATTTTCTTTTCCTTCTTCAACTAGTACAGCCACGAAATTAACAGTAACTTTTTCTTCTGGGTCTCCTACTTTTGGTCCACCTTGTTCGTCACTATTTTCTACCTCTGCACCAGCTTGATCGCCAGCTTTTTGGTCTGCTGGTTGTTTTTTTTCAGCTGATTCTGTAACTTCAGTTGATTTTTTTGATGCATCGCCTGCAGGTCTTTCATCTGCAAATACGTTAAATGGAATTGATGTTACCATTACTCCTGCTAGTAATAGTCCTAATATTTTTTTATTTTTCATAAGTTTCCTCCTATCTAAAATATTTAATGTTAAAACATTTTCCTTGACTCTATTATACCCATATCAACTGAAATTACATTATAATTTACAAATTTTTAATAAATTTAATTCTTTTGTAACATTAAGTAGGTAAACCTATGCGAGTGTATCTTTTTCTTAAACTATTTGTTAAGTCATAAATAAATTTTCGTGAGCTTCTCCCTAGCAAATCAAAAATAATTTTTCATAAGCTAGGACTTAATAAAAAATAAAAATTAATTAATCACTAAACGCTAAAAAATACAAATAAAAAAGGCAATCCTGAGATTGCCGAAAATATTTTATAAATTTTTACTTCTTAATAGCTTACCAAACACTAACAAGTAACATTGATATGTCGTCAACTTGTGGGCCATCTGTAAACTCTTCTAATTCATTATTTATCTTATCAAGTATATCGCTGTTGTAATTGGAAACTATGTCCAAGACTCTCTTGTGACCAAAGGCTTCCTTGGATGGGTTCCTCGCTTCTTCAACTCCATCAGTCATAAATAGGAGGTAGTCGCCAGCGTAAAGTTTTATTTCCTTTTCTTCGTAGTCAGGCTTTGCGAAAAATCTTGAGATTGGATAACCTCTGGACTCAAGACTTATGGCCTCCCTGTTCCTAACTCTTAGGGGCAATGGCAAGTGGCCTGCGTTGGAGAAGGTGAAGCTTCTCTTCTTTAAATTATAAACTCCATAAAAACATGTGAAGTAATTTTCGATCTCAAGCTTTAGACCTGTGAACCTCTTACAAAGTTCTGTCAAAGTTTTCTTTGGAGAGTTTTGGACTGACTTGTCAAGGGTCCTCACCATTGACTTAATAAACATTGTTACCATAGAGGCTGCGAAGCCGTGACCCACTGAGTCTGCGATGTACATTCCTATGTTATCGTCATCTATTTGGAAGACGTCAAACATGTCTCCACTTAAAATTGTTGAAGGTTTGTAGAGGTAGTTGACCTTTAAGTTTTTTATAAAGCCCTTGTCTGGAAGGACCTTCTTTTGTATAAGGGAAGCTGCGTTAGTTTCGTTGGTCATAAACCTATTCTTGTCTATGAGTTCCTTTTGAAGTTTCCTTGCCATAGTCACGTTCCTAAAAACTTCTACAACGCCAAGGATTTCTCCCTTCTTGTTAATTATCGGCGAGCACTTAACAGAAAAGACCATGCTCCCAATATTTTCTTCCCTTTGGATGACTTCGCCGCTCATTAGGGCTCTCTTGGTGATCTCTGGATCAAAGAGGTCTTCCCCAAGTATGCAGACTTTTTTATCTGGATCGTAACCCAAGAGATCTTCCATGGCCTTGTTAACAAAGACAACTTTTTCCTTATAGTCTAGGACCCTAACAAGGTCCGCAATGGAATTTAGAACTTGAAAGTCTACATTTTCGTCAATTTTTTCTCTTTCCATTTTGTCTACCATGAGTCACCATCCTTTCATCAATGCTTTCAGTATAACAAATGAAGTCCCACTAAACAATTATCTTCTTGGCTTTGGACCATAGTATTGGTAGTAGTAGGTCTTTAGTCTTCCGTTGTATAATTTTCTATTTCTGTCGGCTTTTTTGCCAAAGTTTTTCTCGAAGTTTTCGTTGGCTGTGATTATATAATAGGACCAAGTCTTTAGTGATCTTGCAAGTTCTCCAAGCTCTTTGTTGAGCTCGTCTACATCTTCTTTTCCAATTCTCTCTCCATAAGGTGGGTTAGTTATTATAACTCCGTATTCATCTGGAAGGTCCAAGTCCCTTATGTCCTTTTGGAAAAAGGAAATGTCCTCATCTAGTCCCAAGATTTCTGCATTTGCTTTGGCGATTTGGATTGCCTTGTGAGAGACGTCTGATGCAAGAATTTCTAATTTTTCATCGTAGTTTATTTCTGAGTAGCACTTCTTCTTTTCTTCTTTATAAATGTCTTCGTCAAAGAATTTAAATTTCACAAAGTCGAAGTCTCTCATAAGTCCTGGCGCAATATTTTTTTCTATCATGGCTGCTTCTATAGGAATTGTGCCTGAGCCACAGAATGGGTCTGCAAGAATCCTGTCCTTATTCCAAAAAGTTAGTTTAACAAGAGATGCTGCAATAGTTTCTGAAAGTGGCGCCTTGTAGTTTACTTCTCTGTAGCCCCTCTTGTGAAGGCCCTCGCCTGATGTGTCCATGGTAATTTCTGCAATGTCATTTAAAAGTGACACTTCGATTTTAACTCTTGGGCCAGACTTTTCGAACCAGGAGACCTTGTATTTCATTTTTAATTTTTCGATTATTGCCTTCTCTGTAATTCTTTGGCAGTCAGAGATAGAAAATAGTTTTGACTTCCTACTCCTTCCCTGGATGATGAACTGATCATCTTCTGCGATGTAGTCCCACCACCTTATCTCGAAGACCTTGTCAAATAATTCTTCAAAGGTCTCTGCCCTAAAGGAGTCGATTAATAGTAAGACTCTCTCTGCCGTCCTAAGTCTTAAATTTAAAATGGCAATGTCCTTTAGCTGGCAAGAAATTTTTATTTTTCCATCGCTAACTTCTAAGTCTTCGTAACCAAGGTCGAGGAGTTCTCTTTTTGTAACTGCCTCGAGTCCCATATTAGTAGTTGCGATTAATTTTATGTTTTCCATTTTACACCTCGCTTCCATTATACTAAATATGAAAATATTTTTCCTTACTTTAAAATCAATGTGATAATTTATTTAATTAGGGTATAATAGACTTGTAAAATATTTATTGGGGGTAATATAAAATGAAATTAACTGAAACAGTACAAACTGCTGATTGGAAAGCTGAAAAGCACGTTCCTGTAATCCACGTTGAAAGAGCTGATGGTCTTCTAAAGATTAAGGCTTTAGTTGGAGAAGAAATCGAACATCCTAACACACTTGAACACCACATCGCTTGGATCAAAGTATTCTTCAAACCTGAAGGAGAAAAATTCCCAGTTGAAGTTGGTTCTTATGAATTTGCTGCTCACGGCGAAGCAGACCTATTCACAGTTCCATGTGTTGAAGCAGCAGTTAAGACTGACAAGGGCGGCGAAGTTTACGCTCTAAGCTACTGTAACATTCACGGACTTTGGGAAAACTCAGTAGAAGCTTAAGTTTAATATAAAAGGGCTATGAAGTTATCATAGCTCTTTTTTCTTGCAATTTTTTATAATTTTTATTTAAAATTTTAAAAGCCCTAATAATTTAAATCCGTCTTTACAAGCCTTTTTGAAAATCCAAAATTATTCACGAGATAAGAATTTTAAATTCATTACTAGCAAATTATAAAATTTCAAAATCCAATAATAAAAAAAGACGAGCCTAAGCTCGCCCAATTTTAAAAATTTTATTTTATAAAGAGTGAATTGATATCTACATCCTTATCAATCATCTTTGTATCAAGCATAAAGTTCTTTGTTCTTTCGAAACCTTCCTTGTCCTTGTCGGTAATTTCTGTTGAGAAGTCGTACATCTTATACATTGTGTCGTAAGCTTCTTCGTCAATAGATAGGGTCTTCATAACAAGATCCCTTGTTTCCTTTTCATTTTTTGCCATGTAGTCAGCAATTTCCTTTTGTCCTTCCATTAGCTTGTCAATTACATCCTTGTGTTCATTGTAGAATTTTTCAGATGTTGCAACACAAATTATTGCATCTATAAGGCCCTTACCATTTGTCACTTCGTGCTTACCTGACTTCACAGCCTTATAGCCTGCTGGTCCACCTAACATTGCAACATCAATTGCACCTGATTCAAGAGCAGCTGCTGCATCTGGAATTGACATGTTAAGATACTCTACATCATCAATTGACATATTAGCTTGTTTTAAGTAGGCAACTAAAAGTTCGTGTAGGTTTGTTCCTGTAGGTCCAGCAATTTTTTTGCCCCTTAAAGACTCAGGACTTGTTAGACTTGCATCCTTTGAATATAGTCCAAAGGCTTCAGGAGCTCTTGAGTACATATTTAAAACCTTTAGGTCAACTCCATTTGCCTTAGCAAGAATTGCAGATGATCCACCTAGGGCATATAATACATCAACATCTCCTGATGCAAGTGCTTGAGTTTGGTCTGCTCCACTTGTTATCTCCTTGTAGTTTACCTTTACTCCTGGCATAGCCTTTTCGAAGATTCCCATTTCCTTTTCAACTATTGAAGGCACATTAAGTGGTGATGTTACATAAGTTATGTTTAATTCATTTAGGGATAATTTGTCTCCCTTGTCTTCTTCCTTCTTGTTGTCACTCTTGCCACATCCTGCAAGTAAAAGTAGTGACATTAAAATCAATCCTATCTTAGCTAATTTTTTCATTTTTTTCTCCTTTAATTAACTCGTTAAAATGTTCCTTTAGTTCATCGCTTTTCATTTTTCTATCTTCAAGATAAAAGTCGTCCACGATTTTGCCCTGCTTCATTATTAATATCCTAGTCCCCATTACAAGTGCCTCTTCTATTGAGTGGGTTACAAAGAGAAATCCAACTTTTTCCTCTTGGAAGAGATTTAAAAGTTCTTTTTGCATTTCCTTTCTTGTAAATCCATCTATAGATGCAAAGGGCTCGTCCATTAATAGATAATCTTTCTTTGCAACTAGGGCTCTGGCTATGCTGACCCTACTCTGCATTCCACCAGAAAGTTGTGAAGGATAGGCTCCTTCAAATCCAGCAAGTTTTATTTTTTTTATCCACTCATCAACAAGCTTGTCATCCCTTTTGTTTTTGAGAGAAAACTCTATATTTTCTCTTACATTCTTCCAAGGGAAAAGTCTTGTGTTTTGGAAGACCATAGAAGTGGAAAGCTTATTGGTGTCAATCTCGCCTGATGAAACTTCTTCAAGTCCAGAAATTAATTTCAAAAGGGTTGACTTGCCACAGCCTGACTCCCCAATTAAAACCGTCCTCTCATTGGGCTTGAGTTCTAAGTTTAAGTTTTTTATGACTTGGATCTCTTCGTTGCCCAGCATATAATTTTTGCAAACATCTTTAAGAATTATACCATTCATTGCGAAGATCTCCCTTTAAGCACCTAGTTGCTATCTTAACAAAAATAAAGTCTGTCAAGTATCCAATGCAACCTATCATAATTATGCCAACTATTACCCTGTCTATGCGAGACATCTGCCTTGCAAAGTTTATCATATAGCCAAGTCCACTTGATGCTGCAATCATCTCGGCAGCTATAATGGACCTCCAACTGTATCCCAAGGCAATTCTCATTCCCACAAAAATATCCTTTAGGGCACAAGGGACAGAAATTTTTATAAATTTCTCAAATTTGTTGTAGGAAAACACATCGCCAACCTCTAAGAGGTCGGGGTCAACTACCATAAATCCTTTTTGTATATTTAAAAATAGGGGGAAGAAGGATGCAAGAACAATAATAACAGTTTTTGTTCCTTCTCCAATCCCAACCCACAATATAAGTATGGGGACAAGACTAAGGGGCGGAACATTTTTTAAAAACTCAAAAATCCCCTCAAAGTATATGCTAGTCTTGGGATAAATTAAAAATAAGCTTGCAAAAAAACTTGCAAGTATAAAGGCTATTGTAAATCCTGTGAAGACTCTCTTGAGACTAATTAAGATATCTCTGAATATTGATCCGTCTAAAAACATTTCCCGACCTGTGACCAATACCCTTCCTGGTGATGGAAGTATGTATTCGCTCCATATATTCATCATGGAAAGAGCCTGCCACAAAATAATAATTATAATAAATATTAAAGATTTTTTTATTCCCTTAGTCATTTATTATTCCTTTCCTTGTGACCTTCTCCTTGGAAAATAAAATTAAGTTCAGCTTGCTTTAAGTTGCCTTAAAATTTTTTCGTCACTCATTGAATACTACTTCCTAATTTTTTGTGATTTGATAATTAGTATCATGAAAATTATAATATATTTTCTACTTTAAATGTATAAATTTTACAAAAAAACTATTTAAGATTCTTTCTCCTAAATAGTTTTTTATTTTTTATTTAATTCTTATAGTGAGGCTTTATATATTTCTAGGACGTCGTCCTTTGTAAGTTCAACTACGCCTTTTATTGTTCCGCCAGCATGTCTTGCTGCAGCTTCAGCCATAATTTCTAGTTTTTCATCATCAATTCCAACTTCTCCAAGTGTCATTGGAATACACATATCTTGTTCAAAGAAGGCGTGAAGGTAGGATATTGCCTTCTTAGCATCATTCATCTTGTTATCAGATGGTGCAATGTTAAATACGTTTATACCAAAGTCCCTAATCATGTCTACAGTTTCTTCACTTAGGATGTGGTTCAAGAATCTTGGTGTCAAGATAGCAAGTCCAATTCCATGAGTTATGTCGTAGAAGGCAGAAAGTTCGTGTTCCATTGCGTGAACTGACCAGGCTGTTGCCTTGCCTGTTGAAAGTAGTCCATTGATTGCCCAAGATGAAGCCCACATAATGTTTGCTCTCGCTTCATAATTCTCTGGCTCTTCCATGGCTATTGGTCCGTAGTGGATACAAGTTTTTAAGATTCCTTCAGCAAGTCTATTTTGCATGTAAGCTCCGTCACCAAGAGTGAAATAATTTTCCATAGTGTGGCTCATAATGTCAGCTATACCTGCTGCAGTGTGCTTAGCATTTACAGAGTAAGTTGTCTCTGGATTCAAAATCGAAAACTTTGGAAGAGTGTAAGCTGAACCAAAACCTAACTTTTGATTTGTCTCTAAGTTTGTTATAACTCCACCTGCATCCATCTCTGAACCTGTCGCTGCAAGAGTTAAGATAGTTCCAATTGGAAGTGCCTTTTCGATTTTTGCCTTCTTAATTACAATGTCCCAAGGGTCGCAGTCAAGGAAGACTGCTCCTGCAACTAATTTTGAAAGGTCGATTACAGATCCGCCACCAACTGCCAAGATGAAGTCAAGATTATTTTCTCTTGCAATCTTTACTCCTTCTCTTGCTGAGTCAACTCTTGGATTTGGTTCTATGCCAGCAAGTTCCTTGTAAAAGATGTCATTTTCTTCAAAAATCTTTACAACTTCATCGTAAAGACCACTTTTCTTAATTGAGCCTCCCCCATAGGCAAGTAAAACTCTTGACCCATGTTTTTTTATTTCAGAAGCCAAGTTTTTCATTTGGTCTCTTCCAAAAAGAATCTTCGTACTTACATTAAATATAAAATCTTTCATAATTCCTCCTAGTTTTTAAACTGTGAATTGTAAAGTTCTGCATAAATTCCATCTTTTGCAAGAAGTTCCTTGTGATTTCCCTTTTCCACAATGTCGCCCTTGTCTAGGACCAAAATCATATCAGAGTTCACAATAGTGGAAAGTCTGTGGGCAATGACAAAATTTGTTCTTTCCTTTAAAAGATTCTTCATGGCCTTTTGAATAAGTGCCTCTGTCCTCGTATCTACTGATGAAGTTGCCTCGTCTAAAATTAAAATTTCTGGATCTGACAAGAGGGCCCTTGCAATTGTAAGAAGCTGTCTCTGTCCTTGAGAAATATTTGACGCCTCTTCATTTAAGCCTGTGTCGTAGCCTCTTGGAAGCTTCTGAATAAAGGAGTGACAGTAGGCCTTCTTAGCTGCTTCAATGACCTCTTCTCTTGTGGCATCTTGCCTTCCATAGAGAATGTTGTCGTAAATTGTCCCCCTAAAGAGCCAAGAGTCTTGAAGGACCATACCAAAGATGGACCTCAAGTTCTTCCTTGAGACGTCCTTAATGTCTACTCCATTAATTTTTATGCTTCCCCTATCAATATCATAAAACCTCATTAAAAGATTTACAATAGTTGTCTTGCCAGCTCCAGTTGACCCAACTATGGCAACAGTTTTGTTTTTCTCAACCTGAAGGTTTAAGTTATTGATGACAGGAGTCTTCTTGTCGTAGGAAAAGTAAACCTCATCAAAGGCAATGTCTTCCACTGGTCTTTTTATTTCCTCTGTAACAATTTCTTCTTCTGGCTCTTGGTCTAGAAATTCAAAAATTCTTTCGGCAGCAGCAATTGATGCTTGAAAGATTGAAGCCATCTCTGCCAACTGCTCTATTGGGTTTGCCAGTCTCCTAACGTATTGGATAACCGCCTGGATGTCCCCAACAAATAATTTACCAGATAGGACAAGGAGTCCTCCAACAATAGAAAGCATTACATAGCCAAGGTTAGAAATAAAGGTCATAATTGGCAGCATGATCCCCGTCATAAAGGATGCTCGGTAGCTAACCTCATAGAGGTTTTCATTGATGTCCAAGAATTCTCTCTCTGCTCTTCCTTCATAATTAAAGGCCTTGATGAGTTCTGATCCTGAGAAGTTTTCTTCAACAAAGCCAACCATGGACCCAAGTCCTTGTGACTTTCTCCTAAAATATCCCTGAGACTTCTTTGAAATAAATTTCGTAGAAAAGTAAGTCATGGGTAGGGTAAATAAAAATACCAAGGTCAAAATTGGAGAAATTTTTATCATAACTGTCAAAATTCCCACTATTAATACAATTGAAGAAAGGATTGATGAAATTGTCTGTTGCAAGTTCTTGCCAAGAGTCTCAACATCGTTGGTCATCCTGGACAAGAGGTCCCCAGTCTTGTTTTTGTCGTAATAAGAAGTTGGGATGTACTTTACCTTTTCAGAAATTTCTCTCCTGAACTTTGCAATTAAGTCTTGGGTTACATCTACTAAAATCCTTCCCCTGAAGAATTCAAAAACTCCTTGTAAGAGGTAAACCACCGCAAGAATAATGCAAATCTTTATAACATAATCGAAGTCAATCCTCGTATTCATTTTTATATTTTCAAAAATTCTCGTTGTGATATTCCCCATGAGTTTTGGAGAAAAAATTTCAAAAATCGACGAACCAATTGTGAGAAAAATTGCAAGGAAGAGAAAGAACTTATAGGCTTTTAAATATGAAATTATCCTCAAAAGTGTGTTATTATTCTTCTTCATAAGCTTGCCCCTGACTAATTGCGATTTCCCTATAAACTTCGTTGGTCTTCATTAGGTCTTGGTGGTTGCCATAGCCTGCCACCCTGCCATCTTCTAAGACTAAAATCTTATCTGCATTTAAAATTGTAGCAACCCTTTGGGCAACAACAATTACAATTTTATCTTTAAGCCTCTTCTTCAAAAGTTGTCTAAGCTCGTAGTCCGTCTTGTAATCAAGAGCCGAGAAGGAGTCGTCGAAGAGGTAGACTGATGCATCACGAGTAAGAGCCCTCGCCATAGCAAGTCTTTGCCTTTGACCACCTGAAAGGTTCCTTCCAGCTCTAGAGATTTTCTTCTCCAAAGGCTTGTCACCTAAAAATTCATGGGCTCTTGCATTTTTTAAAGACGCTATCATTTTTTCATCCTCAGCATCTTCCTTGGCATAGGATAAGTTTTCTGCAACAGTTTTTGAGAAAAAGAAATTCTCTTGTGGCACATAAGAAATCTTGTCCCTGACCTCATAATTGTTTAAAGTCTTTATATTTCTTCCATTTAAGAAGAGCTCTCCATCACCTGGCTCGTAAAATTGAAGTAAAAGTCTTAAAAGGCTTGACTTGCCTGACCCAGTTCCTCCAATGATGCCTAGAGTTTCCCCCTTCTTCACGTCAAAACTTATGTCATTTAAAACCCTTTGAGATGCATCGGGATAAGCAAAAGAAAGATTTTTCGCCTCAATCTCATAAATATCTCCAGATAATTTTTTATCTCCACCAGTTTTTGTTGATTCGTATTCCAAGACTTCGTTGATCCTCTCCATGGAAGCAAAGGTCCTTGGAAGAAGTGACAAGAGAAAACTCATCATTATCATGGCAGATAGGACTTGGGTGATGTATTGGATGAAGGCCATTAGGTCCCCTATCCCCATCTCCCTTATGTCGATAAGCTTAGCACCAAAGTAGAGGACAAAAATAATTCCAAAATTTAAAATCGTCCCCAACATAGGTCTCACATTGACAAGAAGTTTGTTCACCTTAGCTGCCATTTCTTGATAAGAAAGATTGGCTTCGTCAAATATTTCTTCCTCGTAAGCATCCTTTGAGAAGGCTCTAATAACTCTGACGCCAGTTAGTCTCCTCCTAAAAAGTTCATTTAACTTGTCAAGCCTTCTTTGCAAAATTGGAAAATAAGGAAGGCCCTTCTTAAAGACAAAGTAAATCCCAATTCCAATAAAGGGAATTGTAATGGGAAAGACTGCCGACAACTTGACGTTAGTTGAGAGAGCCATGATGAGACCACCAATAAACATAAGGGGACCCCTAACAAGAGGTCTAAGTCCCATTAGTACCATTTGCTCAACTTGGTTGACGTCATCAGTTGTCCTTGTGATAAGCGATGAAATAGAAAAATGTTCCACATCATCAAAGCTCAGGTAATTAATTTTTTTAAAAAGTTTGTACCTTAGGTCTCGGGAGAAGGCCATAGTAGTCTTAGAAGAATGATAAGCAGCAGAAGCCCTGCACATAACAGTAAAAATCACGACAATAATCATGACGCCGCCAATCTTTAAGACATAATCCGTGTCTCCATAGGCAACCCCCTTATCAATTACAAGACTCATAAGCTTAGGAAGAAAAAGTTCCCCAAGCGCATTGCCAAAGGTAAGAAGGATGACAACAACAATTCTTAATTTATATTTATCTAATCCCTTGTATATATTCATAATTCCTCCATCATTTCATTCTAACATATAGAAATTTAAAATAAAATTCAGTGAACAAGTCAAAGACTTGCTATAATGAAGGAGAGGTGATAGGAATGGAAAAAAATCCAATACCACAAGGAAGATACTTGCCAGCCAAAAAGTCTAATGGATTCATCTACTCAGCAGGTATGACGCCAAGACTCGATGGCAAATTAATCTTAGAAGGAAAAGTTACAAGAGACAAAGAAATTTCTTTTTATCAAGAAGCTGTAGTCCAAGCAACAAAGAATGCTCTTACAGCAATAATAAATACTTTAGAAGAGGGAGAAGACTTAGAAGAAATAATTAATATGACAGTCTATGTAAACGCCGAAGAAGGATTCACAGCCCACTCAAAGATAGCAGACCTAGGATCGAACTATCTATTCGAAGCCCTAGGAGAAAAAGGCATTTCCGCAAGAGCAGCCCTAGGTGTAATGACCCTACCAGGCAATGCCCCAGTAGAAATCCAACTCGTAGCAAGTTATAAGTAGCTTTAAAAATTTTAAACCACCTATGCAAGGTGGTTTATTTTTGTTTAAAGGTTTGCACAAAAAAGAGGGAGCATTAACTCCCTCTAATTTTTTATTATTTTGTAATCCAAGGATTAGTCAAGAATCTTTGATACTACTCCTGATGCTACTGTTCTTCCACCTTCACGAATAGCGAATCTTAGTCCTTCGTCCATTGCGATTGGTGTGATTAGTGTTACTGTAAATGTTGAGTTATCTCCTGGCATTACCATTTCTACTCCGTCTGCTAGTTGGATGTCTCCTGTTACGTCTGTTGTTCTGAAGTAGAATTGTGGTCTGTATCCGTTAAAGAATGGTGTGTGTCTTCCACCTTCTTCTTTTGTTAGTACGTATACTTCTGCTTCAAATTTTGTGTGTGGTTTGATTGTTCCTGGTGCTGCTAGTACTTGTCCTCTTTGGATTTCTTCTCTTTGTACTCCTCTTAGTAGGGCTCCGATGTTGTCTCCTGCTTCTGCTTGGTCTAGTTGTTTTCTAAACATTTCTACACCTGTTACTACTACTTGTCTGCTTTCGTCTGTTAAGCCTACTAGTTCTACTGTGTCTCCTACTTTTACTACACCTTGTTCTACTCTTCCTGTTGCTACTGTTCCTCTTCCTGTGATTGAGAATACGTCTTCGATTGGCATTAGGAATGGGTGTTCTGTATCTCTTACTGGTGTTGGGATGTATTCGTCTACTTCTTCCATTAGTTTTGCTATTTTGTCTCCCCATTCTCCTTCTGGATCTTCTAGGGCTTTTAATGCTGATCCTACCACGATTGGTGTGTTGTCTCCATCGAAGTCATATTCACTTAGTAGGTCTCTTACTTCCATTTCTACTAATTCAATTAGTTCTGGATCGTCTACTTGATCTTCTTTGTTTAGGAATACTACTATCTTTGGTACACCAACTTGTCTTGCTAGTAGGATGTGTTCTCTTGTTTGTGGCATTGGACCGTCCGCTGCTGATACTACTAGGATCGCTCCGTCCATTTGTGCTGCTCCTGTGATCATGTTCTTTACATAGTCAGCGTGTCCTGGGCAGTCTACGTGTGCGTAGTGTCTGTTTGCTGTTTCGTATTCTACGTGTGATGTTGAGATTGTGATTCCTCTTTCTCTTTCTTCTGGTGCTTTGTCAATGTGTGCGTAGTCTACGAATTCTCCTCCGCCGTATCTCTTGTTCATTACAAGTGTGATTGCAGCTGTTAGTGTTGTCTTACCGTGGTCAACGTGACCAATTGTTCCAATGTTTACGTGTGGTTTATTTCTTTCAAATTTTGCTTTTGCCATGCTTTTCCTCCTGGATATTTAAATTAAGTTCATAATACCTCAAATTCAAATTTTTTTCAACATTTAAGCTAATTTAGACATCAAATTGCTTCTATTTTTCCTCTAACAAAGGTATTCATAAAATATGCTATAAAAAATACTGAACCTATCTCTGCTATTACATATCCCCACCATATCTCGTTAACTGTAAAATATGTGACAGCTATATAGGCAACTGGCAGTAGGATAATAATTTGTCTTAGGATTGAGTCAAGTAGTGCCAATATTCCATTGCCAAAGGCTTGGAAGACACTGGCTCCCACTATGGATATGCCTGCAAAGATGTAAGACAAAGCACAAATCCTAAGCATTGGTATTCCTATCTCTAACATCTTGCCTGATGCAGAAAAGATTTTTAAAATTTCTCTTGGGAAGGACATTATTAAGCCTGAGACTATTAATGTCATTACAGTTACTGTTATCATTGCCAGCTTTATTGACTTTATAATTCTCTCCTTGTTTTTGGCTCCATAGTTGTAGGCAATTATTGGGACAAGTCCGTTGTTGATACCAAAGATTGGCATAAAGACAAAGGACTGAACCTTGAAGTAGGCTCCAAGCGCTGCTATGGCTGATGTGGAAATCTCTGATAGCATCTTGTTTAGTACATATATTGTAAAGGACTGGATTGTTATTGTTATCATGGATGGAATTCCAACGATGTAAATGCCCTTGATAATTTTTGGATTAAGGGAAAGCTTCTTCATTGTTATGTCTGGGTTAAACTTATGTTGGAAGAAGGCCCCGCAAATTGCTCCAATTATTTGTCCCGTCACTGTAGCAACTGCTGCACCCTTTACACCCATGGCTGGTAGTCCAAAGTAACCAAAAATAAAAATTGGGTCGAGAATTATATTTAAGACAGCTCCAATTAATTGTGTGAGCATAGTAAAGACTGTTCTTCCCGTTGACTGAAGAGTTCTCTCCAAAAATATTTGTGTAAAGACGCCTATGGATAAGCCCATTACAATTTGAAGATAGTCCACGCCATACTTAATTATATTTTCATTTGTTGTTTGGGCTGACACAAAGGGTCTTGGTAAAAATCTTGACAAGATAAATAGAAGTAGGCCATATAAGAGGGCAAGTGTAAGTCCATTCTCTGCTGTCTTGTTGGCCCTGTCAAAGTTCTTCTCTCCCAAGTATCTTGAGATCAGTGAGTTCATACCAACTCCTGTCCCAACTCCAATTCCTATCATTATATTTTGTATTGGAAAGGCAATTGCTATGGCAGTGAAGGCTTCTTCGTTAATCTTTCCAATGTAGTAGGAGTCCACCAAGTTGTACATAGACTGGATGAACATAGAAATTACAATTGGAAAGGAAACTTGAAATAAAAGTTTTGGGATTGACATGGTCCCCAATTTATTTTCATTGTTTTGCACTTAATCACCTCTTAATCTTTCTATCTATAATCTTAACTATTATATAGGAAGATATAAATTTTTTAAAGTTTCTAAGTCTAATAAAATCAATTTGAATTTTTATAATTTTTCTCTTCACTTTACTTGTGACCTAATATTTTTTTACATTTAATCTCACTATGATAAAATGTAGGCAGAGGTGATTTTGTGAAATTATTGATTACAAGTAATATTCCAAAAAAAATTTACGATGATCTAGACAAAAATTTTGAAATAAGCTACCACGACTCCAATGTTCCACTAAAGAAAGAAGAAATTATTGAAATGATAAAGGGACAAGATGCCCTTCTATGTCCTCTTTCAGATAAAATCGACAAAGAAGTCATTGATGCTGGCGACAATTTAAAAATTATTGCCAACTACGGAGCTGGCTTCGACAATATAGATATTGATTACGCAAGAGAAAAAGGAATTGTTGTTACAAACGCACCTGCTCCTGCATCTGCTGTGTCAACAGCTGAACTTGCCTTTGGACTTATGCTTGCTGCTGCAAGAAAAATTGTATCTGGCGACAAGGTTACTAGGGCTGGAGAATTTTATGGCTGGCGACCAACATTTTATCTTGGAAGTCAACTTAAGGGAAAAACTCTTGGCATAATTGGACTTGGCAACATTGGAAAAAATCTTGCTAAGAGGGCAAGAGCCTTTGAGATGAAGGTTGTTTATTATTCACGAACAAGAAAAGAAGACTTTGAAAAAGAATTTGACATAGAATACTTAGATAAAGATGAAGTAATAAGGTCCGCAGACTTTTTAAGTCTTCACACAGCTTTTGTGCCAGACCTTCGCCACATGATCTCAAAAAAAGAACTTGAAATGATGAAAAAATCTGCTATATTAATAAATGCGTCAAGAGGTCCAATTGTTGATGAAGATGCCCTTGCTGATGCACTAATAGAAAATGTAATAGCAGGAGCTGCCCTTGATGTCTATGAGTTTGAACCAAGAGTAAATGATAAACTTATGGACCTTGACAATGTAATCCTTGCCCCTCACCTTGGCAACGCAACTTTTGAAGCAAGGCTTGAGATGGGCGAAAATGCAAAAGACAATTTAATTGACTTTAAAAATGGTAAAAATCCAAAAAACAAAGTAAACTGAGGTGTAAAATGATAAATTATTATAGTCCACAAGAAATGACTATATGGTCTGGCAGAGTTGACGATGAAAACGACTACGAATCTTTTAGGTGGCACCAATGGGTTAAACCCCTTGACCTAAACGATGAAAGCTTAACTCCTTTCGAAGGCAAGCTTGGCTTTGGTATTGTAGGTTTTGAATCTGACCAAGGTATTGAGCTTAACAAGGGAAGGTTCGGAGCTGCTGCTGGTCCTGCTGCTATAAGAAAGGAACTTGCAAAACTTCCATGTCAATTTTCTAAAGAAGTTAAGATCTTTGACTGCGGTAACGTGACAAGTAAGTACACAACTCTTGAAGCCAGCCAAGACGAACTTGCTAAGGCTGTTGATAGGGTTCTTGAGTTAAACTTATTCCCCCTAGTCCTTGGTGGCGGTCACGAAACTGCCTTTGGTCACTACAAGGGAATTAGCACTTTTCTTGACGACAGAGAAGACAACAAGCTTGGAATTTTAAATTTCGATGCCCACTTTGACCTTAGACCTTATGAAAAGGGAACTGGTACAAGTGGAACTATGTTTAGGCAAATCGCCGACTACACTCGTGAAAAGGGAACTCAATATGCCTACTATGTAATGGGAATTCAAAAACACTCCAACACTCTTTCCCTATTTAGAACTGCAGAAAAGTTGGGCGTTACTTATGTCTTAGGTAAGGACCTTATCAACGGCAACTTATTTGATATTGTCCAACATCTTGACGAATATATCCATGAGCAAGACCACCTATATGTAACAATTTGTATGGACTGCTTCACATCTTCCTATGCACCAGGAGTTTCTGCTCCTCAAGCCTTGGGAGTTGATCCAGAAAAAGTAATCCTACTTTTAAAACACGTCTTTTCATCTGGCAAGCCAATGAGCTTTGACATTTGCGAAGTTTCACCAAGATTCGACCACGACTCTGTAACTGCCAACTTGGCATCAATTCTTGTTTACACTGTTGTGTCAACTATGGCTCAACACGAGCTAGGCAAGGCAAACAAAAAATATATTCCAAACTAAGTTATAAATAAAAATTTAATCTAAAAAAATTGCCATGGACTTATCCATGGCTTTTTCTTTGTCAAAAATTATTTTCTTTTCCTTATAGAGAATTCCCTACCTCTATAGATATTTCATAAAATTTATCTAAGATGGAATCTAGCTTAAGATTTTTCTTTTCTTCGCCAGCTAAGTCCATAATCTTTTCTCCCTTGTGCATCATTATGAGCCTGTCCCCATACTTAAGTGAATAATTTAAGTTGTGGGTTACCATAAGGGCAGTCAAGTTTTTTTCTCTCACGAGCTTATCTGTGATTGCCATAACTGTGTCTGCTGTCTTGGGGTCAAGAGCTGCTGTATGCTCGTCTAAAATTAAAAAGTCTATGGGAACAAGAGTTGCCATTATAAGGGCAAGAGCTTGTCTTTGACCACCTGATAGGAGTCCAACCTTGTCATCTAACTTATCCTCAAGTCCAAGGCCAAGACCTCTTAATGTATCCCTATAGATTTCTCTCTTCTTTTTATTTACTCCTGGAGTCAAGTTCCATGACTTGTTTTTATTTTCCGCCATGGACATATTTTCTAAAATTGTCATCTTTGGCGAAGTTCCCATCTTTGGATCTTGAAAAACTCTTCCCATCTTGACGTATCTCTTGTGCTCAGGAATCTTTTTTAGGTTCTCTCCGTCTATTAAAATTTCTCCCGAGTCTTCTCTTAGAGACCCGCAAATTATATTTAAAAGAGTGGACTTGCCTGACCCATTAGACCCAATGATGCTAAGGAATTGTCCCTTGGGAAGGCTTAGGTCAAAGCCAGAAAAAAGTTTATTCTCATTAGCTGTTCCAATGTTAAAGGTTTTGTCAATTGATTTCAACTCAAGCATGATGGACCTTCTTTCTCTTTCCCCTTCCTGCGATTAAAATCACAAGGAAGATTGCTGCTGTTATAAGTTTCATTGAATTTGCCGAAAAACCAAGGGCAATTGCAAGGGCAATTGATGCCTTGTAGAGAATTGATCCCACTAAAACCTTACTTGTGTCCTTCATAAAGTCCAGGCTCTCAAGGAGTTTCATCCCAAGGACCACTGCCGCAAGACCCATTACCATGGACCCAGTTCCCATGGAAACTTCAAAAAATCTTTGCTCTTGACAAACTATAGCCCCGCTTAAAGCCACAAGTCCATTGGAAAGTGCAAGGCCACAAATCTTTACCCTGCCTGGGTCAACTGCCATGGTCCTAACGAGGCTTTCGTTGTCGCCACAAGCCTTTAAAATAAATCCAGCCTTGGTCTTTAAAAAATAATCTAAGATAATTTTCATCACAAGAACAAAAGGAATCATAACAAGGAGCAAGTCAAAATCTTTTAAATTTTCGGGCACAAGTCTTGCAAGTCCAGTAGAAAAAATTGTTGCCTCATTAAAGATTGGCACGTTGGCTTTACCTGCAATTTTTAAATTAATAGTCCATAGGGCAGTTTGCATAATAAGACCTGCAAGTAGGTCTTCTACCTTTAGCTTTATGTGTATAAGGCCTGTCAAGGAACCTGCAATAGCTCCAGCCAAGAAACTCATTACAAGGGCAAGGCCAGGATTCACTCCCCTTAGGATTGCAAAGACTGTTACTGCTGCTCCCAGCGGAAAGGACCCGTCAACTGTTAAGTCTGGGAAGTCCAAGATGCTGTAAGCAATATAAAGACCAAGGGCTAAGAAACTATAAGTCAGCCCCTGCTCAATTATTCCTCTTAAGATATCCATGGCTTACCTACTTTTCTGAAGGGATTATAACTTCAGTTATGTTTTCTGTTGCCCTATCAAGTAGGTCCTTTGGTATTTCTATGCCAAGGTCTTTAGCAACCTTTGAGTTTAAGTATAGGTTTGGCTTTTCAATAGTTTCAAAAGGCATTTCACTTGCCTTAGCTTCTCCTTTTAAAATTTTTGCAGCCATCTTACCTGTTTGCTTTCCAAGAGAAACATATTCAATACCTTCTGAACCAAAGCAACCCATATTTACTTGTTCAACTTCAGAACCAAAAACTGGAATCTTCTTTGCATTGGCCTTGTCTAAAATTGTTGGAAGAGAATTCACAACTGTGTTATCCAAAAGATTTGTAATTGCATCAACTTTTGAAAGTAAGTTGTCTGTTGCTAGAGGTATGTCTGCTGTAGTGTTTATAGCCTCGTCAACAATTGTAAAGCCGTACTTGCCTGCAAGGTCCTTGTAGATTTTTAACATTGAATCAGAGTTTGCTTCACTTGATGTATGAAGTATGCCAAGATTTTTTGCTTCCGGCATTATCTCTCTTATTAATTTTAATTGAGCTTCCACTGGCAAGATGTCACTTGTGCCTGTTACATTGCCAAGAGGTTTTTTATTTTCATCTGCAAGTTGAGCAACAATAGGATCGGTAATTGCTGTGTAGACAACTGGTATGTCTGTTTTCATTGTTGCGTTGTAGGCACTCATGGCTGCTGGTGTGGCAATTGCTGTTACCATATCAACCTTGTTGCCCACAAAGGCATTTGCTATTTGGGCTGCTATACCTATATCTGCTTGGGCGTTTTGGTAATCAATTTCTAAATTCTTTCCTTCAACAAATCCTTCTTCTTCAAGTCCTTGTAAGAAACCTTCCCTACAATTATCAAGTGATGGATGTTGGGCAAATTGTAAAATTCCAATTTTATAAACTTTCTCACCATCAGAAGTTTTTTCTCCGCTTCCCTTTGAACATCCAACTAACAACATAACTAATGACAATACTACTAAAATTTTTTTCATTTTTTTCTCCTTTTCCTCACACTATGAGAGAAGGATGGAAATAAAAAAAGACTTCCATCCCTAATGGGACAAAAGTCTTAACTTCTGCGGTACCACCCAAATTTGCATAAAGCACCCTCTCATCAATACTAACATATTGGTCTTATTTTAACGGCTAAGTCCCGTCGGGCATTACTCTAAATCAAAGATTTATTTCTTCCCGCCCTCAGAAGTCCATTCATTTAAACTTCACCTACAAGTCTCTCACCATGTGACTCGCTCTCTTTAAAGCTCCATAAAAATTACTAATCTTCTTTATCGGTTTATTATTTAGATATAATATAGGCTTTCAATTTTATTTTGTCAAGAAGTTTTTTTATATTGATTTTAAAATAAAAAAACTTCACGAGATTAAAAAAATTTCTATCTCTTTAAATTTTAAAACTATAAGCCCAAAATAATTTTCAAAGGTTTGACTATTTTAATAAAAAGATATATATTATTAGCAGAAGCACATATCGAGTGCTAATGAAGAAAGGTGATAATATGCAAAATAAAAAATATAATGCCGAAACAGAAAGATTAATGGACTTGATGATTCATTCCATTTACACAAATAAAGAAATATTCCTAAGAGAACTCATCTCCAACGCATCAGATGCTATGGACAAGATGTACTACATCGCCTTAAACGATGACAAGCTTAAGTTCAACCACGAAGACTATTTCATTAGGATAACTCCTGATAAGGACAAGAGAACTTTGACAATAGAAGACGGTGGCCTTGGCATGACTGCTGAAGAACTTGTAGAAAACTTGGGAACAATAGCTAAGTCAGGATCCCTTGATTTTAAAAACTTAAACAAAAAAGATGCCGACCACGAAATCATTGGACAGTTTGGTGTTGGTTTCTACTCTGCCTTTATGGTTGCAGATGAAATTTCTGTCTTGACTAGGTCTTACAAGGAAGAAAAAGCTCATCTTTGGAAGTCCAAGGGTGCAGAAGGCTATTCCATTGAAGATGCGGAAAAGGACAAACACGGTACTATCATTACTCTTCACTTGAGAGACAACACAAAAGAAGAAAATTATGATGAATATCTTGATGAATATAAGATAAGAGAACTTGTGAGCCACTACTCCAACTACATCTCCTATCCAATTAAGATGGAAGTGGAAAAGAAAAGACCAACTGCCGACTCAACAGAAGATGATCCAAAGTTTGAATCCTACAGAGAAGACGATGTGTTAAACTCTTCTGTCCCAATGTGGAGAAAAAATAAAAATGAATTAAAGGAAGAGGACTACAACAACTTCTTCAGACAAAGACACTTTGGCTTTGAAGATCCCCTTGCCCACATCCACATCTCTGTAGAAGGTATGATTTCCTTTAAGGCAATTTTATACATTCCATCAAGGAGACCTTTTGACTTCTTAAACCCAGACAAGAAGGGTGGACTTGAACTCTACTCCAACGGCGTCTTAATTATGGAAAAATGTGAAGACCTACTTCCAGACTACTTGAGCTTCATCAAGGGCGTTGTAGACTCAGAGGATATTTCCCTTAACATCTCACGTGAAATGCTACAAAAAACTCGTGAACTCCAACTAATTAAGAAAAATATAGAAAAGAAAATCCTTGATGAACTTGCAAAGATTCTTAAGAACGATAGGGATAAGTACGCTGAATTCTTTAAAAACTTTGGCGTCAGTCTAAAGTCAGGTGCATATGAAAATTATGGAGCAGACAAGGACAAGCTAAAGGACCTCTTTATCTACACAACTACTAAAAGAGAAAATATTACTTTTAACGAGTACAGGAAGGACATGTTGCCAGACCAAGACTTCATCTACTATGCAAATGGCTCATCAATCGAGGCTATTAAGGACCTTCCACAAATCAAACACTTTATTGACAAGGACATAGAAGTCCTTGCCCTCACAGATCCAATTGATGAGTTTGTCATCAAGATGCTAGAAGAATATGACGACAAGAAGTTCAAGTCTATTTCTGAAACAGATGAAGTCAAAGAAGAGGATGAAAAGAATTTACAAGACTATGTAAAGAAGATGAAAGACATCTTAAAGGGAGAAGTTTCATCTATAAGAGAAAATCCAAATCTAAAAGATGACGCAGCCTACCTATCAAGCAAGGGTGAAATCTCCATTGAAATGGAAAAAACTCTTAGCCACATGCCAAACAACCAAGGCTTTAAGGCAGACAAGGTCCTAGAAGTAAATCCAAACCACCCTGCTGTGAAAAAATTAAAGGAAATGGACGAGTCTTCAGAAGAATTCAAAACTTACACACAAATGCTATACGATGGAGCAAGACTTGTTGCAGGACTTGAAATAAAAGACCCAATAGCCTACGCAAGAAATGTTTCAAAGTTAATGTAAGATTATAAAAATTTAAAACTTTCAAAACAGCTCACAAATTGTGGGCTGTTTTTTTATATACTTAATCATATTCATCTCACAATTTCCATTAGCAAATTTTAAAAAATTTTATTCCAGGAACTCCTAAAGTAGTCCCTGGAATTTTTCTACTTAAATTGGATTTTAATCAATTTCATACTTTTCTCTCAATTTTTTAATTAAAATCCTCATTAGTCCAGCTATAGTTGAAGAGTTTAAATACATTTGTCCAAAATGATGAGTAGCATAGCTACCTATATCTTCCCCTAAAATTTCTTTAGCTTCCTTGTCGGTTATAAATTTATCAAATATGGCAATGTCATCCTTAAACTTACTTTTATAGATTCTCTCATATTCTTCCAAGCCTCGGTTTATCCAAAATGTATCATAGTAGGGTTCCTTATATGCTTTAAGCCAATCCCACATAATTTCAGGGTCATAAACATTAGGGTTTTCTAAATGACATCTTTTACAAAGCAAGACATAATTCGATGGAATATCTTCACCACCCAAAGATCTTGGAATTATATGACATCTCTCCAGTCTTCTTTTTGATCCACATCTCCAACATCTTTCTAATGCTTCCGATGCATCAACACTTAGATTGCTTTCATCAATTCTAGAAAACCAATAATCATATATCTCTTCTTTTGTTGTTTTTATTTCTTTAGTCATCTTTTCTCCTAATTATTTACATGCTACTTTAAGTTTGCCAATTATATTCCAACTTAATCTTATAGAAATATATTCGCATTTAAGCTTTTTTCCACTTCATATGATAATTTTATATGATAAATTTTATTTTAAGCCCTATATCTAGCATTAATCAATATTTGTTTAGCTTATAATGTCTAAACTAAATTCCTAGCTAAAACAATATCACTTTCATCTTGGTATATTGGTATGCAATTAATATCTAGTAATTCATTTATTAAGTATATTCTATCTGATTTGTTAAGATCTAAAATCAAAGCCTTGGACATAAAAAGCAATGTCCCTGTACCTATTATTTGTAATTTCTCTATTGTTTTTTCTAAAAAGTATTTAATCATTTGTATTTTCTCAAAAAAATCTTTCGGATCATCTATTAGATTGAAATCATCTATTATAGCAACGGATCCTATTCCTCCAACTTCATTACAGTAAATGTTATAAGCACTTGCCACATATTCTAAATCACCAGAAATACTATCGGCTAATAATAACATATCTTCAACATTATAAATATTAAAGATATAAAAGGTTATACTAGCTATAAACTTTTTAACTTCTACCTCGTCTTGCCATAAATATTCGAAAAAATCTATTCTTCCCAGCATAATATCATCATATTCACAATCAGACGTTAAAAAAATTTCAAAATCAATTATCTCATACTTTTCAGAAAATTGATTGGATTGATATGTCATCTAAACCTCCATATTCTGGTAAAATCAATACTTTAATGTACTCAGCAATGATATCTTGATCAAGAATTTCTCCTTTAATAGCAATATGCCTTAAATCGTCTATATATTCAGATTCTTTTTCAAACTCTATTTCTTTCTGTAAATCAAATTTGTTTAACAAGTTTATTTTTTCTACATTTATTGAGTTCTCTTTAAAGAGATATGAAACAAATTTTGATTCTACAAAAGCTGTAACATACAAATGAGGAAAGTAAATATTATTCTTTTCTTCTATAATATATTCAAATAAAATTTTATTATTATCTCTAGTAATGCTAATATATTCTGTAAATTGATTAAGAATATTAGCTGTATTCCTAATATAATTCCATATATATTCTGATAAAGATAAGCAATCTTCAACTGAAGGTGGAGAATGATTTTCATGCTCTATAAGATTTCTAAGATTAAGATACTTATTTAATGTCAGCGTTTTTATAATTTCAAAATATTCTAAATCTCCTAAAAAATCTTTAGTTTTCTTTTTAGAGCTGTATTTTATATTATCAATTCCTAAATTTTTTCTTAACTCCATAGACGTTACATTAAAGGCTCTTTTAAGAGATAAGAATCCCTGGTTTAGCTTTTCTTTATTATCATTACAATTTAATATAGTATTATTTGCTTCATTCCATATTTCATAAGCACTATTTAGCCCATAAATTTTACCAACATTCATAACCCTACCAATAATACAATCTTCAATAATCTTTGAATCTATCCATACATTTTCTAAAAAATTGCCTTCCATATTCACTTCCTAATTAATAAAAATTTTTGTAGTTGGTTAATCTATCCTAGAAATTAAAGTAATACATTCCGCGTGCGTTGTCTTTTGCTTGGGAACATAATTTTTTATCCTCGTCATTTTTGTGGGAGCACAATTTATCACTGTCATTGTCTTTGGCATTTTTTCTTTTATCTTTGTAATTATTAGAATCTTGACTATCTTTAACTCCTGTTTTGAAGTAAAATGTTAAGTCATAAGGATGAACTGTTCCGTCTTTATCAATTCTACCCACTACGACTTTATCAACTATGCTTTCAAATACTGTTCTATTAAATTCCTCTATAATTTCTTTATTTTCTAAGACCTTTTTAAATTGCTTTAGTCTTTCTTTAATAGAGTTTTCATCTTTGATAGTTAGCTCCAGCGTTTTCTTTTCATCAAGTAATTCTTCTTTTTGTTTTGTAAGTTTTTTATACTTTTTAGCATAAACTTCTTCGTCTATACTATCTTCTAAATGAAGATCAACTAACTTTCTTTCTTGAATAATGATTCTATTTAAATGATTTTCTATCTTTTTCAGATCCTTGGCTAAAGATTCATCATTTATTTCTTCTTCAACAATCTTTAAAAAGTCATCTATTACTGTTGAATCTGCATGGCATAATTGCCTATAGCTTTCAACAAATGCTTTTTCTATTGCTGCTTCTTGTATTCCCTTTGAATGAGGGCAATATTTTTTACCTTTTTTAGTTGATTTTACACATTGCCAGTTTATTTTTTTGTAAATTGAACTTGTATGCCAAGTTCTTCTTGAAAGTATTTCTCCACAAAATCCACATTCAAGCATACTTGAAAAAGCATATTGTCTTGATAGTTTTTCTCTTTTTCTATCCTTGTTAGCTATGGTGTTTCTGTTTTGTGCTCTCCTAAGTCTAATCTCCTGTGCCTTTTCAAAATCTTCTCTTGATATAATTGGCTCGTGATGATTTTCAATGTGATATTTATCAGATTCTCCAAAATTTGCTAATCTTCTTTTTGTTATGGGATCAACTGTAAAGGTCTTTCCCATTAGTATATCGCCAATATACTTTTCATTCTTAATTATTCCTAACACTGTAGTATCAGACCATTTTGTTTTACCTCTAGGAGTGGGATATCCTTGCTCTTCTAGTTCTCTACCAATGACTGAGCCACCATTGCCCTCTAAATATCTTTTAAAGATGTATCTGACAATTTTAGCTTCTTCTTCATTTATAGAGATGCTTTTTGTTATGGGGTCATAATCGTATCCAAGGCAACCTTGAAAGCCAATAAGTTCCCCTTTTTCCATTTTCATTTTCAGTCCTTTTTTCACATGGGCTGAGGTATTTTCTACTTCTTGTTGAGCTACTGAACTTAATATTGTTAATAGTAACTCTCCATCCATTGTCAAAGTATCTATATTTTCTTCTTCAAATACTACACCAACGTTATTTTCCTTTAGAAGCCTTACATATTTCAAAGTATCTAATGTGTTTCTAGCAAATCTTGATATAGATTTAGTAATTATCATGTCTATATCTCCATTTTGACAATCACTTATTAACCTCATGAAATCTGCTCTTTTAGTAGCAGTTGTTCCTGTTGTTGCTTCATCTGCATATATACCAGCCAGAGTCCAGTTCTTATTATTTTTTATTAGATTTGTGTAATAATCAACTTGCGATTTATATGATTCAAGTTGGTCTTTACTATCTGTACTT